>CAYJII010000015.1:0-52184 GCA_964370225.1 uncultured Oscillospiraceae bacterium | reverse complement strand
GGTAGAGGAATGAGAGTAGATAAAATTTCACCTGATTATTCTGGACTAGGGTTTGATGAGTAAAATGTTTTATTCCAGTGATGTAAAATAAATTGTTTCTAAAATAATAACATCAAATATATTATAAAAATAAAACGACCAAAGTCTCCTAAAAAACTATGACTTTGGTCGTTTTTATGTGGTTTTACAGTATTCGATATACCCATAAACTAAAGAGTATAACTGTATTTTAAACTTTTGATTCTCTATTTATAAAGTCCTTTAATCTGCTCTAAAACACCTGAAATCAAATCCTCACCACTAATCTCTTTCTTTTTATATTTCCTCTTTAGTTTTGATGCAGAATCAGACCATTATCTAAATTAAGAATTAGATATTTTGTTTGTATTCCTGTCGCTATCCCAAGCATCGACTCGGTAATATCTTGAATACACTCGGTTATATATTGTTTGAAACTCTTACAGAAATTTATCTTCTTCCACTGACTGATTAAATTTTAACTTCGCCCCAACTAGTTTACAAGTACGACTTTCTTTATAAATCCTGTCGCAGTATTCTCTTTTTCGTTTATCAGCAAGAACAAAATACTTATCACAAACTGCACCGAGTGCTTGACCGAGCAGGCATACCACGGCTATCGTTCCACTCAATTCGTCACAGTTTCGCAACGTTAGCACTACAAAATGGAGTGGACATAAAGACGGTATCTGGTATGCTTGGGCACTTTTCGGCAGGATTTACGTTAGATACCTACACACATGTGACAACTCAATCACAAGTGAATGCTGCGATTGTGATGGATAATTTAGTGGGGAATGTATAGATTAAAAAATGAGCTAACTTGAAAAAGTTAGGCTTATTTTTTTGAGAAGCTCAAAATTTGCATCGCATAGACAAAGAGAACAGGTTTGAAATTGGAGCGTTTATAGGTCGTTTTTCACTGGTAGTAGTCAGCTAAGTAGTCAAGCAAATTTATAAATAATATTCACACAACTAATTCAAACCCTAAACAAATGAAAAACACCGTATTCAATCGAATACGGTGTTTAATTTGGTTGCGGGGGCCGGATTTGAACCAACGACCTTCGGGTTATGAGCCCGACGAGCTACCGAACTGCTCCACCCCGCGATGTATTGTTTAGTGCTTATTTATTATACAACAATACATATAATAAATCAAGTGTTTTTTTAAAGTTTATCACTAAAAACTAAAATAAGTGAATAAATTGCTATTATTTAGTTAAATTATTACAACTAAATAATATTTTCTGAGAAAAATCGAATAATAAAAATATATTACTATTAAAATGTGAGGTTTTTTATATGTCTCAAAACTTGATTGAACTTAAAAAAATTAGGAAAACATATGCTTGTGGGGGGAGTGATATTCATGCAGTTGATGATATTTGCCTAAACTTTAAAGAGGGGGAGTTTGTCGCGATAATAGGAGATTCCGGATCGGGTAAGTCGACATTAATGAATATTATAGGTTGTCTGGATTTTGCAGATAAGGGTGATTATTTTCTCGATGGATGTGATGTGAATAGGCTGAATGACAACAGTTTATCAAAAATACGTAATAAAGAAATTGGTTTTATTTTCCAAGGATTCAACTTAATACAGAGCCTAAATGCGCTTGAAAATGTAGAGTTACAGCTTTCATACCGTTATATCCATAAATCTTTACGTAAACAGTTATCGCTTGATGCTTTAGAACAAGTAGGTCTGAGTGATAGAATTTATCATACACCATCTCAAATGTCTGGCGGTCAACAACAGCGAGTAGCAATAGCAAGAGCAATTGCAGCTGCTCCACCCATCATCTTAGCAGACGAGCCTACAGGGAATTTGGATTCAAAATCTAGTGAGGAAATAATAAATATTCTAATCAAATTAAATAGACTGGGAAAAACTGTTATAATTATTACGCATGATACAAAAATCGCAAAAAAAGCTGAGCGCATTATTACAATTAGCGATGGTAAAATAAAAAGTGATGTTATGAATAAATAAACAAAAAAAGAGAACAAGATTAAAAAAATCTTGTTCAAGTAAAAAGGATTTATATGAAAAAACCTATAAAAAATTATTAGCTTAAATTAATTTTACACTGAAAAAGCTTTCGTGTCAACGAAGTCCACAAAGTTTTCACATGTGGAAATAATTTCTTTAAAAACATTGTATTTACAGGCTTTTCCCGTTACAAAATTTACACATTTTTCTAGCAAGTTAACTAGTTTTCTTCACAAAAATTTAGAACATTAAAAATTAATTCGTTTGACAGCAAAAAACCACTTGGCGTAAAAAACAAATTATTATCTTGAAATTTTATTAATCCCATATCAATATATCCTGAAACTTTATGCAGAAGATTATCCACGTTAACAGAGAAAATTTGATTTAGATAATTGACTGATATCCCACTAGCAAGTCTAAGATGAAAAATAATATATTCCTCAAGTGCACTCATGCTAACAGTTTCGTCAGCTATGGGGTGGATATTTCCACCACCGATAAAGCTTGATAAATCATCTGGGAAGAAAAATCTATCGCTGTTATAGTATGAATGTGCTGAAGAACCAAATCCAAGATAATCATTTCCCAGCCAATATTTCATATTATGCTTGCTCACTAAACCATCTTTTGCAAAATTGGATATTTCGTACTGCTCAAATCCCATTAGAGATAGCTTGTCACAAACGTGCAAGTAAATATCACTGACAGCATCGTCATCGGGAATGGTAGCCAAGATGCTCTCGCAGTTGAATGGCGTATTCTCTTCGATTTTTAGCATGTATGCAGAAACATGCGTGATATCAAGTGAATTAATTTTGTCAAGAGTATAGTTTACACTCTCTAAACTTTGATGTGGAATTCCAAGCATCATGTCTACAGAAATATTAGTGATACCACATCCCTTTGCGAGAGATACCGCATGTTGTACATCGGCAAAATTATGTCTACGCTTTAATACTTTTAGCTCATTTTCGCATGCAGACTGCATCCCAAATGAAATTCTATTGACACCAGCAAAAACTATTTGTTCAAGCCAAGTTAGAGTTGTGCTATTAGGATTAGCTTCTACTGTTATCTCTGTGAAATCTCCAAAAATATTATTAGAGTGATTTATTATTTTGGCTAATAAATCACTCCTTAATAGTGATGGTGTTCCACCACCGAAGTATAATGTGTCCGCAATGATATTTTTATCACAGTAAATGTTCATCGATGCTATAATTGCATCAGTGTATTTTTCTTGAATGGTATCATCAAAAGGGAGTGAGTAAAAATCACAGTATGGACATTTTTGCTCACAAAAAGGAACATGTACATAGATGCCAGCTTTTTTCATATTATCACCACGTTAAATTATTTCATTGACCTTATTAGAAAAATCGATAAAATTCTCAAAAGTCATCTTTTCAGGGCGGATATTTACGTCAATTTCTAGTGAAGCTAAAATCTCGCATAAGACAGCCTTGCTAATTCCTAATGATTTTGATAGAGGATTTACCATGGTTTTACGACGCTGTGAAAATGCAGATTTTACGATAGAAAAGAGAAGCTCTTCATTCATAACATTTTCGGGTTTGGGTTTAACATCAAGCCTAATTACTGCTGAGTCCACATTTGGTGCGGGCATGAAACTTCCACGTGAAACGTGGAAAAGTAGCGCGGGATCGCTATAATAGCTAACTGCGAAAGTTATCGCCGAACTCTCTCTGGTACCTACTTTAGCGCAAAGTCTAATTGCTGCTTCTTTTTGCACCATGACCGTGAGCGATTTCACAGGTAGCTTGGATTCTAAAAACTGCATAATAATAGGGGAGGTTATGTAATAAGGCAAGTTTGCACAAACGCATACATCCATACCCTCAAATTCTTCAGCAATTAGATTATGCAAATCGATTTTTGTGACATCACCACTGATTATTTTTACATTATCATGGTCTCCTAAAGTTTCCTTTAATATTTTAGGAAGAGCCTTGTCTATTTCGATTGCAACGACTTTTTTTGCGTTTTTGGCAAGTTCGTTTGTCAAAACTCCTATGCCAGGGCCTACTTCTAGTACACCATAGTTTTCATTGTCAATGCCCATTTGAGCAATTTTTGGACAAACTGTGGGATTGATTAGAAAGTTTTGTCCTAATGATTTAGAAAAATTAAAGCCGTGTCGCTTTTAGATGTCCTTTACCACAGAAATATTACATAAATTTTCCATGTCTATCTCCATTCGTTATTTCTGCGAATTTAATCGTCTTTATTTATAGATTTCGGTTGCGTTATGAGGAAGAGTACGGACGTCACAAAAGAATTGATATGACGCATTGGCTTCCTTTGCGTTGAATGTGTAGTCCATTTTTCTTGCTACTAATTCTGATACATCAAAAAATAGTTTGCACATAATATCTGCGCTTTCCCACATGTTTGACACATCACAATCAGAATATGTGAGCAGTAGCTTATCATACATTTCTCTTGGCAGGTAATCTTTTATATATTTAGAGGATTTACCCATGCTTTTGCTAAAGCCACTTAATATGCCAGCATACCATGTAAGCATTTGAATAAGCTGTGTACGTACATTAAAATTAATCATATCAGCAGTGTACAGCACTTCGCCACGCTTTAGGCTTTTGCCAACATTATTCAAGCACCACCAAAACTCATTACAACAAAAATTATACTGAGCATAAGTGAATGGTTTTACGTGATAGTCTTCATCACTAGAAGGGGGAATAGGTGGAAGATATCCACCTTTATCGAGAAGCACAATGCAAATTTTATCTTTTAAAATTTGCTCTTTTGCATAGTCTAACTGCAGTATCGATAAATCGACTCTATTTCCATCAGAAAGCTGTAAAAGCCAGTTGTAGGAGTCGGTAATGTTAACATCACAATCGATGCTTAAATCGAGCATTGGCGGACACTGCATATAAAGGATTTCACCGAACTTTTTGGGTAAATCTTCGTTTAAGATATACTTTGTGGTATCGCGTACAACATACACAATGTCGTAGTCTTGAAAAATGTCCACAGGAGCGTTAACATTTGCGCGAGAGCCGTTAATATACACGGCTAAGATATCCTCGTCTGACATTGCTATATCCAATATAAGTTTGTGCATTACTTTAGTGCTTCTCATAATTTTCCTCCAAGTTTATTTTTTTATTAAATCTTTTATAATACGCATTATCTGAATGATAACAGTAGGTGCTACTGAGCAAATTGCAATCACACCGAAGTCGATGCCTGCAAGAGGAATTACTTCAAATAGATTTTGAAGTGGTGGGAATAGTAGGGTAGCTGCTAGTAGTATTACTCCGACAAAAAATGCCAGTAGGCTATATTTATTTGTTAAAAGACCAATTTTAAATATTGAGGATGAGTTTGAGCGACAGTTAAATCCGTGCCACAACCTAGCTAAACACAGGGTTGCAAAAGCAATTGTACTAGCGGTATGCGCATCGTATTGTAGTCCCCAGTAAAAAGCAAGTATTGTGAAAATTGCAATAATCGTACCATTAACAGCGACATCAATTAGGAAATCTTTTGTCAATATAGATTCTTTTGCATTTCTTGGCTTTTCCTTTAATAAGTCAGCTTTCGGATTTTCCATGCTTATTGCAATAGCTGGAAGGCTATCTGTAAGCAAATTGATAAACAGTAGATGAACTGCTGCAAAAGGCATGCTAAGACCAGCAAGTGAAGCGTAAACTACGCCTAATATTGCGGACATATTACCTGAAAGCAAAAACCTTATTGAGTTTTTGATATTATTGTAAATGTTTCTACCATTTGTGATGGATTTTATGATAGTAGCAAAATTATCATCAGTCAATATCATGGAAGCAGCATCTTTTGAAACTGCTGTTCCGGTGATACCCATTGCGATACCAATATCGGCTTTTTTAAGTGCTGGTGCATCGTTTACACCGTCACCAGTCATGGAAACAATTTGTCCTTGTTTTTGCCATAAGTCTACAATTCTAATCTTATGTTCGGGTGATACCCTTGCATAAACTGATACTTTATCAAGTATTTTCGTGAGCTCTTCGTCGCTCATTTTGTCTATCTCGACACCTTCAAATGCGATATCCCCGTCTTTAAAGATACCGATTTCTTTTGCTATAGCAGTAGCTGTAATTTTATGGTCACCAGTAATCATAATTGGTTTAATTCCCGCAGTGATACAGTCGCTAACTGCTTGTTTTGATTCTTCCCTTGGTGGGTCAATCATAGCGATAAGTCCGATAAAAGTGAAATCTTTTTCGTCCTCAAGAGTTATATCGGCGCTTTTGATAGTTTTATGTGCAAATCCCAGTACTCTAAGTCCACTATTTGAAAAATCATGGTTAGTCTTATTGATATTTTCGATATCCGCAGCAGTTATAGTTCTGGATTTATTCCCATCTAAAATTCTAGTACATCTACCTAAGATTACGTCCATAGCACCTTTAGTAATCATTTTAGTCTCTGAGTTAATTGAGTAAACAGTGCTCATCATTTTTCTATCAGAGTCAAATGGGATTTCGCCTAAACGCTTATGCGATGATAAAAAATTGTCAGTATCAAAGAAGTTTTTCATATAATGCTCAAGCAGCGCAGTTTCTGTAGGGTCACCCATGAATTTTCCGTCAGAGACGTAAGAGTCATTACATAATATCGAGCATTTGAGCAAATATTCTTCGTTGGCTTCGCTTAAATGAAAGGTTTTTCTCACTGTCATTTTGTTTTGGGTGAGTGTACCTGTTTTGTCAGAACATACTATTGATACACAGCCTAAACCTTCAACTGCTCGCAAATTTTTGATAATAGCATTTTGCTTTGCCATTTTTGATGTGCCGATTGCAAGAGCTATTGTAACAATTGAGCTTAGCGCTTCAGGAATAGCTGCTACTGCAAGCGCTACTGCAAACATAAGTGCATCTAACACTTCCATTTGACGGTATATACTTAGTAAGAAGACACCTAAACATACTATCATAATAATGATAGAGAGCATCTTGCTAAAATTATCAAGACTTACTTGAAGTGGAGTTTTCTTGGCTTGAGTTTGATTCATCAAATCTGCGATTTTACCAAGCTCTGTGCCCATTCCTGTTGCAGTAACTACGATGTTAGCACGTCCGTATGTTACAAGCCCAGAGGAGAACACCATATTTGTACGGTCGCCTAATGCAATGTTATCGCCACTTATAGCATCATCAGTCTTAACAATAGCTTGAGATTCACCAGTAAGCGAGCTTTCATTTACCTGTAGCGAGAAATTTTCCGTTATGCGCCCATCTGCTACTACTAAGTCGCCTGCTTCAAGAGTTAAAACATCACCAACTACTACCTCAGCAGAAGGGATGTTTATTTTTTCACCATTACGTATAACTTTTGCATATGGTGTAGATAGAGCTTTTAAGCTATCCAGCGATTTTTGTGCTTTGAAATGCTGCACAGTACCTAATATAGCATTTATTATGATAACTACAAAAATTACAATAGTGCTCTCTAAATTTTTTGTCAGCATTGAGATGACACCTGCTATAATAAGGATGAGCACGAGTAAATCTAAAAATTGCTCAAAGAAAACACGCGGTATCGATTTAGCTTTAGCTTGAAGTAGGGTGTTAGTACCATGTTTTTTTCTACTGTCTTCAACTTGCGAAGTACTCAAGCCATTTTTTGATGTCGTAAACTCTTTATAGACATCATCGATTATTAACTGATATACATTTTTCATTGTTTTACACTCATTTCTATAAGATGTTAGTAGTACTAAATACATCGTAACAAAAATATAGACCTTCACAGCACTCCGGCTGTAAAAGTCTTGTCACCTAAAGGTATATATCACCGGATTAATAAATAATCGAGAATGTCGATGGTATATTTAGACTACTCCCCTTTACAATAAATTTAGTATACATTATTATGTATATAATGTCAATTTATTTTAAGTAAAGTTTTATTAAAAGGTGAATATGCGCTAAAAAGAAATTGTTTATCTTTGAAATATTGACTTAAAAAAAAAGCTGTGTTAAAATCTAAGAGATGATTTAAAATTTCGGAGCAAAATTAAAAGGCAGACTGTTAAGTCTGCCTTAAGTTACTAAGCAAAAGATACGCTAAAATTATTTTACGATGAAAGCGCTAATTTCAGCAAGGAAAGCATCTGGAGTATCTGTGTGTGCTTGCAACGTAATTGATTTTGATAAATCAAGGCTAAAGATACCCATGATTGATTTAGCGTCGATAGCATATCTGCCTGATACTAGATCTACATCAAAGTCGTATTTTGCTACTGTGTTTACAAAGATTTTTACGTCGTTGATTGTGCTTAATAGAATTTCTACTGATTTCATAATAATAAATCCTCCTCAAAATACTGTTGATTAAAAATAAACCATATGGTTTATCCTTATAAATATACTATAGCAGTATTACTTAATTAAGTCAATAACATATCGCATTTAATAGTATTTATCGGTATTAGTAATGAAGTTTGGCGATTTTATTTGTATAATATATCCTTTTTAGCACAGGTTTTTCGTCATATTTTGTGTGGTAAAACATATAAAATGTGCCGACACAGGCAACTTTTTTTATACAAATATGTCAATTTCAAGTTCAGTAGAATTTACATGCAGTTATTAAACAAGGATTAAGTGAAATTTTTGTAATAATTGCTATTTTTGCTTCGTTAAAATGAACAAATAGATGTGCAACTTATGTTAAAGTTGACGAGTGGAGAGGTTTAATAGAAAGGGGAAGGCAAACTCCATGCCTTCAGAGAATATGAAAGTATCTTTTTTTACATTGGGATGTAAGGTTAATCAGTATGAGACACAGGTGCTCAAAAATGAATTTTATAAGCAGGGATATGACGTGGTGAGCGACAGTGATTTTTCGGATGTATATGTCATTAATTCGTGCACAGTTACAGCAGTTTCGGACAAGAAGACGAGAAAAGCAATGAAGCGTATGAGAAATCAAAATCCAGATGCAATAATTGCCCTCACAGGCTGTATGCCACAGGCTTTCCCACATTTAGCAGATGAGCTTGATGATGTGCAAGTAATAAGCGGAGCGAAAAATCGCAAAAAGCTACTTGAAAACATCAAAAACTATATGCTAACAGGGGAGAGAATAGTCGATATTGCTGAGCATAATAAAGACGATGAGTTTGAAAAAATGTCGCTTGAGGGTGAATTTGATAAGACAAGAGCTTTTGTAAAAATACAAGACGGGTGCGACAGATACTGCACATATTGTATTATCCCTAAGGCGCGCGGATTTGTTAGAAGCAAAAGCATAGCTGACATTAAAGAAGAAGTAACAAGCTTGGTGCAAAGCGGATATAGCGAGATTGTTTTGGTTGGTATAAACTTATGTTTATATGGAAAAGGCGAAGAGATAAGGTTGATTGACGCTATCGAAACTGTTTGCAATGTAGATGGAGTAAAGCGAGTGCGTTTAGGGTCGCTGGAGCCCGAGTTAATACTGGACGAAGACATCGAAAGAATGTCAAAGCTAGAGCAGTTTTGCCCGCAGTTTCATCTATCGCTACAAAGCGGGTGTGATGAAACATTAAAGCGCATGAATAGACATTATGACACGGCTTTTTACTCGGACTTAGCAAACAAGCTTAATGCGACTTTTGCTGACTGTGCTATTACTACTGATATTATGGTAGGATTTCCTGGCGAAACTCCAGAAGAATTTGAGCAAACGCTGAAATTTGCTGAGGATATGAAGCTTGCGAAAGTACATATATTTGCTTATTCACCACGAGCGGGGACAAAAGCAGCTCAGATGCAACAAATCAGCAGTGATATCAAATCCAAAAGGAGCAACTTATTAAAAGAAGTTACGGATAAAACTAGGACTGCGTACATGGAAAAATATTTGGGCAAGTCACTAGATGTCTTATTTGAGAACACTGTAAGTAAGAACGGGATTTTGGGACATACGAAAAATTATATTGCGATTTATGTGAAAAACGCTGAAGATTACAGGGGCACGATACATAAAGTCAAGATAACAAAAGTATGTGGCGAGTACTGTTTAGGTGAGTTGGAGTATTAAAGTACAAAAAAAAAAAATTATATATAGTGCAAAATGTAGGAATTACCTATGGAAATTTTTATTTTTTTCTAGTATAATAGAAATAATGTTTAATTGTAAAATTTACGAAAAATAGGAGAGTTAATAAATGTCAGTTTTCCGAATTTATGTTGAGAAGAGAGAAGAATTTTCTGTTGAGTCAGGTCATGTTTTAGCAGATATAAAAACTGCGCTTGGAATTAATTCCGTGACAAAAGTAAGACTTATTAACAGATACGATGTTGAGGGGATAACAAGAGAAGATTTTGATAAAGTTGTTGCTACAATTTTCTCAGAACCACCTGTTGATATCGCGTACGATGTACCAGAATATGAAGATGGTGAAAAAGTTTTTGCTGTGGAATATTTACCTGGTCAGTTTGATCAAAGAGCGGATTCTGCTTCACAATGTATCAGCCTTTTGACGACACAAGCACGTCCGCTTGTAAAAAATGCAAGAATTTTTGTTTTAAGCGGAGATATTAGCACAGAAGAATTTGACAAAATTAAAGATTATTTTATAAACCCTGTTGAGAGTAGAGAGGCTTCACATGAAGTATTTGAAACTCTTGAAATGAATTATGAAGTTAAAGATACAGTAGAAACTTTAACAGGCTTCATTTTAAAAAGTGAAGCAGAATTAGAAGAATTTGTTTCAGATTACGGACTAGCAATGGATTTAGATGACATAAAATTTTGTCAAAACTACTTTAAAAACGATGAAAAAAGAGATCCGACAATTACAGAAATCAAAATGATTGATACATACTGGTCAGATCACTGTCGCCATACAACTTTCCTAACTAATATAGAAAATGTTACAATAGATGATGATTACATAAAAGAAACGTATGAATCGTATCTATCTGACAGAGAAGATATATACAAAAATAGAACGGACAAGCCCATAACGCTAATGGATTTGGCTACTTTAGGAGCTAAAAAGCTTAAAAAAATGGGCCTATTAACAGACTTAGATGAATCTGAGGAAATTAATGCTTGTTCGGTAAAAATTAAAGTAATGGTGGACGATCAAGAACAAGATTGGCTACTGATGTTTAAGAATGAAACACATAATCACCCGACTGAGATTGAGCCATTCGGTGGTGCTGCTACATGTCTTGGTGGTGCGATACGTGACCCACTTTCCGGACGTTCTTATGTATACCAAGCAATGCGCGTAACTGGTGCTGCTGATCCGCTAGTGCCAATTGCGGATACTATTAAAGGGAAACTTCCGCAAAGAAAAATTTCTGTTGGCGCTGCTAATGGGTATAGTTCATACGGTAACCAAATAGGGCTAGCTACAGGTCATGTAGCTGAAGTGTACCATGATGGATATGTTGCAAAAAGACTTGAAATCGGTGCGGTAATCGGTGCAGCTCCTGCAAAAAATGTTATTCGCGAAGTTCCAAAACCATCAGATGTAGTAGTGCTACTAGGTGGGAAAACTGGACGTGACGGTTGTGGTGGAGCTACAGGTTCATCTAAATCGCATACATTAGAATCACTTGAGTCTTGTGGAGCAGAAGTACAAAAAGGAAATCCTCCTGAGGAAAGAAAAATCCAACGTTTATTCCGAAATGAAGAAGTAACTAAGTTAATTTTACGTTGTAATGACTTTGGTGCTGGTGGGGTATCTGTTGCGATTGGGGAGTTAGCAGACGGACTTTCTATCGATTTGGATGCTGTGCCAAAAAAATATGAAGGGCTTGATGGTACTGAGCTTGCGATTTCTGAGTCACAAGAACGTATGGCTTGCGTAGTAAATAAAGAAGACGCACAAAAATTTATTGAATATGCAAATGCTGAAAATATTGAAGCTTCAATTGTAGCTGTAGTTACAGAAGAAAAACGCCTGAAAATGACTTGGAAAGGCAACGAAATTGTAAATCTAAACCGTGAGTTTTTAAACTCAAATGGAGCATCAAAATTTACTGATATACATATAACAAAACAAGAGGTTAAACCAGTCTATAATTATCAAAACACAAAAGCAGATTGGTTTAGTCACATGAGCGATATTAACATGTGTTCGCAAAAAGGATTGGTTGAGCGTTTTGACTCAACAATCGGAGCTAACACTGTACTTATGCCATTCGGTGGCGAAAAGCAGTTATCTCCTACTCAAGCAATGGTAGCAAAAATTCCTCTTGAAAGCGGACATACTGAATCTGCAAGCGTAATGGCGTGGGGATTTAACCCGCATATAAGCGAACAAAGCCCATATTTAGGTGGTATGTACGCAGTGGTTGAGTCTATAGCAAAACTAGTTGCTGCGGGCGGGAACCATAGAAACTGTTGGCTCAGCTTTCAAGAATATTTTGAGAGAACTTTAAACGACCCAAAACGTTGGGGGAAACCTATGGCAGCACTACTTGGCGCGTACAAAGCACAACTTGAACTTGGTGCAGCGTCTATCGGTGGGAAAGACTCAATGTCCGGAACTTTTGAAGATATTGATGTTCCACCAACACTTGTTTCTTTTGCAGTGTCAATGACTCAAGCGCAACTTGCTACTTCGCAAGAATTTAGAAAATTCGGCAACAAAGTTGTGATGATTTTACCTAAGTATAAAGAAAATGGTGAGCCTGATTTCGATAGCATAAAAGAAGTTTTTGATGTAGTAAGAAAGCTTATAAGCGAAAAACAAGTATTCTCAGCATTTGCTTTAAGAGCGGGTGGTGTGAGTGAAGCTATTACAAAAATGTGTTTAGGGAACGAAGTAGGTTTTAAATTCTCAAAACAAATTGATGATGTAACTATGTTTAATGCAGTGTATGGTGGTTTTGTTCTAGAAGTACGACCAAACTGTACAATTGATGATAGATTTGAATTAATCGGTGTTACTATCAGTAAATATATGATAGTGCTTGATAATCTTACTCCAATATATATGCGCGATCTACAAGAAGCGTATGAAGGGAAACTAGAGAAAATTTTCCCATGCAATATTAAAACTATCGACAAAAAAATCAATAATATTTCCTACAGACATGAAGTGTTAAATAGACCAAAACCTAAAGAGAGCATCGCAAAACCTAGAGTGCTCATTCCAGTATTCCCTGGCACGAACTGCGAGTATGATACTAAGCGTGTCTTTGAAAAATCAGGTGCAGAAGCTGAAATTTTTGTAATAAAAAACCGCTCAGCAGCTGATATACAAGAGAGCATTGACAGCTTTGCAAGCAAAATATCAAATTCTCAAATCATCATGATACCAGGTGGATTTTCTGGCGGTGATGAGCCTGATGGTTCAGGTAAGTTTATCACAGCATTTTTTAGAAACCCACTTATCACAGAGCGTGTTCACGAGATGCTAAAAGCGCGCGATGGACTAATGTTAGGTATATGTAATGGCTTTCAAGCTTTAATTAAACTTGGACTAGTAACACAAGGTGAAATAGTAGAAATCGACGAAAACACTCCTACTTTAACACATAACTTAATTGGTCGCCACCAATCTAGAATGGTTAATACTAGGATTTGCTCGACAAAATCACCTTGGTTTAGCGGAGTAAATGTAGGGGATATCCACACAGTAGCAGCTTCACATGGTGAGGGTAGATTTGTTGCATCAAGAGATTTCATTAAAAAGCTTACAGCAAGAGGGCAAATCGCGACTCAATATGTTGATTTAAATGGAGAGGCTACATACGATATTAGATACAATCCAAACACTTCAGTTATGGCGATTGAGGGTATCACTTCACCTGATGGAAGAATACTTGGAAAAATGGGGCATAGTGAGAGAATTGGTACAAATATCACTAAAAATGTACCTGGATATAAAGAACAGTTTATATTTAAATCTGGCGTAGAATATTTCACAAAATAAATTTTATGATATAAAGGAGCGTTTATCATGTATAATTTTTCGATTGGCGTACTACTAGATTCTTTTAGAGAAGATGTTAAAACTGCACTTAAAAGCTCAAAAGAAGTTGGAGCAAGTGGTATACAAGTGTATGCTACAACAGGAGAGCTTTCACCTGAAAACATGACACCACAAAAACGCAAAGAATTTTTAGATATGGTTAAATCAAACGGGCTCGTGATTTCTGCGTTATGCGGAGATTTGGGTCATGGATTTGGCGATAGAGAAAAAAATCCTGATTTAATAGAAAAATCAAAACGCATTATTGATATGGCAAAAGAGCTTGAGGTTGACATCGTTACTACTCATATAGGAGTTGTTCCAAACGATAAAAACCACGATCGTTATAAAATCATGCAAGAAGCTTGTTTTGATCTAAGTCGCTATGCAGACAGCGTAAAAGGCCACTTTGCAATTGAAACTGGACCAGAGATTGCTACTACATTAAAAGAATTTTTAGATGCACTGGGATCAAAAGGCGTTGCGGTAAATTATGACCCAGCTAACTTTGTAATGGTAACAGGAGATGATCCAGTAAAAGGTGTATATACGCTAAAAGATTATATCGTGCATACTCATGCAAAAGATGGCAGAAAACTATACCATCTTGAGCCAGAAACCGTGTACGGCTTAAATGAAGTAATTGTTGAAAGTCCGTCATTTGTAGAGCTACCACTTGGTGAAGGTGATGTTGATTTTAAAGAATATATCAAAGCGTTGGATGAAATCGGTTATCATGGTTTCTTAACTATTGAAAGAGAAGCTGGAGAAAATCCTAAAAAAGATATTTCAGATGCGGTTAATTTCTTGAATAGTATAATAAAATAAATATAACATAAGGGAGCGGTTAACTGTTCCCTTAATAATTTTAAGGAGAATATTATGAAAATTTCAGTTAGTTCATATAGTTTTTATAATGCAATTGTTGCAGGAGAAATGACACAGTTTGACTGTGTGAAAAAAGCAAAAGAATTGGGTTTTGATGCTATTGAGTTTATAGACTTAGCGCCTCATAATAACATGAGTGAGCTTGATTACGCAAAAGCTATTAAAGAGGAAGCTAAAAACGTTGGGATTGAGATTTCATCTTATACAATAGCTGCTGACTTTTTAAATGCGTTTGATGGTGACTATAAAAAGGAAATTGAGCGCGTGAAAAACAAAGTTGACATCGCAAATGAGCTTGGTGTAAAATTTATGCGTCATGATGCGACTGTTGGATACAGTGCAGACAAACACAAAAGTTTTGATGAAGTAGTGGGTGTTTTAGCTCAGTGTTGCAACGAAGTGAGCGAGTACGCTAAACAATATGGTATAAAAACAATGGTAGAAAACCACGGACATTTTGCTCAAGACAGCGATAGAGTAGAAAAACTTTATACTGCAGTAAACAATGAAAATTTTGGGCTTCTATTTGACATGGGGAATTTTTTATGCGTAGATGAATGCCCAGCGTCAGCAGCAGGGAAACTTGCACCTTATGTTGTGTATCTACATGCAAAAGATTTCCATATTAAACGTGATTTTACACAACAACCTGGGGAAGGATTCTTCAATACTAGAGGCGGCAATTTACTAAGAGGTGCGATAGTAGGCCATGGAGATGTTCCTGTTATGAAAGTGTTAAACATACTAAAAGCTGCAAAATATGATGGATATGTATCAATGGAATTTGAAGGGCTTGAAACGTACAAAACTGCGCTATCAATAGGTTTAGCGAATTTGAAAAAATACTTAAATCAAGCTGGTTATTAAAAAATATAATTATTTTTAAATAAACTATTGACAAAGTGTATGAATACTGGTATAATATCTTAGAAAACAAAGTAGGACAGTAATTATTAGTTCTCACCCATAAGTTTTTACTACTGTATGGGTCAATACCTTTAAACTCAAGCATTAGCTTGTTTTGTTTGTATTGAAAGCGTGGACTGTTTACTATAGTCTACGCTTTGTTAATTTTAAACCATGGAGGTGCTTTACTATCGGCAACAACAAAGAGCTACTTATTAATGAGGCTATTCGCGAAAAAGAATTAAGAGTCGTGGACTCAGACGGTTCTCAACTAGGAATATTGTCTTATAAAGAAGCGATGTCACTTGCAAATCAAAAAGGGCTGGATTTGGTGAATATTGCGCCACAAGCAAAGCCGCCTGTTTGCAAGATAATGGATTATGGAAAATATCGTTTTGAACAGGCAAAAAGAGAAAAAGAAAGCAGAAAAACTCAAAAAACAGTTGAGTTAAAAGAAGTGAGAATGTCACTGAATATTGACACGCACGACTTTAACACAAAAGTTAATGCTGCGATAAAATTCCTTAAAGCAGGCAACAAAGTTAAAGTTGCAGTTAGGTATAGAGGAAGAGAGCTTGCTCACCCAGAGATGGGAAATGGCTTGCTTGACAGATTTAAAGATGATTGTAGTGAATTTGGCGTTGTGGATAAACAAGCGAAAATGGAAGGTCGCTCTTTGGTGATGTTTATTGCGCCAAAATTAGCGAAAAAATGATTGCGATAATCATAGATTTTTAAGGAGGATATATGCATGCCTAAAATGAAAACACATAGCGGTGCGAAAAAACGTTTTAAAGTAACTAAAAACGGGAAACTAAAAAGAGCACACGCTAACAGAAGACATATCTTAAACAAAAAGACTACAAAGCGTAAAAGAGCTTTGCGTAAGGGTGGATATGCAGACAAATCAAATGTTGCTGCAATCAAATTACTAGTTCCTTACAAATAAATCTAAAAATATAATTACCATAGGAGGTATATAACATGGCTCGTGTAAAAGGAGCAATGGCTACTCGCAAGAGAAGAAATAAAATCTTAAAACTTGCAAAAGGTTATTGGGGCGGAAAAAGCAAATTATTTAAAACAGCAAAAGAAGCTGTAATGAAATCAGGTCAATATGCATATATTGGACGTAAACAGAAAAAACGTAATTTCAGACAACTTTGGATTACAAGAATTTCTGCAGGTTGCAAACAAAACGGCATGAACTATTCTACATTTATCAACGGTCTTAAAAAAGCAAATATCAACTTAAACCGTAAAATGTTATCTGAAATCGCTGCAAACGATCCTGCGGCTTTCACAGTTATTTGCCAAAAAGCAAAAGAAGCATTACAATAGTATACTACAACGCCCCTGTCAAAATACGACTCGGGGCGTGTTTTAGTATATTACGATAATTACGTACGAGGGTAGAAAGGCGTTTTATTATGGAAGTTATCACATCAAGAAACAACTCGGGCGTCAAAGATTATGTCAAGCTTACTACTTCAAAGAAGTATCGCGACGAGCAAGATGTTTTCACAATAGAAAGCTTGAAACTAGTATGCGAAGCTGCAAATTCCGATATAGTGATTAAAAAGGTTTTTGTAACGCAAACGTGTTTTGATGAAAATTACGATGCATTACAAAAACTTTTTGAAAAATGTAATAATACATATATAATTGAAGAGCATGTAAAAGAAAAAATGGCAAACACTAATAACTCACAGGGGATTTTCGCAATATGCGAGAAATTCACAGTATCGGACAAGCTTCCCACAAGTGGAAAATATATTTTGCTATGTGGCTTGCAAGACAGTGGGAATGTTGGTACTATTATCCGAACTGCTGCGGCTCTTTCAGTCGATGGAGTAATCGTAAGTGATGACAATTGCGATTTTTATTCGCAAAAAGTAGTGAGAGCATCAATGGGTGCAATATTCCAGATTGCGATGTATAATGCTACAGACGCAGCAAGCGTAATAAAAGAGCTAAATCCAATTTTTTCGACTTATTGCGCAGTGCTTTCAGAAAATTCTGTTTCCCTTGATGAAGTAAAATTTGATGCAAATAGCATTGTTGTTGTGGGCAATGAAGGCAACGGACTACCTGAGAAGGTAGTAGATGAGTGCAAAGAAAAAATAATTATACCAATGAGCGATAAAACTGAATCTTTAAATGCTGCAATAGCTACTGCAATATTAATTTGGGAAATGTCGAAGTAAATTTTCATACGCCAGGACATATATTTTGTTTGATTGTGAAATGAGGCATGTTATGGATAAAATTTATTGGGTATGGCTATCAACAAAATTTGAGTATAGTGGAAATAAAGCGGTAGAGCTTTTGCGAATGCTCAAAACCCCGAAGGATATCTACGAAGCTGATAAACAGACATTGATACAAACTGGGATACTTTCAAGAGCTGATGTAGCGAAGCTTGTAAACAAACAGCTTAACACGAGCGAAGATATCATCAAAGATTGCGAGAAAAAGGGAATAGACATAATCGCATATGATGATGCACTTTATCCTATACGATTTAAGAATATTTATGCACCACCGATGGTTTTATACGTTAAAGGTGATATAAGTGGAATAGATGATGAGGTTGCAATCGGTGTAGTAGGCACGCGAAAAGCAAGCGACTACGGCAAAAAGCTAACTGGAAATCTTTGCTATGAACTAACACGTGCAGGCTCTGTTATCATAAGCGGTTGTGCGGTTGGGATTGATACATATGCACATTGGGGCGCATTAAAAGCAGGGGGTAGAACTATCGCGGTTTTAGGTTGCGGTTTAGACGTAAATTATCCAGCTGCAAGCGCAAAGTTAAAGAAAGCGATACTTAAAAAAGGCGCACTAATCAGTGAAGTGCCACCAGGAGTGGGTGCTAGCAGAAAGATTTTCCCGATAAGGAATAGGTTAATATCAGGTTTATCTTTAGCAGTGCTTGTGACCGAAGCTCCATTTAGGAGTGGGTCCCTCATTACAGCTGAGCATGCAATCGAACAAGGTAAGGATTTATTTTGCGTTCCACCACATGATATTTATGATGATAATTTCTCTGGTGTAGCAAAATATTTGCGAGATGGAGCAACTCCTGTATTTTCAGCAAAAGACATTATGTTTGAATATTACAGCGAATATGCACATAAATTAAAAGCACAAATAGTTTTTAAAACATATATTGTACCGACAAAAAAGAAAAATTATAACACAAACTATAAAAGATCAGAAAATCAAGAAATTCCTGAAATAGAGAAAACAGAAAAACCAACTGAATACATCACTAAAGAATGGCAAAATGATCTCAGTGATGAGCACAAAAAAGTTTTTGATTATTTGGAATTTGATCCAATAGGTATTGACAGCATATGTTATGATTTGGATATGGAGTTAAACAAGGTACTATCAATTTTAACGGAGCTAGAACTATATGACTATGTAATGTCATTTTCTGGCAGAAGATATTCATTGATAAAAACACAAAAATGATATAAAAGGTGATTGATTGATGGCAACAACTAAAACTGCGGATAAAACAACTACTGAAACAGCAGCAAAGAAAACGACAAAGAAAGCTGTTACTAAAAAAACAACTACAAAACGTGCAGTTAAAAAGAAAACGGCAGTAAAACCAAATAAAAACAGAAGTTTAGTTATAGTGGAGTCTCCTGCAAAAGCTAAAACTATCAAGAAATATTTGGGGCGCGGATTTGAAGTATTAGCGTCGATGGGACATATCAGAGATTTGCCTAAAAGCAAACTTGGTGTCGATGTTGAAAATGACTTTGAACCACAATATATTAATGTTAAAAGCCAATCTAAGACCATAAAGGCGCTAAAAGAAGAAGCGAAAAAATGTGGTAATATTTATCTTGCTACTGACCCTGATAGAGAGGGTGAAGCAATTTCGTGGCATTTAGCACAGTTATTGGGATTAGATGTTGAAGCGAAAAACAGAGTAACTTTTAATGAGATTACTAAATTTGGTGTGCAAAATGGGATGGATAATCCGAGAGGTCTAGACATGGATTTGATAAATTCCCAGCAAACACGCAGAATTTTGGATAGACTAGTTGGATATAAACTAAGTCCATTTTTATGGAAGAAGATAAAAAGTGGTTTATCAGCAGGACGTGTACAGTCAGTTGCGGTAAGCCTTATTGTTGAGCGTGAAAAAGAAATTAGAGCCTTCGTTTCCGAAGAGTACTGGTCAATTGAAGCATTGCTTGACACTGGAGTTGAGGAGTCAAACCATAAGTTCACAGCGAAATTTTATGGGGAAGATGGTAAGAAGATTGAACTAAAAACTAAAGAAGAGTCTGAAGAAATTGTAGCTGTTGTTAGTAAGTCTCAATTTGAAGTGACGGATATAAAAAATGCAACTAGAAAGAAAAATCCAGCACCTCCTTTTATTACTTCAACATTACAACAGGAAGCTTCAAGAAAGCTAGGTTTCCAATCAAGACGTACAATGCAAGCGGCCCAAGAATTATATGAAGGGGTTGACGTTGGCGAATATGGAACAATGGGTCTTATCACTTATATGAGAACTGACTCACTAAGAATTTCTGATACTGCTGCTGAGGAAGCAAAAAATTATATTGTTGGTAAGTATGGTGAAAACTATGTTCCATCAACTAGACGAGTATTTAAGTCTAAAGGAAATGCACAAGATGGGCATGAGGCAATTAGACCTACTAATGCTGCGATTACACCTGAAATTGCAAAAGCAAGTCTTACTAATGACCAATTTAAAATTTACAAGCTAATTTGGCAAAGATTTATCGCATCACAAATGGAAACTTGCTTGTTAGATACAGTGAATGCAACTATTTATGCGGACAAATATATGTTTAAAGCTAGTGGGTACACTGTTAAGTTTGATGGCTTTACAGCACTGTACGAAGAAGGCAAGGACGAAGAAAGCACAGATGAGGGTGCATTACCTAAACTTGAGAAGGAGCAAAAGCTTCTTACACAAAAGGTTACGCCTAATCAACACTTTACACAGCCTCCAGCACGATATACTGAGGCTACTTTGATTAAAACTTTAGAGGAAAACGGAATTGGTAGACCGAGTACGTATTCCCCAACAATAACAACTGTTATCGCAAGAAATTATATTGAGCGTGATTCTAGACAATTAAAACCTACATTTCTAGGTGAAGTTACTAATGAGCTGATAACAGAGTACTTCCATAAATTTGTTGAGGTTGAGTTTAGTGCGAAAATGGAAGAAGATTTAGATAAAATCGAGCATGGTAGCGAAAATTGGAAAGTTGCACTACGTAATTTCTATGGAGATTTTGATAAAGCTCTCAAATATGCAGAGGAAAATATGCCTGCCGATAAGATAGAGCTACCACAAGAAATCAGCGACGAAATTTGCGAAAACTGTGGTAAAAACATGGTAGTTAAAAACGGTAGATTTGGCAAGTTTTTGGCTTGCCCCGGTTATCCTGATTGTAAAAACACAAAACGTATTGTGACACAAACTGAAGGAAACTGCCCACTTTGCTCAAATAAAATGGTTGAACAAAAATCTAAAAAAGGTAAAAAATTCTTTGGGTGTTCGACTTATCCTACTTGCAACTTTGTAACATGGGACACGCCTATAAAAGAGGAATGCCCACAGTGCTCAAAGACAATGTTTAAAAAAGGCGGACGCGAAGGTTATATTTATTGTGCAGACGAAAAATGTGACTATAGACGTGGCTTAAAGGAGTAAGAAAAACTTGAATGCGATAAATAAAGTCACTGTAATTGGTGCAGGGCTTGCAGGTGCAGAAGCTGCAATGCAGCTAGCAAACAACAATATATATGTGGATTTATATGAGATGAAGCCACAAAAATATACCCCAGCACATAGCTATAGTGGGTTTGCTGAGCTAGTTTGCTCAAACTCGCTTAAATCAGCAAGATTTGATTCAGCAGCTGGGATATTAAAAGAAGAAATGCGAAAATTAGGCTCTGTGGTAATGGAAAGCGCTGAGATTACAAAGGTGCCTGCGGGTGGAGCTCTTGCAGTTGACAGGGAGAAGTTTTCGGATTACATCACTGAGAAGATTAATTCACATCCGTATATTAATGTTATTAGTGAAGAGATAACATTAATCCCAGATGGATATGTTGTTATCGCTAGTGGTCCTTTAACAAGTGATGCTTTAGCTAATAGCATTAAAGCTTTAGTAAACGAGGAACATTTAAGTTTTTTTGATGCTGCAGCTCCAATTATTGATGCACAGTGCATAGATAGAGGGATAGTTTTTGCAGCTTCTAGGTATAATAAAGGTATCGAAGAAAATCCTGATGAGGGAAATGATGATTACCTAAACTGCCCGATGAACAAGGAAGAGTACGAAATTTTTTATAATGAGCTTATTAATGCTCAAAGCGCAAAACTTAAAGAATTTGAAAATAAAGAATTTAAAGTATATGAAGGCTGTATGCCGGTCGAGGTGCTTGCAAAGCGCGGAGAGGGCACATTGCGATTTGGACCGCTAAAGCCTGTTGGGCTTACTGACCCGAGGACGGATAGACGCCCATGGGCAGTGGTGCAACTACGCAAAGAAAATGTGGAAGCTACGATGTATAATTTAGTTGGTTTTCAGACAAACTTAACTTGGAGCGAGCAAAAGCGAGTGTTTTCTTTTATACCAGGACTTAAGGATATAGATATATTGCGTTATGGTGTTATGCACAGGAATACTTTTATCAATTCACCTAAACTTTTGGATTGTCATTTTAGGCTGAAAAGCAACCCGAAAATATTTTTTGCAGGGCAGATAACAGGTGTAGAGGGGTACACTGAATCTGCTGCTAGTGGAATATACGTAGGATATAATTTAAGTAATGAAATTTTAGGTAAAAAACTTCTTACATTACCGAAAACTACTATGTTAGGAGCGTTATCGCATTACATAAGCGATGCGTATAACGAAAAATTTCAGCCGATTACAAGCAATATGGGGCTACTCCCTTCTTTACCAGAAAGAGTGAAAGATAAAAAACTTAGATATAAAACCATTGCAGAAAATGCAACTGTTGCATTTGACAGTGCGATAGATGATTACAAAGAAAAATTATAATACATGGTTTGATGTTTAGATAGGAGCATTTTATGAAAATAGCAGTAGATGCATTTGGTGGAGATAATGCACCACTTGAGATAATAAAAGGTGCAGCACTTGCAGTAATGGAATATGGTGTACAGATAATATTGACAGGTGATGAAAACATAATAAAAGATGTAGCGCAAAAAAATGGGATAAGCTTAAATAACGTTGAGATTGTCCATACTACTGATGTGATTGAAGTGTGCGATGAGCCTACTGACATTTTAAGTGAAAAAGCAGAGTGCTCTATGGCTGTTGCGATGAAACTAGTTTCACAAGGCAAAGCAGATGCTTTTGTAAGTGCTGGTAGTACTGGTGCTGCGGTAGTTGGCGCATCACTTATTATCAAGCGTATCAAAGGGATTAAAAGGGTTGCTATTGCGCCAATAATTCCATCAAAAACTGGATGCTTCATATTAGTAGACGGTGGAGCAAATTTAGACTGTCGCCCTGAAATGTTAGTGCAATTTGGGATGATGGGTAGCATCTATATGAACAGAGTTATAGGGATAAACTCGCCTAAAGTAGGACTTGTAAATGTTGGGGAAGAAGAAACTAAAGGAAGAGATTTACAACTTGAAACATATAAACTACTTAAAAGCTCAAAACTAAACTTTATTGGAAATGTAGAGGCGCGCGACGTACCACTTGGGAAAGCGGAAGTAGTGGTAGCAGACGGCTTTACCGGAAATGTAATACTAAAGCTGACAGAAGGTGTGGCAAAGCAAATTATGACTATGCTAAAAGGAGCATTTACAAGTAGCTTAACTGGAAAAATGGCTGCGTTACTTGTTATGCGTGACATGAAAAAACTTAAAAAGGACATGGATTACACAGAATACGGCGGAGCTCCACTTTTGGGTTCTGCAAAGCCTGTTATTAAGGCGCATGGAAGTAGTAATGCATATGCACTGAAGAATGCGATTAGACAAGCGATTGAATTTGTCTCAAAAGATGTAAATGGTGAGATAGTTAAGGCGCTTGAAGAGGGGAAAGCTAAACGTTAGTACCGCTGGGTTAAATAGGAGTGAGAATTTTGTCAGACTTTGAAAAAGTTATTGGCTATACTTATAAAAATAAAAAGCTATTAAAAGAAGCGCTAACACATTCATCTTTCGTGAACGAAGGGCGCAACAAAAGTAAAAATAATCAGAGACTCGAGTTTTTGGGAGATGCAGTTCTCTCAATAATAGTTTCTGAGCATTTGTTTACGCATTACACACATCTTCCTGAGGGTGAGCTCACAAAGCTTAGAGCTTCACTAGTGTGCGAAAAAAGTTTACATGATTTCGCAAAAATGATTGAGCTTGGCAATTATCTTGCTATGGGAAAAGGCGAGGAAAACACAGGTGGTCGTAGGCGTATATCGATATTAGCAGATGCGTTTGAGGCAGTTATCGCATCTATTTATTTAGATGGTGGACTAGAAAAAGCGAAATCTTTCGTGCTTAAGTTTATACCTAAGACCCTGAATGTGAAAAATAATACCTATTCGAGTGATTATAAGACTGCATTACAGGAGATTATTCAAAAAAATAGAGAAGAAAAAATTGAGTATGTTACAATCTCTGAATCTGGTCCTGACCATGACAAAATTTTTACGGTGGAAATCCACCTTAATTCCAATGTTATAGGTACAGGAAATGGAAAAAGTAAAAAGCAAGCTGAGCAATTTGCTGCAAAGGAAGCATTGGAACTGATGGGTTATGAAACATAGTAATATTAGCGTATTTATTCCACATATGGGTTGCCCAAATAAATGTAGTTTCTGTGATCAAAATACAATCTCGGGGATGATGGAAAAAAGAAGCCTTGAACAAATTACAACAGAGATAAGTTGCGCATTACAAAGCTTTAGAGGTGATAAAAAAAGTGCACAAATCGCTTTTTTTGGTGGAAGTTTCACAGCACTAGATAAAGAATATATGTTAGCACTGCTAAAGATTGGGAAAAAATTCTGTGACGAGTACGCTTTAGATGGTATTAGAATTTCGACTAGACCGGATGCGATTGACAACGAAATTTTAGCAATGTTAAAAGAATATTCTGTTAAAGCGATTGAACTAGGTGCACAAAGCCTATGCGATGATGTGCTATCCAAAAATTTTCGAGGACACAGTGCAATAGATGTATTAAATGCAAGTGAGCTTATAAAATTGTGGGGATTTGATTTAGGGCTACAAATGATGGTGGGGCTATATGCACAAAGTGAAAAGTCAGTACTAAATACAGCGGAGCAAATTATAAAGATTAAGCCGGACACTGTGAGGATTTATCCTACTGTTATACTAAAAAACACATATTTAGCAGAGCTTTACGAGAGTGGGGAGTATATAGTTTTTCCATTAGAAAAAGCGATAAAAATATGTGCTAGGTTAATCTTAATGTTTGAGAAAGAAAATATAAAGATTATCAAATTAGGTTTACATTCCTCCACTGATGTGATAAAATCCATGGTAGGTGGCATATATCATCCAGCTTTTAGAGAGTTGTGCGAAAGTGCGATTTATAAAGAAATTATTATTAATGAAATAGAGAAACTAGGCTTTAATAAAGTGAATATCTATGTTGCAAATAGAGATTTATCCAAAGCTTTAGGGCAGAAAAAAAGCAATATAGAAGAATTTTTAAAACTTGGCTATGATGTTAAAATTATACCAGATGACAGTTTAACTTTAAGACAAATTAAGTGTGAGAGGAGAAGCTGACCTTGATATTAAAATCCGTGGAAGTACAGGGATTTAAATCATTTCCCGACAAAACTAAAGTGAATTTCAATAAAGGGCTCACAGCGGTTGTGGGGCCAAACGGAAGTGGAAAAAGTAATATCAGTGATGCTGTTCGCTGGGTAATGGGTGAACAGTCAACAAAAAATTTGCGTGGAGCTAAGATGGAGGATGTAATCTTCACTGGTACAAAGTCACGCAAATCTCAAGGTTTTGCACAAGTTTCTCTTACTATAGATAATACCGACAGAGGCTTAGCTCTTGACAGCGACGAAGTTATTATAACAAGACGCTATGATAGAAGCGGGGATAGTGAGTATAAAATTAATAGCAAAACAGTAAGACTAAAAGATTTAAACGAGCTTTTTATGGATACTGGGCTTGGTCGTGATGGATATGCAATGGTAGGACAGGGCAAGATTGCAGAGATTGTCCAAGCAAAGAGTGATCAAAGGCGTGAAATATTTGAAGAAGCCGCTGGAATATCCAAATATCGCTATAGAAAAAATGAAGCTGAGAGAAAGCTTAATCTTGCTGAGGAAAACTTGCTGCGACTATGCGACATTTTAGTGGAGCTTGAGGAGCGGGTGGAGCCGCTTAAGGTACAGTCAGAAAAGGCTAAGCAGTTTTTGGAATTGTCTGAGGAAAAGAAGAAAACTGAGATTGCGATATGGCTTAACACTTTAGAGCGTACAAATAGACTTTTAAAAGATAATTCAGACGGAATGCTCGCAAGTAAAATGGAGCATGACAAATTTGATGCACAGATAGAGAAGATAGAAAACGAAATTTCCGCAATTTATGAGCAAATGCAAGAGAGTTTAGTGTTTGTTGATAAAATGCAGGAAGAGAAAAACAATTTAGCGAATGATAATGGGGAGTTTTCCTCACAAATTGCAGTTTGCGAAAATACGATATCACATAATGAAAATTCAAAACTGGAAATAAGTGCACAGAATGAAGAATTCTTAAAAGATAAAAATGAAATAATCGCTTCGATTAATGAGAAAGTAGCCTTAATTAAAGCGCTTGAAGTTAAGCTTGAGAGTACGGATGAGAAATCACGTGATAATAAGCGTTTATATGATGAGTTATTAGTTCAAGACGAAAAAAACAAATTACAGCTTACAACTTTGATAGACGAGCAAAATAAAATTAGTCTAAAAAAATCACAAAACAGCATGATGTTAGCGCAACTAGAAAATCAGATACAAAGCGATAAACTACGTGCAGTTGACGATGATAATTTGTTTAAGACAAAGTTAAATACGATAGCATTTAATAAAGGTGAATTAAACTCAGCGAGTGAGCTTATCGAAGTTCTTGAAGAAAAAGTGTCAGGGCTGAAAAATTCTAAAGCGGGATATGAACTAAAAGTTAGATCGCGAAACGAAAAAATCGAGGAGATAAAAAATTCACTCGATGAGATTAATCAAAAAATTCGTGACGATGAGCAAAAAATAAAGTTGCTGCTAGATTTAGAGAATGCCATGGAGGGTTACGCATACAGCGTAAAATCCATTTTGCAGATGCAAAAAAATGGAAAGCTCGGTGGAATTATTGGAACAGTTTCTCAAGTTATTAGCGTGAAAAAAGAGTTTACTGTAGCAATTGAAACAGCTATTGGAGCGGCACTTCAAAATATCGTAGTAGAAAATGAGCAAAATGCAAAGCAAGCAATTAATGTGCTAAAACGAGATAAACTGGGTAGAGCGACTTTTTTGCCATTAACTGCTATAAAAGGATATAAAGTCGATATAAAGCAAAGTGAAGATGTCGATGGAGTAATTGGAATAGGCAGTGACTTAGTCGAGTATGATAATAAATTTGAGCAAGTAGTACTGTCACTGTTGGGTAGAACTATTGTAGTAGACAATCTAGATACTGCGGTTATTGTTGCTAAGAAAAATGCGTATAAATACAGAGTAGTTACCTTAGATGGACAAGTAGTAAACGCAGGTGGCTCGATGACGGGTGGTTCGCAGAACAAGAATGCACATTTGCTTAGTCGAAAATCGCAAATTGATGATTTGCAGATAAAAGTCACTGCTTTAAAAGAAAAGTCGCAAAAAATCATACCTGAGTATGAAGATTATAAGGCGGAAATTGCGCAAATAAATTCGTATATACAAGGTGTGAATAGTGAAATTATAACTGTAAACGAAGATAAAATCAGATGTGAGGGCGAAATAAATAGGATTACTCAGATAATCGAGCAGGACGAAAATCTCCTATCACAGATGAAAAAGCAGATGGACGAGTATACAAGTAAAGCAAAAGATAACGAGGGGAAAATTTTGCTATTAAAAGAGCAAATCCCAGCTTTGAGCGCGCAAGAGGAAAAATCTGTAGCTGATATTAAAATTTTAAGAGATAGTATTTCAAATCTCGAGATGGAAAAGAATGATTTGTCAGAGAAAATAAATAATGGCAACATAGAAAATCTGAATATAATTAAGGACATTGATGCTAATAAAGCGTTAATCGAGAGCATAAAATCAAGAGGCGACAACCAAAAGCTTATACGTGTTCAAAACGAAGAGAAACTGTTGATGCTCGCTGAGCAAAACTATCAGCATGAAAAACAGATTGTTAGTTTGAGCGAAAAAATTTCAGCGGGAAAGGCTAAAATTATTGAGATAGAAGCAAAAATTCAAGATAAGATTAATTTTAGGACGGAGCTTGAAAAAAAAGCTACAGAAAATCGCAGTAGCTTAAAACAACTAAATCATGATCGCGAGAACATCACAAGACAAGTTGCAAAATTCGAGGAAAAAGCTTTCTCCTTACAAAAGGAGTATGATATTATCATACAAAATTTGTGGGAAGAATACAGCTTAACAAAAAATGAAGCAACGAGTTTTGCAAAGGAGATAACTGATGTTACTAGCGAGGTTAAAATTTTAAACTCGCTGAAATCAAAAATTCGTGCACTGGGTAGTATAAATGTTGATGCTATTGAAGAATATAAAGAAGTGCTAGAAAGATATGAATTTTTAGATAAGGAAGTTAAAGACGCACAAAAAGCAAAAGGTGAGCTTATCCGATTGATAAATGAGCTTACTGAGAAAATGATGAGCATTTTCGAGGAGAGCTTCAATCGAATAAATTCCAATTTCTCAAACATTTTTGTTGAGCTATTTGGTGGAGGACAGGCAAAACTAATTTTGAGCGAGCCAGAGGATATTTTACAGTCTGGAATAGAAATTTTTGTAGAACCTCCAGGCAAAATCATCAAAAACTTAAGCTTGCTTTCAGGTGGCGAACAGGCATTTGTAGCGATTGCGATATATTTCTCAATACTGAAAGTAAGGCCAGCGCCATTCTGTGTGCTTGATGAAATAGAGGCTGCATTAGATGATGTTAATGTTATAAAGTATGCAAGTTACTTACGTAAGATTTGCGATAAAACTCAGTTTATAACGATTACTCACAGGCGTGGTACTATGGAAGAAGCAGATATGCTTTATGGTGTCACGATGCAGGATGAAGGTGTATCGAAACTGATTGCGCTGAATGTTAGTGAAATAGAAAACAAACTAGGACTCAAAGAAGTTACATAAGATATAGGAGATAGCGAAATGGGATTTTTTGATAAGATAAAGCAAGGGCTAAAAAAAACCAAAGATAATATGGTAAAGCAAGTTGAGCTTGTAATTAATTCTTTCACGAAAATTGATGAAGAATTTTTCGAGGAATTAGAAGAAAGCTTAATTATGGCAGATGTTGGAGTTCATACAGCGACTACCATTTGTGAAAAGTTGCGTGCAAAAGTTAAGCAAGAGGGAACAACAGATCCGAGAGATGTTAAAGCTTTGATGCAAGATATTATTACAGAAATTCTTTCAGGTGATCAAGAGCTTAATATTTCAACTAAACCATCGTTTATGTTGGTAATCGGTGTAAATGGGGTTGGTAAAACCACGACAATTGGCAAGCTTGCAAACTCATTAAAGGAGAATGGCAAAACGGTACTATTGGGTGCAGCTGATACATTCAGAGCAGCAGCTATCGACCAGCTTGGTATATGGAGTGAGCGAGTTGGCGTCGACATGATTAAGCATAAGGAAGGCGCAGACCCAGCAGCAGTAGTGTTTGATACAATAAATGCGGGGAAATCCAGAAATGTAGATGTAATAATTTGTGATACAGCTGGAAGACTTCACAACAAGAAAAATTTGATGGACGAGCTTGGGAAAATCTCGAGAGTAGTCGAAAGAGAGCTACCAAACTCTGCTAAGGAAATATTACTTGTACTAGATGCGACGACAGGACAAAATGCAGTATCACAAGCGAGAAGCTTTAAAGAAACTGCTAATATCACAGGGATTATTTTAACAAAGCTTGATGGAACTGCTAAAGGTGGTATAGTAATAGCAATTAAAGAAGAGTTACAATTGCCGGTAAAATATATCGGTGTGGGTGAAAAAATTGATGACCTACAGCCATTTGATGCAGCAGATTTTGCTAAAGCTTTATTTGAGTAAGATTGGAGCGATAAAATGCAGTTAATAATAGCAACAAAAAATATGCATAAAGTAACAGAATTTAAGCGAATTTTAGAACCGCTTGGATATACAGTACTCTCACAAGCTGATGTTGATTTAGATATCGACGTTGAAGAAACAGGCACAACATTTGCTGAAAATGCTAAGTTAAAAGCTTTTGCTATTTATAAAGCAACTGGTAAAACCACAATTGCAGATGACTCGGGGCTAGAAGTTTTCAGCTTAAATAATGAGCCTGGGGTATACTCTGCTAGATATGGTGGAAGTGGGCTTGATGATACGGGAAGAAACATGCTCTTATTAAAAAATTTGGATGGAGTACCAAAAAAGGATAGGGGCGCAAGATTTGTTGCAGCTATTCATATTATCTTTGGGGTAGACGATGAAAAAACATTTATCGGTACTAGCGAGGGATATATTTCTACAGAAATTGTTGGGGATAATGGATTTGGGTATGACCCTGTGTTCATGGTAAATGAAACTGAGAGCTTTGCAACAATTTCGGGAGAAGAAAAAGACAAGATAAGTCACAGAGGAAATGCGCTAAAAGCGCTTGAAAAATACTTAAAGGAAGAAAGAGAAAATAATGATAACTAGTAAACAAAGAGCAATTTTAAGAAAACATGCAAACGGACTTGAAACTATATTTCAAATAGGAAAATCAGGCATAAGTGAGCAAACAGTAACAGAAATTACTGCTGCGATAAAAGTACGCGAAATGGTAAAAGTTAAAGTGCATGAAACTGCATTAATCACTGCAAGAGAGGCAGCTCAAACTTTGGCAGAACAGATAGAATGCGATATCGTGCAAACAATTGGCACTAGATTTGTTTTATACAAACGTAATAAGAAAAATCCAATTTACGAGATAAAATAATTATGAAAAAAATAGCTATATTCGGGGGTTCGTTTAATCCTATACATAAAGGGCATATCAATCTCTGCTTAGAATGTGATGCGCAGTATAATTTTGATAAAATAATACTGATGCCTACAAACATCCCTCCTCATAAAAGCTCAGCTGACTTAGCTTCGAACGAGCATAGATTTAACATGTGCAAGCTCGCTGTTAAAGATGAGGGGAAGTTTCATGTGAGCGATATTGAGCTTAATAAGCAAGATGTCAGTTATACAGTGGATACACTAAGCATTCTAAAAAATGAATATAAAGAGGACAAGCTTTACTTTATAATAGGAAGTGACATGCTTTTCATGTTCCACAAATGGTATATGCACGATGAAATTTTGGATATGGTAACACTTATTGTTGGTGCTAGAAAAGACGATGAGAAACATAAAATGCTTGAGTATAAAAAAGAATATTTAAATAATAGCGTAAATGTTGAGATTATTGATATTGATGTTTTTGAAACATCCTCTACTGAGATAAGGGATGCGCTCAAAGAAAAAATTGATACAAACTCACTTCTTAAAACAAGCGTTCTGAATTATATTAAAGAAAATAATATTTACGTATAAAATTTGCTGATGTAAGGAGAAATTATGTTTACTGATCTTATTAAATTAGAAAATTCAGTGGCTGAAATTTTGTCAATCAAGCGATTTGAGCACACAATAGCAGTAAAGGAAAAGGCTATTTCGCTAGCGAAAATTTATGGTGAAGATGTAGAAAAAGCTGCTTGTGCTGCTATACTTCATGATGTTACAAAAGAATTAAATTTTATTAAGCAGTTGCAAATAATCGAAAATTCTGATATAATGACTGATGTGATTACGCTGAAAAGCCCACAAATCTTACATGCAATAACGGGTGCAGTAGTTGCTAGGGAACAGTTTGGTATAACTGATAATGATGTATTAAACGCAATTACATATCACACAACAGCTAGGGAAAATATGACATTACTCGAGAAAATAGTATATGTGGCTGATGCAGTATCAAGTGATCGTGAATATAAAAATGTCGAAAAATACAGAAAAAAAGCAGATAAAGATATAGATAAAGCTTTTTTGCAAATACTTAAAATGACGATAAAATTTTTGGTTAAAGAGAATACTCTTATACCTTTTGATACAATAAATGCATATAATCAGCAAATAATTATCATGGGGGAAAAAAATGGCTAGTAAAGAAAAAGCAGTAAAGAAAAAGAAAAAATCTAAACTCAGCACAAAAGAAAGAGTGATAGCAACCATGTCAATTATTCTGATAATTGCCTCTGTAGTAACAGTAGCAGTTATGTATGGATATAATTATGTTATGGAGGAACCTCTTTTGTTAGATACACAAGGTGGTAGCGATGGCGAAATAGATGAAGAAGTGAAAACCCCAGAAGTAATTAAGCCGGACATTACCAATTTCTTGATTTTAGGCATAGCAGATGACGAGGAATTACGAGAAAATCTTTACCTTACAGATGTTATAATGGTAGTTTCAGTTGACATCAAAGGTGAAGTTGTAAATATTTTGCAGATACCCAGAGATACTTATGTGCATGATCATTCGATAACAGGTAAAATCAATGCTGTGTATAAAAATGATTCCGATTGGGAGTATTATGGTGCAGAGGGCGTAGCAAGACTCATAAATGATATGTTCCAAATCCCAATTGACCACTATGTTACAATGACAATGGATGGTTTTAGGGACATTGTAGATGCGATTGGCGGAGTAACTATGGAAGTACCAGTTGATTTTAATGCGGATGGAAATGTAATTAACAAAGGTATGCAAACGCTTGATGGACAGGATGCACTTGACGTTGTGCGTATGAGAGCATATTACGCTAGTGGTGATGACATAGCTCGTATGGATACCCAAAGAGTTTTCGTTTCCGCGTTTTTACAACAATGTATGAACTTGGGTGTATCGCAAATGACTTCTCTAATCCCTACAATTTTAAATGAAGTTAAAACAGATATGACAGTTAGTGAAGTGCTAGAATTTTATACCTTCGTACAAAACATGGATTTAGGCAATATCAATGCTGTAACGCTACCAGGCGGAGGAATGACACTGCGTCCTCCACTCTTCAACTTAGACCAATCAGTGTATGCGATTTATAAGCAAAGAACAGCTATAATTTTAAATAATTATTTCAGACCATATTCGGATGATGTGGCAGCAGAGTCACTGGTGTTTGAAACTCCGCTATGGGAGCCTGAAATTACAGAAGATGAAATGCTTGCGATGGAAAATTTTGCAGGCGAGACTCCTATAGAGGATACTACTGAAACAACAGAATAATAATAGAAAGATGTGAGTATATGAATTCATTTGATCTTACAAAAGAAATAGTAAACATACTTGATGGCAGAAAAGCGCAAGATATTGAAGCTATAAAAATTGATGCTTTAACAATTGTTGCGGATTATTTTGTTATATGTTCAGCAACTAATACAACGCACGTTAAAGCTCTTGCTGATGAAGTTGAGTTTAAATTAAAAGAAAAAGGCATCACTCCTACACGTGTTGAAGGATATCAATACGCTAACTGGATAGTAATTGACTATGCAGACGTAGTTGTGCATGTGTTTTATGCAGAAACTAGAGAATATTATAAACTAGGACGCTTATGGGCAGACGGCGAAGTGCTTAATGTCGCTGAGCTAATTGACGAAAAATAAAATGCAATTAACATAAAGAAGTGGTGATAATATTGAGTTATAATTTTAAGAGTATAGAAAAAAAATGGCAGGATATTTGGGATGAAACTAAGCCTTTTAAAGCGCTTAACGACTACTCAAAAGAAAAATATTATGTGCTTGTAGAGTTTCCATATCCTTCAGGACAGGGGCTACACGTAGGTCATCCAAGACCATATACTGCACTAGATATCGTTGCAAGGGAAAAACGCTTGCAGGGGTACAATGTATTGTATCCAATGGGATGGGATGCATTTGGTTTACCGACAGAGAATTTTGCAATTAAAAACAAAATTCACCCACAAGTCGTAACTAAAAATAATATTGTGCGCTTTAAAGCACAACTTAAAGCTTTGGGCTTATCTTTTGACTGGGATAGGGAAGTTAATACCACTGACCCAGCTTACTTTAAATGGACACAATGGATTTTTATCCAGCTATTTAAAAAAGGTTTGGCGTATAAAAGCAAAATGAACGTTAACTGGTGTACTTCTTGTAAAGTTGTACTTGCAAATGAAGAAGTAGTTGACGGTGGCTGTGAACGCTGTGGCGCTGAGGTAGTGCGAAAAGAGAAGAGTCAATGGATGCTCAAAATTACAGAGTATGCTCAAAGGTTGATTGACGACCTAGACCTACCTGAAATTGATTATATCGATAGAGTAGTTTCTTCGCAAAAAAACTGGATAGGGCGCTCAACTGGTGCAGAGGTAGACTTTACTACTACTGCGGGCGACACGCTTAAAGTTTACACTACAAGACCGGATACATTATTTGGAGCGACTTACATGGTAATCTCTCCTGAGCATCCACTTGTAGAAAAATGGTCTGATAAAATCGCAAATTATGCTGATGTTGTTGCATATAGAGAAAATGCATCTAAGAAATCTGACTTTGAGAGAACTGAGCTTGTAAAAGAAAAAACAGGTGTACAAATCGATGGGGTTATGGGAATTAATCCTGTTAATAATAAAGAAATACCGATTTTTGTATCTGATTATGTTTTAATGGGTTATGGAACAGGAGCTATAATGGCTGTACCTGGACATGATACTCGTGACTACGAATTTGCTAAAAAGTTTAATTTGCCAATAATTGAAGTAGTTGCTGGAGGCGATATCGAAAACGAAGCTTTCACTGATTGCGACACAGGAATTATGGTTAATTCTGAAATTTTAGATGGTTTAACTGTTGATGAAGCAAAAGTTAAGATAGTTGAATGGTTAGCAGAAAATAAAAAGGGCTATGCAAAAGTTAACTTTAAACTACGTGACTGGGTATTCTCAAGACAAAGATTTTGGGGCGAACCTATTCCGATAGTAAATTGTCCAAAATGTGGTTATGTTGCACTTGATGAAAGTCAGCTACCACTGTTATTACCAGAAACTGAAAATTATCAACCGACAGACGACGGACAATCACCTTTAGCTAATATTAATGAGTTTGTAAACACTACTTGTCCTACATGTGGTGGGGCAGCTCAAAGAGAAACTGATACTATGCCACAATGGGCTGGTTCTTCATGGTATTTCATGAGATACTGTGACCCTGATAATATTGGTGTACTTGCTGCAAAAGAAGCACTTGATTATTGGCTACCTGTAAACTGGTATAATGGTGGCATGGAACATACTACACTCCACTTACTATACTCACGTTTTTGGCACAAGTTTTTATATGATATTGGAGTAGTTTCTTGCCCAGAACCATATTTAAAAAGAACGAGCCATGGTATGATATTGGGAGAAAATGGCGAAAAAATGAGTAAATCTCGTGGAAACGTCGTTAATCCAGATGAAATTATTAGCGAATTCGGTGCTGATTCAATGCGCTTGTATGAAATGTTCATCGGTGACTTTGAAAAATCTGCTCCATGGAATTCTGCTGGTATTAAAGGTTGTAAGAGATTTTTGGATAGAGTTTGGAATTTGCAAGATATCTTAGTTGATGGAAACAGTTATTCTTCAGACTTAGAAGTTATAATGCATAAAACTATCAAAAAAGTAACTAGCGACGTTGATAACCTAAAGTTTAACACTGCCATTGCTGCGATGATGTCATTAATCAACGCGTTTTATGATAAAGGTAGCATAAATAATGCTGAGCTAAAAGACTTTATGATCATGCTAAATCCATTTGCGCCACATATCACCGAAGAAATATACCAAAACAACAAATTTGGCGGATATGTAACAGATGCAAAATGGTGTGAATATGATGAAAGTAAATGTGTTGATGCTACAGTAGAGCTTGCTGTTCAAGTTAATGGTAAGATTAAAGCAAAAATTGTTGTTGCAACAAACGTAGGTAAAGACGAGGCTATCGCTACTGCTAAAGCTGATGAAAAGGTAGCAGAAGCGATTGAGGGCAAAAACATTGTCAAAGAAATCTATGTTCCTGGAAAACTAGTTAATATCGTTGTAAAATAATTTTATAAAAAATGTTAAATACACCAAATTTATGCTTGACAATCTATGGTAAAAAGGTGTATAATATAATGGTTACAGGTTGTACTGTAAACCTCTGCCAAAAGGGCAAAGGGAGGGAATTATGTGTCAGAAGTACGTATTAAAGATAATGAGTCTTTAGATAGCGCGCTAAGAAGATTTAAAAGATCATGCGCTAAATCTGGAGTGTTAGCTGAAGTTCGCAAAAGAGAACATTATGAAAAGCCTTCAGTAAAACGTAAAAAGAAATCTGAAGCTGCTCGCAAACGCAAATTTAAATAGAATTTGTTTTTGCCATATGTGGTATTTTGCCTAGTGGCTTACATGCTCTACTAACATAGGCATGTGTTTGCCTAACATATGAAACGAAAAAGAAAAGCGAGCAATCATGCTCGCTTTTCATATTTTATTAAAGAGGTGCTCAAATGTCAGTGTTTTTACCAGATATGTATATAAAAAGAGTTACTGATGTAACAGTAAAAATGCTAAAAGATCACGGTGTAAAAGGGATAATTCTTGATGTGGATAATACTTTAACACATCATGGCAGCCAGAATGTAGATGATGCAGTTATTTTGTGGTTAAAGCTTATGAAAGAGAATGGCTTTGAGCTTATAATTGTTTCTAACAACACAAATGCTAGGATTAAACCTTTTGCCGCTCGTTTGGGTCTTGAATATGTTGCAATGGGGTGTAAACCTTTACCACATGGGTATAATGTAGCTAAGAAGAAATTCAAACTTATTAGTAATGAAATTGTTATTATTGGCGACCAAATTTACACTGATATACTTGGTGGGAATTTGGCCGGCATGAAAACAATATTAGTTAAACCATTTAAGTATGAAAAAGAAACTTTTATGCGCCTAAAACGTAAGCTTGAAAAGCGTCATATTAAGCGATTTAAGAAAAAGGTTAAGGCGGAAAAATAAAGCACAATCTGTGGGGTAGGAGTAGTTAAATGAGCAAAAAAGTTTTAGTTATTCAAGGGCCTAACATTAATATGCTAGGTGACAGGGAAACAGGGATTTATGGCAAAGAGAGCTTTGATGATGTCAATAGACAAGTAGTCGAGTATGGCATGAAATTGGGCTTTGATTGCGATATATACCACTCGAATATCGAGGGTGAAATAATCAATAAAATTCACCAAGCTAAGAATGAATATGATGCTGTTATTATAAACGCAGGCGCATACACACATTATAGCTACGCGATTAGAGATGCGATTGCTGCGATAAAAACCCCTACAATCGAGGTGCATTTATCAAATATTCATGGCAGGGAAGAATTCCGCCACAAATCTGTGATTGCACCTGTATGTATAGGTCAAGTAGCAGGATTTGGTAAGCATAGCTATTTTATGGCAATGCATGGAATGGTTCAATTTGTATAAGGAGAGTTATTATGACAAGGACTGAAAAAATACAAAATTTCCTAGAAAAAAATAAAATAGATGCAGTTTTTATAACATCACCAGTATCAAGACAGTATTTGTTTGATATAAAATCATCTGCTGGTGTTGGTGTGATAACCAAAGATAAATGCTTTTTTATTATAGATTTTCGTTACATTGAGTTGGCGCGAAAAACAATTAAAAATTGTGAAATTATGTTACAAGGCGATATCTATACACAACTGAATGAGATTATTTCAACTAACGCTATCAAAGTGATGGCTGTAGAAGACAAGACAATGACTCTTAGTGTTTTTAGCGCATATGAGAGTAAGTTAGAATGCGAGCTTCTAAAAGGAACATCGCTTTCTGCCGCTATAGAAAATATGCGAAAAATAAAAACTGAGAGCGAACTTAAGTGTATAGCAGATGCTCAATGCATAGCAGATGAAACATTTTCGCATATGTTAAACTTTATTAAAGCAGGTGTATCTGAAAGAGATGTAGCAGCAGAAATTGAGTTTAAAATGAAAAAATTAGGTTCAGCAGAAACCGCTTTTTCAACAATAGCAGTTGCTGGGAAAAATTCATCATTACCACATGGTGTGCCTGGAGATTACATTATTGCAAACGGAGATTTTTTAACTATGGATTATGGGGCAACAATCGACGGATATCGCTCTGATATGACTAGAACAGTTGCAATTGGGAATGTTAGCGACGAGATGAAAACGGTGTATGACACTGTACTTACTGCTAATAAAATGGCGATTGAAGCGATAAAAGCAGGTGTAAATTGTGCTAGTATTGATAAAATTGCACGCGATTATATTTATGCTGCTGGATATGAAGGTTTGTTTGGGCATGGCTTAGGACATGCAGTGGGACTTGATATCCACGAAGAACCACGCTTTTCATCATTAGCTATAAATGATTTTGCAGAAGAAAACCATGTTATGACTGTAGAGCCTGGGATTTATTTACCAGGTAAATTCGGAGTTAGAATAGAAGATTTGCTAATTGTTAAAGATGACGGCTATGTTAATTTAACCAAAAGTGATAAAAGCTTGATTTGTTTATAAAAACACTTGAAATTTTGTCATTTTTAATGTAAAATAAAAATATACTTTTGATTTTTATTGCCTAGGTTAGGCAGATTGGAGATTATATATGATATCAGCAGGAGATTTCAGAAACGGGATTACATTTGACATGGACGGAGTTGTACTACAAATTATTGAGTTCCAACACGTTAAACCCGGAAAAGGATCAGCTTTTGTAAGAACTAAAGTAAGAAACGTTTTAACAGGAGCAGTTACAGAAAAGACTTTTAACCCAAGTGATAAGTACCCATCAGCTTTCATTGAAAGAAGAGAGATGCAGTATCTATATGAAGATAGTGGCCTTTATTACTTCATGGATATGGAAACTTACGAGCAAGAACCAATTGATACATCAAAACTTGATGATAACTTTAAATTTGTTAAAGAAAACATGGAAGTTAAAGTATTGTCTTACAAAGGCTCAGTTTTTGGAGTAGAGCCACCAAACTTTGTTGAGCTTGTTGTTACACAAACTGACCCAGGATTTAAAGGTGACACTGCTACTAATGCTACTAAAGTTGCTGTACTTGAAACAGGTGCACAAGTTAAAGTGCCACTATTTATTGAAGAAGGCGAATTAATAAGAGTAGATACTAGAACAGGCGATTACATGGAACGCGCATAATTAATGGCTTTATTTTTATAAGCTAATTCAAATTTTCTGTGCTGAATATAGCTTATTAGGCAAGTTAAATAGTCGAGCACAGCGACGCGGGTGAATATATGAGTAATATTACACAAAAAGCGGCATATTTAAAAGGTTTGTTCGACGGCCTAGAAATCGACCAAAGCACTAAAGAAGGCAAATTGATGTCTGCTATGGTTGCTATCGTTGAGGAAATGGCTGAAACTATAGCTGAACTTGAAGATGTTTTTGATGAGCTTGATGAAGCGGTTGACGAAATCGATGAGGACTTAAGTGATCTTGAAGAAGATTATTATGGTGCTGACGATTACGATGACGATGATGACTATTTTGATGATGACGATGATGAAAATTTTTTAGACGAAGACACTGAGCTATTTGATGTTACTTGTCCAAGTTGCAAAGATACAATATACTTAGACTCATCAATGTTGTCAGAAGGTTCGATGGATTGTCCAAATTGTAGCGAATTATTAGAGTTTGATTTACAAGAAGATGAAATTGGATAATTTCCCAAAAAACTTAATATTATGAAACAAACGTTTCAGGGCGGAGTGAAATTCTCCACCGGCGGTAATAAGCGAAAGCTTTAGTCCGCGAGCGAGAGCTGATTTTGGTGTGATTCCAGAACCGACGGTATAGTCCGGATGAAAGAAATGTAATTTTAATTGCGTATTACAAGTGCCCTATTTAATAAGGCACTTGTTTTTTTGCTTAAATTTAAATTACATGAAAATAATAATAGAAATTGAGGAAAATAAAATGGAAAAAATAGCAACAAACCGCAAACTGGACACTAAAACAATGGTAGTACTTTCAATCATTAGCACATTAGCATACTTAGCTGTAGTAATCTTTAGGATACCAGTTGTGGAGTTTCTAAAGTATGAACCTAAAGATGCAATCATAACAATAGCTGCATTTATTTATGGGCCATTGCCTGCATTTTTAGTTGCAATTGTAGTGTCTTTCTTGGAAATGGTTACAATTTCGACCACTGGATTCATAGGGCTGATTATGAACATACTCTCTAGTGCAGGCTTTGCTTGTGTAGCTGGCATTGTATATAAAAAGAGAAAAAGCAAAAAGAATGCTATCATAGGTTTAATCTTAGGGGTAGTGGTTATGACAGTGATTATGTTGTTGTGGAACTACTTGTTAACACCAATCTATATGGGGGTATCAAGAGAAGTAGTCGTGTCGATGCTATTGCCTGTGTTTTTACCATTCAATCTCATAAAAGGAGCACTCAACAGCGTTATAACAATGCTGCTATACAAGTCAGTAGTAGGTGTATTAAGGAAATCAAAGCTTCTTCCTAGAGAAGAAGTGCATAAGAAAGACACCATAAAAAGCAGGGTTGCTTTATACGTAATATGTACAATAATCTTTGCTACTGCAGTACTATTAATTTTAGTTTATCAAGGAGTTCTATAAATGTTAACATATTGTTAACCAATTGTAATTGCATAGTAACGTAGGAATAGGGTATAATATATATAGCCAAACTATGGCTAATTACATATTGCGAAGACAAGGAGAAAAATAATGAAAAAACTAATGTCGATTTTTTCAGTCGTAATGATATTAACTTTAATGGTTACATCTTGCGCTTCTGAAGATGGGGCAACTACAGAGGTAGACTTTGAGGAGTCATACAATGCTGTAGTTAATGCATATGGTGAGGATTACTTAGCACAAATGGATTTAGAAGAGGAAATGTTAAGTGAGATCTATGGATTAAACATGGGAAATGTGGAAGAATTTTTTGCACAAGCTCCAATGATGAGCACACATGTTGATACTTTTATTGCTGTAAAAGCAAAAGAAGGCATGGGCGAAGAAGTAGCTGCTGACTTAACTGCATACAGGGAAAAAATCATAGCTGATTCACTAAATTATCCGATGAACATTCCTAAAATACAAGCTAGTGAAGTAGTGGTATATGGCGATTACGTATACTTTATCATGCTTGGTAAAATGTTTGAAGATTACGAAGCCCCTGAAGAAGAACACCTTAGCTTTTATCAAAGTGAAACTCAAAGAGGGAAAGATGCTTTGAGTGCATTGTTTGAAGGGTAGAGCTTATAAAATAGTGGGAACTGCGGTTTCCACTATTTTTTATTTTAATGACTGAATAGGAAGTATATTATGGTTTTTAGCAGTATTTTATTTTTATTTAAGTTTTTGCCGATAGCGTTTTTAATTTACTATGTCACGCCCAAAAAACTGAAAAATCTCGTAATATTAATTGCAAGCTTGTTGTTTTATGCCTGGGGAGAACCAAAATATATAGTTATTATGTTTGCTTCAATTTTTGTTGATTTTATTGTTGGGGTTATGATAGAGAAAAACCGAGACAAAAAAGCAGTGACAAAAATATGGTTAGGTGTATCTATATGTTTTAATTTAGGGATGCTCATGTTCTTTAAGTATACAAATTTTTTCATTGAAAACTTTAATGCAGTAGTTGGCAGTGAAATTGAACATCTTGCAATAACTTTGCCGCTAGGAATTAGCTTTTACACCTTCCAGACAATGTCTTATAGCATAGATGTTTACAAAAACAAGGTAAAGGCAGAGCGCAATATCATAAATTTTGGTGCATTTGTATGTTTGTTCCCGCAGCTGATTGCTGGTCCTATAGTTAAGTATACTGACATAAGCACAGAACTAAAATCCAGAAGTATGAATCTATCGCAAATAGAAGACGGAATTCGCCTTTTTATCATGGGGCTTGCAAGCAAAGTTTTGATTGCAAACAATGTAGGTTTGCTGTGGGATGAGGTGCAAAGTTTACCGCAAACTTCTGTGTCAAGCATACTAGCGTGGCTTAGTATAATTGCATACAGTTTCCAGATATATTTTGACTTTAGTGGATATTCACTCATGGCAATCGGACTTGGGAAAATGCTCGGTTTCAACTTTCCACAAAACTTCAATTTCCCATATATCTCAAGAAGTGTGACGGAGTTTTGGCGCAGATGGCATATGACATTAAGCGGTTGGTTTAAAGAATATGTATATATTCCACTTGGTGGAAATCGCAAAGGGAAAATTTTCACCTATGTGAATTTATTTATTGTCTGGTTTTTAACTGGATTTTGGCATGGTGCTGGCTGGAACTTTGTGCTATGGGGACTGTATTTTTTTGTGTTATTAGTAATTGAAAAGCAGTTTCTACTTGCTTTTCTTGAAAAAAGCAAGGTTTTTTCAAGAATATATTTGATTATTATCATAATAATTAGCTGGGTGATTTTTGCTTTACCTAGCGTACCGGAGATTACAAGCTTTATTGCAAAAATGTTCTCATTTAGCTATAACGATGACTGGATATATTATTTAAGAAATTATGCAGTAGTATTAATTTTAGCTTGCGTATTTAGCACGCCGCTGATAAAAGTTGTGTATGAGAAAATAAAAAATCACAAATTGTTAGTAACAGGTGGTTTAGCTGTATTGTTTTTACTATGCGTCGCTTACTTAGTTGACAGCAGCTATAATCCATTTTTATATTTTAGATTTTAGGAGGGCGTATGATAAGTAAGATAAAAGCGATTGTTAAGCACCCTCTAGTAATAGTTTTTGCTGTGATAACACTCTTTTTGTCAATTGCAGACATTATGACGGAAGATATTATATTCTCAGATTGGGAAAATCGTCCATTAACACAGCGACCTGATTTTGAAATTGATGATTTTATGGATGGGGATTTCAGCATAGACTATGAAACTTATATTAACGAGCAGTTTTATGGGCGTGATACTTGGATTACCGTAAAATCAGTGGCTGAGTCTGTACTGGGCAAAACTGAAAATAATTCTATAGTATTTGGTGAAGATGGATATATGTTTGATAAATATATCACTTACGATGAAGAGCAGTTTGCGAAAAATATTGGTTTTGCTAATGAATTTTTAAACAGTCAGACTATTCCGGTATACTTTGGGATAATACCAAACTCATATGAAATTTTATCGGATAAAGTGCCTGTGGGACTTCCAAATATTGATCAAGCAAAAATTATAGACAGAGCATATGAAAATGTAATCTCTACGCAAAATCTTGATATTACAAGCGCGTTAAGTCAGCACAGTGACGAATACATTTACTACAAGACTGATCATCACTGGACGACGATTGGGGCGTATTATGCATACCAAGACTTTTGTGAGGCTAGTGGCGAAACTGCGGTTGATATTAGTGAGATAAATTCCGTTGAGGTTGAAGATTTTTTAGGGACATATTACTCAAAATCAAAGCAAATTAATGTAGAGGCAGATATAATAAATTATTACGACATTAAAATAAACTCACTAAGCATTGATGATGTGAGCTATGATAGTTTATATGACATGAAAATGTTTGAGGATAAAAACAAGTATTCAGCATTTTTACATGATAATAATGGACTTACTAAGATAAATTCTATCGCAAGCCAAGAGAATGAGGGAAAAAGGATTTTAGTGATAAAAGATTCATACGCAAACAGCTTTATTCCGTTTTTAACATATAACTATGAGAACATTGATGTTGTAGATTTGCGATATTACTCACTTGATGTAAAAGAGCTTGTTTTAAGTAATGAATATGACAGCATTTTACTGATGTATAACTTCATGAACTTTGCTAACGATACAAATATATTTAAATTAATTATGTAATTTTACTATACAATAAAATATTTTTATGCTATAATGAATAAAATTTATGAAAAGAGGTAAGTTATGAAAAACTATAATTTCGACACAAACGCAATACATTCTGGGTACACATGCGATGAAACTACCAAATCGATAGTACCTCCGATATATATGACAAATGCGTATGAATTTGACAGTTCTGAACACGCAAAAAATTTATTCGAGCTCAAAGAATCAGGATATATTTACTCAAGAATTATGAATCCTACTAATGATGTCCTCGAAAAAAGAATGGCTGTATTAGACGGTGGGGTAGGGGCACTAGCATTCTCCTCAGGGCATGCAGCGATATTCAATGCAATTTTAAACTTAGCGCAATCAGGTGATGAAATTGTCGCATCTAACGCAATTTATGGTGGCGCAATAAATATGCTTGGTATCACATTAAATCGTCTTGGTATAAAAGTGAATTTTGTAAACCCTGATGATTTTGAAGCATGGGAAAGCAATATTAATGACAAAACTAGGGCAGTTTTCTATGAAGTTGTTGGTAACCCAAATGCAAATGTTGTTGATATGGAAAAAATTGCTGAAATTGCACACAAGCATGGGCTTCCAGTAATAGCAGACTCTACTTTCACAACACCATATCTCTGCAAACCAGGAGATTTTGGTGCTGATATTATCATTCATTCTGCAACTAAGTTTTTAGGCGGACATTCATCTGTTATGGGTGGAATTGTAGTTGACATGGGCACGTTTAATTTTAAAGATAACCCACGTTTCCCACTGTACAATGATGCTGACCCGAGCTATCATGGAATAGTATTTGCTGATTTAGGTAATTCAGCATTTATCTTAAGATTACGTGTGCTTATTATGAGAGATTTAGGCGCATGCATTTCACCATTCAATGCGTTCATGCTCTTGCAAGGGATTGAAACTTTGGGGCTTAGAATGCAAAGACATTGTGAAAATGCGCTTGCGGTAGCGAAATATTTAAAATCCAATCCTAATGTTTCATTTGTAAACTATCCAGGGCTTGAGGAAGATAAATATTATGAGCTAGCATGCAAATACTTGAAAAAGGGTGCTTCTTCCATATTCACTTTTGGTTTAAAAGGTGGAAGAGAAGTAGGTAAAAAATTCATCGACAACCTAGAGCTATTTAAGAATGTAGCTAACGTTGGCGAGGTTCGTTCGCTAGTTATTCACCCAGCTACAACCACACATAGCCAGCTATCAAAAGAGCAATTAGAAGCAGCTTCAATTAGTGAAGAAACAGTACGCCTGTCCATCGGACTTGAGGACATCTCTGATATCATTGCTGATTTAGAAAACGCAATAAATATAGCTGTAAAATAAGCGTTTTGAGGGTATAAATGGAATTTGTAAATGTTAACGAGAAGAATAGAGAAATCGTCAACGATTTCATAGTAAGCCACTGGGGCTCCACTAAAATGATATTGCGTGGAGAAGTGGTTGATATGACAAAAACCAGTGGGATTTTACTGATAGAAAATAACGATATTGTAGGCCTAATTACATATATTTTTTACGGAGATACTTGTGAGATTACTTCGCTAGATAGCCTTGAAGAGAATATCGGGATTGGGAGCAAATTAATTGAAAGATTAGTCGAGATTGCAATAGACAAAGGTTGTACTAAAATTGTTTTAATCACGACTAATGATAATATCAATGCGTTTGGGTTTTATCAAAAAAGAGGTTTTGATTTGGTTGCTGTAAATTTTAATGCACTAGATAAATCACGTGAGCTAAAACCATCAATCCCACTTATTGGAGAAAACAATATACCGCTAAAGCACGAATTAGAATTTCAGTTAAAACTATAATAAAAAAAGATGATTTGACCAAAAGTCAAATCATCTTTTTTTATTTATTTCTACCAAAGAGAACTGCAGCTATTTCTAGCCCTTTGCGCATGAAAATATTATCAAGTGCTTTATGGGCATTTTTAAGCTCGGTTGGAATTTGAATGTTTTGTGGGCAGTGGTGCATGCATTTTTTACAGTTGGTACACAAATTCGCACCAGATTTTTTGCCACCTAAAAAGCCAGCAGAACGACTGATATACTGGTATCTACCAATTCTTGAGCCACGCTCAAAATAAAATTTATCGTTATAGGCACTAAAAGCGGAAGGGATGTCGACTCCGAATGGACATGGCATACAGTAGTTGCAACCAGTGCATGGGACTTTTGTTAGGTCCTTGTAGATTTTTTTTATCTCATCAATGACAGCAATTTCATCAGATGACATCGAATTAGCTTGGGTGTCATCGCATGCTTTAATATTCTCATCAATATGAGCGATTTCATTCATGCCACTAAGTACTACGGCGACTTCCTTATGATTATATAGCCACCTTAGTGCCCAGTATGCAGGGCTATGCTTTTGTGGGAAATTATCGAGCAAAGCTTTTGCCTTTTCGGGTGCACTATCAGCGAGCCTGCCGCCACGGAGAGGCTCCATAATTATAACGCCGATATTAAGTTCGTATGCTCGCTTAAGACCAGCTAAACCTGCTTGATTGTATTCATCGAGATAATTATACTGGATTTGGCAAAAATCCCAGTCGTAATCTTCTAAAATTTTAATAAATTCTTCAGGACGACCATGAAAAGAAAATCCAATAAATTTAATCGAACCTTCTCTTTTTTTCTCAGAGATAAAATCAAGTACTCCAAATGATTTTAGTTTCTCCCATGTTTTGTAGCTATCAAGCATATGCATAAGATAGTAATCGATATAATCTGTATCAAGACGTTTTAGTTGTGTTTGGAAAAATGAGTTTATTTGCTCTGGCTTGCGGACTAGGAATGTCGGAAGTTTATCTGCAATATAAACTTTATCTCTAATGTCATATTTTTTTATGAATTTACCAAGTAGTGATTCGCTTTTACCTCCATGGTAAATATAAGCTGTGTCATAGTAGTTAACACCATTGGTATAGGCGTGATATAGCTGCTTAAAAGCTAAGTCTTCATCAACTTTTGACCCGTTTTGATGAAAGCGCATACAGCCATAGCCTAAAGTCGAAATGTCAGGACCATTAGGAGTTAGTTTGCGGTATTGCATATTAAATACACCTCGTTTAATAATCGCATAATAATAGTAAACAAAGCCCGAATAATTTCGGACTTTGTTTACTAAATACTATATCGAACTTACTTATTAGCCTTGAATTTAGCGTATGCTGTTCTGAGTTCAACTGAAGTTTCTTCTGGACAAGTAGGGTTACAGTGAGCCCAAACACCAGTTTCGCTTGATGCGTTGAATTTTATTTTATCAGCACTTCTCATAGGAGGGAAAAACTCAATATGGAAATGGCAATAATCAGATACATCACCTGAATTAACAGGGGAGTTATGCATACACATCATGTATGGGAAGTTAGTATCAAATAGATTGTCAAACATACCAGCTACATCACGGATTGTTTCGCCTAAAGCTTGTTTCTCAGCTTCATTAAAATCAGTAATATGCTGTTTATGTGCATTTGACATGATGTAAACACCATATGGATATTCAGTGAAAAATGGCAAGAACACAGTGAAGTGCTCGTTTTCAAAAATAACACGTTTCTCGAACTTTTTCTCTTCTTCAATCATGTCGCAGAAGATACAGCTGTGTTTTTCTTCGAAATATTCTTTTGCAGAAGCTACTTCAAGCTCCACTTTTTTAGGGATGAATGAGTATCCATAAACTTGTCCGTGTGGATGAGGCATAGTAACACCAACAACGTCACCTTTGTTTTCGAAGATAAAGACATATTTTATTTTTTCATCATCGCTAATAATTTGGTAACGCTCACACCATAAGTCTACAAGTTTTTTCATGTGGTCATTTGATAATTCTTTTAGAGTTTGAGTGTGGTGTGGTGAATATAAAATTACCTCACATTTACCATAACCTTCTGCAGTTTTGAAAAAGTCATTTGCAACATCGTCCGGAGTTGGAGGTGTCTGCGAAAGAGCAGGGAAGTCATTATCATATTTATGAACATCGTAATTATCAGGAACATTGCCTGAGCCTGGGCAAAACGGACACCAATCTTTTGGCATTTGAGGTCTTGCTTGGCGATGTGAAGCTATCATAATCCAGTCTTTAATAAGGGGATGCCATCTTAATTCAGCCATATTAATTCTCCTTTATGCTAATTTAATTCCGCCGTGTTGACGTATATTTAGTACATAGCAAGTTTCCTTGCCAAACACAGCTTCAATTTTTTCTTTGTATTCTACAACCAAATCATTTGGAACGAATGCTTGAATTGTTCCTGCAAATCCACCACCGTGAACTCTGCAAGCGCCTTTGTCGCCTAGAATATTTTCGCTTAATCCTAAAGCTACTGAAATTAATTGGTCAAGTGGTGCTTTGTTAGAGTAAATGTTTTGTAGGTATTTAAATGATGAATTACCTGATTTTGTGATAAGTGATTTGAATTTTTCAAAGTCACCAGCTTTTAGGGCATTAGCCTCATCAAGTGCAGTTTGGTTATCTGAGTAAAAATGCATTGCACGCACAATTGCTCTCTCGCAAACTTTTCCCATAAGATTTGGAATATTAGCATAAAACTCATCTTTATCCACATCTCTTAAAACTTCTTTGCCAAAGAAGTTTGCCACTGCTTTCATTTCTGTAGGAACAGCAACATATTCATCAGTTAAATCTGAATGAGAACCTTTTGTATCAACTATACATAAAGAATAGCCTGATTTTGTGAAATCAAAATCAACTTTCTCGATTATAGGAGTTTCAGGATCATTAAAGTCAATAGCAACAAAACCACCAACACTACTTACCATTTGATCCATAAGTCCACATGCTTTTCCGAAATAGTGTACTTCGGAATATTGCGAAATTTTAGCGATTTCAACAGCGGAAACTTTACCGTCGTTAAATTCTTCGCTTAAAATTGTACCGATTAGATTTTCAAATGCTGCAGATGATGAAAGACCAGAGCCTTTAAGTACATTAGAAGTAGTGAAAGCGTCAAAGCCACCAATGTTATAACCAAGCTCACTAAATCTTGCTGCGATACCACGAACAATATTTGTAGCAGAACCGATTTCGCTTTCTACATTTTCAAGATTATTTAAGTCAACTACATTCTGTTTAAAGCCTTTCGATTGCACACGGATTACATTATCATCGTTTAGACAAACAACAGCGATAACATCTAAGTTCACAGCAGCGGCTAAAACTCTACCATGTTGATGGTCAGTGTGATTACCACCAACCTCAGTACGGCCAGGGGCGGAGTAAAGCTTTGGTGAAGATTGTTCACCGAACACTTCGATAAACTCGTCTACTGCTTGAGCAAAACGATTGGTTTTTTCTTCAATTTCGTTTGGATAAATTCTTATAAAAGAATCGTAAAATTCGTTATTAAGAATGCTATTTTTCAAATTAATTAAATCACTCATTAATTATAGCCACCTTTCATTAAAAACAATAATATAGTATTGTTTAGATAATTTAATTTTATAACTTTTTTACCTTCCAGTCAATTTTATTATGTGTGTTATATATGGAAAAATGTTGCGAAAATAGAAAAAATGCGCTATAATTAATTAATACATATATTTTTAGTAAATAATTCGGGCAATAAGGAGAATATTATGGATAGTTTCAAGCATTCTTTCAAGTCCTCGGATGACATAAACATATTAATTGATGTAAGTAACTGCGGATATCAAAAATGCGACTCAGGCTATGGGCTTTATAATGTGGTAAAGGGCGTATATGTCATTCATCATGTGGTTGAGGGTAGTGGTTTTTATGTTGTTGGGGATAAGACGTATAAAATTAGTAAGGGTGAGACTTTCATAATTTTTCCCAATACGGTGGTTTCATATTATGTAGATAATAAAGATCCGTGGGAATATTATTGGGTAGGCTTTGATGGCGCAGATGTAAAAAATCTTATTTCTCAGACTCAGTTTAGTAAAACATCGCATATTATTAATACAGAAAAAAGCAACACGCTAAAAGAGCTATTACTAGAAATATATAATGCGCGTGGTGACAGCTTATATAGCCATGTGAAAATGACTGGGTATCTATTCTTGCTTTTATCTGTGCTGATTGAGCATGGTGGCAAAGAAGCGCTTGATGTTGACATATCAAGAGAGTATGTAAAAAAAGCATTGCAGTTTATTACCGAAAATTATCATACACATATAACGATAAACGATATAGCTTCGCATCTAGGCGTGAGCAGAAGTCATATGTACCGTGTGTTTATGAGGCACTTATCCGAATCACCAAAAGCGTATCTTGAAAGATTTAGAATTAGACGGAGTAAAACCCTACTAAAGCAAACAAATTTAACCATAAGCCAAATATCTGGTTTAGTAGGGTACGAAGATCAACTTCATTTTTCGAAAATTTTTAAGAAAGCGGTAAAAATTTCACCAAAGGAATATCGCAAAATTAAAACTCATGAATCAAAATCTTCGATAAACTGATTTAATTCATCTGTATCTTTCACATTGATTCCTCTTTCTAAATTAGCCCTATCAAAGTCGGGCAGAGTAAGGGTATAGATTTCTAGCACTACAAACGGTTCGATTTCACTAGGCATAAAAATTCCGATTTTGCCATCTACATCTTTTAAGACAAAAGAGTAGTCAAGTGTAGTGCTTTGATTTTGAGGATTGGGTAGCTCGTTTGGCGAAAAATAAATCCCAGAGGCGATATAAACTGCAAACAAAACACTTAGTATTGCAATAACAACTAAAGTAACAATTGTGTATTTTTTAGCTCTTTCACTCATATTATCATTCCTTTTAAAAATACTGTATTGATTTTAGTATGCTCGCAATATAAGTTAAATATACAAATTTTTCATGAGAAAAATAAATTTTAGAATACCGGAGTAAAAATATGAATATTAAAAAAAATGATGAATATAAAGTAGATATTATAGATATAACGCTAGAAGGGCAGGGAGTAGCAAAAATTGATGGAGTCGCAGTGTTTATCCCAAATACAGCACTAAATGATGTCGTGAGAATAAAAATAGTAAAAGTACTAAAAAACTATGCATTTGGGATACCGTTAGAAATAATTATCCCCTCTGAGGATAGAGTTTTGGATGACTGTGAAGTGGGTGAAAAATGCGGTGGATGTGCATTCAGGCATATAAGCTATGAATCAGAGCTTGCGATAAAGCATAAAGCGGTAGAAGACTGCTTTAATAGGCTAGGAAAAATAAATATGCCTGCACAACAAATTGTCGGTTCAGAAGATGTGGACCGCTACCGAAATAAGGCGCAATACCCAATCTGCGCAGATGAAGAGGGTAAGGCTTACGCTGGTTTTTATGCTAAACGCAGTCATAGGGTAATTGAATGTTATAGCTGTAAACTACAGCCGAATATTTTTAATGAAATACTAATGCAGACATTGAAATTCATTAATGAAAAGAATATTCCTGTATATGACGAGCGAGCACATAAAGGACTGATAAGACATTTGTACTTAAGAAGTGCAGAGAGTAGCAAAGAAATAATGCTATGTCTTGTCTGCACTAAAAAAGATTTTGAAGGCTCAGTTGAATTTTCAGAATATATTATGAAATTATTTCCTGAAATAAAGACTGTGGTTATAAATCATAACCCAGAAAGAACTAATGTGATATTAGGGAAAAATTGCAAAATTATTTCAGGGAGCGGGTATATTGAAGATGTAATGTGCGGTGTGAAAGTAAGAATATCTCCTCTAGCTTTTTACCAAGTGAATAAAAAACAAGCACAGAAGTTATATGAAAAAGCAATGGAGTATGCTGATTTGAACGCTGAGGATGTACTGCTCGACCTATATTGTGGGATTGGCACGATAGGGCTGTCTGCAGCAGAGCGAGTTGAAACTTTAATTGGGGTAGAAGTAATAAAATCTGCTGTAAATGATGCGGATTATAATGCAAAAATCAATGAGTATAATAACACAAGATTTGTCTGTTTGGACTGTACAGAAGCAGTAAAAAAGCTTCGTGATGAAAAAATTTCTCCAGATGTCATCATTGTTGACCCGCCACGAAAAGGTTGTGACAGCGATGTTATAAATGCTATTGCTGAGTTTGCACCAAAGCGAGTAGTAATGGTTTCGTGTAATCCTTCGACAGCTGCACGAGATTGCGCACTGCTATTTGAGCTAGGGTACGAGGTGAAAGAGTACATACCATTTGATTTATTCCCAAGAACTTC
>CAYJII010000014.1:0-53607 GCA_964370225.1 uncultured Oscillospiraceae bacterium | reverse complement strand
TTAGGAGAGAGTCCGCCAAGAAAGTTAAATTTAACCTAAAAACAAATTCTCATTTTTAAGCGTAAAAGGGCGAAAAGAAAATTGTTACTTAATTTTTATTTATAGAAATTTTAGAAATTTAAAGGAAGAGGTACAGTCCGATGAAATAGAACCTATTCTCAAGGATTTGAGCAGTTTAATCACATGGAAAAGATCGTTTTATTCATATAATGTGAACGAAATTAAGTTTATATGAATAAGTGAAAGGATGGTAATCTTCAAATAGTTAACTTTAGGTTATTCTAATTTTAAGGTATTTTTACAGAAGGAGTACAATCCAATGCAATAAGATTTTTATTTTAATGAAGATGAAAGATTTAGCGAGCGAAAGATAATAAGGCAAAGAAAATTACGCTAAATTAATCTTATTAAAGTGGTTAAATTAAGTAAATGGTTTCGCAAGTGAGTTTGTGTAATAGAGCTCACAACCTTTAGATATATTGATCATCATGTAAAAGGTTATTTGGTGAAATTACAGGTGATTATCTAAATGAAGAATTTTTTAACTTAATATTTAAAAGTTTTCCAAGGGCGTTGATGAAAATCAATGCCCTTGGTTAGTTTTTGTGCTAATATGAAAACGGAGGCACTTTAGCTTTAATTACTGCAATTGTGCATTAAAACCATATATGTATTTCGTGTGTTTTGCTAAAGTTTAAGATTAGGTAAAGAAATTGTTGCACATGCAACGAAATTTTGTTATAATGCTAATATGTTGCACATGCAACTATTATCTAACCGAGGGGAAAATTGTACGGATATTAGATTAAACTCGCAAATTTAGTTTTAAATACAGCAAAGGAGTAAATATATGAGTAAAAAAGAAGAAACGAGTATTGATAAAGGATTGATTAAGAGGTTTATTTCATATTACAAACCTCACAAGAAACTGTTTTTTTGTGATATGGCATGTTCATTTGCCTCGTCAGCTTTGGGGTTAATATTCCCACTTATCACAAAAAGAATAATGGATGAGACAATACCAAATGGCAACTTTAATGAGCTCATCATTCTAGCGGCAGCGCTAATCGGGATATACATTTCCATCTCGCTATTTACATATTTCATCAACTACTGGGGGCATGTAGTCGGCGTAAGGATTGAAGCGGATATCAGGGAAGATTTATTCTCGCACCTGCAAAAGCTCTCGTTCAAGTATTACGATACAAATAGAACAGGGCAAATTATGTCGAAAATACTCAATGATTTGTTTGATATTACTGAGCTTGCGCACCATGGCCCTGAGGATATTTTTATCTCTATTGTAATGTTTTTTGGTTCTGCGGTGATACTGTTTAATATTGAATGGCGTCTAACCTTGTGTATCCTTATCATGCTTCCGATAATAGCATGGTTTGCAACTACAAGACGTAAAAAAATGAGGAAAGCATTCTCAGATGTTAGAGTGAAAATCGCAGATGTTAACGCACAGGTAGAAAATAGCATTAGCGGAATAAGAGTAGTACAGTCTTTTACAAATGAGAAACATGAAATTGAAAAATTCTACGAAGGCAACGGCTTTTTTAAGAATGCGAAGAAAGCTTCGTACAATGCCATGGCGACATTTGTGTCGGGCATGGGGTTTTTAACGAATTCATGCAATGCGTTAGTTCTTATAGTCGGTGGACTATGTGTAATGACTAATACCATGAACCTTTCTGATCTAGTAGTTTTTTTGCTATACATAAATATTATTTTGCAGCCTATCCAAAGACTGACAAACTTTACTCAACAATTTGAGCAAGGGATGAGTGGGTTTAGGCGTTTTGTGGAAATAATGGACACAGATGTTGAGATTATGGATAAACCGAATGCTGTGAAACTAAAAAATATAAAAGGTGATATCGAGTTTCACAATGTTACATTTAAATATACCGATGAAGAGGAAGTGCTAAATAACATTTCGCTAAAAATCAGTGCTGGAAAAACAGTCGCAGTAGTTGGCCCATCGGGCGGTGGGAAAACTACATTATGCCAGCTAATCCCAAGGTTTTATGACTGCTTAGAGGGGCATATCACGCTTGATGGTGTCGATATTAGGGATATAAAATTAAATAGCCTTAGAAGCTCGATAGGTATGGTGCAACAGGATATCTTCCTATTCACAGGTACGATTAAAGAAAATATTAAATACGGGAAAATAGATGCTACTGATGAAGAAGTTATTAGTGCGGCAAAAAAAGCAAGAGTTCACGACTTTATCATGAGCTGTCCTGATGGATATGAAACTAATATAGGCGAAAAAGGTGTGCGTCTGTCTGGGGGGCAAAAGCAGAGAATGAGCATTGCGCGCGCATTCTTAAAAAATCCACCAATTATGATTTTGGACGAAGCAACTTCTGCGCTTGATAATGAAACCGAACAAAAAGTACAACGCTCGTTATACGAACTTTCCGAAGGCAGAACAACATTAGTTATAGCGCACAGGCTGTCTACTATAAAAAATGCGGATGAAATAATTGTTCTTACTGCGGATGGAGTATCGGAATATGGCGCACACGATGATTTATATGCGAAAAATGGCATATACAAAAAGCTATATGATGCGCAGTTTAAAACTATTGACGATGAGCCTGCTGAGTATTCAGAGGAAGAATAAAATTTATATTAAAAAAGGAGCAATCGCTACTAAAGCGATTGCTCCTTTTTAGTTTTACTCAGTAATTTCTATAATATTTCCCTCGGGGTCTAGTACACAGCTTTCGTAATAACCGTCACCTGTGGTTCTCGGATTGCTAGTAACTTCATACCCGCCAGATTTAATTACATCTGTCAGCTTGTCGACATTTTCCTTGCTGCCAACACTAAAAGCCAGGTGGATAAATCCAGTGCGTTTAGGATTGGGGCTTTTTTCTTCAAGATTAGCTAAATTCATAAGCTCAAGTCTAGCGCCGTCACTAAAAGATAAAAAGTAAGATTTAAAACCTGTAGTTTGATTGTGGTACTGCTTATTACTTTTAGCACCGAAATATTTCACGTAATATTCCTTGCATACTTCTAAATCTGTAACATAAAGTGCGATATGCTCAATTTTCATATTTTTTCTCCCCTACATAATACTTTTTTCGCTAATAAAGTGAATATCACATTAATGTGATATTCACTTTGAATTATATGTATTATTGCGATTTCCCACAAAAATGCACGAGATATCTTTCCATAGAAGATTCGATGATTGCCATAGCTTCTTCTTTAGACAATATTTCGCTAATTGCTGTCTCTTTATTTTCTAACGCTTTATACACCTCAAAAAAGTGAATAATTTCCTGTAATATATGTGGAGGCAGCTGGGAAATTTCCTTGTAAAAATTCCATGTTGGGTCTTGACATGGTATAGCGATAATTTTGTCATCACACTCAGCATTATCGGTCATTCTCAAAACGCCAATTGGATAAACTTTCACCATTACTAGTGGGTCGATTGCTTCTGTGCACAGCACTAAAACATCGAGCGGGTCGGAATCCTCGGCATAAGTTCTAGGGATAAAACCATAATTCCACGGATAATGTGTGGAGGTGTATAAAATTCTATCTAGTTTAAGTAAACCGGTTTTTTTATCTAGTTCGTACTTTTTCTTGCTCCCTGCTGGAATTTCGATTACAGCTGTAAATTCGTGCTTTGCAATATCTCTTTCGTCGGTATCATGCCAAATATTCATACTATTACCACCCTTTCAAATTAACTAAAACTATCATCTTAATTATAGCAGACTGGTAAATTTTTTTCAAGGTAAGAATAGCACAAACTAAATTTTGTAAGCGCTACATGTGATTATTTTTTCTTATAATAGGGTAAGCGGCTCAGTGGCACATCTATAGTGATTTCACAAGGTCCGCTTATTTCAGTTGCGTCATCGCCAATCCATTCGCCTTGTGGGATAAACACAGTTTTACTACGCTCATTCTGTTTGGTGGACGGTGCAACTAATAAATCGGTTCCAAGCATAAACTGAGTATCTACATTTTCATACCCATTGTCAGGATATGCGATTGCCATATGCATCATGAGTGGCATTTTGTTTTCGTTTGCAAGTTTTGCTTGTTTAATAATGTAATCGCCAAACTTCCTATGTATTTCAGCAGCCTCAAAGCAGTATCTATTGTTTTCTTCGCTTAGCACACGGAACGGTGACGCAGAAAACTGCATTATTGGGAAAAGTGCTGCGATTTGCGCGTATCTTACAAATAATTCTTGGTCAAGTGAGTCGTTAACTTCTAAGAAATGGCGGTATTCTCCGCAACCAATCATATCGGGGCAGTTATATTTGTAGCCAAGCATATTTTGTAACAACCCATTTGGGATAAGTGACTCAATGCCGTTGTCAAACCATTTATGTTCTTTGTCACACAATCTTTGTGCGAGTCTTAAGTTAGCGGTTTTGTAGCCTGTGCGCAACTCGTTATATGGATAAAGAGCGCAAAATTCGCTGTAAATTCTGATTTGGTCGAGGGTATTTACATTTTCAAAGCAAATGTCGTCGTCTAAATAGCTGTAGCCACCGCCAGCATCAAATTTAAATCCCTTGACACCGTATTCGTCGACGAGATTATCAAGAGTTCCCTTAAACCACTGATGTGCTTTAGGGTTTGTTAAGTCAAGTACAGCACTATATCCATTCCACCATTCTCTTATTGCGACGTTACCATTTTTATCCTTAATGAAGCAGTCATTATCTCTCAAATATCTAAATACTTGGCTGTCTGGACTTACAAAAGGGCAAACCCATAGCATGATTTCAAACCCCATTGCATTTAGTTTTTGCATCATTTGTTTTGGGTTTTGAAATCTCTTTGCACTAAATTCCCAAACGCCATAATCCTCTTGCCAGTTATCATCAATCATCAAAATCCCAGGTGTGTACCCATTGTCGATAATCGATTGTGCATATGTAAGGATACCTGTCTCGCTTTGGTCATAAATCAGCTCTATCCAGCTGTTAAATTGCGCAACAGAATACACGCTCTCCGGTAGTAATTCTTGAGTTGGCTTTGTGTATTTTTCGGAATTAGTATACGCAGTTTGCAGATTTCCTTTTGTGTCCTCAAGCACAATTTCACCATGGCTTGAAACTTCGATGATGCCTTTATCAAATTTGCAGGAAAAACCATCTTCACACCAGATAATTCTACCTTTATTTGATAAAAGTAGTGGCATCAATTCGTTTGCAGATGATTCATTTGGCGATGATTCGTTATAAAGATTAATTGTAGCTATAGTATTTTGGTCATATGGCATCTTGTAGCCTAATTCTACTTTGCCACCCCACCATTTTTCGTTATCTAAAATTTTTATTTGTTGCATAAATACACTCCTCTAATTGATATTAATTAATTATACATTGATTTGAGAAAAATAAAATGTTATAATGTTACTAAAATACGTTAAAATGTGATATGGAGAAGAAATGATTAATATACAAATGTCGGGGCTATTCATTGAGAAAGAAACAAAGGTATATCACACAGGTTTTGAAATTTGCAAACCTTCGTATTCATTCGGACCATTTGTTCGCGACCACTATTTAATCCATTTTGTAAAAAGTGGACAGGGAATATTTAAAATCAATAATGAGGAAAATGTCGTGAAAAAGGACATGGCTTTTTTGATTTATCCAAACCAGCTGACATATTATCAGGCGGACGATTTAAACCCGTGGTCATATCACTGGATTGGTTTTCAGGGGGAGAAAGTCCCAAGCATGCTGAGTAAAACGATGTTTAATAAAAATCAGATAATAGACTTATCACATAATTTTGAGGTTTATGAAGCACTCGAAAATATTCATAAACTAGATAGCGCAAGCCCTAAGTTTGAGTTTAAGCAGATGAGCTATTTTTACGATTTGTTTGCGGGGCTCACTAGTAATGATTTTAATAATACTACTGAATGGTATGCCGATGAAGCGGTTAAATATATCAATATGAATTATTCACGCAATATTTCAATTGGTAATATTGCAAAGCATCTCAATATTGACAGGAGCTATTTTTCGCGTGTATTTAAGTCAATATATGATGTGTCCCCTCAAGAATATTTGATAAATTTTAGGATAGAAAAGGCAAAGTTTTTACTGCAAACTGGTAATTATCGAGTGAGCGAAGTAGCGATTTCTTTGGGGTACACCGACCCGTATGTATTCGCAAAAGCATTTAAGAAAAGTGTGGGTGTGAGTCCGCAAAAATACAAGACTCAAAACATAGCTCCTAAAATTATGAAATAGGAAATTTTGTACTGGAATATTATTGATTGGGATGTTATAATTATAAGATGAATTTACAGAAAAATTTAAGGAGGAAAATACAATGACTTATGCAGTTTACGATACTAAACTCGGGCAGATGCGAGTAGATTATGAGGGAGACATCGTGTATTCCGTTAAAAAATTAAACGAAATCGAAAAAAATCTTGGTGAGCGCAATGAGCTTACAGATGAAGTGATAAAACAGATAAACGAATATATTGAGGGCAAACGTAAAGATTTTAGCTTTAACTACGAAATGCGTGGTACTGAGTTTCAAAAGAAAGTGTGGCAAGCGCTTATAGCTATACCATATGGCGAAACGCGTACATATAAAGATATCGCAAAAGCTGTGGGCAATGAAAAGGCGAGCAGGGCAGTGGGGCTAGCAAACAACAAAAACCCAATGATTATTGTCGTTCCTTGCCACAGAGTTATCGGAGCTAGCGGAAAACTAGTGGGATATGCAGGTGGGCTTGATATGAAAAAGTTTTTGTTGGAAATGGAGCATGAAAATATATGAGTAAATTGATAGTTTTATTTGAAGTTAAGCCAACAAAAGAGGGTATGGAAAAATATCTAGAGCTAGCTGCGATGCTAAAACCGATGCTTGCGAACGCTGATGGTTTTATTAGCGCGGAGAGATTTCAAAGCTTAAATGAAGAAGGCAAACTTTTGTCAATGAATGTGTGGGAAAGCGAAGAAGCGCTGAGCAAATGGCGTAATAATTTAGATCATAGAATGAGTCAGGCAAAAGGGAAAAATACGCTGTTTGAAAGCTATAAAATAACTGTGTGTGAAGCAGTGAGAGAGTACACAAGTACTGATAGAGAATCTGCACCAGCGGACTCGAACGAGTTTTTGCTATGATGATTAGCGCATGAAAGCAGACTCGGTTAAAGTGGGTCACATGCTGTGATTTCTTGACAAAAGAGTGATTTTGTGGTATAATCTTCATCACAAAAGCAAAGAGGTAATACTATGATTTTATTATACACACTTTCGATTCGACGCAGACGATAAGTTTGCGCCCTTATTGGGTGCAAGCTAGATATGCTGTGTGCCTTAATGAAAGTGGAGTGAATATATCTTTTCAAACACTGATAAGCCACAGCGCTTAGCGGTGTTTTTATTTTAGGAGGAGAAAAATATATGCAAACAATAACAGAGTTTTTATCAGCGAAAGTTTCGGAGGCATTCGCTGCATGTGGTTACGAGAAAAGTTTGGGCGAAGTGAAAATTTCAAACAGGCCAGACCTATGCCAGTTCCAATGTAATGGTGCTTTGGCGGGTGCTAAACTGCACAAAAAAGCCCCAGCTGCAATTGCAAGTGATGTAATCGCAAAATTGCAAGGCGACGATATCATGAAAAATATCGAGATGGTTGGAGCAGGTTTCATCAATTTTGATGTTACAGATGAGTATATCTTAAAGTACAATAACGAAATTTATAGTGATGAAAATTTCGGGATACCACAATGTGAAACCGCTGAAACTATTTTCCTCGACTATGGAGGACCAAATGTTGCAAAACCGCTGCACATAGGGCATCTGCGTTCTGCAGTTATTGGAGAAGCGCTGAAAAAGATAGCTTGTGCAACTGGTAGAAAAACAGTAGCCGATGTGCATTTAGGGGACTGGGGATTACAAATTGGGCTTGTTATAGCGGAGATGGAAGAGCGCTATGGAGATGATTTGTGCAAAGTTGAGTTGAGCGAAAGTGAGCTTAATGCGATTTATCCATTTGCTAGCGCTAAAAGCAAGGATGACGCAGAGTTTAAAGCAAAGGCGCAAAACATCACAGCATTACTGCAATCTGGACATGAGAAATACACAGAGGTGTGGAAAAAAATAATGGAGATTTCCATCGCGGGAATTAAGGCGAATTACGATCTTTTGAATGTATCATTTGACTTGTGGTATGGCGAAAGTGATGCTGAAAAATTTGTACCGAAGTTAATTGACATCTTAAACGAAAAAAATCTACTTGAGGAAAGCATGGGTGCAATGGTTGTAGACGTTGCAGAAGACGACGACAAAATAACAATCCCTCCTGTAATAATAAAAAAATCAGACAACTCCAATATTTATGCTACTACTGATTTGGCAACACTCGTGCAAAGAAATGACGAATTTTGCCCAAGTGAGATTTGGTACATCGTTGACAGCCGTCAATCTTTGCATTTTACGCAAGTTTTCCGTTGTGCGAAAAAAGCCCAAGTAGTGGCTGAGAACACAGAGCTGTTGCACTTAGGATTTGGTACGATGAACGGCAGTGATGGCAAACCATACAAAACTCGTGATGGCGGAGTTATGAGATTATCCGAATTTTATGATATCGTGTACGCTACTGTGTATGAAAAAATTCTAGCTTCAAAATTCAGTGACGATCTAGACAAAGAGGAAATCGCAAAAAAAATCACTGTAGCTACGATTAAATTCTCCGATTTAATCAACCACAGAGCGAAAGATTATGTTTTCGATTTGGACAAGTTTACTTCGTTTGAAGGGAAAACAGGAGGCTTTTTATTATATACAGTTGCTCGTATTAACTCGATACTCAATAAATTTAGTGATGAGATTTCAAATAATTCTGCAAGCGGAATTTACACGGACTCCGAGAGAGAGCTTTTACTAAAACTAGCAATGAGTAACGAGGTTATAGTTAGCGCATATAATGACAAAGCGCCAAACTATATCTGCGAAAACGCATATCAAATAGCACAACTATTTTCAAAGTTTTATCATGAAAATCATATCATGAATGAAGAAGATAAAGCAAAACAAAATGCTTGGCTAGATATTTGCATAAAAACCAAAAGTGCTTTACTTAAGCATTTTGACTTGCTTGCAATCGAAGCTGTAGAACTGATGTAGCATTAATCCCCTAAACGCATTTTGGCGTTTAGGGGATTTTTAAATAGGATTGAAATTTAGTTTAAGAGTGTGGCAATAAACTCATCATTTAGCTTTTCAACTAAATCCACCAGCTCGTTTGGTTTGCTAATAGTATAATCAGGGACTTCTTCTTCGCAGTCAGGGACCATGTTATAGCGAGTCGACCAGTCAATAAGCACTGATGTTATACCAAGGTTGTTTGCTCCAAGAATATCTCTTTTTAGATTATTACCCACCATTATAATTCTGTTAATGTCGCCCTCCTCAAGAAGAGCAGCACCCATTGCAGCCTTGAACATTCTAGCATCGGGCTTGCATACTTTCATGCATTCCGAGTAAATCATCGCATGAAAGCAGTGTTCTATATCATTTTGCTTAAACACATTTTTAAATGATTGTGCTAAACCATCTGCAACGATTACAATAGTGTAGCCTTTTTCATGTAATGTCTTCGTAGTAATATCCGCACCAGGAATAACGTTTGCGCTTAAAACCAGTTCACTGTCTCCCTCGTGGATTTCGCTGCTTTCATCAATTATGGTGTCGCCGCTGTCAGTGAAAATAACAATATGCTTTTTCGAGTTAATTATTTCGTCAAGAATCTCGTCCACCATGCCGTTAAACGAAGCCAATAGTTCATCCCATGTCATTAGTGGGGTTTGAGATAAATCATACACTACATAATTAGTGGAAGGAGTAAATTTATACTGCTCCATATGCTCGCACACGAGTTTATCTATGTAAGGCGTGATTTTATATTTACCATTATCGTAAAAATTAGAGCTAAATCCATCTTTGCCCACATCAAGAGTTGTCGCATTTGCAAATTCTGTCCACATCTCAAAGTTTTCTTTGATTGAAGCGAATGCGTGTTTACCCGGTTGCGAAAACAGCTTAACTGTGTTGTTATCCACTAAATTTGATTTATCCGCAAGTAATGCCTTGTTGCAGTAACCGTGGAAACTGCACTCCGCATCGATTACAGCACCGTCTTTGTCCACATAAATCCAAATATGCTCTAAATCAAACATATGCGTGATGTCATAATGCCAGTAAATTTGGTATTCTACGCAAAAAGAAACATCGCCATTAATAGAAATTTTCTTTGGACGAGCGAAAGTGTTTGAGTATGCAGTACTCTGAAAAATTTCGTATCCTATAGAAATAGGATAAAATGGCTCGTTTTCACAAAATAGAATTTGTGGTAGATATTTCTCGGCAATTTTTTTACTATTCATTTTTTCTCCTTTGGTTGCATTTATATGTAAAATTACATATTTTGCGACAAAAAAATTTTTTTATTAAAATATTTAGTAAGATTATAACAGAATTAAGTTAATACTTCAATACGCATATAGCAATATTTTAAGTTTTTTTAAAGTTTTATCGTATAATCGCACAGCTAAGGCATGTTTAATAAATTTGCATTATAAAATTGGATATGATATAATTACGAACTGAGTAAATATAATTAAATTTAATTTGGAGGAATACTTTTTGGAATCGGTAAACTTAAGAAATATTGCGATTATTGCGCACGTTGACCATGGTAAAACTACTTTAATAGATGAAATGTTAAAGCAAGGTGGCGCTTACCGCGATAATCAAGCGACAGTGGAAAGAGCAATGGACTCAAATGATATTGAGCGTGAGCGTGGAATTACCATTTTGGCGAAGAACACAGCGGTAACTTACAATGACGTAAAAGTTAATATTGTCGACACACCTGGGCATGCTGACTTTTCTGGAGAAGTTGAGCGTATACTTAAAATGGTAAACGGCGTAATTTTGCTTGTTGATGCTGCCGAGGGTACTATGCCACAAACTCGTTTTGTACTATCAAAAGCTTTAGAGCTAGGGCATAGAGTTATTGTTGTTGTTAACAAAATCGACCGCCCAGACGAGCGCATTCACGAAGTTTGCGACGAAGTGCTAGAGCTGCTATTAGCGCTAAATGCTACAGAAGAGCAATTTGACTCACCGACACTGTTTTGTTCAGGTCGTCATGGCACAGCTTCGTATTCACCTGAGGTTGTTGGAACAGACCTAAAACCTCTTTTTGATACAATTCTTGAGTATATCCCTGCTCCTAAAGCAGAGGTAGAAGAACCGTTTCAAATGTTGGTTTCATCCATTGACTATAATGAATTCGTGGGTAGAATTGCTATCGGTAGAATTGAGCGTGGTACAATAAAACAAAACCAAGAGATTGCTGTATGTAACTACCATAATAGCGAAATTCCACCGAAAAAAGCGAGAGCGGTATCACTTTATCAGTTTGAAGCACTTGGGAAAGTTCAAGTTACCGAGGCTGACGCTGGAAATATCATTGCGCTTAGTGGGATAGCAGATATTTCAATCGGGGACACAATCTGTGATGCACAAACTCCAGAAGCATTGGAATTTGTAAAAATATCCGCGCCTACTATAGAGATGACATTTAGCGTAAACAACTCACCTTTCGCAGGGCGTGAAGGTAAGCATGTTACTTCAAGACAAATCCGAGACAGATTGTTTAGAGAAACGCTAAAAGACGTATCTTTGCGTGTAAGCGAAACAGATTCTGCAGATTCATATAACGTAGCAGGTCGTGGCGAAATGGCACTTTCCATTCTAATGGAAAACATGCGTCGCGAAGGATACGAATTCCAAGTATCACCTCCACGTGTACTATATAAAGATATCGATGGCGAAAAATGCGAGCCAATCGAGCGTTTAGTTGTCGATGTGCCTAGCGAAAGTGCTGGAGCAGTAATCGAAAAACTTGGCTCAAGAAAAGGCGAAATGCAAGAAATGACTCCTGTTGGTGATCGTATGAAAATTGAGTTTTTAGTACCATCAAGAGGACTCTTCGGATATCGTAGCGAATTCTTAACCGATACAAAAGGTGAGGGAATTATGGCGTCAATCTTCGAATGCTATGCTCCATATAAAGGTGAGATTTCTCGCCGTCTAACTGGTAGCTTAGTTGCATTTGAAAATGGCGAAGCGGTAACTTACGGATTATTTAACGCACAAGAAAGAGGAACACTTTTCATCGGACCAGGTTCACAAGTTTATGCTGGAATGATAGTTGGGGAAAGCCCAAAAGTAGGCGACGTGACTGTTAATGTATGTAAAAGAAAACAGCTAACTAACATGAGAGCTTCTGGCTCGGATGATAGCCAGCGTTTAGTTACACCAAGAAAATTCAGTTTGGAGCAATGCTTAGAGTATCTATCAGATGATGAATTACTAGAAGTTACTCCTGATAATTTGCGCTTAAGAAAACGTGTGCTTGATCATAACATGCGTATGCGTGCAGAGAAAAGAAATAGTAACTAGTATAAAATATTTAAGGTTGCGAAAAGTTTTAAACTTTTCGCAACCTTTTTTGTTGATAAATTTTAAGTTTTTATGCAGAAAAACTTAGTTTGACTCAATCTTTGGAGTATGTGCCCATGCTTGATGAATTTTTTCAGCGTAGCCGTTATCAAGGAAATAGTCAATCGCATAAACTAAGCTTTTATCCCAAAATCCCCACTCGTGGTCTCCGGTCCATTCCATATATTTAAACTCTAAAGGCAGTGCTTGCATAAAAGTTTTAAACATCACGTTACCCTCGTACAAAAAGTCCTCAAATCCACATGTACTAAGAATTTTTGGGCGCTCATCTGCTGGCAAAGCTGCAACTTTTTGCGCTAATAAAGTCAAGTCTAGCTCCTCGCGCATAACAAGGTCTGCGCCTAAAATTGGTACCATATAACGCTTAATGAATGGGTCATTTGCATCAATTTCCCTATTCATGGTAGCTACTCCAACTGCTCCACTAAAAGTAGCGCAACCAGCGTACAAATCGGGACGTGATAGACCGACTAGCATAGCACCATAACCACCCATTGAAAACCCCGCAACAAAAGTTTTTTCTCTTTCTGTTGGGATGTTAAATATGCTTTTTAGCATAGCAGGGAGTTCCTCGGTTATGTATGTAAAGTATTTTTCGCCAGTTGCCATATCAGCATAAAAGCTATTGTGAGCTTGTGGCGCTACCAAAATAATCGAGTTATCCGAAGCGTATCTTTGAGCTGAAGTTAAGCTAAACCAGCACTGGCTGTTGCCTGTCATTCCATGTAGCAAGTAGATAACCGCCTTAGGCTCACATGATTTTGTAGGGTCAGCGTCGTTTGGGAAAAATAAGCTTACTGACATGTTTTGAGCTAAAAGCTCTGAGCGAATTTCTGCTTGAATATATGCCATAATTAACCCCTCCTGATAAATTTAGAGTGTGTTTTAATATTGATTGTTAATTTTAATTATATCGACATGGTTACCACTTGTCAAGAAAGATGCGAAAGAAATACTGGCTATTTTGCTATAGCCAAGTTAGTTTTAACTAACTTTTTGTGAAATAAGTAAAAAATTGCCATTTTTCCATTGACAACGAGTAATAAATGTGATAAAGTAAATTGCGAACCAGTCGCAAATTATAATTTTTGTTAATCAAATCACATTAGTTTATAAGATGAATATATGAGTTGTGAAACGGGGATAATTATGAGCAAGTACAAAACAGAACAACGCAAAATATTAGTTGATTTTTTTGAAAATAATAATCATCGCTCTGTTTCCGCACAAGAAATATTTGTGGAATTAGCAGAGCATGGTATAAGCAAAAGTGCGATATACCGCAATTTGAGCGAAATGGAAAACGAAGGGTTTATCACTAAACTGAGAGAGAAAAATCGCAACGGATCATTATACCAGTACAATGATTTGCACAACTGTGTAGGAATCATCCACTTAAAATGTCAGGTCTGTGAGTCGACTTTTCATCTAAACAGGCATATTTCGCACATGGTGCTTAATTTAGCGAAAGATGAAAATGGTTTCACAATCAATGATACATCAGCTTTTTTATACGGACAATGTGCAAATTGTTCGCAAAAGTAAGAGTGAAAATTTAAGGAGAGAGCGAATTGAAAAAGAAAATTTTATTAGCATTACTAATCACTGCTGGCATGATATTGTCTGCGTGTAGCCCACAAACTACGAATTCTGGCGAAGAACAACAACAGGGAGATGACAGTGTTAATTCTGACGAAAAAATAAGCATTGTTGCAGCTTCGTTCCATGAATACGATTGGCTACGTGAAATTTTAGGTGAAAATTATGATAATTTCGACGTGACTTGGTTGATGGACACAGGCGTCGATCTACACAGCTATGAACCAAGTATGGAGGATATCTCTACTATAACTAAATCCGATTTATTCATCTACAATGGTGGACTTTCACAAAGTTGGGTGACTGAGCTACTTGAGCAATCTGGTGACGATAGCGTTAATTCACTTAGCATCATGGAAAGCTTGGGTGGCAATGTTCTTATGGAAGTAGCTACCGAGGGAATGCAGGGTGGTGGACACGATCATGCGGAAGATGACCATGACCATGCGGAAGATGACCATGACCATGCGGAAGAAGAACACGACCATGCGGAAGATGAACATGACCATGCGGAAGAAGAACACGACCATGCGGAAGATGAACACGACCATGCGGAAGAAGAGCTGAGTGGACACGAGGACGAGCACGTGTGGCTATCTATTGCAAATGCTAAAATGGCATGCGAAACAATCGCAGAAGAAGTTTCAGCGCTAGATCCTGAAAATGAAGCTGTATACACTGAAAATCTTGAAAACTATCTAGCGACACTTGATACGCTTGATGCGGAATTTAGAGCAGAAATGGAAAATTTCACTAGAGATACATTAGTTTTCCCAGATAGATTTCCTTTTTTATATATGATGAATGACTATGGAATAAAATATTATGCCGCATTCCAAGGTTGCTCCACTGAAACAGAGGCGAGCTTTGAGACAATCGCATTTCTTGCGGAAAAAGCGAGCGAGCTTTCGCTAAGCAAACTGCTGATAATCGATAATGGGCTAGAACAACTAGCGACAACAGTAGCACAAACTAGTGGAGTAGAGGGAGCAGAAGTTATGGAGCTACACTCAATGCAGTCTGTTTCTAGAGCGGATGTAGATAGTGGTGTGACATACTACTCTATCATGGAAGAAAATCTGAACACATTAACTACTGTGCTTTCAGAATAGGAGGAGCATATGGAAATTGTATGCCAAGGTCTATCGTTCGGATACAATAATATCCCATTACACAGCGATATTAATCTGTCAATACAAAGCGGCTCATATGTCTGCGTTATAGGGGAGAATGGTGTAGGGAAAAGTACGTTTATTAAAACGATACTGGGACTATTGCCACCTATAAGCGGAAGTGTTAAAATCGGAAATGGTGCAGAAAAATCGAGTATCGGGTATTTGCCACAGCAGACACAGGTACAAAAAGATTTTCCAGCATCCGTTTATGAAATTGTACTTTCTGGTTGCTTAAATAAAGTGGGGTTTCGTCCTTTTTACAATAAATCTGAGAAAAAACTAGCAAAAGATTTATTGAAAAAACTAGGGATAGAAAATCTAGAAAAAAGAAGCTACAGCGAGCTATCAGGCGGACAACAAAAAAGAGTGCTCTTAGCAAGAGCGCTTTGTGCGACTAACAAAGTTTTGCTACTGGATGAGCCTACAGCAGGACTGGACATGGGGACAACAACCGAATTTTATCGCATGATAAAGCATTTAAACGACGAAGGCACTACAATTATTATGATAACACATGATTTGCAAGAAATGATTTCTGATGCAGATAACATTATTTGTTTAAATGGTTGCGATGTTGAGTGCTTGACAAAAAAAGCATACGAGGAGAGAGATAATGCCTGAGGTTATTAACACGTTAATCGAATATTTATCCTACCCATTTGTGATATATGCGATAATTGTCGGGGTATTAGTGGCGCTGTGTTCCTCGCTACTTGGGGCTACACTTGTATTAAAGCGATTATCGTATATTGGGGATGGGCTATCACACATTGCTTTTGGTGGAATAGCGATAGCATCTGTAATGAATTTATCTAACCAATATATTTTAGTTTTTCCAGTCACTGCGATAAGCGCTGTATTTTTACTAAAGATTGGAAATAATTCCAAAATTAACGGCGATGCTACAATTGCGATGATGTCAGTGGGGTCGCTCGCAGTGGGATATTTGCTTATAAATATTTTTTCTGCTTCGACCAATTTAATAGGAGATGTTCACACGACCTTATTTGGTTCGACTTCAATATTGACGTTGACTGAGGCTGATGTAATCACGTGTGTGGTGCTCTCAATCTTTGTTATAGCGATATTTTTCTTGTTTTATCACAAGATTTTCTCAGTAACATTCGATGAAGATTTTGCAAGAGCAACAGGGATAAATGCATCTGCTTATAATTTGCTAATTGCACTGACGATTGCAGCGGTAATAGTGGTTGCGATGAATTTAGTTGGCTCACTTTTAATAAGTGCGCTAGTAGTATTCCCAGCTTTATCGTCGATGCGAATACTAAAAAACTTTAAGTCTGTAATAATAAGCTCAGTAATAATATCGGTATTTTGTGCATTTTTCGGCATAATAATTTCGATTATATACTCAACCCCTGTTGGAAGCACTATAGTTACTGCTAATATTATTGTTTTCATCGCTTTTTGCATAATTGCAAAGATGAAAGGCGCAAAATAAATCACATTTATATACATTGAGTATAAAACGCAAAAACGCTACGAATGGTTAATATCATTTGTAGCGTTTTTATAATATAGCGATTGATTTAAAGCATAATCTATGTTATAATTTTTAAAAGAAAATTATATTTCACGAATAAAACTAAGGAGATAATGATTATGATTTCACAAGCAAAAAAAGAATTTATAGAATTTATGATGAGCGCAGACGTGCTTAGATTTGGAGATTTTACAACAAAAAGCGGAAGAAAAACTCCATATTTCGTAAACACAGGGAATTACAAAACGGGCGAGCAAATCGCAAAACTGGGTGAGTACTACGCTGCTTTAATAAAAGAGACAATTAATGCAGACTTCGACTGCATCTTTGGCCCAGCTTACAAGGGCATTCCACTAGCGACAACTGCTTCGGCTGCTCTTTATAATAAATTTGATATAAATAAACCATTTTTGTTTAACCGCAAAGAAGAAAAAGACCATGGTGAAGGCGGAAGCATTATTGGATACAAACCACAAGATGGTGACAAAGTAATAATTATAGAGGATGTTATCACAGCTGGAACAGCGATTAGGGAAGTAATGCCAATATTAAAAGGGGTTGCTAACACTAAAGTTGAGCATATGTTCATCTCGGTTAACCGCTGTGAAGTTGGAACTACTCCGATGAAAACTGCAATAGACGAAGTGAGCGAAGAGTTCGGGATTTCTGTGCACGCTATCGTAACAGTACGTGATATCCGAGATTATTTGAGCGAAAAAAGCGAGTATGAATCTTTGCTAGTTAGCATGGATGAGTACATGCAAAAATATTGCGTAGGAGTATAATTTATACGATAAAAATCGATGTGAACTTCACATCGATTTTTTTATGCAAATATATAAGAACATTAAAAAATATCCCAGTTTATTGTGTTGCCCTCTTCTAAAGGCATACCGATATTTTCCATTAACTCGTGAGTAGCGTTATAACCCATTTTCTTTTGGCGATTATTCATCGCAGCAACTTCCAAGATTATTGCAAGATTTCTCCCCGGTTTAATCGGGATAGTATGCGATGGCACTTTTATGCCCAAAATAGTAGCATATTCATCATCAATTCCCATGCGATTATATTCCTTTTCGGAATCCCAATTTTCAATTTTCACTATCATGTCAATTTTCTCGGTAACTTTTACCGACCCCATTCCGTAGAGTCTGCGCACATTAATCATGCCGATACCTCTAATTTCCATGAAGTGACGAATATTTTCAGGTGATGTTCCAACTAAGCTTCTGTTTGAAACTTTGCGTATTTCAACTGCGTCATCTGCAACAAGTCTATGTCCACGCTTTACAAGCTCAATAGCTGTTTCGCTTTTACCGATACCGCTGTCACCCAAGAGCAAGACGCCCTCACCGTAAATTTCGATTAATACACCATGTCTTGTAATTCTTGGCGCTAACTCAACATTAAGGTAAGTTATAAGTCCTGACATGAAACTCGAAGTAGACTCGTTTGTACGTAAAATAACAATGCCATTTTTTATAGCAGATTCAATAATTTCCTCATAAACTTCGATACCTCTAGTTACTACTAGGCAAGGGAATCTTTGTGAAAACATCGCTTGAATGCTCTTGCTGCGCTCTACGTCATCAAGTGCTTCTAAATATGCATGTTCCATTCTGCCTAAAACTTGCATTCGCGAGGAATCAAAATAATGGAAAAATCCAGTTAAATTTAGGCCGGGGCGGTTTACGTCGGCGCTTGTGATTAACACATTTTCCTTATCTTCCGGTAAATATATTTTCTCTAGTTTAAATTCACTGATAATTTTACTTAATGGTACAGTAAATGTATTGTTCATTTCATCATCTCCTAAAAATATATGTAAAAAAACATATCTTGATATTATTATACATAAAAAGTGCTAATAGTACAAGTGAAATTTTTATGCCTTGATACGTTTGTGTGCATTATTTTTAAATTCAAGGCAAAAGTTAGAATGGCGATTTAGTGAATTGCAACCTGTTTGGATGAACTCCCATGATTTTTCATAGCTGTCGTTTACCGAAAAGTTATTGCTACACAAAAACTTGACGAAAGCATCTTCGTTGTCGATGTATTTGTCTTGGAAAAATTCTGCGTACTTACGCTTTTGGTCATCGGGCACATCGTTTTTGTTATGCAGAACATGCTCGAGATTACACGAAAAGTAGTAAATTGAGTAGGGGATTTTGCGCTTAACAAATTTGAGTGAGCTTAGGACTTTTACATTTTGAGATTTAACCTTATTGCGTCCCACCACAGCATCAACATGCTTTGTCAAAATGCAGTCTTTCTTATACGCAATTTTATGAACCTTACCATAAATAACTTTTTCTTCGGGGATAAATGCACCGTCGGTGTCGATTAGATGTATCACCTTTAAAATGTCGGAATCCTTGTAAATGTTATTTTGGAATTTGCTTATTTGTGCGTTGATTTTTTTTACCACTCCAGTTGCGTCAGTTGTGTACTGTGTGGAGATGTCAGTGCCTACTATGTGAAAGCGAACATTTTGCGCCTTGAATATTCGAGAGAGTATCAACCCAAGTGAGCGCTTATCTGTTATGCCTTCTACGATAAAAAGTATAATTTTCTTAGTCATCAGCACTACCTCGCGAAGCCTTTTTCAAAGCGTAACCTATCTCGAAACTATCAGTCTGCATATACATATTTTCACTTTGTCCGCCAAGCTCAACGCTACGTAAATACAAATTGCGCAAGTTTGCGTTGTTTTTGCCAAAAAAGCGGATATACCTGCGTTTTGGATTGGTGGTAGTGAAGATAAGCGAGTTGTCCCTAAGCATTTCTAGTGCTCGCAAATTATGTGAAGTGAAGATAAGCTGACCTTTGCCACTATCTTGCAAAGTGATGAGTAGCTCACCGAGGAGATACTCAAAAAAGCCTGCATCTAATTCGTCGATAACTAAGCAGTACGAATAATTATTATATACCGAAATAACAGCATTAAGTATGGAGATGATTTTTTTAATCCCCTCGGACTCATAACGCAGTGGGATTTTCACTTCATCACGCACTGATACAAGCTCGAACCGAACCCCAAACGACGTATTTTCCAATAGCTGTTTGCCATATTGCTCTGCCTTAATAGTCATGCCTGGGATAATTGTGGTCAAGACTATATTAAGCCTGTCAAGGGTAGGCAATATCGTGTCAGTGAAGATTTTTTCCTCCATTATACTGGGTTTAGTGATATCAATATTATATTCACCAAAGAGGAGTTTTGATTCTTTTTGCGTCGTATTGCTCGTTTGCATCGCATTTATAACATTAATGCTTTCGTTTGTGATAACTACCAAATTGTTTTTTGCGTATCTTTTCAGCGAAGATAAAATAAGATTTAAATCGCTATTTTTGCTGAGACTGCTTGAAAAAATATTTAAGGTATCGGCAAAAAACACATAAGTCGTCGACTTTTCTTGAGATAATTTTTTGCTCACAGCCAAGTCTACTAGATTGTTTTTACTAGCATTCAACAGTGCTGAGTAAATTTTCTGAGGTTTGATAATTTGGTTTTCATGCTCGATATCATAGTCGATAAGTTTTGTTTTAGCGCTCCATTTGCCTTCGTTTAATTTTTTGTAACTTATAGATTCTTTTGCTAGAACTAAATTTTTCTTGCTACCCTTTTTTAGTTTAATCTGGTAATCAAGCAAAAATTTATTTGAGTCAATCTCGCAATAAAATGTAAAGGTTAAATCGGAGCTATCACTATTTGCAGCGATAAAATCGGCGTAACTATGCGAAAGATTTTTTGCATTTATGCAGTTTTTTAGCAGTGTTAACGCATTTATAACAGCGGTTTTGCCAGAGCCATTTTGCCCATAAATCCCGATGATTTCGCAGTCGTAGTCAAAATAATTCTTTTTAACAAACCCGTCAAAAGGGATATTGCCATACTCAACATTTTTAAAGTTTTTTAGACATATGTTTTGCAAACGTACAATTTCCATAAACTCACCCGTTTTCTGTTTTATTTTTTAAAGCTTCGTCTATAATGAGTAGTTTTTCCCGACGCTGTAATTTCTTAATTTGAGCTTCACGTTTGAGCGCTAAAGATTTAGTCTCAAGCTCTTCGCTATGTATGATTCGTACAGGCAATCTAGTTTTGGTGTATTTTGCACCGACACCTTTGTTATGGGCGTTTAACCGCCTTTGCAAATCGGTGGTATATCCCGTGTATAGAGTCTTGTCATCACATTCTAAAATATACACATAATAGCTGATTGTAAACACCTACTTAAATAAAATATATACTTTTATTATACTTTAGATTGTTTAAAAAAGCAATCGTCTGGATTTTAGTGATTTACTACAAAAAAATTTGTATTATTTGTGTTGAATTTCGTTGAAACTTGTGGTATACTTGTATTAATATCTTATTGCAACAAAAATTATTAACAAATTTGTAGATTTTCAATGAATTTACCAAACAATTGTGATTGAAAGAGTTACGTTTTGTAACTTTTTCCAATTGGAGGATATCATGAAGTTCAGATCAAAAATAGACTGGTGGTTTTATACAATGCCATTAGCATTTATTTTTCTGGCGTTGTATCTTTTTCGTTTTAGCACAGTCCTTACAAGTATTTTAGGTATAATTATAATGACGATAGGTGCACTTTTAATTTTTCCGCTTTTCATCAGCACTTATTACATTTTAACTGACACCCACCTAATAGTGAAAAGCGGTTTTTTTTACAATACAAAAATCCCGTATGAGGAGATTATTTCCTTAAGAGAAACCAAAGATGCGATTGCGTCCCCAGGTTTATCTTTGGATAGGATTGAGATTTGCTATGCTTCAAATGAGGTTATACAAATTTCCCCTCAAAACAAGGATAGATTTTTGTATTTACTTGATGAGCAAATATCTTAATGCTTACATAAAAGCAGTGGTTAGAATTTTTATTAGCAAAAGGCAGTGTGGAAATTTTTCACATTGCCTTTTATAGTGCCTACTGGCAATAAATGAAAGTTAGTGAGGTGAGAAAATGTATTTTTCATATGGTGAAAAAGAGATAAACTATCTAAAAAGTAAGGATAAAAAACTAGGCGAAGCGATTGAAAAAATCGGCATGGTAAAACGTCCGATTGATGAGGATATTTTCACTGCGATTATCAGGGCGATATTGGGGCAACAAGTATCCCGCCAAGCACGCGAAACGGTCTTTAGACGCATGAATGAAGGGCTTGGAGGTGTTGAACCACAACGAATTAACGAGCACACAACCCAGGAGATACAGGCGTTTGGCACAACATTTAAAAAAGCGGATTACATTAAAGATTTCGCTCAAAAAGTCAGTGAGGGGCAATTGAATTTGGAGCAGTTACATCAATTATCCGACAGCGAAGTAATAGAAAAATTGTGCAAGCTAAAGGGTATCGGAATATGGACAGCAGAAATGCTACTGGCGAGCGCACTCAAGCGTGACGATGTTTTCAGCTATGGGGATATTGCAATACATAGGGGGCTTAGGATGTTGTATCGCCATAAGGAGATAACAAAAGAGAGATTTGAGAAATATCGCAGGCGCTACTCACCGTATGGTACGGTTGCTAGTGTGTACTTATGGGCGATTGCAGCTGGCGCTATTGAGGGGTTGGATGACCCGAAAAACAAAAAGAAGATTACAAAACATGGGAGTTCTAGTGTTGATTATTTCTAATTTTCAATAATAAATATAACATGTGAAAAACAGCATCCCTTTAATATGGCTACAGATAATGAAACAAGTTGACACTTCACTCAAGTGTCAACTTGTTTTTATATAGAGTATACTATTTGTGTTGTTAATCAATAAGGTCAACAACATATTCTTTTGATAGTAGACGACATATGCTCGTTTTTCCCGAACCAGATGCTCCACCTGTAATTAATATATCCCAACTTCTATGTTTATTTTTCATATTTTACACTTTTCTATGTAAAAAACCGATTTAGTAAAACTAAATCGGTAATATGTCAGACTTCAAGATTTTGGTGGAGCATAGGAGATTCGAACTCCTGACCCTCACACTGCCAGTGTGATACGCTACCAACTGCGCTAATGCCCCATAAATATTATATAGTCATTTTAACAAATAAAAAAGATTTTGTCAAATGTACTTTTTCAAATTTATACAAGGCTCAACCCTCGCTACAAAACGCAGTTAAGCCTTGTTTCATTATAATATTTTTCATGCAAATTCCATAAGGAAAAGCTGTTAGTTACTTCCGAGTAGCTCTAGATTTTTTTCAATCATGTCGATACGCTGCTTAACACATTCCACACTTCTTAATGGGTCGCTTGGTGTGTTGAATACATAGTCAATTAGTAGATCAATCGTAGTTTTTGCAACATGCATTCTTGTATCTGCAGACGCATAGTACATATACACATTATTATCCTCATCCACAATTGCACCATTTGTAAACGCTACGTTTGAAACATCACCTACACGCTCTTCACCCTGTGGCGCCAACATATAACCAGATGGTTGTGCGATGCATTTAAACGGGTCGTTCAAATCTGTCGCAAAGGCATAAATTACATATCTTAAACCAGCGGCAGTATTACGAACTCCATGAGCTAGGTGGATGAAGCCTCTATCTGTTTTAATTGGAACAGCACCAGCTCCATTTTTCGCTTCAGTAATGGTGTGGTATTCTCTCAAGTTAATTATAGTTTCTTCTCCAATTACTGCTTTGTTTATATCATCGCATAAACCAAAGCCAATTCCTCCACCGCTACCAGTTTCGATAAAACCGTCCATTGGTCTGGTGTAGAAAGCATATTTTCCATCAACAAATTCTGGATGCAACACAACATTACGCTGCTGTGGACTATTTAACGTCACAAGATTAGGGAGTCTTTCCCATGTAACTAAATCCTTTGTGCGCACAATCCCAGCAGCCGCAACTGCTGCGCTCAAATCACTTGTAGTTTTATCTTTACTTTCTGAGCAAAATACTCCGTAAATATGTCCATCTTCATGTTGAGTCAAACGAATATCGTACACATTTGTCTCTTCTTTTTCAGTGTCAGGAAGTAGTACTGGCTTATCCCAAAATTTGAAACCATCAACAGGGCTATCGCTCTCTGCTACTGCAAAAAAACTTTTTCTATCCCAACCCTCAACACGTGCAACGATATAATATTTGCCATTTAATTTTATCGCACCCGAGTTCATCACCGCATTAATCCCTAGTCGTTGCATGAAGTTTGGGTTTGTATTTATATCAAGGTCATATCTCCACAAAACTGGTGCATGTTCTGCAGTCAAAATTGGGTTTTTATATCTTGTGTATATACCGTTATACTCCTCTGTTGGCTGATTTTTTGTAGCAATCAGCGCGTCAACCTTTGCTTTTTCCTCGTAATATTTATTGTGTATCATCTTGCATCCTCCTTAAAATTTCAAAACACATTCGTCCATTATGATATGGACCTTTCCAGTCTTCTGCGATGTTTTTTTTGCTGCTAGCAACTAGTTTATCATCCAAATCCCAAAACCATTCGCCGCCATCTCGTTTATCTATAACATAGCAGTCAATAAATTTCCATATATCATTTGCGACAGTAAGGTACTGTTTTTTGCTTTTATCTTTTTCATAGATGTTTAAAAAGCCTACCACTGCCTCTGCTTGCACCCACCACACGCGTGTTTTATCATTTTTGCCGTGACTGCATTCATTATATATCGAGCCATTATCAAGAGCTTTTTCATATACCTCACTTGCAAGATTTGTCATAATCGGCAAAAATCTCTCAGTTAACTCGCTGTCATTCAAAGCCTTTAACCCCTCATCAATGAGCCAACTTGTTTCTATGTCATGTCCGTATGAATGCAAATCGATAAGGCTATTGTATGCTTTGTCGAAAAATACTTCTTGGCGTTTTTTCTCTTTGTTATACATTTTGTATTCGAAAATATCAAGTATCTCATAAAGACTTGCTTTTACCTTCTCGTCGTTAGACGCTCTATATAAAGCAGTGTAGCCCTCATAAACATGTAGTAATGTGTTCATTGTGCGTTCTGCCATTACGCCATTTTCAGATAATTTTTCATTCGATTGTGGTAAAAAACCCACAGAAAAACTCTCGAGATATCCATCTTTATCCCTGCATTTTGTTTCTATTAAATCATAGATTTGCATTGCAAGCTCTAATGCTTTTTTATTGTTTGTCGCAGTGTAATAAGCCGATAATGCATACACTGCAAACGCTTGATTATACGTGTGCTTTGTAGCGTCAAACACAGTCCCATCAAAGTTAAGTGACCAATACACTCCACCATGCACAGTGTCAATACAGTGTTTAAGCATAAATTCATACGCATGATGTGCATCAGCAAGCGATTGCTCGCAGCCAATTTCAGTATATGCGCTCGCAAAAAACCATAGTATGCGACTATTTATCAAGCATGCCTTTGTCGCAGTTTTATCTACAACATAATCAAACGATACTTCACCGAAAAAACCACCATTCTCCTCATCTTTAAGCTTGTGCCAAAAAGGAATAATTCGCTCGGTTAATTCGTTATATACCTCTTGTCTCATTTTTATACTCACCTCTTCATTTTTACTTTGATTATACGCACAATCACTACATAAGCAAAGTAGATTTAATTAAGTTAATTTACTTAAATTATTAATTAAATTAATTATAGCATCGCATTATCTGCATGTCAATGTATGGAGCAGGCTTTTCTACTAAATACGCAAATAGTCATATCTTTAATTGTTGAAATTAACTATGGCTATTAATTTCACAAACAAACCGCTTTAATATAATTAAAGCGGTTTGTTTATTTATCTTGATTTAACTGAGTTTCTGATTATGCATTTTCCAGCAATAACAGTTCTTCCCAAGCTAAAATCTTTTTTCTTGATTTTACGTGCTATTTGATTTACTGCAGCAGTAGACATTGCTGATAAATTTACATTAAATGTTGTAATCCCAACTTCGCCCAAAGTGGCATACCGTGAATCATCAAACCCCACTACAGACACATCATCAGGCACTGTAACTCCGATACTTTTAAGCTGTGTTATCAGATTGTATGCAACAAGGTCACAGTTGCATACAAATGCATCTGGCATCACTTTTGGCAACGTGCACTCGATTAAATTCCCCAGCTCATCCCTGTCGTTAATTAGCATTTGTGGATTAGCAACAAAGCCTTTTTCAAGCAGTGCTTTTATATAGCCAAGATATCTGTCCATGATACTGCTTGTAGCGTGTATATTCCCAACAAATGCAATGTTTTTATGCCCTTTTCTAATAAGGTCGCTAGTTAGCTGAAATGTCCCAAAAGTACCATCGCTTATAATACTATCGCTAAAATGCAAGTCATCATAAAAATCGAGCAGTAAATATGGTTGCGGTTGCTTAGATATAAGCTTCACATACTCTGAGGATAATTTTCCCATGATAATTATCCCATCTATATTTTCATTGCTTAAAATATTGGCAGGGATTAGCTTGTTTTCAGCATGTTTTGGTACTATCTCTAAAATGCAAGTCATGCCCTCGTTTGCGCTCTTAAGTAAAATCTGCTTATAAAGTTCGGTGTAAAAAGAATTCTCTTCAAAAAATTTATCGGAAACCAAAATACCGATGTAAAAATTATCTTTTGCAGCTTTTTTCTTGCTCGCATCATATTTATATCCGAGTTCATCAGATTTTTCCAAAATTTTTCGTCTCACTTCATCGCTCAGCCCTTCTTTGCCACCGAGCGCTTTTGAGACCGAAACTACACTAACACCCAGTGCGTCTGCGATATCTTTCATCACCACATTTTTAGCCAATAATAGCACCTCCCCATCGGTATACAAACATAATAACATTTTTTAACTTAAATTACAAGTATTAACCTAAACGTGCAGATATTTAGCTATGCTAAAATTAGTTTACTCAGTAATAATTTCCCTTTTGCTTACTAAGCTTTTTTCTATTACTTATACCAAAAACACAAGTAGTTTCATCTACATAATGACTAAACTTGTCCTTAATTTTCATCAATTGCCTTTGATTGCTTGACAAAAGAAATACGGGTCTATAATATAGTATTAATTCAATATTATTTGCACTTTGAATCTAACAAAAAATAAGAGGTGGTATTTATGATTACTGTTAAAGAAAAGGAGATTATCCGCGCGCTAACGCATGAATACATGGACATCGCAACTCTGCCTATTCAACAAGAAAAAATCGAGCTTTGGAAAGCGTTAAACCGCTCGGAAATGCAACGTCCGATGGTTTGTATCGACCAACTTCCTTGGAATGAGCTCAACGCAGACGGTTCGCTTTCCCCGCAAATAAGAGACCCTTTTTGGGCAAATTTAGAATCACATTTAAGGCGCACTATTTATATGTGGAATCATTTTCCTGTAGATATGGTTATTGACCCATTTATACCAATTCAAATGGCAGTGAAAAACACAGGATACGGCTTAGTTCGTGATGCGCAATTATTAGGCGAAACCGCAGAAGGTGCAGTTGTTTCACATCACTATAAAAATTTACTCGAATGTGAAGATGACGTGAATAAGATTAAGGATATGCTTATCACGCATGATGTGGCTGAGAGTAATCTTAGGATGGAAAGTGCAAAACAAATCATAGGTGACATTGCACCACTACAATTTTCTGGCATGGGTTTCCACTTAGGCATATGGGACACAATCTCCGAATACATGGGTGTAGAGAACGCTTATTTTGACATGCTTGACCGTCCTGAATTTATTCACTCAATACTGGATAAAATGACTAATTCCGTCATTGCTGGGATAGAGCAAGCAAACGAGCTGAAAATTGTGGACACAAACATTAACACTTGCCACTGCTCCTATGTTTATGACGATAATTTACTAACAAATAGTGGACTTGGAAAAGAATATGTTAGCCAAAATGCTTGGGCATTCGGTCTAGCTCAGCTACTTACTTCGACATCACCTGATATAACAAAAGAATTTGAAATCCCATACATAACTAAGATGGCAAAGCATTTCGGTTCAATATACTATGGCTGTTGCGATAGATTGGATGACAGGCTTGATTTGATAAAAGAAATCCCAAATGTTAGAAAGGTTTCCTGTAGTCCATGGAGTATTAAAGAGCGTTTTGCTGAAAAAATCGGTAGCACTCTCATAATGTCGAATAAACCAAATCCCGCCTTTTTAGCTACAAGTACTTTAGATGATGATGTAATTCGCAAAGATTTAAAAAATACTTGCAAAGTCGCAAAGGAAAACAATGTAAACTTAGAGATAATATTAAAAGATATTTCTACAGTGAAAAACAATCCCAGAAGATTGACTGAGTGGGCAAAAATTGCTATGGACATAGTTCAAAGTTAAACACCAAATAATTTATCTATTTAAGGAGAAAATATGTTTAATCCTAATTACAAAAGAATTCAGGACGCAGCGTGGAATATCGGCAGCGATTTTCTTCCTCTGTACGACCATGTGATTTCAAATAATATTATATCAAAAATCATTAACAACGCTGAATACCCTCATTTATTTGGGGGGAATGAAAAAGATATCAATGAAGGATATAGACTTTACTGCAAGTTTCTTAAAGACATGGGATACGATGTCGCAATATTTGAAGGGTGGTTATGCGGTGTATTAATCGACGGTGGCGCATTGGGTGACCACGCAGACCCAGCTATTAAAACCAGAGAAGATTTTAATAAATACCCATTTGATGAGATAAAAGAAATTTTCTTTAACAGATATGATGCACATTATCTAGCACTCCGCAGTCAAATGCCAAATGGAATGAAAGCAATCGGCGGTGTTGGCAATGGCTTATTCGAAATAGTACAGGATTTAACTGGATACGAAAATTTATGTATCATGCTTTATGAAGACCCAGAACTTTTTGATGACATGTTCACTAAAATGGCTGGGATGATGTATGAGATATGGGCTGAGTTTGTGCGTAAATATGGCGATGACTTTTGCGTTTTCAGATTTGGAGATGATCTTGGATTTAACACGCAAACTTTATTGCCACATGATGTTATCAGACGCAATCTAATACCGCATTACAAAAAAATCATCGATTTAGCACACAATGAAAACAAGCCATTTTTACTGCATTCTTGCGGAAATATTTTCCCAATAATGGAGGATCTTATCACGGTAGCTGGCATTAATGCTAAACATTCCAACGAAGATGGTATTGCTCCATTCCAAGAGTGGGTAGATAGATATGGTGATAGAATTGGCAATTTTGGCGGTGTGGATACTGACATCATTTGTAAAGACGACACTAAACTTATTAAGGAATATACCACAGATATTTGCAAAAAGGCAATATCTCATGGTGGGATTGCAATAGGCACAGGAAATTCTATCCCTGATTATGTATCAGTCGAGGGCTACCTTGCTATGAACGAAGCTGTAAGAGAGTTTCGTGGGGAGTAAGTGACTATTGTACCAATACTAATTTTCACGTAAAAAGTCTGCTTATTTATAAGCAGACTTTAGTTATGTTGTTTTTTTGCTTCTCTCTAGCTTTCGCAGATTAATTGTTTCAAATAGCAATTCACTACATAGTGAAAAATTAGTTTGTATTCTTCAAAATACACCTATTGAAGTAAAAGTGTTTTACTGTTATAATGGCTATAATAACAAGAAAATTATTGTATTGTAAGGTGATGAATTTGGAAAAAGTTTCGATAGGGAAAATGGCAAAACAAAATGGTCTTAGCGAGCAGACTTTGCGTCTATACGATAAAATCGGTCTGTTTTCACCTATGTACCGAAATGAGAAAAACGGCTACCGCTACTATGACATAAAGCAAAATGCACGCCTTGACATGATACAGTATTTGAAATCTATCGGGCTTAGTTTGACGGAAATCAAAGAGCGATTAGATGGAAACAACGAGAGCATTGAGCAACTTTTGGCAATGCATATGAAGGAGCTTGTGTTGCAACAGGAAAAAATAGAACAGCAGAAAAAATCTATTTTTAGACTAATGCAAAACATGAATTTGTACAAAGAAGCCCCTCCCGAGGGGGTTGTCTTTTTCGAGCGAATGTCCGAGCGCTATATTTATGCTAAGGATTTAGAGGTTAATTTTTATGGTAAGGAGCTTGATGTTTACGAAATGCTACTACGGGAGTTTAAACAGCATGTGATAAATGAGCTTGAGTCGCTTTTGTATTTTAGCAATATTGGCACGACAATGGATAGTGATTTACTTACAAGCGAGAAGTACTTTTCAAGCAAATTTTTCGTATTCCTAAACGATAAAGAAAAAGACATCACAGGAGCTACCTTGATACCAGCTGGCAACTATTTAACCATTTACTGTTCTTCCTATTACAGGGAAGTTGAGTATATGAAAATGCTAAAAGATTATACCAACAATAATGATTTAGAATTTTGTGGAGATTATATTTGCGAGGTTTTATTAGACCTAACTGCAACGAATTCAGACGATAGAGGCATGTTTATGCGTCTGCAAGTGCCAGTTAAAGCACGAAACAAACAAAATCACCAATAAAACTAGCGCGTTTATATGGTAAGTTGCATAGTTTTCTTCGTTGATTTTCATCACATGTCATAATTGACATTACACCGACTATAATTGTTAAAATAATAACAAATAAATTTATTCGGAGGTTATATTATGAATTGCGAAAAAATACGTGTAGTACAATACGGTTGTGGAAAAATGAGCAAATACATTTTACGCTACCTATATGAAAAAGGCGCTGAAATCGTTGGGGCAATCGACGTAAACCCTGAAATCGTTGGAATGGATGTTGGTGATTATGCTGAGCTAGGCGTAAAACTTGGAGTTACAATAAGAAATGATGCAGACGCAGTGCTTGACGAGTGCGACGCTGACATTGCTATAGTAACATTATTTAGCTTTATGGCTGATGTTGAATCTCAATTTGAGAAATGCGTTTCAAGAGGAATCAACGTTATTTCCACTTGCGAAGAAGCAATCTACCCTTGGACTACCGCAAGTTCCATCACAAATAAATTAGATAAACTAGCAAAAGAAACTGGTTGCACTATCGTTGGTTCAGGTATGCAAGACATATTCTGGGTTAACATGATTGGCTGTGTTGCTGGTGGCGTGCATAATATCACTAAAATTGAAGGGGCTGTAAGCTACAACGTAGAAGATTACGGACTAGCACTGGCACAAGCTCATGGTTCTGGACTTACTCCTGAAGAATTTGAAGAAAAAATTGCTCATCCAACTACATTAGAGCCAGCATATGTTTGGAACTCAAACGAAGCTCTTTGTAATAAAATGGGTTGGACTATTAAATCTCAATCACAAAAATGCGTACCGTATTTTTATGATACAGATTTATATAGCGATACTTTGGGTGCTACAATTAAAAAAGGTGATTGCATTGGCATGAGCGCAGTAGTAACTACTGAAACTTTCCAAGGTCCTATCATTGAAACTCAATGCATAGGTAAAGTTTATGGACCAAACGATGGTGACATGTGCGATTGGAAAATTATCGGTGAGCCAGACACAACTTTCCATGTAGTTAAACCAGCTACAGTAGAGCACACTTGTGCAACAGTAGTTAACCGCATCCCTTCAGTGCTTAATGCTGCTCCTGGCTACATTACAGCAGAAAAACTAGACACTTTAGAGTACCTATCATACCCTTTACACATTCAACTATAATTTGTACACGACATAAATAAAGCGATGACTGTTCATGAAGAAAATTTGTGACACTCAGCCTATTAGACGGATAGTATTGTACTATCCGTCTTTTCTGTTTATAGTGCGATATACCCGAATTTAATTTGTATTGCATTAATATTTTTATTGATGTATAATAGTGATAAATCTGCCAGAACATTCTTGTCCCATGCCGTTAAAAGTAAGAATTAACGATAGCATATTTAGTGTTTTTGGATATGAATGTTTAAGTGAATGAGAAAAAAATTATCAACAAGGAGTACAACAAATGAGTAATAAGAAACCTAATGTTTTATTTTTGTTTGCGGATGATCAGCGATATGATACTATCAATGCGATTAATAACCCTGATATAATAACGCCAAACTTAGATAAACTGGTTAAACGTGGAACAACATTTACACATGCACATATTCCCTGTGGTACATCTGGAGCGGTATGCATGCCCTCGCGAGCAATGCTACATACTGCACGAACGCTATTCCATTTGCAAGATGAGGGACAACAGATACCAAAAGAGCATGTTACAATGGGGGAAACCTTTAAGCAAAATGGATACAACGCCTTTGGTATCGGGAAATGGCACAACGGAACAGAGTCGTACACACGAAGCTTTTCTGATGGAAAAAGCGTGTTTTTTGGTGGGATGTGGGATCACTGGAACGTGCCATCATGCGATTACAATGCAGACGGAATATACCCAGAAGCAACATCGTGCATAGGTGCTTTTCAGTCAAACGAAACTACACAAGTCCGCGTGGAGTATATGCAGTTTGGGAAACATTCCACCGATATATTTGCTGATAGAGCGATAGAGTTCTTGGATGATTACAAAAGCGAAAATCCATTTTTTCTTTATGTTTCGTTCATGGCACCACACGACCCACGTACGATGCCACAAAAATACATTGATATGTACAATGACACAGATATTAACCTGCCCGCTAATTTTGCGGAGGAACACGCCTTTGATTACGGTATAAGAGATGTGAGAGACGAAGTGCTAGCACCATATCCACGCACTGAGGAAAACACGCTAGCTCATATAAAAGAATATTATGCGATGATATCACATCTTGATGCTAGGGTGGGGGATATAATCAATAAGCTGGAAGAAACAGGCGAGCTTGAAAATACAATTATCGTATATTCAGGCGATAATGGCTTAGCTATAGGTAAGCATGGTTTGTTTGGCAAGCAAAATCATTACGAACATAGCATACGTGTACCGCTAATTTTTGCTGGACCAAATATTCCACAAAACGAGCGAAGAGATACCTATGTCTACTTGCTTGATATTTTCCCGACATTATGTGAAATGCTAAAGATTAAGCCACCAGAAACTGTCGAGGGAAAGTCGATGTTGACAGCGATAAAAGACGCCGATGTGGTGGTTAGGGAAAATTTGTTTTTTGCGTACTGCGAAACGCTTCGTAGCGTAAAATCACGGCAGTATAAACTAATTGAGTATCGTACAGAAAACTTAAAGAAAACCCAGTTGTTTGACTTGATAAGCGACCCTGATGAGATATGCGATTTATTCGCAGATGATAGCTATAGTGAAGTGATAGCAGAGCTTAAAGATATACTTATGAGCTATCGTGCAAGTTGGGAAGATACAGGACATGTTATGAGTAAAGAGTTTTGGAGTAGATACTAAGGCGAAATATCACATGGATCATATAAACATAAATGACAACAATAATTTAAATCAAGGAGTTTGAATATGAATATTTTTATAATAGGAATTGATGGCTTGGGAAGAGGCGCACTCGAGCACCAGCCAAAAAACATAAAAAAGTTTATGGAGAAATCCACTACTTTTACAAATGTATACACGGTGTTCCCGCCGATATCATCACAAGCGTGGGGGAGCTTGCTTTTGTCTGTTTCGCCACATAAACATGGTTACACTAATGAGATGATAGAAGATTATACTCACGAATTTGATGAATATCCGTCGCTGTTTAGATTAATATCTCAAAGTGGTAAAGGGTATGATTTGCGCTCAATTTCAAATTGGAATCCGATAAACACTGGGATACTGGAAAATTTTGATGGGCTAGTGAAAGAAACTGGGCAAAGTGATGAAGAAGTGACGCAAAAAATTGTCTCCTACATCAAAGCGAGCGGGGAAAACTCAATGCTATTCGTTCAGCTAGATGAGATGGATGAAGCTGGGCACAAATATGATTATTTTACCGATGAATACTACAAGCAGCTCGATAGAATAGATGTGCTAGTAGGCGAAATTTTAAACAGCATTGAGCAATGTGGGAAAATGGACAATAGCTTAATCTTTATCATGACTGACCATGGTGGTGGTGCCAAACCAAAATGCCATGAAATGGATGATATAAAGGACATGGGAATTTTCACGATTGCGTATGGAGCGGGTTTTAAACAAGGTGAAAAGATACATACAAAGGCGAGTATCATGGATATAATGCCAACGATATTACAAAAACTAGATATTGACTTACCAAGCCATATTGAAGGCGTAAGCTTATTAAAAAATGATTAGAAGGAGAAAAATATGAAAATTTTATTCCAAGGAGATTCCGTAACGGAAAGCGGAAGAGTTAGAGAAGATTCAGCAAGTATTGGTGTCGGCTACCCAAATGTAGTTGCAGAAGTTTATAGTGCGCTATATCCCGATAAAAACTTAAGCTTTGTTAATCGTGGAATTTCAGGAAATAGAGTAACAGATTTACTAGCTAGATATGAAGAAGATTTTTTAGCGGTAAGACCTGATGTCGTTTCAATTTTAGTGGGGATAAATGACACTTGGCGCAGATATGACGAGAACGATCTAACGTCGGAAGAAGAGTATTACAACACATATAAAATGCTGCTTGAGCGGATAAAAAAAGACATGCCAAATACTAAAATTATTATGATAGAGCCATTTTTACTTAGTACTATTCCAGAATATGAAATGTGGCGTGAAGATTTAGACCCCAAAATCCAAAAAGTGAGAAAACTAGCGCGTGAATATGCAGATGCATATCTGCCAATGGATGGGATAATGCAGTCGTATGTGATAAAAGGGTATAGCGATGAAGTTATTGCTGCGGATAGTGTGCATCCTACTGAGGTGGGACATAGCATAATAGCGAAAGAATACATGAAAGTCTTAGATGAACTTTTGGGGTATTAAGATTATTTTTTAAAATAAAAATTTAAGTGAAAAAGGGAGTAATATTTATGAGCCAGATGATGCGAAATGAGTATCCAAATCCAATTTTTGAGAGAAAAAACTGGGAAAACTTAAATGGAGAGTGGGATTTTGAAATCGACAATTCTGTGAGCGGAGTCGAGCTGAATTGGTACGAAAATCCTAATTTTACGCAAAAAATATGTGTTCCTTTTTGTCCAGAAAGCGAGCTCTCGGGCATAAATAATAAAGCTTTTATGAACAGTGTATGGTACAAAAAGAACATTACGGTTACAGAAAAACAGCTAAATGGCAGAATATTTTTGCATATTGGAGCTTGTGATTTTGAGACAACGGTCTATATTAATGGGGGAAAAGTTGGCACGCATATTGGTGGATACTCGCATTTTGATTTTGATATCACTGAGTTTGTATTTGTTGGTGAAAATACAGTAGTTATTTATGCTTATGATGATGTTCGCGATTCGAGACAGTGGAGAGGTAAGCAGAGTGAACTTTATCATTCTCATGGTTGTGATTATACGCGGACTACTGGAATTTGGCAAACAGTATGGCTTGAGTACACGCCCAAAAATTACATAAAAAGTATAAAAGTATATCCCAATATTGCTGATAGCTCAGTGATGTTGACTACTGAATTTGTTGGGAGCGAAGTTTTCACTGCCACAGCTAAATTTAATGGGGAAATTATGGGCAGTGTGACTGTCGAAGGAGTAACGAATAAAGCAACACTAGTGATACCGCTGAAAGAAAAGTATTTGTGGGAGTTGGGAGAAGGCAATTTATATGACCTTGAGCTCACATATGGAGATGATGAAGTTTTTAGCTATTTCGGACTGCGTGAAGTAGAGATGGATGGCATGAAGTTTATGTTAAACGGAAAATCTGTATTCCAAAGATTGGTGCTTGATCAAGGATTTTATCCAGATGGAATTTACACCGCAAAATCAACCGCTGACATGAGAAGAGATATTGAAATGTCAATGGAGATGGGATTTAACGGAGCAAGGTTGCATCAAAAAGTATTTGAGCCTACATTTTTATATTTTTGTGATAAAATGGGGTACATGGTGTGGGGCGAAACAGGCAGCTGGGGATTTGATTTTTCAGATGCATCCAAATTTGCAGCGTTCACCACGGAATGGATAGAGATATTAAATCGCGATTTTAATCACCCATCAATTATAGGTTGGTGCCCGATGAACGAGTCTTGGAACTTTGAAAATAGACGCCAGGATGATAATAGCATGCGCCTGTTGTATCGCTTAACAAAAACTTGCGACCCAACTAGAATTTGCATCGATACTAGCGGTGGATATCACGTGGAGACTGATATTTACGATTTGCATGACTACATCCAAGATGGCGATGAAGTAAAAAAACGTTACTCTTCGCTGGAGGGTTGCGGTGATTATTCATACGAACCTTTTAAAGGGCAACAAGCGTATAATGGGGAAGCACGCTTCCTTAGTGAATATGGTGGTGCTTGGTGGAACGCTAACCCTGAGGAAAACGAAACTAGTTGGGGATATGGCAATGCGCCAAAGTCTGTGGAAGAGTTCCTTGAGCGTTACGAAAGTTTAACGAATGCACTTATGGAAGACCCTAAAATGATGGGGTTGTGTTATACTCAGCTTTATGATGTGGAGCAAGAGAAAAATGGTTTATACACATATGATAGAAAGCCGAAATTTGATGCGAAAAGAATATATGATGTTAATATCAAGAAAGCAGCTATTGAAAAATAATGACCTACTTGAGCATAACTCAATAAAAAAACACACTACTATGAATTAGTAGTGTGTTTTTTATTGATAACTATAACTGGAATTTTCAGCTTATCCTTCGAGAATTTCTTTTACGTACTCGACAGTGCCACATATTTTTTCTGTGTTAGAATTAAGACTGATTGCCATGAAATTTTCATCAGGCACTTCAAACGGAGCTTTTATCTCAAGCTGGCTAGCGGGTTTGTACCCTACTCGAGGATAATATTTATCGCTGCCTAATACGACAATGATGTCGTAGCCTAAGCTTTTAGCAATCTCATGCCCCCTGCGCATTAAAGCAGTGCCGACACCTTTTCTTTGTGCAGTTGGCGCAACGGAAAGGGGAGCTAAAGCAAGCCCGTTTGTTTCACCAATTTTAGCTTTTGTAAAAATAATATGCCCTAGGAGTTTTCCGTCTACTTCTGCTACGAGGGATAGCTCTTTTATGAAACCATCACTATTTCTGAGCTTTTTCACTAAAATATGTTCATTGCCATCAGAGTGTTCAGCGGTTTGAAAAGCGGATTTAACTAGTTCTTGTACTAACTCAAAATCTTTAGTTTCTTCTTGTCTAATAATCATTTTTTTACCTCGATTTTATTATTTGTTTTTAAACAATAGCGTTTGGTTATTCCACTATTGTTAGCATCATGAGCTTTACACTACTTAGACTATAATTATTCCTAAAAGTGTAGCGACTTCGCTAGCTTGGACAGGGTTAAGCTTAAGCCCGCCCACTTCAGTTAATCTCTCTGAAAGAAGGGGGACAGCAAACTCGTCCTCGGAAAAATTTAACCCTTTGAGAGCGCTGTTGAAAAAATTGTTTTTGATGAACCTACAGTTTTTTGTTTTAACTTTTGTGAAAGAAACTTCAACAAAACTAGCATCTGTAAAATCACAACTATGCATATTGATATTTTGGATTTTGCTTTCATCAAACACAGAATAATTAAATAAACAGTTTTCAAATTTGCAGTTGTTCATCCTATTATCAATAAAATTAGCACCGATGTATTTGCAGGAAATGAATTCACAGTCTTTAAAATAAGCTGTGTGGAATTTAGAGTTTGAGAAGTCGCAACTGATGAATTTAACCCCAATAAATGTGGATTTTTCAAAATCACAAGCTGTAAAATTTATATTTTCAAGCAACACAGTGCGGCACTCGATACTATAAAAATCTTCACTTTCATATACCTCTTTTGCGAATTTTATGTCGCATAAATACATCTCATTTTCTTTTGCTGTTTTATAGAAATTTGAACCATCTATTTGCATTTTTACTTCTCCTAAAAATCATTTTGTACAAAATGATACCGCAAGTCGCAAACAAGCAAATTACGGTAAGACATTGCTATTATGTCAGTATAACTGCCATATCCTACACCACTGTCAGTGCACCCCTCCGAGCAGATTGAGTGCTGGTGATAAAACAAGAACACAAAATATCTTTTTCGTTCAAAACGCCCTCACTTCCTTAAGAGCTTTTTCTAGCGAGAAGTCGCAATAAATCCTGTGCGGCTTCACCAGCAGAATTTTGGTTTTGCCCTGTTACAATGTTTTTATCCACAACAACTTTTGTCGCAAGTACTTCGAATAAGGCGTTGTTTTTTTGATATTTTGCTCCGAGTGCTCTCAGCTCCGTCTCGGGGTGCATGGGAGTATCGGTAATGCTGAGCTGTCTTATTTGCCTATTTGAAACCGCTGTAATATTTTTCCCCTCGACTAATGGTCGAGAGTTTACATCTTTTGCTTTAATGAAACCTAATGCGCCGTGACAAACAGCCCCTAATAATATTCCTTTTTCGTTAGCTTTTGTCAGCTTTTCGCCAAGCACTTGACTGTAGCCGAGGTCATAGGCAGCGCCCCAACCGCCGGCGATAAAGATAATGTCATAATTTGTGAAATCAACATCATCAATTTTATGTGAATTCTCAGTTTTTTTCTTAGCTTTTTTGTCGTGTAAATATCTCTTGTCAGCTAAGCTTGCAAGTGGGAATTTTAAACTCATAGGCTCAAAAGGAACGACACCACCAGAAATGCTAGCGACATCGGTACTCATACCAGCATCTAAAAACTCATAGTAGGGAACAGTGAATTCAGATGAAAAAACTCCAGTTTTTGCGCCACTTTCTCCCAAAACATCATGGCTTGTTGTGATGATGAGGGCTTTTTTGCCACTGAGGTTATAATGCTTTTTGTCGTAATCAGGGTGGTAGCCCAAAAAGTTAATTAAGCGCGGAAATAGCTTAGTGATGAATAAATATGCTCCTGTAAAAAATGTGATTATGCCGAGTAGTCGTTTTAATGTTTTCACAAAATCACCCCTAAATTTTAGCTTTAAAAATAAGCTTTACACGGGTTAAATATTTACTGACTGTACCAAACCTGTTATATACAAATTATATCATTGTGAGCTGTTAAATACAAGCCTTTTCCATATATAATAAAAAACGAATAGCCATATGCTATCCGTTTTTTATTATGTGTTGCTTTGAAAGGAAATTTGTGGAAAGCATTAAAATTTTCGCGCTTTGATAAATGCGAAAGCTTAAGTTGTGTACATATTTCCACCGACAGTGCTAGAGTAATCAAAACAAGAAAGCTTGCTATGCCTCTTTTACACATTAATTATATCTTAGCATTACACTATTTTCAATGATAAAAGCGAAAACTTTCGATAATGAAAGCTTTCGCTTATACTCAAACAATATGCTTTTCTACTTATGTATCAAGATATAACCTTGTTGACGTTTGCTTAAAATTTTGACAGTGCAACCCACGTCAAAGAGCTTTTTGTTAACTCTTGAAACGAGCACACGCAAAGCGTTGTAATTATCAAGATGTGGAGTTCCCCAAACTTTTGTGTATAAAAGTTCACGGCTAATTAGCTCTTCTTTGTTTGTTACCATAAGTAGCAATAGCAAAAATTCACGTTTAGTGAATAATACGTCGATGTTTTCAAAAGTGACAGTTGCACTAGCGCTATCTAAGATGAGATTTCCGATTGAAATAGTGTCAACTATTGCGGAGGAATGTTCGCGCAAACGAGCTTTTATTCGAGCAATCAATACCGATAAATCGTATGGTTTTGTCACATAATCGTCACCACCTGCATCAAGCCCCTTTACTATATCGCTATTTTCATTCATTGCTGTTAAAAATATAATCGGAATATTTTTCATCGCCTTGATTTTTTGACAAAGGTCAACCCCATTGCCATCGGGCAGGTGAATGTCCATAACAATCAAATCTATATTATTTTCGCGCACTTTATTCATACAACTCTCTGCTGTTGATACAGTGATGACATTATAACCTTCTCTTGATATAATTTGTGAATTAATATTTGAAATATGGATATCGTCTTCCACGAGTAAAATGTTTTGCATACTAATCTCCAATCTATTACATTTGCATTTAAAAGTAGTTAATGTTACTTATTAGCTATTTTTAAATCATACACCTCAAATACAGCTCCGCTTGATGAATTACTTGGAAGGAGTTTTATATCTGCACAGTGGTAGTGGGCAATCTCCTTGCAAATGGAGAGCCCCAGTCCTTTTGAATTACCTGTAGTGAAGTTTTTGTCAAAAATCACCTCTTTATATTCGTCTGCAATACCACTGCCAGTGTCAGAAATTATTAGCGAAAGTGTTTCGCCATCATTTTTGATTACAGCGTCTATCGTAAATTCACCATTTTTCATATGCCTATTACTGTTAACAGCAAGGTTTAACATCATCTGAATAAGCATCTCGACATTTCCATTGATATGTACACCTGTTGCGCCTTTGATGAGAAGCGTATTGTTGTTCTTTTCGAGTACACCTTTGCAAATAGTTGAGCAATATCTTAAATAGTCATCGATGCTGAGTGGCACAAGCTTGTTGTCTGTGACTGAGTCGGTAGGCATCTCAAGCAAGCTTGCAACTAGCTCGGACAGTCTGGTTGCCTCAGTTGATATTACATTAAGATTTTGGGAGGTATCCTCATTAACCTCATCGTATTTTATTTGTATATTCGTAAGTTGCGCGTATCCACTCATCACGGTAAGTGGAGTTTTAATCTCATGCGCCATTTTCATGAGGAAGTCAGACTTTATTGTGTTTATCTGCTCGAGTATCATTTTATCGCGCATACTTTTTTCGAGTGCAAGCTCATCTTCGCCAGCCTGTGTCGCTATCGCCCACATAAATGTTATTACAAAAAGCAAGGTGCCAATCGGCGCAATCCCACCTCTGGTAACTGCTGGCAGATTATCGCTAAACCATAAATCAACAGTAGCGGTGCTGATTAAAATACCAATCCCAGTTAATAGATAGACATCCTTTAATGTAAAGGTGCGGCTTTTAATATAATGTCTGATTATAGCGATAATCATTAATATTGCATAAGGAATTGAGAGTATATATATAAAATCTGAAACTGAGGTAACCTCTTGAGTTGGCACAACGCATATTGATATGATGCACAATATAGTGAGTGCTGTGTATATGAGAGAAACAGTTTTGTGAAGTGCCTTTGGGAATGCGGCATCAATCATCGTGAGTATCGCTAGAGGAGTCAGCACCAACACTGCCACTATTACGCGATAATGTACATTCCAGTCGTAGTCATACGGGATAAGCGAAACGATATAAAACCACTGGTCTCGTATGGAGAAGAGTAAACAGCAAAGTCCAAGCTGTAAATTCAGTCGCTTTCTGCGCAGTATACCGTCGAGTAAAAAGTAAACAGCGAGTATGAGCAGTCCGCCGCTTAAAACATATGTAGGGAGTCCTATATCAAGGATAAATCTATTTATATTTTCGGGAGATGAGATGTAGATAAATGGTGTGGAGCCACCTTCGTTATGTACAAAGTTTGAGTATTGTAGAATAAGTTCTAGCTCCCCATTTTCGTCAGTGTATACGGGAAAATGCATATAGTTTACCCCTGCAACTGCGATGTCAGGATCGCTTGATACCACTCCAACATTGGCGACTTCTTGCCCGTTTGCATATATCCTAGTTCCGTAATCTATAGAATATCCAGCGATGGAGTAATAGGTGTTTGGGGATAACTTTATCTTAGTTTTAAATGTACCATAGGGTATTTTCTCCGCTTCAAAAATATCTTCTCTATCTTGTGGTTCATCCACGTCGCCTGAGGAGAAATCCTCGGAAGTGTAAAGTTGGTATGGATATAGCTCCATTTCACGAGAAATTCTTGCAACATCAACCGATAAGTCTATGTCAGAAGCATCACTTATCCCATCTACTGGGTCTGGGAGATGCACTATTTCGATGCCTCGCGCATATAGCCAAAACCATGAAGAGCATATGGTTACTAATACGACCAAAGATGCTATAATAGAATAAAATGAAACTTTTCTATTGCGGATTACCATTTTTTCACCTACTTCAGCCATTATATTTTTGGATATTATACATTATAGTATATTTTAATCTTATATACAAGAAGAAACATATTAATATTTACTTTATTTGACAAAAAGCAATTGATACCACCAATAAAGATAGTATCAATTGCTTTTATATTATTCTGCATCTAAAGTTTGTTTTATTATGCTCTCCATGATGTCATATGTCATCATTCCAGGAAGATATCCATATACATTACCGTCGACATCAATCATAAAAGTAGTGGGATAAGCTGAGATTGCATACTGTGTAACTAGCTCACCAGTGACATCCATAATGGTCGGGTAGGTATAGTTGTTTTCATCTAAGAATGCGATTACGTCATCCTCTCTAGATTCTTGTGTATATGGGTTTTCATCCGTTTTAGGAGAAGCTACACCTAAAATAACTACATCTTCTTCGTTATAACCATAGCTTTCGTATAGCTTTTGAATATCTGGCATTTCTTCTCTGCAAGGAGGACACCAAGTAGCCCAGAAATTGAGAAATACAACCTTACCCTTGTAATCATCCAAGGAATGGGTATTCCCAAATTGGTCCTTTAACTCAAAACCATACGCTGGAACAGCTTCGCTATCGACATTTTCATCCTCGGCTGCACTGCTATCATCTTCGCCGGTATCCGCAGTGTCCTCAACTTCTTCGGATGAAGTGGTGCTACTATCGGCGTTTGGAATAACTCCGTTAAATGAGGAGAGGTAGCCTGTGATACTGTTCATTATTCCTGTAAACATCATTATGCCCATCAAAATCATTAGTGCACCACCGATTTTAGCTGTGTATGAAACAACATTTCTGTGCTTTTTAAAGAAGTTTAGGCATTGTGTTGTGAATATCCCAACAAGTAAAAATGGAATTGTGAAGCCTAGGGTATATACTCCCATTAAGAGTAAACCAAGCCCCATCGAATTAGCGCTAGAAATCATTATGAGAACAGTTGACAAAGCAGGCCCAACACAAGGAGTCCACGCAAAGCTAAATACAAATCCCATTAATAATGCGGTTATAGGGTTCATCTTAAGCACATTAATTTTTATCGGTAGCTTAAATTCTCTGCTTTTAAAAGGTTTGTCAAAAATACCAAGTTGAATAAGCCCGAGAAATACAACGAGTACCCCACCTATTCTGGAGAATAGCATTTGGTGCTCTGTAAAAAACTTACCAGCAGCTGAAAAACCGAGTCCCAAAGCAAAAAATGCAAAGCTCACACCTATGATGAAAAATAAAGTGTTGAGAATAACTTTTTTCTGACTGAAGTTTTTGCTACCGTCTTCGTTATATGATATGCTCCCACCTGATAAATAGCTCATATATAGCGGGATAATTGGCAGAACACAAGGAGACAAAAAGCTGAGTATACCTTGCAAAAATACAGTTAAAGCAGGTATAGTTACATCTAAATCAAATCCCATATTATTCTCCTTTCTTTAAATCATAGTCCATGTAATGTGCGTTTGTCCTCTCTAAAATTTCTAGGAATTTTGCTACTTCTTCACTTGAATATTCCCCTTTTAGTTTGTCGAATACATATTCGTCACGTTCATAAAAAGCGTTTTTACAGGGGCAAAACTTCTCAGCTCCAAATAAATACGAGATTCTTTTATCCTTTTCACATTGTTTTCTAATAACATAATTTTTTTGTTCAAGCTCATTAACTTTTTGCGTAACCGCAGTGGTTTTCACACATAGCAGTTTTGCGATACTGGAGATAGTGTGCTTACCTGAATTTTTACATATTATTTTTCGATAAAGTGAAGTGTTAAGACTCAAATCATCTTGTTTATGATTTTGGATTTTTATTTCTGCCATAGTAAAGGCATAGCACAAATCATCTATAAGTTTCGAGAATTTATCTTTCACAGAAAGCCCCCTTTATGTTATATTGCTTGCTCTAGAGCTCTTGCTAATTGGTCAGGACATGAAGTAGGTTTGTTGCCACATTTCACACCTTTGAATTTTTTTATTACATCAGAAGCTTCCATACCTACAACGATTTGACTTATTCCAAGTAGGTTTCCTGGACATCCACCTTCAAAATCTACTGATTTAATTTTAGTGCCATCCATTTCAAAATTGATTTTTCTAGAACATACGCCGCTTGTTTTGAATTCCATGATAATATCTTCCTTTTCTTTTAAGTAATTATAGTTACATAAGTATACTTACTTAACTACATGTTCAGTATAACAGTTTAAAGTGGACTTGTCAAGTAGATTTTGTTTATGTTTACAGTGAATTAAAACAAATATCATAATTAAAATTGGACACAATATTTTTGTTACATTTTATTCGGAATATTATGTATAAAGTATTGCTTTTTGTTAATATAAAAGATATAATGAACATAATGCAATAACTTTATATCTGCCATTAAAGACCATTTTCACATGAGGAAAGCGCCAAATAAGTTTGGAGAACGGAGTCAGAATGAATACATCAGATAACAACAGAGAAATACTTTATGATAAACGATTTAAAATAATGAGCTATGACCAGTACCTTATTGATAGCAAGGTGAAAAAATTTACAAAAATCTGTATGACAGAAGTTGTAAATGCCGATATGATGATTGCTACTTTTGGAGAAAAAAGATATGATAAAACTAGCTCGGAAATTTTATTAATGGGAAATGCTGCGTATAAACAAATGGGGCTTGACAGTTTAATCCACGTTTATATCCACTCGTACAAAACGTTCATGGCGGTAGCTACTGACGATATGAGTGATGCGGATTTCTATAACTTGATGAAAACAAATCACGAACATTATGAATTAATTCAGTCACAACAAACAGGTCTTGCTGGGATTTCTCGTTTTGCAGTAGCGTATGGAGATAATTTGATAGATCAAGTGTTAAGTGCGTTTTATCTAAATAAGAGCTTACAAAATAATTTCATAGTAGCCTCGGACGAAAGAGAGCAACTATCTAATAATGCGGAGAAAAATGTAAAACTGCTTGAGCTTATAAATTATGCGGTAAAAAATGAGAAAGTTGTGCCATTTTATCAAGGTATACTGAATAATGCGACAGGTCAAATTGATAAATATGAAGCACTCATAAGAATTTATGACGAAGAAGGAAATATTTGTCCTCCTGGGATGTTTTTGAATGCGGCAAAAGAACTTAAACTCTATCTTCCTTTGAGCAGAATTATGATTGATAAATCGCTTAAAGATTTTGAGACAAAAGAAAGTAAACTTGGGATAAATTTGTCACTGCTTGATATTCAGTCAGAAGAATTCAGAGAGTGGATTTTACTAAGATTAAGCCAGCATAAAAAGCCTGAGAATGTGACAATTGAGTTTGTTGAGACAGAAAATTATGATACACATTCTGATTTGTTTGAGTTTTTAGAAAAAGTTAAACAAATGGGTTGTAAAATTGCAGTTGATGACTTTGGTGTAGGTTTTGCAACTTACTCTGCAATTGTTGCCTTAAAACCTGATATAATCAAGATTGATGGAGACATTATAAAAACCCTCGCAACAAATGATAATAACAAGCTAATTCTTGATTCGATTTTGTATATGGCAAAACTTATAGGCTCGGAAACTGTAGCAGAATTTGTCGAAAACCAGCAAATACAAGACATCATCACTGAGTATGAAGTAAACTATTCGCAAGGTTACTTATATGCAAAACCAGAACCATTTGAAAAGCTAGATGTAAAATAATTATATAAAATTAAAAACCCCGTTGATATTATATATCAACGGGGTTTGATGCAAGTATTATTCAATAATAGCAAATTCGCCTGTTTTTTCTTTTTCGCCAACCGGTGCGCTAGAAGAATAACCTAATGCAGCAATTCCGAAGACAGTGTGATTTTCAGGCACGCCTAACTCTGTGAGAATACTGCGGATTTCAGGAATATCGCATATACCGATGAGTTGGTTAATCCATACAGAGCCTATCCCCATGCTATGCGCAGCTAAAAAAATGTTTTCAAGAGCACAAGCATTATCATCACGTCCCCATTTGCTATCAATTTCATTTGATGGGATAATCAGAGCAGTAGCGTTATAAAAACAATATTTGTCATTTCCTAGGATGTCCCCCATTGCTTTTGCGAGTTTAGCAATAACGTCTTGGTTTAAAACAGCTATCATTTTCCATGATTGTTTACCCATACCACTAGGAGCGGTCAATGCTGCTTTTAACAGCACCTCAATATCACTTTTAGCTACCAGTTTTTCGTTAAAGTCACGAATACTTCTTCTTGTCATAATGTTTTTGATTACTTCGTTCATACTACTTCTCCTCTTAAATTATATATTATTTTATGATACAAATAATTTAGTAATTATTCACCATATCCATGACAATTTGCTCCCACTCAAATATATTTTGCGGTCTAAAACCACAGGTGCTAATGTCCTTTAATACGATATCCACTGAGCAGGAATTGCGCTTACAAGCATCAAGAATAGTGCCAATTTCTTTTTTAAGTGCATCTTTGTCGAGCGTGCCTACTGCTACAGATGATGGATTGGGTTTTGATGATAATACATATTTTTTCCCGATTGCTTCGGCTGCAATGTTAACATCTGCCCATGGAGTTATCGAAATTTTTCTTAAATTTGGGAGCTTTTCTACTATGTCGATTTTTCTGTCAAGCGGTTCACAACAACCATAGTAGCTGAGACCACAAGTTCCGACAGTACGCAGCATATAGTCGATATCAAACTCTTCGTGGCAAGCCTTGCCTACTGAAGCGAATATTTGTGCTGTTCCTCTACCCCATATGTCCTTACGAGTCATGGGAGAGCCTTTTATATGCCCTTTTGATGGTAGTGACTTTGTTAAAATAGGTGTGCAGTGCAGGAGTTGTGGGTCTTCGTCAAATAGCCCTAGATTTTCATATTGAGTGAGTTTGCTCTCTGCAAGCTGCGTTAATCTATCTACTAGTTTATGTGAAAACTCAGGTCTATCTACTAAATCAATAAGTAAGGATGTTACCCCTCTATAGCGGGAAATATCATCCCAAGTAGCAACTGAGTTGTGGTCAATCCCTTTAAGTTTAATTGGTATGATATCGCCAATAATTTCTGATAGCAACTCAAAATTACGCATTGTAGCATTTTCATCATATGTAACTGTCACATCTTTGATGATACTTATCGAGTCATCGCTCTCAAATTGGTCTTTGTAATCATGCGAAATAATGTGGTTGTTTTCGTTAGTAGCGATAGTGTCTTCTGTAACTTTAATGCCATTATCACTGTGATGAATAATTTTGTTGACTGGCAGATAGGGCATAACAATCATGTCGGCTGGCAGATATTTATATTTAAATAGAGTTTTACGCATGTAATCTTCTACCGTGCGCAGAAAAGGGTTTATACTACTGAGTTTAAGCTGGTCGTCGATATCCATTTCATTCCATGGTAGTTCATCAATTAACACGACTGGTCTTATCATTTCAAGATCATTTGAAGCGGTATGCAGTTTTCTTCGCTCATCATTTCTTGGCGCGTTAGCAATTTCTGCATATCTTTTTGCTAACTCGCGTAAAATTATCGCTTGATTGTCCATAATATTCCTCCCAAAATATCATTAACTTGCTAAAATATTTATGTTTTTTATCGCAAATATTATTATAATTATATATTAATTGTATCATAATTGCAAGAGTATTTACTTGTGAAAAGGGTGAATTTGTGATGAAAACCAATAAAAGTGAAACGATTATAGATATGGTGAAAAACACATGGAAAATATATAGAGAAAAATAGGGTTGTTATTTGTGATAAACTATGTTAGAATAGTGTGAGAATTTGAAAAAACATCGGAGGTAACATGGAAAAATTAAAAGCGAACAAGGATTTAAAATCCTTTTTAATCTGTGGTTTTGGCACGGCGATTTTTTGTATTGGCACAATATATTTCATCGTTCCTGCAAATTTGAATAGTGGGGGAGTGTTAGGACTTGCACAGCTTATACGCTCACTAATCAACTCGTTTTTCCCCGACGCATTTCCATCGGATTTTGATATAGCTGGGGTGATAAGCCTTATTATCAATTTGCCGTTGTTCGCATTGGGATATAAAGGGATGTCTAAAAAATTTGTAATTAGAACTTTGTTTAGCGTGGGGCTACAAACATTGATGTTTTCATTAATCCCATCTCCAACGACACCACTAGTGGATGACATGATAACGGGGAGTATCATCGGTGGGTGCATAACGGGAATTGGGGTCGGCTTTGTGTTATCTTCTGGTTCGACTGCTGGAGGGATTGACATAGTAGGAATGTTTTTAGGAATAAAGTTGCGAGGCTTTTCTGTGGGAACCTTCTCGATTATTTTCAACACAGCATTATATATCGTTTGTGCAATAATTTTTGATTTATCGGTAGCAATATATTCTACGATAAGCATTTTTGTGTTCTCGTATATGGCGGACAGATGGCATAAGCAGAATGTGCGCATTATGGCGATTACTTTTACAAAATGTCAAGACTTGCCAGCAGATATAATGCGCGAAATGAACAGAGGTGTCACGCAGTGGCAGGGTAAAGGGTCATACACAATGGAAGATAAGCTTATTTTTATCACAGTTATCTCAAAAAAAGAAGTGTCGCAGTTGCGCAGAATCGTAAAATCGAGAGACGAAAAAGCATTCATTATATTGAGCAACGGGCTCGATGTAATAGGTAATTACGAACGACGATTGACACAGCTGTAGAGAATGGAGGGCAAAATGCCTATAAATACTTATCTTGAGATGGTTAATGACGAAGTAAAAAAACAGGTAATGCCTATAATTTTGTATATCGAGAAGTATTACAGTGGTGCTGTATTTGATGAAAAATATGCGGAAAAAACGCATATTCCAACATGGCGTTTCAATGAAAGCTATGTTGCAGTTGGATGTAGAAAAAAATATATTAGCATTTATTTCGGTAGTAGTGAGGCGGTCGAAACTGTGAAACAGAGCACAGATTCGCCATATGTGCTTGCTCGAAAGGGCTGCGTTAATATTTGTTATAGGTGCAAGGAATTTCCGTATGAAGCTATTTATAAAGGGATAGACACTTGCTTTAAATAAAAAAATGAAGGAGCAAAAAAATGGAACTAACAAAAAACTATTTATATGATTTGTATTCAGCGTGGCTTGGTAAAATTATAGGTATCAGATTAGGGGCTCCAATCGAGGGTTGGACATATGAAAAAATCAAGAATGTCTATGGAGAAGTTACAAGCTATCCTGTAGATTACCAACATTTTGCAGCTGATGATGATAGCAACGGACCGCTATTTTTTATCAGAGCGTTAGAAGATTGTAAAGATATAAAAAACTTCTCGGCTCAAGATGTTGCGCAAGCGCTACTGAACTATGCTTCATACGAAAAAGGTTTTTTCTGGTGGGGTGGATATGGAACATCAACTGAGCACACAGCTTACTTAAACCTAAGAAACGGGATTGAAGCTCCAAGAAGCGGGAGCATTGAGCAAAATGGACACACTATGGCTGAGCAAATCGGTGGACAAATTTTCATCGACTGCTGGGGTCTTGTTGCGCCTGGCAACCCGAAATTAGCTGCAGAATTAGCAGAAAAAGCTGCGAGCGTCACTCATGGTGGAAACGGAATTTACGGTGGGATTTATGTAGCAGTAGCGATAAGTCTTGCTTTTGTAGAAAAAGATGTAAGAACTGTTTTAAATCAATCTCTTGAGTATATCCCAGCTGATTGTGAATTTGCACGAGTTACTAAAGCTGTAATGAAATTTTATGATGAGAACCCAGAGAACTGGAGAAACTGTTTCCAATATATTTTCGAAAACTTCGGTTACGATAAATATCCTGGGAATTGCCATATTATCCCCAATATTGCGGTGATGATATTATCAATGCTTTATGGGAAAGGCGATTTTGAAGACACTTTAAATATCTGTAACATGTGTGGATGGGATACTGACTGTAATGTTGGTAATGTCGGCACAATTATGGGTGCAATTTGTGGCATCAAAAATATCAACTACGATAAATGGATAAAACCAATCAACGATTTCGTAGCTGCTTCTTCAGTTATCGGTTCATTGAATATTCAAGATGTATCACAGGGCGCTAGCTATTTTGCAAAACTAGCATACAAACTTGCAGAAAAAGAAATTCCTGAAGATCTTAAAACTCAACTAGATTGCAAAACTTCTCACTTTGAGTTCGAGGGGAGTACACATTCCATCAAAGTTAGTGGCTCGAGATCATACAGCTTAAGAAATACCGATGAAGAAGCGTATGAAGGGCAAAGAAGTCTTAAAGTTACAGTTAATGGTTCATCCGGTGATGAAGTGCTTGTTTACAAACAAACCTATTATAAACCAGAAGATTTTTACGATTCAAGGTATGATCCATCATTCTCACCAACTGCATATCCTGGACAAACTTTATCAATGCAAGTGATGCCAGCTATGTATGAAGATGAAATGGATAAGCAGGCTACTCCATACGTAAAGCTTGGTAGAAGCGGTAAAATCATCAGAGGTGAAAGCGTTAAGTTAACGGAGAAAAAATGGTATGAGCTAACTCTTGATATCCCAGAATGTGATGATTATGTTGAGCAAACTGGATTTATTATTTCAGGCGTGTTTGGTGGATTTAAAGCATCGACATTAACAGTGTATCTTGATAATCTTGTAGTAAGTGGAAAACCATCATACACGATAAATTTTGCTGATTCACAAACAGAAGTCTGGACATTTATGCATATTGAGATTAATCAGTTTACTAAGCTTAAAGGACATGTTTTTCTAGAGGGAGATTACTTAAGCGTGTCAAGTAGCGATTATGCAGAAATGTACACAGGGCATGTGGATTTTGATGATTATAGTGTGACAACGACAATAAAACCGATGTTAGGAGATTCTCATTTGCTTGGTATTAGAGTCCAGGGCGCAATGCGTTCATACGCAGTTGGCTTTAAAGGCGATAAATTAGTGATACTAAAAAATGACTGTGGATATAAAGTAGTAGCACAAAAAGATGTTCGATGGGAGCATGGCAAAGAATATAGTATAACAGCAAAAGCTATGGGTGATGAAATTAGTGTTTGCTTTGATGAGCACACATTAAGCTTTACTGATAGTGACGCTATAACTCATGGATGCGTAGGCTTAATTGTACACGATTCTGGCAGATGCTTATTCAAAAATATAATTGTAAAGGGTTGAGACATTAATGAAAAAAGTACTTGTAATAGGCAGTATCAACATGGACATGGTAATGGATGTTGATCATATGGCGCAAGTGGGCGAAACTATTATTTCAAAGAAAAAGATAGAATATAATGCTGGTGGAAAAGGTGCTAATCAAGCATACACTTTAGGCAAACTTGGTGGAAATGTTGCCATGCTAGGAGCTGTTGGCAAGGATGAATACGGACAAATATTGTTAGATAGCCTAAAATCTGTGAATGTTGATACTTCTGCAATAAAAATAGATGAAGATGAGACAACGGGGCTTGCAATCATTTGTGTAGATAAACATGGTGACAATAGCATCATCGTAAGTTCAGGTGCGAATATGTCAGTATCTATTGAATATATTGAGGAAAACATCAAATTATTTAACGAGGCAGATATAATCGTAATGCAGCTTGAAGTACCACTAGAAACTGTAGAATACTGCGTTAAACTAGCGCAAAAGCTTGGCAAATTTATAATATTGGATACAGCGCCTGCAGTACCAGATTTGTCAGAAGAAATTTTAGCTGGCGTTGATATTATAAAGCCAAATGAAACCGAACTAGAGATTTTATGCCCAAGCGAAAGTACGGTAGAAAATCGCTGTGAATACATGCTAAAAAAAGGTGTTAAAAATGTCATAGCTACATTAGGTGCAAAAGGTTCAATGCTTTATAACAAAGACGGCACTGAAATATTCGAGGCAAATGAGGATATTAAACCTGTTGATACTACGGCAGCAGGCGATAGCTTCACAGCTTCAGTAGCACTTAGTATAGCGAAAGGCGAGAGCATAAGAGAGGCGATAATTTTTGCTTCAAAAGTCGCTGAAATTACGATTACAAGAAAAGGCGCACAATGCTCGATACCAACTTTGGATGAAGTTATATAACAACATACAGTATATTTAGAGGTAAAAATACTGTATGTTTCGTAAAAGAACAAAATTCTTTAAAAAAAGCGTGCTTCATAATGAAGCACGCTTTTTCGCTATTTTTAAAATTTTTTAAAAAAGTTGTCACAAAACAGGGTGCTCATTCGTTTATATTAGTATAGATGATTATTCTAGCCAAATTTAAATATGTTTTCTATGAGCAATTGACAATAATATTTGAGAGTTTTGTGATAAAAGTGACATTTAAGAAGAAAATATAAAATTTTATGTATAAATTGACATTGCGCATAGAATAGGTTTGCAGTATAATGAAACTATAGAATATATTAATATTATGTGAATATGACTAGTGAATTGAATTATTTAAAAAATACTGAGCAAACGATGAAATAAGGAGGAGTAGCATGAAAAAGTCTAAACTAATCGCATTAACACTAGCGTTTATATTCATCCTCACTGCCTGTGGAGAGAGCAGTGAGGGTTATCTATTCGATTATACACAACAGTTAATTGGACCATTCTACTTTAAAACAGAAGAAGGAGTGTTGTTTATTGAGAACACTCCTTCAAACGAGTTTGTAACATTTCAAAAGATTAACTATCTAGATTTTGAGTCGGAAGAAAAGACTGTATTATGCACAAAACCAGGTTGTACCCATGAAAGCGCCGATGAAACTTGTTGGGGTAATTTAGGCGATATACAATCATATTTTGTAGGCGGTGATAAGCTTTTTTACTTTAAATCTTCATCTGACCCTGATAAAGAAATTTTTCTTACAGAGCTATACGTAAGCGATATTAATAGACAAAACGAAAGGTTAATAGAAACATTTGAAGGTTCGAAACAGTTTATGACAATTGTGCACCAAGACAGTGTTTTTTTCTCGGTATACGAACAAGAAGGTGCGTTTGAAACTGGTACCAACTCAAATCCTTACAAACTTACATTAATAGGCTATAATTGTAAGGAGGGACAAGTGATAGGTGAAACTGAAGTAATTGAGGGTTATGAGGCTCATATTTCTCCTCCATATGGAATGTTTAATGATAAAATTTTATATCGAACATCTTACTCTGATACACAGATAGATTGGGGAACAATGACAGAAGAGGATATTTCCTCGAACATGATAGAAACTTATCTTGCGATTGATACCAAAACCATGGAATTTACTCAAAGAGACAGTGTAGCAGATTTGCTTGGGATGAATGTAGCTATTGATGAATTACACGAAGTTTATAATAATATAGCCTATTATAATACGGATGGGGTGCTCTATGCATACGATTTAGATAGTGGTGAGAATACTGTTATTTACGAAGGTGAATTGGAAGCAGTGGTAACGGTAGGGGATAAACTAAGGTATCTAGTGAATTTTGAAAATAACGAATTATATCATTATGACCCGGAAACTAAAGAAAGCAAACGAGTATATTATCCTAACGGGGGAACTTGGGGATTGGGTAGTAACGATATGTTTTGGCATGAACACGGAGACTATATCTTTGCCAATTCAGCTAGTTTTAAAGGCCCTGTTGGTGAGTATGAACAAGGATCTCCCTTCATTATAAAAGTGCACAAAGACGATATCTACAAAGAGGAATACGAAGCAGAAATAGT
>CAYJII010000013.1:12651-55759 GCA_964370225.1 uncultured Oscillospiraceae bacterium | reverse complement strand
AATATCTGAGCCTATGTCCTCCATCGCTTCTGCAGTACTAGTAAAACCAGCTTTTGTCAACGAATTTTTGATATTACTTAGGTAAAATGTTAAATTTTCAATATTATTAATATACTGATATTCCAATAATAACCTTGCATCTTTGGACTGCTTTCTATAATTTAGCATGCCAGCAAAGCCTATTAATAAAACTGCAAGCATAAATGATATAAATCTCACAATATTTCTTTTTGATACGGATAATTTCATCGTAAAACTCCATTCTATTAATTTTTACGCTATGATAATAAAAATAGTTTTTTCCATATTAGTGTTTTTATACCAATTGATATTAAAATTATGATTTTTTTGCTAATTCTCTTTTTTTAAGTTGACATTAATCTATATATAAGTTAAAATTATTAGTATGAGATTTTATATGCTCGTATGAATTGTCTTACAAAATATTATCAATTAAGGAGTAAACAAATGGATAAAAAACAGCTAAAAATTACAGCTAATAACATCCGCAAAGGCGTTATTGAAGCAGTATTTAACGCAAAATCCGGCCATCCAGGTGGCTCACTTTCCGCTACAGATATTTTCACATATTTGTATTTTGTCGAAATGAATATCGACCCTGCAAATCCTAAAAAAGAGGATAGAGACAGATTTGTATTAAGCAAGGGACATGTTGCACCTGTTTTGTACTCAACACTTGCGCATAAAGGATTTTTTGAAGTTGACGAACTAAAAACATTAAGAAAAACTGGTTCAAGATTACAAGGACATCCTGATATGAAAAATATCCCGGGCGTTGATATGTCTAGCGGTTCTTTAGGACAAGGGGTTTCTGTAGCATGTGGCATGGCAAAAGCAGCTAAACTTATGGGTAAAGATTACCGAGTTTACACAATGCTAGGTGATGGCGAAATTCAAGAAGGACAAGTTTGGGAAGCTGCAATGTTTGCTTCACACAATAACCTTGACAATTTATGCTTAATCGTAGATAACAATAACCTTCAAATTGATGGTGATATTTCAGAGGTTATGTCACCATATCCGATTGATGAAAAATTTGCAGCTTTCGGTTTTGAAGTTATCAATATTAACGCTCACTGTTTTGATGATATCAAAGCGGCGTTCGATAAAGCTAAAACTATAAAAGATAAACCTTGTGCTATCATCGCAAAAAGCGTAAAAGGCAAAGGCGTTTCATTTATGGAAAATAACGCTTCATGGCACGGTGCTGCTCCAAATCAAGAGCAATACGACATCGCTATGAGCGACTTAAATGCTATTAGCGAAAGTTTGGAGGGTTAAGAAATGTCTGAAATTAAAAAAATTGCTACTAGAGATAGTTATGGTAACTCGTTAGTTGAATGCTTTAAAGACTTCCCAAATTTAGTAGTATTGGATGCAGACCTTGCTGCTGCTACAAAAACAGGTGTGTTCAAAAAAGCTCACCCAGAAAGACATATTGACTGCGGTATCGCTGAGTGTAATATGACTTCTATTGCTGCTGGTATGGCTGCTAGCGGTTTAATCCCATTTGCAAGCTCCTTTGCTATGTTTAGTGCTGGGCGTGCATTTGAACAAGTGAGAAACTCCATTGGTTACCCTCATCTTAATGTTAAAATTGGTGCAACACATGCTGGTATCTCTGTTGGTGAAGACGGTGCTACTCACCAGTGTAATGAAGATATTGCTTTAATGCGCACAATTCCAGGAATGGTTGTAATTAATCCTTCTGACGATGTTGAAGCAAAAGCTGCAGTACGCGCTGCTATCGAACACTACGGTCCTGTTTACCTAAGATTTGGCAGACTAGCTGTTCCAGTTATCAACGATAATGCTGATTACAAATTCGAAATTGGTAAAGGTGTTACTTTAAAAGAAGGTAGTGATGTTACTATTATTGCTAGCGGACTTACTGTAAACGAAAGTTTACTTGCAGCACAAGAGCTAGCTAAAGATGGTATTGATGCTGAGGTTATTAATATCCACACAATCAAACCTATCGATAAAGAGCTTATTATAAAAAGTGCAAGCAAAACAAAAAAAGTTGTAACCGTAGAAGAGCATTCCATCATTGGCGGACTAGGAGATGCAGTATTGGGTGCATTAGCACAAAACCCAACTCCTGTGCTTAAAATAGGCGTTAACGATGAATTTGGATATTCTGGCCCTGCTACTGAACTAATCGAAATTTTCGGTATCACTTGTAGTGGTATTATAAAAAGCACAAAAGAATTTCTTGGTAAATAATTAAGGCTGTACTATACTTAAGGGCGATGAGTAAAAATACTCATCGCCCTTTGTTCTTATGTATAAAACTAGATTGTTATCAGTTTTTCTTCGCTGTTTAAAATATCAGTTAAACCTTCTCCATAGTATTTTACATCAATACCAAGCTCTTTTAGCTCGTCTACCACTCCAAAGTTTGCAGCACAACCAAGACAAGCTATCACGTTCACACCAGCATCTTGCGCTAACTTTATTCGCTCCTTAATAGTATTGTCGGTAGCAACGAGTTTAGCCGATGCGCCCCAAATGATTACATCAACTTCATCCCACCAACCTCTAAGCTTTGAGTTTACTGCATACATAAACACCATGTTATGCGCAGTATCAGGATTATCATTTACCCATAAAATATTAAGTTTACTCATAAATACCTCCAAAATTATTATTTTTCACATAGATATTATACCATAGATTCAAATAAAAAAATAATCAAATAAACTTGTTTTTTGTAAAATTTTATGATAAAATATTAATATATTATTAACAATTAGGAGGACGACTCAATGAAAGTAACTTTATCTGAAAAGTTAAAGTATCGTTTTGACAATCTGATGACTAAAGGCACCATAGTCCTAGTCGGAATATTATTTATAGCTACAACTATCGTAATACTTGCAACAGGCATAATTTTATCGTTAATTGGTAACGGAGAGACCACACTGCTTGAGTATTTGTGGGCTAGTGTAATGCACGTTATAGATGCGGGCACTATTACTGCAGCTGACACTTCCGATGGCGGTTTTGTAATACTAATGTCGATAGTAACTTTATGTGGGATATTTGTCACTAGTATACTAATCGGTATTATCACCACTGGTTTTGAAGAAAAACTCACTAATCTAAAAAAAGGCAACTCAAGAGTTATTGAGAAAAATCATGTGGTAATTTTAGGTTTTGACAGCAATATTTTCACTTTAATTTCAGAGTTGATAATTGCTAATGAAAACCACAAAAATAGCGCAATTGTAGTGCTAGCAAACGAAGACAAAGAAACAATGGAAGAAGCTATCGCTGCAGAAATAGCCGATTTTAAAACTACGAGAATTATCTGTAGAACTGGAACCATCACTGACAATAATATGCTGAGCAAATGTTCACTTGAAACTGCTCGCTCAATTATTATTAATGAGCAAGTAGACTTTATGACAGTTAAAGTAATTATTGCAATTAACAACTTCTTTAGTACAATTGGCAAAACAAAGAACCTTCCACATATAGTTGCAACGATTAATAAAGAAGAGAATTTGCAAACAGTTAATATAATCTCAAAAGGCAACGCTGAGCTAATTTTAATCGAAGATTCTATTTCTAGAATTATTGCACAATCCTGTAGACAACCGGGTCTATCCAATGTCCTAATTGAGCTTTTTGACTATGATGGCGATGAACTATATTTCGAGGAATTCCCTGAGCTAGATGGCAAAAAATTTGGTTATGCATTAACACAATTTGAAGAAGCTGTAGTATTTGGCATAAGAAGAAATGGTCAAATAATGCTAAACCCTGACATGGAAACTGTATTAATTAATGGTGATAGCCTAATTTTATTGGTTGAAGATGATGGTGTTGCAAAAACTACACCATATGAAATAGTTGATATAACCCCATATAAGTCAATAAACAAAACTATTGATACTGCTGAGAACATACTGATTATTGGTGTGAATGACATGCTGTCAAGTATAGTAATTGAGCTTGATAACTACTTTGTTAAAGGGTCAAGTGTACATATTGCAAATACTGTTATCGATGATTCAATCGGCGATATTGCTAGCAGCCTTAAAAACATTAGTCTTGCTGCATTTGAATGTGATGTTAATAACAGGGCAACTTTAGAAAAACTCACCCAGAATAATATTAGCCATATTTTGCTATTGAGTGACTATGATAGCGATGATGAAACTTCTGATTCACTTACTTTATTTAAGCTAATTCACTTGCGTGATATAGCTCAAAAAGGCAATAAATCGTATAGTATCACTAGCGAAATGCGCGATGTTTCTAATCAAAAGCTAGCTGATGTAGCTCAAGTTAACGATCTAGTTGTTGGCTCAAATATCATCAACCTAATCCTAGCACAAATCTCTGAAAACAGGGACTTGTCCACAGTTTTCCAAGAACTCTTACAAGCAGAAGGCTCAGAAATTTATATCAGAAAAGCTTCACAATACGTAAAACTCAATACTCAAATTGACTTTTACGAAGTAACTGAAATTTTACGCGAGCAAAATAGTATTGCGATTGGCTACAAGATGCAGTCCGAAGATAATTTTGACATTATAGTTAATCCTAAAAAATCTGAGAGAGTCGTATTCACTGAAAATGATTATATCATTTCTCTTGCTAGAGACTAATTTATACATAAAAAAGGCACTATCAAAATTGATAGTGCCTTTTTTATGTAATTACAACTATAACATTATAATCTAAATATAATATATCTTTATATTTACATCGCCGCTAACAGTCATTTTAGTGTATGGCTTTTGTGGATACACTGTAGCACTGCCAGCTACAATTCCGTCAAAAGCAAAAACTTCGAGTATCGATACATCGAATATTAGCGTGATATCGTACTCATCTGAGGATGGTCGTTTCATTTTAGCGATGGAAAAAGCCTTGCTTTTAAACACATCATTAAAGTCTGTATCTCCCGCCTTTTCCCTATTTAGTACTATTTCTTCTTCGTATATTCCAAACTTTAGCTCTTCACCAATTTCATTTGTTAACACTATCTCACAGTTGCCACATCCATTTAGTGTAACCACAAAAGTATCTTCTGTCAAATGAGTAACTGCGCCAGTTTCAATGGCGGTACTGCTATATTTTTCTAACCCTAAAGGTTTAGATTTTAGCACTATTTCTCCGTCAACTTCATCCAGTTTCAACTCGCGCGCCAATGTCATCTGGCCATTATAATTATCACCAGTTTGTACTGCAAATGCATACGCCCAGTTCATAGCCCAACTCATAAAAATTGGTCGCTCGCAGTTTTGAAAAGAAACTCCTGCATAATTATCGCGACAAAAATCCACATAGCGCGCCTCGTTTAATTTTTGAGTAAGGATAAATTTATCCCCATCAAAATCACCGATAAAATAATGAGTTTTGGCTCCATCTTCCTCAGCAGGAGCAGTGGTACTCAATATAAATACCCACTTTTCCTCCCCATTAAAATCCATCTTTATCATATCTGGGCATTCCCAAATTCCGTGCACAAAATCTTCTTTTATCGTAAACTCGCCTGTTTTTTCCCAATCTTTAAAATTGCGTGTAAAATAAAAATCTGCTTTGTCAGTAGCTGCTAAAACTGCGGTATAACCACCTTTTTTCTCATTGTAAAACATTTTTGGGTCTCTAAAGTCTGTTAGTCCTGGATTTGTTATCACAGGGTTGCAGTAACTTTTTTCAAAATGCACTTGGTCTGTACTATATGCTATACTTTGTTGTTCGCATTCACCATGGCTCGTAAACATCGCAATTACAGCTGGATTTTCTTCGCTTCCATATCCCGACATATTCATACTGTCATACACACAGCTACCAGAAAAAATTACACCAAGTTCATCTGGGAACAGCGCGATAGGTTGCTCCTCCCAGCTTATCAAATCACGGCTTACTGCATGACCCCAGTGCAAATTTCCTTTTACCACAACATCAGTTGGATCTTTTTGATAAAATAAATGGTAATTCCCATTTTCATAGTACATTCCATTCGGGTCATTCATCCACATATTAGGTGGTGTATAGTGAATTTTCGGACGTAAATTTCTAAATTTTTTCATACTAATCCTCACTTATCTGATAAAATTCATAAAACGTCTTGTCGCTACTTTCGGAAGTGGAACTTCGGTTTTATCAAATACATTTAGTAACCAGCTCATATTTGTTGCTACTTCTTTTACGCAGTCCCACGCTTCTAAGTCTTGCTCAACTTCACCTGGTTCACATCCATGAAACGCACTCCAATACGAGGTCGGAACAACAAGTGAACGAGATAGTGAGAAATAGTTATTCAGTTGGTTAAAAGTGCCCACACCGCCGCTGCGTCTTAAAGAACAGACAGCTGCCACAGGCTTGTAATATAGTTTTTTTGTATTTGTATAAAAAAATCTGTCTAAGAAGCATTTCAAACTACCAGCAATCCCACCATAGTAAACAGGTGAACCGATAATAATACCGTCTGCGCTCGCTAACTTTTGCGCAATTTCATTAAAACTATCGTTTGCAATAACACATTTGCCTGCATCCCTATCGCATTTACCACAAGCAATACATCCGCTGAGTGGCTTAACTCCAAGGTGTATTATTTCGTAATCTATGCCATTTTCTGCAAAAACATCCGACATTAGGTTTAGCGAGGTGAATGTGTTCCCGTTTTTTTTGGGACTTCCGTTTAGTGCAATAACTTTCATGATAATTTCCCCTTATTATATTATTAATAATTATATGTTCCTTTTAGTATATCCTTTGAATGTTTTATATAATCATCGGATATTAAAGTAAAAATTAAGGCGCATATCAAAACCGCACACCATAAACACAGAATTCATCGGTACTATAGTTTTTGATAAGCGCCACAGCCAACTATTATGTACTTTATTTTATACCATAGCTTTGTATTTGTCAAATGAATTTATCCGTACTATCATGCGGTTTTGATGACGCTTAAACACAAAAATAATCCATAAACTACCCCCTAGTTTATTAAAATATATAGTTTCAACATTTATATTGCTAAATAAATTGAAAAAAGTTTTTATATGTATTATAATGTAAGAGCGCAATTAAAAAACAACTTTTTAAAAATTTTTTTTATTAAGTGCAATAAAATGAACCTCTGCGACATTAATATAGTGAAAGGGAGAAAAAAATGTTTTTATTTACGACGTCGATGATACATGAAAACACTAAGCCAAAACATACAACTGAAATAAACGAAGACTTGATAAAGCAAATTGCTAACAAAGATAAAGAGGCATTTAAGACGCTTTACGAATTAACAAATAAATCAGTTTATGGTTTTGCTTACTCCATCTTGAAGGATCCTCAAGCCGCACAAGATATTTTGCAAGATGCATTTGTAAAAATCTATTCATCAGCAGCAACCTATAAGCCACAGGGAAAACCAATGGCGTGGATACTAACAATCACACGCAACCTAGCGCTTATGAAAATACGTGAGTCTAAACGTACAGTTCTTACTGATATCGAAGAAAGCAGCCACATGCTGCCTCACATAAGTCCAAATTCAGACAGTGAAGATAAAATAATACTGCACAACGCGTTGACACAATTATCCGACGAGAGTAGGCAAATCGTTATTTTACATGCTGTAAGTGGACTGAAACATAAAGAGATTGCTCAGGTGATGGGTTTAAAATTACCAACTGTTCTTTCAAAATATAACCGTGCTATTCAAAAAATCCAAAAAATTCTAAAGGAGGATAGCTAGTATGAGTATAAAAGATATTAATGAAATCAAGGTTAATGAAAAAATTAAAAAAGCTGTTGTCTCAACTATGCCACCTGATAATTTTGATGCTATCCTCGAAGCTTGTATAGAGAGTGATAGAGAGGTAATTATTATGACTACAACAACTAAAAAAAGAAATTCATTTATTAAAGTATTAGCATCGTGCGCAGCTGCTGCTGCAATAGTAATAGGAGGCACATACGGCTATAACGCTTACATGACTGCACCTTCATTTGTATTAGGAATTGATGTTAATCCAAGCTTTTCAGTTACTGTTTCACGTAATGATAAAATATTAGAAGTTAACGCTTTAAACGCTGATGCAACAACTGTTTTAGATACTATGGATTTAACTGGTACAGATTTTGACATCGCAATGAACGCTTTGGCTGGCGCTATGTACCAACACGGTTTTATGAACGACACTTCTAACTCAATTTTGTTCTCATTAGAAGATAGCGATATCGATGATGCAAAAAAAGCTGAGTTAACACAAATTGTTAATAGCGTTTTCGCTCAAAACAACACTCAAACTTCTGTTTTATTCCAAGAGATTGATGACACTGACACTTCAGTAACTGAACTAGCAGTTAAATACAATATCTCAGAAGGTAAAGCAAAACTAATTAAAGATTTAATGGATAGCGATAGCACTCTATTAGTTGATGATTTAGTAACACTTAATATTGACGAGTTAAATCTTCTAGCATCATCAGAAAACAGAGATTTAAGCACAAATGTTACAGTTACAGGCACTCCTAGCGAAGGCGGATACATTGGTTCACAAGCTGCTCTTACTGCTGCATTAGCACACGCTGGTTTAGCTGACGCTACTCCTACAGATGTGTCAACTGAATTTGATGTTGAAGATGGTATCTTTGTATATGAAGTAGAATTTACAGTTGGAACAACTGAATATGAATACGACATCAACGCACTAACTAGCGAAATCGTTAAAGCTGAGAGCGACTTAAATGACGATGATACTGACGATGACATGGACGATAATGATGACGATGTTATCCCAACTGGCATTATCACAGAACAAGCTGCTATCGACGCTGCTCTTGCACACGCTGCAGTAAACGCTGCTGACGCTATCATGGAAAAAGTTGAATTAGACGAAAACAATGATGCTTACTACTACGAAATAGACTTCAAAGCTGGAGCTAACGAATATGATTACGAAATCGATGCACTAACAGGCGCAATCATTAAAGCTGACATCGAAACTAATGATGACAATGACGATGATGACAACGATGACGACGATAATCAACAAACTGCTCCAACTGTAACCCCACAACCAAACAATGATGATGACGACAATGACGACGACAACGATGATGATGACAATGATGATGACGACGACAACGACGATATCGATGACGATAATGACGATGACGACGACAATGACGATGATAACGACGATGGCGACGACGATTAATTTTAAAAACTCCTAAGATAATAATAAACTAACCCCCCACGAAAGAGGCATATGACTTTTAGTCATATGCCTCTTTCACTGCCTATTTAAGAAATATATTTACATTACAATATTTTCGTGATATGATTTACTTATTGCATTTTTCACTAAAGTAAATATTGGAAATGGAGTGTATACTATGATAAAAAAACCAAATATAGTGTTTATTTTTATTGATGATATGGGATATAAAGATATCGCATGCGCAGGCAGCGAATTTTATGAGACCCCCAACATCGATAAGTTGCGTGAAAGTGGCATAATGTTCACTAACGCATATGCATCATGCCCTGTGTGTTCCCCCAGTCGCGCTAGTATGCTTACTGGGAAATATCCCGCAAAAATTGGTGTTACCGACTGGATTGACGGCGACGGACACACTCATCCATGCAAAGGTAAACTCATAGACACCCCTTATCTAAAGCATCTTCCCAAAGATGCTAAAACCATAGCTCATTATCTAAAAGAATGTGGCTACAACACATGGCATGTCGGAAAATGGCATTTGGGCGAGGCTGAATTTTATCCACAAAAATTTGGTTTTGATGTAAATATTGCTGGCTGTCGCTGGGGCAATCCGTATAATGGATATTTCAGCCCATACGGTATACCTACTTTGAGCGAGGGTGCAGATGGAGAATTTTTAACTGACCGAATTACAGATGAAGCAATTGCTCTCATCAAACATAACGATGATACGCCATTTTTTCTAAATTTATGGCATTATGCTGTACACACCCCAATTCAAGCACCGATAAAAGATATTACTTATTTTGAAGAGAAAGCAAAAAAACTTGGACTTGACAAAATCAATCCGCTAGTAGAAGGCGAAGCTTTCCCAACAGAGCACAAGAAGCATCTACGAGTAACGCGCAGAGTTATCCAATCCGACCCTGCTTATGCTGCACTAGTCTATAATCTTGATGAAAATATTGGCAAATTAGTAGCTGCACTAAAAGAAAAAGGTGAGCTTGATAACACTCTCATCATTTTCAGTTCTGACAACGGTGGACTTTCTACCGCAGAAGGCTCACCTACTTGCAATCTACCTGTTGCCGAGGGCAAAGGTTGGACAAAAGATGGCGGCATACGAGTACCACTACTTTGCTCGTGGCCTGGTAAAATTAATAGCAATACTACATGTGATATCGCTGTTACTACTCCCGATATTTTCTCCACAATTGCAGAGGCTTGTGGTGCAGAAATCTTTGATTGTGAAATTGATGGCGAGAGCTTAATCCCTATTTTTAATGGCGGAAATATTAGTGAGCGCGCAATTTTTTGGCATTATCCACACTATGGCAACCAAGGCAGTACACCCGGAAGTGTCGTTCGGTTTGGGGACTATAAGCTCATCGAATTTTTTGAAGATGAGCATTATGAGATGTACAACCTAAGCGAGGACATCGGAGAGAAAAACGATATTTCTGAAGTTGACATAGTGAAATTTGAGGAGTTAAAACTCCTTTTAAAAAATTGGCAAACTCATGTAAACGCACTTTTCCCAGAAGCTAACCCAGACTTTACGGCATAGACTTGCATATTTCACCACATATTATATACGCAAAATTTATTATTTAAAACTGATGCAGATGTTAAATCTGTATCAGTTTTTTAAATTTTTTTTATTTTATACAAAGCAAACTGAAGATATTCACATCCAAATTAAGTAAAGTATAATTAATTATTATGAGCAAAAAATAAAATTGTCACAATAAAACTGACTGAATACAATTAGCAGTAGCCTATTCAATGGCAGAATGGAGAATTTTATGAAATATTTTAGTTTAATCGCTTTAATTTTAGCGCTATCTTTATTCATCGTAAGTTGCTCTTCAAAAGATGATGTTGGAGATGAAACATCCGACACACTTTCGGAAGATACATCTGATTTAATGAGTGATTTAGACGACGAAAAGGACAAAATTGAAGATGATATGAGCGACGAAAAAGATGATTTAAGCGATACTTTAAGCGATGACGAAGAAATGCTAGATGACGACATGACAGATAATAATGACAATGCTGTTGACTTACCTGATAATAATGTTTTGCCAGCCAGCAATACGGATTTTGAAAGTCTCGACAATAGCATCAAAACTTGGGGACAAGGGCACAATGTGGACGATGAAAATCGTCCCATTGCAAGCCTTGATTACCAAGAAATATACGGTGAATACGATACTTTTTTTATTAAAGAAGGCGAAAAAAAAATACACCTCACTTTCGATGAGGGGTACGAAAATGGATTCACTCCACAAATTCTTGATGTACTTAAAGAGAAGGATTGTCCCGCGACATTTTTTGTTACGTTGGAATATGCTGAAAAAAACCACGATTTAATCACTCGCATGATTGATGAAGGGCATATTGTGGGCAATCATTCCTCGTCCCATCCATCGTTTCCCGAAATAAGTTCTAGTGAAGTGAAGTCAGAAATCACATTGCTACACGACTATATTGAAGAAAATTTCGACTATTCAATGGAGGCTCTCCGCCCACCACGAGGAGAATTTTCAGAAAGAACGCTTGCTCTCACACAGAGCATGGGGTATGAAACATATTTTTGGAGCTTTGCATATAAAGACTGGGAAGTAGATAATCAGCCTGAAAACTCCGAAGCCTATAATAGACTATGTGAAGCAGCACATGATGGAGCTATATATTTACTTCACGCTGTGTCCAAAACGAATACAGAAATATTATCCGACTTCATAGACACTATGCGTGAAGATGGCTACGAGTTTTCACCACTAATTTAGCCCTATTAAACATATGATGAAATATATCGCATTAATACTTGATATTTTTGGTATGCGACTGAATTTGCATTGATGTGATCTGCACCTACACTACCCGTTTGAAACGAGAGAAAAGTGTTGTAAATATCATCCTCGAGCGAGCGCTGTGTCACCACTGATAGGAACATCATTTGATTTATATAATCAAAATTAGGTTGCCCGTAGACAAAATCAGCTGGATTTAAAGCTGAAAACTCGGATGATAATTGTCCATGGACGCCAGCATTTTTCAGCTGTTGCATGCAAAGACTATACGAAATCTCATACAAAAGCAGCGATGGTGAACTACCAATATTTACACTATATTGCGCACTGACACTGCTAACATTTGGTATGTTTATAGAAATATTTACCTTCACACCCTTCGCATTTAGTCCGCTTATTATGCCTTGATCTATATTATTTATTGCACTAGAAAACATATCAAGATAACTTAATATCTGATTTTTTTGAGCCTCATCTTCAACATTATAATCACCGAACAAAACCACAAAAGGGGTATTCTGCGATATTTCAGCTTTTTTCGCTGAAATATTTTCCACAAGCTCGTCGGGCTTTTCTACTTCTGGCATACTAGAGGATTCCTCTTCATTAGAAGGCTGCGAAACATTTGCGTCTCCCTCCTCTGATTTTGAGTTGTCTTCTTCATTTGCATCCTCGTCTATAGAGGAGCTACTTTCTTCTGTGGGAGAGCTTGTTTGCTCTTCCTCAGGCTGGATTTGTGGGACATTCCCCTCCCACTCTGACGATATTAATTCATCGTGCTCACTCATGCTAACTTCAATTTTCGGTGGGTCATAACCGTTATTTCCCCCATTGTAATTGTAGTTATTATCGTAATCATTGTCATATTCATACTTTGAGTTTAAATACTCACTCTCATCCTCAGAAGAATTATTAGCACTATAAATTATAGTGTTTTCAGTGCTGTTTTCATTATCCATATAATAAAAAACAGTAAAAAACACACTCATAATTAGCAACATTAATAATATTTTTGTCAAACTATCTTTCATATTATCGCTCCAATTTATACGTCAAAATTCGACAAAAGAAATGAGAAAAAGGAAAAGTTTTCCTTTTTCTCATTTTAACACAAATTTATGTATAATACTAGATAGTTGTTACATTTTATGCTCCAAAAATACAAGTGCAACTTAGGTGAATACTACTAAACATTGCACAACAGCATGCTAACACGTTAAATCGAGTTACATCAAATAAAGCTCATACTCTCTAGCACCCAAATCCAAATAAACATCGTAATTATGCTAAACACTGATGTCATTACCACCAGTTGCCCAGCTAGTTCACTATCTCCATCCATTTGCTCCGCCATAGTAAAGCTTGACACAGCCACAGGGCTAGCAAACAACGTCATAAGCGAGCCAAGCTCCACACCCCTAAATCCAAGCAATATCGCTATTGGAACAAAAACAACACTCATCCCCACAAGTTTAACAAATACAGTTATTATAAGAGCTAATATATTCTTTTTCACTGCTTTGAACACAAATCCTGCACCAAGCACCATCAACGCCATTGGAGTTGCGACCTCAGAAAAATCATTGACTGTGGACAAAATTGGGGCGGGTATCACAATGTCGAGCCACAAAAAAACCGCACCAATTGCAGCTGCTATTATTAGTGGGTTAGTAACTATCCCCATTAAAATCTTTTTAAAGTCTATTTTTGAGTTTGGTCTGAACACTTCAAGTGCTATTACGGAGAGTACGTTTAATAGTGGTACAGTAAATGCAGCAATAATCGCTGTTATTCCAATGTTTTCTATCCCAAATAAAGATATGGTAACAGGTAACCCAAACAGCAAAAAATTACTCCTAAAAGCCGCCTGAACAATTACTCCACGACGTGCATTATCCTTCACAAACAGCGGTACTATAAGCATTGCAAGCCCAAATCCAATAGTAATTCCCCCTACTGCAAGTAAGATTATCAGAGGGCTAAAAGCTTTACTTTTATCGGTATTATAGATACTTAAAAAGAGTACCATAGGCAAAAAAGCCTTAAACACTAGCATATTTAATATGTTCAAAAAGTGGTTATCTACATATTTAATCCTTTTTAGAAAAAAGCCAAAAGCAAGCATTAAAAAAATTGGGAATACAACTGAAAACGATAAATATAAACTTTCCATACTACTCCTTTTATAAATATATTGTCATAATTATAACATAAGCACCGATATTATGCAAATAAGTAGCAATAATCTTGATTAAAAATTGAAAGTATAGTATAATGGTATAGTTCACAAATTTACTACTCATGTTTAAATATAAAGGAGAACAACATGAAAATATATGAAAATATCACATCACTAATCGGGAATACCCCTTTGCTTTCAGCTAACGCTTTTGCAAAAAAATGCGACCTTAATGCAAAAATACTAGCAAAGCTTGAGTATTTCAATCCAGCAGGTAGCGTAAAAGATCGTGTTGCTTTATCGATGATTCAAGCAGCAGAAAAAGCAAACCTTTTAGACTGTGACACTGTGATAATCGAACCTACAAGCGGTAACACTGGTATAGGGCTAGCGTTTATCTCCCTTGCCAGAGACTATAAACTAATACTCACTATGCCTGAAACAATGAGTGTCGAGCGTCGCAATTTGCTCAAAGCATATGGCGCAGAAATCGTGCTTACCCCAGGAAACCTTGGTATGAATGGAGCCATTGCAAAAGCAAATGAGCTTGCTAGTCAGTACGAAAAAAGTTTTATTCCTTCGCAATTTGCTAATACTGCCAACCCACAAGCTCATATTGAAAGTACAGGACCTGAAATTTGGGCCGATACAGATGGCACTGTTGATATTTTTATTGGTGGTGTCGGTACAGGCGGTACAGTTTCCGGAGTTGGAGCGTATTTAAAATCACAAAACCCCAATATCAAAATTATTGCTGTCGAGCCTGCAAACTCACCATTTATTAGTGAGGGAAAAGCGGGTCCTCATAAAATCCAAGGAATAGGCGCAGGGTTTTTACCCGAAATACTAAATAAAGAGGTAATCGACCAGGTCATTACGATTACAGATGAAGCCGCAAAACAAACTGCGCGCGATTTCTTAAAAGCGCAGGGTGTGCTTGTTGGAATATCTTCCGGTGCTGCTTTAGCTGCTGCCCGTGAAGTAGCTTCACTAGCTGAGAACAAGGGCAAAACTATCGTTGTCTTATTACCTGATACAGGCGAGCGATACTTATCAACAGGTTTGTTTACAGACTAAAAATTTGCACGAAAAAGCTGATACAGTTATACTGTATCAGCTTTTATTACATTCTTTGACGAATTGCCTCATATAAAACTACCGTTGCAGCACAGGCTACATTAAACGAAGTTGCCGATGAATTATCGCTCATCGGAATTGTTGCCATATCGTCACTAAGCTCTTTAAACTTGCGGTTTAATCCGTCAGTTTCGTTACCTAGCATCAGTATGGTCGGCTTCTTAAAATCAAGCTCGGATATTAGCTTTTCTTTATGTGCAGTAGTACCAACAATTTGCAAATCAGGATATTTTTCTTTTAGAGTATCAATATAGCTCATCAAATTTTCGTTATCACTAACTCTTATAGTCGGTATGCTAAAAAAAGAACCCATGCTCGCCGATATTACATCCGCTTCATACATGTCAACTGCATGCCCCGTAATGATTATCCCATCTACACCAAAAGAATCACACGAACGAATTATCGTCCCTAAGTTCCCTTTGTTAGACGGTCTGTCGAACAAGACAATAAGTGGAATGTCCAAGGATTTTATGCTGGAAAGCTCATCATCGCGCATTTTAACAATAGCTAGTAGCTCTGATGTATCTTCTTTACTGCTAATGTCAGCCATCAGTTGCCATGAAAGATTGTAGTTAATCTCTGTTTTTACAGTAGCAAGAATATTTTGCGCCCAACTCGAAAGCTCGCGCTCATCGCTGTATAAAAACGAGCTTATCTCCCAATTATTTTTTATAGCTTCATTAATATTTCGCACGCCTTCTACAAAAAATTCGCCATACTTAAATCTCTTATTACGATTTGTTTTAAGCACCTCAAATTTTTGATAAGTAGCATTTTTTGTATATATAGTTTTTATATTCATAATAAATCCCTTCTGTTAAAGAAAACTTATGAATCCAGTTTAAGTACTGACATAAAAGCTTCTTGCGGTACTTCAACATTACCGAGTTGACGCATACGCTTTTTACCTTCTTTTTGTTTTTCAAGAAGTTTTTTCTTACGTGTGATGTCACCACCATAACATTTAGCAAGTACGTCTTTACGCATCGCTTTTACAGTTTCTCTCGCAATAACTTTACCACCAACTGCCGCTTGTATTGGCACTTCGAACATTTGGCGTGGAATATGCTCTTTTAACTTAACCGCAATTTTTCTAGCGCGATCATACGCTTTATCTTTATGAACGATAAAGCTCAATGCATCGACAATATCCCCGTTGAGTAGTATATCCAGCTTCACAAGTTTAGACTCATGATAACCATTTATTTCGTAATCAAATGATGCATACCCTTTCGTGCGAGATTTCAGCGCATCAAAAAAGTCGTATACAATCTCATTTAGTGGTAAATCATAATGTAGCTCTACCCTGCTCTCGTCTAGATACTTCATGTCTTTAAAGACACCGCGTCTATCTTGGCAAAGCTCCATAATGTTCCCCACAAACTCAACTGGAGTAAGGATATCCGCTTTTACCATTGGTTCTTTTGAGCTTATGATTAGCGATGGATCTGGGTAATTACTAGGGTTGTCTATTAAGAATGTGTTTTCATCATTTGTAGTGATTTCGTAGATAACTGACGGTGCTGTAGTCACCAAATCTAAGTTAAACTCGCGCTCAAGACGCTCTTGGATAATCTCCATGTGTAGTAGTCCTAAAAATCCACATCTAAACCCAAAGCCTAGCGCTTTTGAAGTCTCTGGCTCGAAAGTCAGCGACGCATCATTTAGGCGCAGTTTTTCTAGCGCATCACGCAAATCGCCATATTTTGCGCCATCAGCAGGATAAATACCCGAGAATACCATAGGGTTAACTTCCTTGTACCCCTCTAATGGAGCATCAGCAGGATTTTCTGCATTCGTAACAGTGTCACCAACTGTGGTGTCACCAATATTTTTAATTGCAGCAGCGATATAGCCTACTTGTCCTGATGTTAATTCGTCGCAAGCATATGAGTTTTTCGCACCCATCATACCTACTTCCACAACATTAAACACAGCGCCACTCGCCATCATTTTTATGGAGTCCCCCGCTTTAACTTTACCATCTATGACTCTAATATATACGATAACACCTTTGTAGGCATCATAGTATGAGTCAAATATTAGCGCTTTAAGCGGTGCGTCGTCATCTCCCTCAGGGCACGGAATATCCGTCACAACGCGTTCGAGTACTTCCTCTATATTTACACCCATTTTCGCCGATACTCTAGGAGCTGACATAGCTTCAATCCCGATTACATTCTCAACCTCATGGCAAACTCGTTCTGGGTCTGCTGAAGGCAAATCGATTTTGTTAACTATAGGTACAATCTCCAAATTGTGTTCAAGCGCAAGGTATGTATTTGCCAAAGTTTGTGCTTCAATCCCTTGTGAAGCGTCTACTACCAAGATTGCACCCTCACAAGCAGCGAGTGAGCGAGATACTTCGTAATTAAAGTCGACATGTCCAGGGGTATCGATTAGGTTAAAGACGTATGTTTCGCCGTCTTTTGCTGTGTAGTCAATTTTAACTGCACGAGCTTTTATCGTTATCCCTCTTTCACGTTCGATATCCATATTATCGAGTAGTTGCTCTTCCATTTCTCTCAAAGCAACTGAGCTCGTTTTTTCAAGCATTCTGTCTGCAAGCGTACTTTTACCGTGATCGATATGTGCTATTATACAGAAATTGCGTATATTCTTTTTTAATTCGTTCAAGTTTTTCACCTCGTATATATTAAGCGATTACTGATTTTTAACCTTAAAAATTCGTGTGGAGATGATAGTTCCGATAATTATACCTAATATATCGGCAAATATATCATAAAAGTCAAAACTGCGGTAACCCGTAAAATATTGTAAAACTTCAGTTAGCACAGCGAAAGCTAAAAAGCATGCAAACATTTTTATGATGCTTTTAATCTTGGTTTTTTGCAAAAATTTCTCTAAAACAAATATTGCTGCTAGTAAAGCGAATAAGCCCACATGAACAATTTTATCAGAAAATGGGAATGAAATCCCACTCGAAATTTTTTGCGGTACAGGCATTAACAAAAAAATCAAAATAGCTATCATTGTGAGCAGTGTAAATTTATTCTTTTTCATAATAACCTTATATATTTATCATAATAAATATTAATAAAACAAATCAAGTATATCTGCTACATGCTCATTCGCTTCAAGCACTACCTTAAAAGCAGGCTCTATGCAATTTTCATGTATGGTGTAGTACTCCATTTGAGTTTTGTAAGTAAAACCACTAATAAATTCTTCATTATTCCCTCTGTTACGCATTTTATCAGTAATTTCAGATAATCTGTCAGGGTGAAAATACACCAGACAGTACGGTATTTCAGACTTGTAGATAAACTCTCTAAACTCAGGTTTTGCGTTAAACAACAATTTTTTACCCTCACCTAAAAGCTCGAAGGTCTTTCTTTGTATATACTCAAAAGAATCATGATTTACCACAACTCTTTTACCACTGCCCTTTGTAGCTTCGTGGTTTTCGACTGAATGTCCATATTTATACAGAGACTTAAGTTTATCCATATCCACAAACTGTGGATTTAAGTTTGCAAGTGTAGTTTTTCCCAAGCAAGGTGCACAGACAAATACCTGTACACCACATAATTTTATATCGCGCTTTGTATTTTTACGAATAATCATTATAAGCTCCCCCAAAATTGATGTATTGTGGTTTCAGATAATATTTACAAATACAAAAAAACAGGCTCTATGAGGTTGTAACGATAAATCGTTAATAGAGTCCTGTTTTATTGCTCTATACGCTTTTAAACTTATGCATTAGCTACATTAAGTTTTTTTGCAAGTTGAGATTTTTTTCTAGCTGCAGCATTTTTGTGCATCAAACCTTTTGCACATGCTTGATCAACTCTTTTAATTGCAAGTTTGATAGCAGCTTCTTTATTCGCATCGTTATTTTGAACTGCAACGTCAGCTGTTTTAATCAAAGTTTTGATGTTTGATCTTAGTGCTTTATTTCTAGCAGTTTTAGTTTTAATAATAAGAACTCTTTTTTTCGCAGATTTAATATTAGGCATTAGTACACCTCCTTGATTATAAATAAATTTCGTGTTTTTGCACACACTAAATTTATAATTTTTATTCATAGTCGTAATATGAGACACTAATACTATGACAGTAATTACTATGATATCATCATTTTAATGAAAAATCAAGTCTTTTTTCAAAAAAACATTATATTCTGATGTTTTTTAGCTACTGGGCAAAAAAATCCATTTTAAAAGGAGAAAAATATGGGATATAGAACAGATTTAGCCATCGAAAATATCGAAATCGACAAAATCAATTTGGACAACGGAGTTAAGCATTCTTCGCAAAAATATGGCGATATGGAGGTTAGCACTGTTGAGATTACAAATAGTGTTGGCGCCTCTTATGTAGGCAAACCTGAGGGAAGTTATATCACAGTAACACCCTCCAGTTTAAAAGATCCCACCTCTAATTTTGAATACGAAGTTGGAATAATTTCCGAGCATATAACATCATTGTTCCCACATAACCTTAACTCTGCGCTAGTGGTCGGACTTGGCAATTCGCAAATTACACCGGATGCACTGGGGCCTGCTAGTGTAAACTATATCTTTGTCACAAGGCATATCCCAAAAGATATAGCTCGCAAAATTGGTTTTGATGATCTACGTGAAGTCAGCGCAATTTCGCCCGGTGTATTGGGACAAACTGGCATTGAAAGTGCACAAATCATCAAAAGTGTCTGTGCTCAAATTAAACCTGACTTAGTCATCGTGGTCGATGCACTTGCAGCAAAGAGCATCTCGCGTTTGGGTAGCACTATCCAAATTGCAAATACAGGCATATCACCTGGGTCTGGTGTGCTAAACCATCGTCAAGAACTCAGTCGCGCAACTTTAGGTGTTGATGTTATTAGTATCGGTGTGCCGATGGTGGTGGATTTAAATAATATTACACAAGAAAGTGCAAACACCACAAATGAAACCATGATGGTCACACCTAGGGAAATCGATGTAATAATCGAGCATTCAGCAAAAACAGTTGCATATGCGATAAATAAAGCTTTCCACCCGACTATGAGCGTGGAAGATATCGCAGCTATCGTGAGCTAGTTGTACTAATACATTCTATTTTTGAATATAGATTATTAGTATAATCATTTCACAATATCCTCAATTTGATACAAAGGAGTGATAAAATGTCCCGACCAAAAAGAAAGCGGCTCAAAAGGCCTGTACGACATGTGTTGCGAGCAGCTTGTCTTGCTGTAATTTCTATAGTAATTTATCGCTTTGTTATATTTTCTGTCCCCTACGTCTCAGACAATCTAGAGCAAGTCAGCGTAGTTTCTGCTGGTGTATCTTTTTTAAACGGTGGGGTCGCACTCGTCTCTCACGAAGATGAGCTTTACGCCCAAAATATTTCCTATGTTAGCGATAGTGGTGTGCAAATGGATATTCCCATCACCGAGTATGAAGCTTTTGAAGAAACTCCCGCTCAAAATAGCGCTGATATTGACACAAGCGACAACGAAGAAGCGCTCGCAGTCGCTTCCGTGCCACGCATCGAAAACAGTGGTGATCTTGTGTATCAGACTTTCAGCGCACCAAATAACACACAGCATGTCGCATTAAGTTCAGGCTATGTTCGCAATCAAGGACCAATTTCAGCGGAAGAAATTATTGCTTTATCCCAAAGTAACAAAGATATATCCCTAGAGAAAAATGGTCAACCACAAATACTGATATACCACACCCACGCTACCGAAAGCTTCCAGCCTGTCGAGCGAGATTGGCATGATTTAGCCTATAACTCCCGCTCAACTGACAATAACGAGAATATCGTCAGTGTAGGCGCACAAATGGCAGCACAGCTCAATGCTGCCGGTATAGTAACTATTCACGATACCGATCAACATGATAACCCCTCTTACACTGGTGCATATGATAATTCTCGAGTTAATATTGAGTACTATTTAGAAAAATATCCTTCTATCAAAATGGTATTTGATGTGCACAGAGACGCTATTCAAAGCGACACTACTGTTACTGCTCCTGTCACTGAGATTAACGGACAAAACGCAGCACAGATTATGATAATTTCTTGCGCAGACAATGGGAGCAACCGCATCCCATATTACCGCGAAAACTTAATTTTAGCGACAAAGCTACAAATACAGCTTGAAAGTGATTACCCAACACTAACACGCCCGATACTATTTGATGATAGATTTTATAATCAAGATTTGTCCGAGGGTGCACTACTGCTAGAAATGGGAGCGCATGGCAACACATTAGAACAAGTAAAATATTCCGCTGAACTGTTGGTGAACTCACTAATAAAATTAGTGGAATAAAAGGAAGTATAAACAATGAAAAAAAATTATTTTGCGCTAGGATTTGTTATCCCTCTGATTTTAGCTGTAATCTTCGCTGGGTTTGCAATTGTTTTTATTAACATGCAAACTAGTCTTTACGATAGCGAATATAAGATATTTGAGTTTTATTTAAATGACCAAAATCAGATTGTCCTAACCCTCTCAAATGATGAGTATCGTTTTAGCCTTAGTGATAGTGCAAAAATCAGCAATACTATCCGCTCAATTAACAGATATTTACCCAATATCTGCATATATGCGCAAAAGGGGTATGAGTTTGCTAAAGATGCCTGCTATGATTTACTCGACGATATTATAATAATCCCCCTCCCAAATTAAATATATATTTCATATCCTTTGTAGGTAAATTTTACATTCAAGGTATTGAAAAAAGCATTAAAAAATGTTACAATTGTAATCGAAATAATGTACTGATGTAAATTATTTCGATTACAATTACTTATATACAAAAACATGAGTACGAAATGGAGAATTACAAATGGCGGAGAACGAGAATAACAGCATGTATACCAATCGGGAACTGAGCTGGCTAAAATTCAACCAACGAGTTTTAGAAGAGTCGGAAGATAGTAATGTTCCCTTGTTTGAGAGGTTGAAATTTTTGTCTATTTTCCAAAGCAATCTTGATGAATTTTTCATGGTTAGAGTCGGAAGTTTGTACGATCAGAATTTAATTAACAAATCACTTTTAGACTCAAGAACAGGTATGACCCCACAACAGCAACTTGATGCAATTTATGAGAATGTAAAAAACATCCTGCCTAGAAAAGATATATCCTATTTCGAGGTTATAAATTTATTATCACACGAAGGCATTGAGCATATTAATATAAATAACCTTTCGCAAGATGATTATGATTATTTAAATCTATATTTTCTAAAAGAAATATATCCACTTATTTCCCCACAAATAATCGATAAACGTCATCCGTTCCCATTCCTAAAAAACAGGGAAATATACGTAGGAGTACATATAAGCTCCAAAAGTGGCAATGTAAAGCTAGGCCTTATCCCAGCATCTGGTCACTTTAACCGAATTATTTATGTGCCATCTAATGATAAATCCTTGCGCTTTATTTTGGTTGAGGAAATCATATATTTATTTTCACAAGCTATATTTAAAAACCAAGAAATCTTGGATAAAACAATATTTAAAATCACACGAAATGCGGATATTGATATAGATGAAGCTGTAGTTGACTTTGACTTAGACTATAGAGAAGCAATGCAAGAGCTACTTAAAAAGCGTAAAAAGCTTACTCCCGTGAGGCTTGAAATCCAGCACGACATTAACGCTTCTTTGTTAAATACAATGTGCGACTTCCTCACTTTGAACAAAAACCAAGTGTTTAGTAATAGCTCACCGCTTGATATGTCGTTTGTGTTTGCACTAGAACCAAAACTGCGTAAATTAGGCGATTTCTTCTTTAAGCCACTTATTCCACAACAATGCAAGCTAGTAGATCCAAATATTCCGATGCTTACACAAATTCAAAAGCGAGACTTACTCTTGCATTATCCCTACCACTCAATAAAACCCTTTATACGCCTACTTCGCGAGGCTGCTAATGACAAAAATGTAGTTTCAATTAAGATCACACTGTATCGTGTAGCCTCAAACTCAAAAGTAGTCGAAGCTCTTATAGAAGCTGCGGAAAAAGGTAAACAAGTCGATGTTTTAGTTGAGCTTAGAGCGAGATTTGATGAGGAAAACAATATAGACTGGTCAATAAGACTGCAAGAAGCTGGTTGTAATGTTATTTACGGTTTACCGGGTTATAAAGTTCACTCAAAACTTCTACTCATCACAAGAAAATCAGGTAATGATATCGAATATATCACACAAGTAGGTACTGGAAACTATAACGAAAAAACATCAAAATTATATACTGACTTGTCTTTACTCACATGCAACAAGCAAATCGGCTCGGACGCTTCTATTGTGTTTAACAGCCTATTTATGGGTACTGTAGTCGAGTCGACAAGCTTACTTTTAGTGGCACCACTTTGCTTTAAGTCAAGAGTTATCAATCTGATTGATAATGAAATTGCAATCGCGAAATCAAATAAACCAGCTAGGATTATACTAAAAATGAACTCCGTTACTGATAAAGTTTTGATTGATAAATTAGTTGAGGCTTCAACTGCAGGTGTTAAAATCCAGATGATTATACGCGGTATCTGCTGTTTAAAACCTGGAATTGTTGGCAAAACTGAAAATATCGAAATTCGCAGTATTGTTGGCAGATTTTTAGAGCATTCACGCATATTCGTCTTTGGCGTTGGAGATAGGGAGCAAATGTTTATCTCCTCTGCTGACTTTATGACAAGAAACACTGAGCGTAGAATTGAAGTTGCTGCTCCTATTTTAGCTCCTGAGCTTAAAAATATGATTAGTGAAATCATTAGCATTTCACTTGCAGATAACCAAAAAGCACGTGTCTCAAACTCACTTGGTATTTACGAAAAAGTGCTCACTAATATTGACACAATCCCTGTGAATATGCAGGATGATTTATTTTTACAAGCTTATCAAGAAGCTAAGGAAGCCGAAGAAAAACGTGAACAAGCAAAACCGCTTTCTCCAGCAGATAAGCTAAGAAGTTGGGTTCAACGTATGCTTAAAAAATAAAATTCTATAAAATAAAACCGATGTGAAATATCACATCGGTTTTTTATCGCTATTTTCACTTTTCTATTAAAAGAAATAATGCCCTTCAATGTTTACAAGCTCTTTTGCAAGTAATTCTTTATCCTCGGTAGTTAGTGGTTTTAAGATTTCATCGATATTTTCAACTGCAAAAGTGAAGTTTTCGATATTACCTGGAGGCACAATCGAGTTCACGCCCATAGAAAAAGCATATCTAATTGCTGCAATTGTGAGTTTGTCGTTATCAGTTATCGGCATACACCACGATTTTGGGAAACGTGAAGCTGCTTTTTCCTCATCGCTTAACCACGCTCTATGAACCATAGATTTCATGCCTAAAAATCCAAAATTTTTCTCCTTTTGCAATTTTGCTAGTCGTGAACCAAATCCCTTTTTCATATTTAGCCCCCAGTTTGTTGGGAATAGTAAAGTATCAAAATCATATAATTCAAATGCTCTTAACGCCACATCTTCATTATGGCAAGTTATCCCCAAATTTTTAACTACCCCTTGCTCTTTATACTTTAGCATCATCTCTAACACACCGCCTTTTCCAAAGGCAGTCTCAACGTCTTCCATAGTGGTTAGTGCATGCATTTGATATACATCAAAATAATCGGTATGCAGAAGTTTAAGCGATTTTTCGAATTCCTTCTCAGCTTCTACTGCCAAGCGTTTTCCAGTTTTGCAAGCTAAAAATACATCTTTTCTATAATCTTTTATCGAGTTACCAAGCTTTTCCTCAGCATCTCCATATGATGGCGCAACATCGAAGTAGTTTATCCCTTTTTTTATCGCATAATCTACATATTTATCCGAGTTGTCTTGCCCGTCTTGCATGGATACAATCCCACCATATAATACTGTTGAGATGTCCATTCCTGTATTGCCAAATTTGATTTTCTGCATATTTGCTCCTCCTATAGTTCCAATTTGTTTTCGAGTGCGTAAAACTCATCATATGACATATTTTTCACCGTTAAATTCGCTACTGCTAATGGCGCAAAATAACTTAACTTTATACTGCAAATCCCACGTTTTTGTTTTAGCTTAGTTGTCAAAGCCTGAACACTTTCAATCCTATTTGTCGGTACTATAGTGAGTGTTTTTTGATATCCACCTCTTACGAACGTAACCGCTTTTTCATTAATGCTCACTGCGGTCACTTTATATGATAGTGTGATGTAAAGCACTGTAATAATATCAAGCAACGATGCGATAACTACTACATATGGATTTTGCAGCACAGCTCCTACGATTATTCCAATTGTAAAAAGGAAAAACCAAAAGTTAAAGAAGAAATACTTGAATGCTTTTTTCGACGGAGTTTTAAACTCTTGTGGAAAGCTAAACTCAGGTAAAAAATCTGCCATTACACGGATAATCTCGCTTTTTTTGCCCAGTGGGTAGAATATAGTCTGCTCAACTTCGCCGTCAGAAGCACCACCATACCCTATTGCATATACATCCATACGATACACCTTAAGCATTCTCATTAATGAGGACTGAGTAAGGTTTACACCACAGATTTTCTCTTTCGGAATAGTAAAATTACGCTTTTTCATCAATCCGTAGCTGATACTTAACTTACCATCCTTTTCACTTAATGTGAAATTATAAAAAGTAATAAGCGTCGTTGCTATTGACCAAACAAGCGAGATGATGTATCCTACCACAAATGCTACTGCAACAAAAAGCAGTATAACTCCCACTATAACTATAAACTCCTCGCTTGCGATCCTATCAAAAGGAAAATATCGATCTAAAACTCCAATTAGTTGCTCCTCAATATTTGGCAGAAAACTCGATACAAATGGAGACAAAACCGTTATCATAGCGTAAATTTTAAAGAAAAACGATAATTTTGACTGCAATAGTCCGAGTGCAACAAATGAAGTAGGTTTGATTTTTATTTTTTTTGTATTATCGATTTCATCTTCTTTTTCAGTGCTGATTACATCTGTTACAAGCAAACCTTTAATATGCAGTGCTACGTCTGTTTTAAATGCCATGACAACTTCATTACCTGCGCCTTGAGCGGAATTATCCACCTTTAGTTTAGATACGCCTATCAATTGTTGTAATAAACTTTGTGATGTATCCACAGTCGAGATAGTGCTCTTATGGATTTCTGTAGTCTTCTTATTCAAAAGCCCCGTGTATACAATCAAACTTGATTGTGTAATCTCATATTTTGTAGTTAAGAACCCGACTATTTTAGTAATCGGTGAAATAAATATGAAAGCAAAAATGAATAGCTCTCCTGCCATTTCTTCCATCGAAACTGAACCAACAATAAGTATCACTATTCCGACTATCGCTAAAAAGAAGTCCTTAAAGAAATTGTCAAATATTAATATGAAATGCCCTCTTTTTGGTCCAAACATTAATCTTCACTCTCGCTTTCTTCTTTAACTTTCAAGCGATGGTACAGCTTCTCATTAAGCTTTTCGGAAATGTCTTTTGCGACATCTTCGTGCAGTCCATCAATCTCAAAAGCAGAGCTAGCGGTGTGAATTTTTAGTGATACTAGTGAAAATTTGCGGTTGATTAGCCCCCTAGAAAAAGTGATATGTTGTATTCTAACGATTGGTATGATCGAAGTTTTCAAAAAGAAAATCCCATGTTCTATATGAATTTTTTCAGGTGTAATAGCGTATTTCCACTGCCTATACTCAATAATTGGATAGACGATAGCACAAATTAGTCGCCATATACACAGTGCTCCCAACCCCCAAATTATATACACCGAAGGTATGATATCAGTTGTAAAATATAGTAATGTTCCCACTAAAAATATTAGTAAAAACACAAAAAATGTTATTAGTCTAGTTATTCGCCATACTGTTTTAGATTTGATATGTGGTTTATTAAATTCCATGTTGTTCTCCTTTAACTGCATTGTTTATACTACGTCTGTTACTGTGAAATATTAAGTTTTTTTACTTCGCTTGGTGTATATCCTGTAAATTCTTTAAAAGCACGGTTAAAACTCCTCTGGCTCTCAAAACCGCATTCATACGCTATGTCTGTAATCGATAAATTGCTATGCATCAATAAATATTGTGATAGACCAACACGCAATGAATTTACATATTTATTGAAACTACAGCCAATACGCGAAGAAAAAATACGCGAAATATGATATTTGCTCGCTCCAACTTTTTTTGATAACACGTCAAGTGAAATATTATCTTTGTAGTTTTCGCAAATATAGTTTAGTATCTTCATCATAATATCGTTTGAAGTAAGGGTATCTGCCGCAGTTAGCTCAATACTAGCTAAAATCCTACCCATTATAATATTTGCATATGCACTACTAAGCCTTTTATCTTTTATCTCCTCTTCACAAAGTGTTTGCATCGCATTTTGAGCATCTTTATGGATTTGTGATTCGCTCATAAATGGGGTATCAGGAGTATATTTAAGCAGTGTGCTTGAGTAGTTAGGTACAACATCGAGATCAAACATGGTCAACCTAATTTTATTTTTCACAATACTCTCGTAGCTATGTACTATATTAGGAAAGATAATTGCACTGTCCCCTTCTCGCAATGTCTTATTTTCAAAATTAATTGTTACATTAACCTCGCCTTCAATCACGCAAATAATTTCCACCTGACTATGTAAATGTGCACTAAAAGTCATCTCATCGGTTATCCAACTTGATACACCGCGCTTAGAATTTTCATAAAAAACCGCCATTATGCCTTAATTCGCTCCTTTTTTACGTACTGGTATATTTAATAAAACAACAAGCAATATTTGTCTTGCATTTATACCTTTATGTCAAGTATTTTACCACAAAGAATGGTATCATTCAAGTATATTTATATTAATATCTATATTATTGTGTTTTATATAACAATTTTTTAGCAGTTTCGTGAAAGGATTGGTTACTTTAATGAAAACAGGATTAGTAATCCAAGGTGGTTGGGATGGACATGAGCCAACCCTAACTTCAAAAAGGTTCGCCTCCCTACTTGAGGCACATGGTTATGAAATAAAAATTTCAGACAGTCTTGATATACTAGATGATTTAGATTATCTAAAAAGTTTAGATATCATTGTGGCATGTTGGACTATGGGAGAGATTAAAAGAGAATACACAGAAAACGTTTCTCTCGCAGTAGCTAGTGGCGTTGGACTTGCAGGTTGCCACGGGGGCATGTGTGATTCATTCAGACAAGATGTACTATGGCAGTTCATCACAGGCGGTCAGTGGGTTAGCCATCCGGGCGGAGATGGAGTTGACTATACAGTTAACATCACAAGCTCCTCCAACCCCATTACAGAGGGCTTAAGCGACTTCCCTGTTTGCTCTGAGCATTACTATTTACATATAGACCCAGCCGTAGAGGTGCTTGCTAGCACACGTTTCCCTATTGTTCCTTTCTACCACATATCTAACAAGTCCGTTGATATGCCTGTAGTTTGGACAAAAATGTGGGGAAATGGTCGTGTATTTTATACTTCACTCGGTCATCACGATGACGTTTTCGACAACTCGCCTAATTCACAAATTATGATGGAGCGCGGTATGCTCTGGGCGGCTGACGGTAAACAATATGCGATAGATAATAACCTTACAACCGAGAGATTTGAAAACACAGCAAAAATGTTTTAATGCGCTATTTTATCTTCCATAATTTAAACGAAAGATAAAATAGTGTAAAAATAAAAGGAGTGGAACTAATGTCAAAAACAAAAATTGGTATTGTCGGTATTGGTGTAATCAGCGGCATTTACCTAAAAAACATCACAGAAACCTACAAGGAACTAGAAATCGTTGCAGTATGTGACCTTGTAAAAGAAAAAGCTTTAAAAGCTCAAGAGGAATACAAAATTCCTACAGTATATGATACAATGCATGAGTTATTTGCTGATGCAGATATCGAAATCGTACTTAACTTAACTCGTCCATATGAACATTTCGAAGTAACTAAAGCAGCTTTACTTGCTGGAAAACATGTCTTCACAGAAAAACCTCTTGGTGCTACTTACGAAGAAGCTGTTGACCTGTATAAAATTGCTGAAGAGCAAGGCTTACGCATCGGTGGAGCTCCTGATACATTTATGGGTGGTGGCATACAAACTTGCCGCAAACTTATCGAAGATGGCTATATCGGCGATGTAGTTGGCGCTTCTGCTTACATGGTGTGCAGAGGACACGAGACTTGGCACGAAGATCCAGAATTTTACTACAAATTCGGTGGCGGACCAATGCTTGACATGGGTCCTTACTACATAACTGCTCTTGTTAACCTACTTGGTGGTGTTGACTATGTTAGCGGTATGTCAAAAATATCTTACCCAAAAAGAACTATCACAAGCGAGCCTTTGAGCGGAACTGTAATTGATGTTGATGTACCAACTTACATCACAGGTCAAATGCAATTTGAATCAGGTGCAATCGGCACAATCTTCACAACATTTGATGCATATATTGCACAAGTTCCAAGAATTGAAATTTATGGTTCACAAGGTACACTTTCTGTGCCTGACCCTAACTATTTCGATGGCCCTGTAAAACTTTACAGACCATATCCAAACAAACCTAGCGCTCCAACACCAGAAGACTTCAAAGAAATTCCAATAATGTTTGATTACACATTCAATAGCAGAGGCTTAGGTATAGCTGACATGGCGAAAGCTATCAAAACTGACCGTCCTCATAGAGCAAGTGCTAACCAAATTTTGCATGTAATCGAAGTTTTAACTAGCTTTGATAAAAGCTCTGAGAAAAAAGAATTCGTTAAAATCAACACTCCATACACTAAAGAGAAATCAATGGTATATGGTTGCCTAAAAGGAATTTTAGACTAATAATTATTTATTACAAAGCCCTAAAAACATTATATGCTTTTAGGGCTTTAATTTTATAAAGAAAACCAAAACTAAACCCCGTGATATAAAATCACGGGGTTTATCAAATCTAAAATTATTTGTTGTCAACAGATGACATGTGTAGGATAAGATCCAATACTTTGTTTGAATAACCCCACTCGTTGTCGTACCATGAAACTAATTTAACAAATTTGTCGTTTAAAGCGATACCAGCTTTAGCATCAAAAATAGAAGTTCTTTCATCAGTGTAGAAATCAGAAGAAACAACTAGATCTTCAGTGTAGCCTAAAACGCCTTTCATACAACCTTCGCTAGCTTCTTTAATAGCTGCGCAGATTTCTTCGTATGTTGCAGGTTTTTCTAGGTTACAAGTAAGGTCAACAACAGAAACGTCTAGAGTAGGAACTCTAAATGCCATACCTGTTAGTTTGCCATTAAGCTCAGGGATAACTTTACCAACAGCTTTAGCAGCACCAGTTGAAGAAGGAATGATGTTACCGCTAGCAGCACGTCCGCCTCTCCAGTCTTTTTTAGATGGGCCGTCAACAGTTTTTTGTGTAGCTGTTTGGCTGTGAACTGTAGTCATAAGACCGTCTACGATACCAAATTTGTCGTTGATAACTTTAGCTAAAGGAGCTAAACAGTTAGTAGTACAAGAAGCATTAGAAACAACGTTCATATCAGAAGTGTATTTTTCGTTGTTAACGCCCATAACAAACATTGGTGCATCAGCACTAGGTGCAGAAATAACAACTTTTTTAGCTCCACCTTCAAAGTGAGCAGAAGCTGTGTCGATAGTAGTGAATACGCCTGTTGATTCAACAACGTAGTCAGCGCCACAATCTTTCCAAGGAATGTTTTTTGGGTCCATTTCAGCGTATACTGCAACTTCTTTGCCGTTTACTACAAATTTTCCACCAGTGATTTCAACTGTACCATTGAACTTGCCGTGAACTGTATCGTATTTAGTCATATATTCCATATAATCTAAATCGATGAATGGGTCGTTAACGCCCACCACTTCATATTTTTCCGGTTGAGCCATAGCCGCACGGAAAACAAGTCTGCCGATACGTCCGAAACCATTAATACCAATTTTTACTGCCATAATTAATATAACCTCCTAAAATTTTGATTACATTCCTATTTTATACTATTTTCAATCAAATTACAAGTACTAGTTATAAATTTAACAAAAAATTTTTTATACAAGTATTAATTGTTTACTTTTTATCAAATTTGATGTATAATTATTACATACAGATATAAACAAATGTATGTTTTAGTTTTATTAAAGTATTTTGTATTATAAAGGAAGAATTATTATGTCAAATATTAATTTAAGCACAATTATTGACTTATTTGATAATATGCATGTTTATACTTTTCTTTTTGATGAAAACCTCAATATTATTTGGAAAAACATCTACGCAACTGAGGATAAGGATCTTTATAGCGTAAATAATGATATAGCCTCGTCTTTTATTGCCACGAACAAGGAAGACATAGTTTTGTTTTGCAATAATTTTTCTAATAACGATTATATCTTTAGTTTCACAAATGATAATTCGGCATATAAAGCACAGGTAAAATTCGCTTATTCAGCAGATGATGTTAACTTCTTTTTAGCCTGCATCATCAGGGCTAACAAAAATCTACAGCAAACTTTGGCAACTGATTTTGCTGATTTACCGATGCTTGCTAATCGCGACTATTTATCCAATGTGTTTATCTCACTCGAAGCGCTCGAGTTTAAACTTGCTGATAATGAAAAATATGATTTACTGCCATACATAAATAATGCTATGGTAAATTGTCAGCGCATATATAAAGATTCAATTAATCTGAGCGAGTATCTTAAGCTAAAAAATAATCAAATCTCGCTAGATAGAAAACCCATCGCTATGCAAATGCAGTTGAGAGATATTATCGAAAAAGTTTTGCATATCAATGATGCTGTTGATATCTCATTGCGTGTTAGCGATGATGCAATTGGAGTAGCTGCAAACATAGATGAGCAACAAATGTTTATCGCATTTATGAACATCATTACAAATTCAATAAAATTCAATCCCCCCGATGTTAAAATTACAATCGCTATGACAGAGTTTGAGGATAAAATCGCAATCACGTTTTCTGATAACGGATTTGGCATACCAACGGAAATGAACGAAAAAGTCTTTACTCCGTTCGTCTCAGTTGATCAAAGCTCTGGTGCACCAAAAGGGCTGGGGTTGGGACTGCCTGTTGCAAAAGAAATAATTGAACTACACGGTGGTAACATTCGCCTATTTTCTGGTGAGAACAATGGTGTGAAAATTGTAGTTCACCTTAACAAAGATGTGGCTAGTAATGTGCGAGTATCCTCACATATTAACTTGTCGCAAAACAATTCACTATCAGTGTACAATGTATTTTTATCTGATTTGCGCGAGGATAAGTAATATTTGTTATAGATACTTGTAATGATATGTACTTTGTGATAAAATAATTTAGTATATTAAAGTCGTAAAGGCGACAGAATGGAGTTAAATAATGGAAAAAATTAGAGTAGGTATTGTTGGTTACGGAAATTTAGGTAAAGGTGCAGAGCTTGCAGTTAATGCTGCTTGTGACATGGAGCTTGTTGGTGTATTCACAAGAAGAGACCCATCTCAAGTAGAAGTTGCTACAGCAGGTGTTAACGCTTACACAATCGAAGATGCATTCGGCATGACTGATAAAGTTGATGTTATGTTGTTATGTGGCGGTAGCGCTACAGATTTACCTGAACAAGGTCCGCAATTTGCAAAAGCATTCAATACAGTTGATAGTTATGACACACACGCTAAAATCCCTGAGTATTTCGCTAGCGTAGAAGCAGCAGCAAAATCTTCAGGCAAACTTGGTATCATCTCAGTAGGTTGGGATCCAGGTGTATTCTCAATTAACCGTGTTTATACAGAAGCTATCTTCCCTACTACATCATGCTATACATTCTGGGGCAAAGGCGTAAGCCAAGGGCACTCTGATGCAATCCGAAGAGTAGAGGGCGTTCTTGATGCTAAGCAATACACTATTCCAATCGAAGCAGCTCTAGACGCTGTAAGAAGTGGCTCAAACCCTACTTTGACTACACGTGAAAAACATTTGAGAGACTGCTATGTTGTGGCTAAAGAAGGCGCAGACTTAGCAAAAATCGAAAATGAAATTAAAACTATGCCTAACTACTTTGCTGATTACGATACAACTGTAACTTTCTTATCAAAAGAAGAATTTGATAAAGAACACAACTCATTACCTCATGGTGGTTTTGTAATCGCAAGTGAAACTGCTAACGGCCATGTTAACACAGTTGAGTACTCACTGAAACTTGACTCTAACCCTGAGTTCACATCAAAAGTACTAGTAGCTTATGCAAGAGCAGCTTATAGACTAAATAAAGAAGGCGTTGTTGGAGCTAAAACTGTTTTAGAAATCGCACCTTACTATATTTCACCTAAATCTATCGAAGATTTAAGAGCTAATTCACTATAATGTAAATTGATATTTACAAAATGCTGTTACAGTTTTTCAAACTGTAACAGCATTTTTATTTGTATTAATTAGCACTCCCAAAGACTTTCATCATCAGAAACTATTTTATATATGTTTTCACCGCATTTTTCTTCAAAATACTTTTTTAGCGCAAAATATCCATCTTTTTTAGCTTGAGGATAAAAACCACGTCTGCGCTCTACATCTGCAAGTCTTGCGCTAATATTCACCACACCATCAGCCCCCGCTAAGGCGTCACAGAGCTGCACAAGTCTATCATAATCATCGAACACCGCACTCGTTAGTGCACTCTCCATTTCAGCTAATATTTTAGGGCTCACGTCATACTCCCCCACAAATGAATGTATATCTTTATCGTGGAAGCTATGCGTTAAACAAATCTTTGCTACTTCCTCATATCCAAGCTCATTCATATAGTAGTATCCGTCCGGTACATGCGCAAATGCTTTTACCCCAAATCTGCGACCAATATCGTGCAATAACCCTAGTATATACGCCTTTTCTGCATTAAGTGCGCATGCTACAGCAATTTTTTCTGCGCAGACAGCAGTGTTTTTAGAATGCTTTACCCACGCACCAGGATTGCTTACTCCAGCTTCTGCTAGGAGTTTATCTGCTATTTCTCTTGTAGGCAACATATTTTTCTCCTAATATTCGCGTGACAGAAATATTTAGTCGGAATTTTTTAGTATTACATTCATATGTCTATAAGGAATGTTGATTGAGTTTTTATCAAACTCGGCTTTTACATTTTCCAAAAGCTCAAATCTGAGATTTAAGTAATTTTGAGTTTCCACCCATACACGTGTAATAATATCTATACTGCTGTCAGAGTGCGCCCACATTCTTACTAGTGGCTCTGGATCTTTTAGCGTAAATTCGCTTTTTTCTATAATTCCCATAATGATTTCACACGCTTTATTAAAATCATCTTCGTATCCAATAGAAAAAATAAGTTCAAGACGTCTATTACTCTCTCTTGAAAAATTCGTAATTTGTTCGGATACTACCAATTTATTTGGCACGAATATTGCTTTATTGTCGATAGTATTAAGCTTTGTATGCATTACCGTGATGTGCGCCACTTCGCCTTCTACCCCATTTAGATTAACGTAATTCCCTTTTTCAAATGGTTTTGACGCCAAAATAATAAACCCGCTCGCTACATTAGCAAGTGTATCCTGTATCGCCAAACTGATTGCAAGACCAGCAACACCTATTACGGCTACAATCGAGCTCATCTCAACTCCACATGACTGCAATACTATTACAAATAATAATATATAAAGCGAAACTTTGATAATGGATAGAATAAACCTGTGCATAGTTGGGTCTATCTTTGATTTTTCAAAGCGTTTTTTTGTGAATTTAAGTGTGAATTTTATCACCACTAATCCCACTACCAAAACTATCAGTATAGTCAAAATTTTAAATAGATTGTTAGTCAAAAATTCTAAAATATAATCCATATTTTCTCCTCCAAAAATTAATAAATAAAGTATACCACAATCTTAGAAAAAAATAAAGTATAGATTATATCATAAAAAAAAAAGAACTACCCCACGTAGTTCTTTTTACATACACAACACTATCCGTCAGTTAGCGCAATCGTCGCTTGTGGCTTTTTAAAGCCATGCATAAAGCCATCTAATTCGATACTGCTCACATCCCCGCCTATAACCTTATCCTCAAAGACAATGATGTTTATCCGCACATTCTTCTCTTGATTTGGGTAGTTTAGCACATCGTATGTATATATCATCACTTCTTTCCCTTTATACGGCGCTAAATCATACCCCTGTGCAGTCTGAATTTCATTGTAGAACATATAAGTGTCCCCGAAGTCCTGTGGCAATAATACTACCTTATCGCTCCGAGAATTTATGTCCACCTGCCAACCTAGGGTTTCGACGAAAATCAGCAAATCATCGTCAGTTTCTGCCGCTACAGCTGTCGCACCTCCATGAGCGCTTTCGACGGAGGATGCCATTGAATTGCCAATTAAAGTGAGCGCTCCCACTATGGTGATTATAGAAACCATCAAGCCTAAGAATAATTTGCCCTTTGTCATTTTCATTGAAACTATAAACATAATCGCACCTACTTGCCAAAATTTTAGTAATCACTTGTTTTATATTATTATGCGTGTTCAACTAATATAATTACAATTATTACATACTTGCACTAAAATAAACATATGAACGATAATTAGCTTTCTTTTTAGACACAAAAACGCCTAAAAAAGTATACACTCTTGAAATCCATGCAAATTTAAGGTATAATATATATAAAATAGTTATCATAAATTGGAGGTGAAGCAGTGGAAAATATATCGCTAATATTAAGTGTATTATCCATAATACCGTTTTGTTTTTTTACAATACGCCAGTTGTCGATTAAGCTAAATTATAGTAATATCGGCAAATTGCCATTATTGTTAATTTCCGTAATAAACGCCCTTGCTGTAATAACTGTGTACGGCTATGGACTTCCATACATTGCTTTATTTGTAACAATTTTCGTTGTTTTCTTTGTCAGTTTTGTGCACTGCTCAAAGTTTCAGTTTAGATCCTCTTTTTTCATCACCACAGCAGTACTAATAAATATTGCAACAAATAACTATTTAGTATTGACAATTATATCCTCATTTTCAAATTTATCTTTATTAGAAATATATCAAAACCCCACAATCTTCCCTTTAACAATATTCATAACAAATGTAGTGCTAGGCTCTACCTTTGCTTTACTAAAGAATCTTATTAACGACAATAAACTGCAAACACTAGCAAATGCTAAACTTTACTCGGATATCATGTCCTTTGTTTCTCTCTTTCTTGTATTTGTACTAACATTTGATATCATATTTATGGAAAATAGCGTGTTAGAACCAGAATTTTTATTATCCACATATTCAACTATCATTTTTGTTTTTGCTATGTTTTACTGCATACTATACTTCAATATTTTCCTCATCAAATTACATCCATATAAAAGAAAAGCAGATGAAGCTAAAAACTTGCACCAAAGGATAGTGATACAAAAAAGCGAAGCGGAACACAAGCTATATACAGACGATTTAACAAAGCTTTATAACCGAAGATTTATTTTCGCTAAGCTTGATGAGCTGTGTGAGAGTAACTCTGCTAAATTTGGTTTAGTCTTTTTAGATTTAGTAAGCCTCAAACACGTAAACGATACATATGGGCATAAAGCTGGTGACCAGTACATTGTAGATATAGCTGACATCATAACGCATTGCATTCGAGAAGACGATTTATCCGCAAGAATAGGCGGAGATGAATATTTATTAATACTTAATGATATCTCAGACGCTGAACTTCTTATTGTTATAAATAGAATAAAAAGTTCCGTCGAAAAAGCAAAAAAACACAAACCCTATATTTTCCATGCAAATATAGGCTGTATGTGCTTTAATATGGAACAAGAAAAGTTCACCCGTGCACAAATGATAAATTTTGTGGACGAGCTCATGACAGCGGACAAAAAATTATTTTACGAAAAAGGTGGCGCATAGTATGATGATAGTAACATGGCTTTCATATATTTTATATAGCTATTTTTTGTTTTACTATGTCGCAAAAATTTTTGGAAAACCTAATATAAAGCTACCTGTTTTAGGTATCATGCTTGTAATAAATAGCTTTTTAGTATATGACTGCTTATTTATATCGCGCTTTAGATATGAACTTTTGATTATATTTATCTACTTTATAGTATTGGCGTTAGAAATTGGGATTGCTTACAAATTGCCACTGATATCGACACTTGCAGCAACATTGTGTTTTACCATCAACTTCTTTGGTGTGAAAATATTATTAATGGGTATTTTGTCATTAAGCACGCAACATCAAACCCACGAGTTTATCTCAGAACTTGATAACAGAATGCTAATTTTAATACTTACTTTCGTCATATTAGCCGGCTACATTACTATTAGCAGTAGAATATTAATTCACAAAGTAGTTAAATTTCTCTTTGCTGATATTGCTAGTCTAAAGCTTTGTTGTATACTTTTATCTGTCGTTGTGGTAAATCAAGCACTGAGCTTACCAACGATATATGTAAAAACACAAAACCCAAGCTTTAATAGCATATATCAAATAAGGACAAGCCTTATTGCTCTTGTAAGCTTTGTAATAATAATGGTAGCAGTCTTTTTATACTCAAAACTTCGACAAGCATCTATCACGTACATGGACACCTCCGTTGAGATACATAGCGAAAGCATTGCTATACACAAACTAAAAAAAGAAGTAGAAATTGATTTTTTCACAGGGTTTTATATTAGAAGTGTCGCAATTGATAAGCTCAAGGAATTTATTATGTTAAAAGAATATTGCTATATTTTATTTATAGATTTGGATGGACTTAAAAAGGTTAACGATGGTTTTGGTCACGAAGAAGGTGACATTTATATCAAGACTACTTCCGATTTTATAGCAGAAGCTTTTACTGGTGACACAATTTCCAGAGTGGGTGGGGATGAGTTTTTAATCATTGGAAATAACCAAAGCGAGAACATCAAAACTAGAATTGAAGGTTGTTATAACAGAGTTTTAAATATGAAGAAAGAATATGATACCTCAATTAGCTATGGTTTTATTGAAATTTATGAGGATAATCTTTTATCTCACGACGAACTTATCGAGATTGCTGACAAAGAAATGTACGCTTTCAAAAAATCCAGAAAAAAAGAAAGAAAATCTCGCGTAATCGATTATCTACGTCCATAGTGATAATAGTTTGGGAGTTATATAATGAAGTTAACACGTAAGAATAGGTATCACAGTTTATGTGATACCTATTCTTACGTGTTATTTCTGTTTGTTCCCTAATAATTCCACAATTCTTTTAACTTCACAAAATATCATCAAACACTACCTTGGTAAATTCTTCTGTTTCGCTTACAAATGATGCGCACAACCTGCCGTTCACACTTACATATAAATAATCCTATGTATTATTTATATGTAAGTGCTATTCCACCAATACTTGATTTATAATCTTCATAACCTGGAGGTAGCAATGGGTCATTAACTTCGTCCCATGGCATTCCATCTTCGCGAATAAATATTTCCACTGTGAACTCTTCATCTGGTGTTTCATAAGGGTACTGAATATGTAGCGCACCGTTAATCAGACTCGGTGAAAAATAATCCATCTCTTCGTCCAAAATATATTTATCGTAAATCCAACCTGGATATTTATCAGTGTCCCATCCCAATAATAAATCGTCAGTTAGGACGACATTGACGGACATAATCGGCGTTGTATTCATCGGACGAGTATCGTATATTTGGAGTTGATGCCCTACTTCGGTTTCATTTATTACTCCCCAAACATCATGATAAACTTCCCTATCAAATTTGCCGTTGTATCCTCTAATTTCCAGTGCACCATACCAATAACTTAGTGAAGAAAGCGCAGTTGTTGGTGACATTCCACTACCACTATACGAGGCGTAAGGATAAGCAGTCTCTAAATTATTGTATAAACCCAATGAAGCAATGATATCCATAGTGGGGATATTGGTGATATCATTAATTGTATAAATCGGTTCTGGGTAAAGCTCTGCGATATTGTATAATGTTGGTTGGTCATATGGATACTCAGTATTTACTTCATCCATCCAACTATCAGCATATGGCTTTATTAATAGTTCAAACGTAATACTATCTCCATCTGCGTCGGCTACATTGGAGAAAAGTCTGTATTTATCAGTATAGCCTTCTTTCGGATGAAATGTCCCGCTATAGCCATCAACTGTAATGTCTCCTATTTGAGTGTTATAGCAATCAAGTGCTTGCACGCCATCATAAGTTACAGCTACACACTCTCCTACGATAAAAGGTTCTCCCGAACCTAAATGAGTGTAAACATTAAACTGTCCTCTGCCGTCTGCTCCAACATCGACTACAAGATAAGCGTCAATCATTACATTTGTAGCCGCCGTGTACTTACCGGTGGAATCATATGTAGAGATCACTCCGAACCAAGTCCCATTCCAATAGTCGGAAAAACTCGTGTCCATAATACTGTTGTTATTGATATTTCCGTTAGGGTTATCGAGTATTGATAAAGTTATATTTGCATCGTTTTCTGCAAACGCAGCAGGAAGCAAAACGGTAATTATCAGCACTAAACCTATGATTACAACTACACCAAAAACAATTAACGCAATAATCAGCCCTGCGTTGGATTTTTTCGCTACCGGCGAGCTATTCACTGCCGTATATGGCTGAGGTGTCCCCCAATTGCTCGGTGCGTTTTGCTGAGTGGGCGCATTCTGCCCGGGAGCACCCCAATTATTCGGTACATTTTGCTGAGTGGGTGTGAACATTGGTGCTTGCTGTGGCGCATTCATTCCGTTTTCTATTTGATGCGGTGGAATTTGTGTTTCAGTCTTAGTACCGCAATTATCGCAATACTTCGCTGATTGGCTTAATTCATATCCACACACTTTACAATTTAGCATAATATACTGCTCCATTCTTACATCAAAATCTATTTTTGATGCTTTTTATAGGTTGAAATACTACTCAAATTATATCACTTTTTGGAGAAAATGTCAAAATATCAGCACATAGACGCATACTACAACGCTATTGCTATTTTTTGCTCCATCCCCACAATGAGGGCACAAACTTGACACATTATGCTTAATACTTATTAAAAATAATTACTGCTCAACTACTATAAATTGTATAATCGTGCTTTTAGTCGCATATATATAAACAAAACAATTTGTGCGACATAAATTACTATGAATGTGGGGACTAATTATGGAAAATGTAGATGTTCGATGTGTAAAACTCGCAGAATATATACTTCAAACTGGAGCTACCGTACGCGGTGCAGCAAAAATTTTCATGATAAGCAAAAGTACCGTACATACGGAAGTGACAAATTAGAACGGTTGTGGGTGGCGATAAATTAAGCAAAACAAAATGCAGTATGCTACGTTCAAGCTATACTGCATTTTCTTAGGTGGGAGACAACTACTATTGCGGTAGTTGCCCATTTATCTTTATAAATCTTCTTTTAGTATTTCCCGTCATCTAGTTGCAAAAATTCTGTGCTTTGTATGCTGTGCCTAATTTTCGGAGTAGTATCAATGCGTATAGAATTATTCAATGTAAATTGCCCCACAAGCCCTTTTAACATATTGGCTTGCCCCGATAGCTCTTCGCTTGCAGCCGCACTTTCTTCTGCTGTTGCTGAATTGGTTTGTACTACTTCGGAAATTTGTTGCATTCCGTTGTTTATTTGCTCAACTCCGGTCATTTGTTCTTGTGCGGATAAAGCGATATTATCAACAATAACTGTTATTTGTTTAACAACTTCATCTACAGTATTCAGTGCATTTGTTGTTTCTTCCGAAGTTTTTGCGCCCTCATTTACTGCTATAACTGTTTGCTCGATTAACGCCGCAGTTTCTTTTGCAGATTGTGCTGATTTTGTCGCTAGATTTCTTACTTCTTCTGCAACTACCGCAAATCCTTTGCCCGCTTGCCCTGCTCTTGCTGCTTCCACTGCGGCATTTAGTGATAGGATATTTGTTTGGAACGCTATATCGTCTATCGCCTTAATGATTTTGCTGACTTCATTTGATTTTTCTTCAATGGTAGCCATTGCATCAACCATCTTACGCATCTGTACATCGCCATCAGCAATTGCGTTCGTTGCCTTTAAAGTAATAGCTCTTGCTTCTTGTGAATCGGCAGTTGTTTGTCTTATTTTTTCCGTAGTTTGACTCATTACAGAGGACAATTCTTCCACTGATGCCGCTTGTTGTGTTGCTCCCTGTGCTAGTGATTGAGCCCCCGATGACACTTGCTCGCTTCCAGAATTCACCTGCTCAGAAGCTATGTTAATTTGCGACAAAGTGTCTGATAAGCTATCTCTGATTTTATTGGCTACAACAAGTAGTTGCTCAAAATCTCCACTATAATATTCCGCCGGAACACCACTTTGTATATTAAAGTTTCCATTAGCCATTTCAGTAAGCATATATTCCACATCAAGAATAATAGCACTTAAATCGCGCACCATTAACCCTGTTGCTTGAGCAAGCACGCCTATTTCATCATTCGAAACAATTTCCTGCATGGGTGACTTTATGTCTCCTTCAGCTAGTAATTTAAGCCTATTTGCACATGTTCTGATTGGATTTGTGATATTTTTGCCAATAAACATAATGCTAATTATAGTTGATATAACTAATATTAATACACCTACACCAACATTGATTATTAAATTTGTAATTAGTTGCGGGGTAATTTGGTCAATTCGAACACCTGAAAACAAGACCCCAACTACTTCTCCTGTACTGTCTATATAGGGTACGTATGAACACAAGTGAGGTACTCCTAAAATTTCTGCCTCACCTATATATGGCTCTTTCCCTTCAATAACAATGTTGGCGATAGTTTCACTAAGTTGCGTTCCTACAGCGCGCTCTCCATCACTTACAACTGTAGTATACAGTCTTGTATCATCTTGGAAAATTGTATACTCAAGCCCTGTGTCTGCTTTTAATCCATCTAAATATTCTGTTTTATCAGTTATAAAAACATCTTCTTCACCGCTTAGAGCACTTGCTAAAATATTTGTTCCGGTTACTGATTTTTCAGTAGAAAATCCATATACTGAATTATAATTTGTAATATAGTTTATCGTAGATAAAATTGATATTATAATAATAACTGTTATACAAATCATTAAATTAATTTTAACTGATATGCTATTAGCTATTCTTTTTCTTTGGCTAGCTGTCTTAGGTATTTTATTTTGATTCATTGATATAACCTCCTCGTTTTGCTGTTCGTTTTTTATTTATTATAGTTTTTGATTCATCGCGTATCAATACGAAAGGTATTTTGAGATATTTCACAAAAATACTGCATGAGTAAGTCTAAATCAGGATATGTAATTGCAAATACTAATTCATAATTTTGCGCAAATCTCTTACGTCTACATCTTATATTTAGCTTTTTGATTGTTATGTCGCTTTGTGTATTAATGCTTTTATTATATACAAATAATAGCGAAAAATCAAGATGTTTTTAGTATTTTCGCATTTTTTGTTAACCCCACTCGAAATAGTATTATTTTTATGAGTAATTTGTTGTTTGTGTTATAGAGCTAAGAGATTGTTTGAGATATGGGCGTTTCTACGGGCGCGTAATTTAGAGCTGTTATGGATAGCGGGAAAAGCCATCTAAATTTATGTGGTATTAAATAATACAAAAGAAATACTATTGAAAAAAGAGGGCAAAATGTATTGAGTTAAAAGTCATATAATCTCCTAATATAACTGAAATTGACTGTTAATATCTATTCATCTATAGTTTAATAAAAATGTAG
>CAYJII010000013.1:0-12641 GCA_964370225.1 uncultured Oscillospiraceae bacterium | reverse complement strand
TGCTATCAAGTAATGATTACAATGAGATATAATACAAAAAATAGTATCATATAAATCATTTGACGTAAAACATATAATATAGTATAATTAATGAATATGTGTCAAATACTGTTTGGAGGAATTATATTTAATGGAAAATTCAATAATTAACCTAGGTTCACTATTGGGATTTACACTAAGCAAATGGCGAAAAATAATAATTTTCGCCTTGATTTTTTGTGTTTTATTTGGTGCGTACAATTATTATAACGCCACTAAGCTTTCAAAGGTAGAAGAACCTACCTCAACAGAAGCACCTGAATATGATGCAGATTATTATGATGAACTCAGAGTTTATACTAACCAAGCTAATGCACTACAGGCTGAAATAGATACGTTGCAAGACTCGGTAGATAATCTCACTGAGTATATAAATTCAAGTCCCATCATGAAGATAGATTCTGATAATACAAATTCTACTGCAATATATATATATATTGCACTAGACGAGCAAAGCAGCGAAAATCCTAAGGATGTATTAGAGGAAACAGTTGATACCTATCTTTCCGAAATATTAAGCGGTGATGTATATGACGAAATAAATACAGCCTTAAACTATAATGTCAATGTTAGTTATGTCAGAGAAATGCTGACCTATGGCGTTCGACCTGAAGAAGGCTATATTTATTTACGACTCACTACTCCTACTGCAGCCAACAATAAACAAGCCACAGAAATACTTATTGATTATGTAGAGAGTCTATATGATGATATCAATTCTACTCTACCACACCAACTGAATATTGATACTCCAATCCACTCTACTGTTACTGACGATGTAATAAATAATACACAGATTAATGCAATAGCCGAGTTAAACACAGCTACCGAAAATTTAGTGATTTCGCAAGCGGAACTTGACGCTTTAGTCGAACCTATAGCCCCCAAAGTTATTGAACCTACTCCACTTACTACAACTCAAATTATCACTCAAGCTATATTATTCGCGATAATCGGGGCTATTGCTGGCGCCGCCATTGCCATCTTCTGCATTGCACTTCTCCCCATTCTTACAAACAAACTCCAAGATGGGAAATATATTAAAACAGAGCATAATGTCTTAGTTTTTGGGACTCGTCCGCAATTCTCTCAAAAAAACAATCCCATCGACAAATTTATATTTAAACTGTTTAACAAGACTTCCTATAAAAATGAAGATGAGTTTTATGACTATATAGCAGCTAGCATTAATGTGTTTAACGCGGAAAGCAAAAGCATACTTCTTGTCGGAACAGTTTCAAATGAAAATTTAGACTCACTCGCGCAAATACTCAAAGATAAAGTTAACTCACCTATTACTTTTGCTGGGAATATAACTGAAAATAGCAAGTCACTACAATCGTTAATAGAATCTGAATTTGTTGTATTGGTTGAACAAATATTTAATACAAGCGATGAAAAACTAGCTACAGAAATATCTCTAATCAAAGACTTAAACAAAGAAATTAAAGGCGCTATCATTTTATAAATTATTAGGAGAGATGAAATGAAAATTCTCATTACTGGTGCGAATAGTTACATCGGCACTTCGTTTGAAAAGTATGTATCTACTTTCGAAAACATGGATATTGCCACCATAGACACGAATGGCGATGCATGGAAAAAAAAAGATTTTTCTAAATACGATTCAATTTTACATGTAGCAGGAATTGCACATTCTGACAACGGGAGAATCACTGATGAACGCAAAAGATTATATTATGCTGTCAACACAGATTTAGCGGTAAAAGTTGCCCAAAAAGCTAAAAATGATGGTGTATCACAATTTGTTTTTGTGAGTAGCATGAGTATTTTTGGCGAAAGCGGCAGAATAGGTAAACACAAAAAAATAACTGCGAAAACAAACCCTACTCCAATAAACGCATACGGTGACAGCAAATTACAAGCTGAAAAAAAACTTTTACCACTTAGTGATGATAACTTTATAGTTGCTATTACGCGCCCTCCAATGGTGTATGGTAAAAACTGCAAGGGGAATTACATTGCACTTTCGAAGTGTGCAAAAAAATCACCTCTTTTCCCCAATATCGATAATATGCGTTCAATGATATATATAGAAAATCTATGTGAATTCATACGCCTGTTGATTGTAAATAAAGAGAGTGGTATCTTTATGCCGCAAAATAACGAATACATTAACACATCTCAACTAGTTAGCTCAATTGCAAAAACAAACGGTCATAAAATTGTAATGACTAAAATATTCAACCCATTGCTAAAACTTTTTTCACCAGTAGTAGGTGTGATTAATAAAGTTTTTGGTAATCTAGCATATGACATGGAAATAAGCAAATATAAGGAAATTTACTGTGTATGTAGTTTTGAAGAGTCCATAAAAAGGACGGAGCAAAAATGAGAATCTTGATTGTTTCGCAGTATTTTTATCCTGAAAACTTTCGTGTCAACAACCTTGCAAAAGAATTGGTAGAACGTGGCAATGAAGTGACTGTGCTCACAGGTTACCCACAATACCCCAAAGGTGAGATTTACGACGGATATGGTTTTGATATTCCTTATGAAAAAAACTGGAATGGTGTACGCATAGAGCGTGTGAAAATGAAACCTCGTGGAAAAAATTCATTCGATTTGCTAATTCATTGTTATAGCTTTGTTAAAGAGGGAAAAAGTTGGGTGAAAAATTGTAACGAGAAATTTGATGCTGTATATGTATTCGAAGTTTCGCCTGTGACTGTGGGTTTGCCAGCAATTGCCTACAAACAAAAATTCGGAGCTCCTATATTTTTCAATGTGCAGGATTTGTGGCCAGAGAATGTAATCCATGTTCTAGGAATTACGAATAAACTAATAATTGCACAAATAAATAAAATTGTAGATAAGATTTACTGGAACAGCAACAAGATTTTATGTACATCGAAAAACTTTGTTAAGCATATAAAAAAGCGCGGTGTCCCAGATGAAAAGCTCATCTACTGGCCGCAGTTTTGTGATATGCCCGATTTTAGCACACTGGAGAGACCGCAAATCCTCGATGCAAACAATTTCAATATCGTGTACACAGGAAATATTGGCACGGCTCAAGGTTTGGATTTACTCATTGAAGCATTGAAATTAGTGCCTGATAATGATGTGCATTGCTATTTTGTAGGGAGCGGTCGTGAATTAGAAAATCTCAAACTAAAGGTTGTGCAAGCCAATTTAGACAACAAAGTCCACTTTGTTGGACAAGTCAGTGAGCATGAGGCCAATGAGTATGTATATTACGCCAATGCCTCGTACATATCGCTGATTGACAATTTTGTCATGGATATGACAGTACCGGCAAAACTACAAACTTATTTAGCGTGCGGAACCCCGATTATCGGGGCTGTCAGTGGTGAAAGCGCCGAGATTATTAAAGAAGCTAATGCAGGAATTTGCGTCAACAAGGATGCAGAATCCATTGTAGGTGCGATAAATCAAATTAAGGCAAAATCCTCAGAAGAAGTGGTTATAATGAGAAAAGATGCTGGAAACTATTTTAACGGGCATTTTAATAAGGATAAACTTGTAGACGAGCTATTAAAGTTAATGGAAGAAGAACGATAAGGCGGTGATGCGTTAAGTGAAAATTCTTGAAATAAACTCAGTTTGCGGAATAAAAAGCACGGGGCGGATAGTTTCCGACTTATATGATGTGCTAACCCAGAATGGTCATGAGTGCAAAGTAGCTTACGGCCGTGAAAAATCTGCACGAGTTCCAGGAAAAGACGTTTATCGTATGGGTAGCGAAAACGATGTGAAATTTCACGCGCTAATGTCAAGGATAACGGATAAAACGGGTTTTTACTCCAAATCCGCCACAATTAGATTTATCGAATGGATGCAAGACTACAATCCTGATATTGTACATTTACACAATATTCACGGATACTACATCAATATAGTACTGCTGTTTAATTATTTAAAATCAGCAAATAAAAAAGTGATTTGGACTCTCCACGACTGTTGGGCGTTTACTGGTCATTGTGCATATTTTGATTTTGTAGCTTGCGAAAAATGGCGAAGTGAGTGCCATGATTGCGAACAAAAAGGCACGTACCCTACAAGTATGATTGCCGATAATTCAAGAAGGAATTTTAAGCGAAAAAAAGAACTGTTTACAGGCCTTGATATGACGATTGTCACTCCGAGTGATTGGCTTCGCGATATAACTAAGCAATCATTTTTAAGTGAATATGAGATAACCACCGTAAATAATGGGATTGATTTGACGCAGTTTTCACCAGTAAAATCAAATTTTCGTAAAAAATATAAACTTGAAGATAAAACTATAATTTTGGGAGTGGCAAGCATTTGGGATAGGCGAAAAGGCTTGTCCGATTTCGTTAAGCTGTCAAAAATGCTTGATGATAAATATAAAATCGTGCTAGTGGGACTCACTAAGTCTCAAATTGACGCTCTTCCTAAAAATATACTTGCTATAGAGCGTACTGACAGCGTGCATGAGCTTACAGAAATATACAGCGCAGCTGATGTGTTTTTAAACCCCACTTATGAAGATAACTTCCCCACCACTAATATAGAGGCTCTTGCTTGCGGTACTCCTGTCATCACCTATAATACTGGCGGAAGCCCCGAGAGTATTGATGAGAGCAGTGGTTTGGTAGTTAAACAAGGTGATTTAAGCGCTGTCATGCAAATGCTTTTACAAATTAGCAAATTCACCGTAGTAAACTGCACTAAACGTAGTGAGCTATTTGATAAAAATAATAATTATTTGCAATATTTAGATTTGATAAATAAAATGAGGGGTTAAATGAGATATTTTATATTGATAGCTGTATTTTCACTATGCTTTACGCGATTTAAAAACAGCAAGACTTTATTTAGAATATCCATGATATTGTATGCAGTTTTTTTATCTCTGAGATATGGACAGGGTGTCGATTACTTCTCATATAACTATTCATATACTGTGTACCAACCGAGCTTATCCGAAATTTTATTCGAAGGCGCATGGAACACTGCAACAAACTTTGAACCCGGATATAATATTCTTGTAAGTATATTTAAGCAGTTATCTTTCTCGTATGAAGCCTACATCGCAATACTAAGCATTATAATGGTGATACTGCTATACCGCTTTATTATCAGGTATTCGCAAAGTTACATGCTGTCCTTTTTTGTACTCTATGCAAGTTATGGAATTGTTATTATTGAATCCATACTCAGACAAGGTATCGCAGTGGTTTTGCTCACTACTCTAGCAGTCCCATTATTGCAAGACAAGAAATACATTCGTGCATTTATAGTTATGGCGATAGCCTACACTTTCCACGTGAGCAGTTTGCTTTTTATAATTGTATTACTCGTCTTTTACAACCAAAAACTTTATGAGTTTATTATTAGACATCGTGTGAAAATCATATTACTTGTGGCTATCCCTATGATGTTGTTGTTTAACATCGTGGGAATTGAGCGACTATTTAATGTTCTCCTCCTACCCGAAACTATAACTTCGTCCATGAATTCGTATTTTGCGGATAGCTCTGGTTACTCTGTTACAGCTATGGGATATCGTGCAGTAATGCTCATAGTCGTGCTCTTCGCACTGAGATTGTGCGATACGGATAAACATACACGCAAACTGCTTTATTTACTCGCCACAGGATACATCGTTTACTTTGCAGTCATGCAACTTTCGATATTGTCAAGAATGACGATGTACTTTGAATTTTTGGAAATTGTACTTATTCCTGCAATGGTAGGCGGTAAATGGCGGTACAAATTTATGACTTCCGCCTCCAAAAACAGGCTGATAGGCTTAGGCACAGTGGCATATATGGCTATCATTTCACTTTTATTTTACACAGAAATGAATTTCACTGTGAGCACAAGCGGATATAAAACTAGCTATGTGCCGTATATTAGCATATTCCAAAAAGATGAAATAGAATATTATATGGATAGAGAAAACAATTTGTATTTGAACGAATTGTTAGAATATGAAGAAAAATCATTAGAAAAAGACCTCGAAAATTAACTGATTAAAGGTAGGTGAAAAGCGAAGTGGATAAATTAGTATCAATAATAGTGCCTGTATATAATTCTGCGAAATATTTAGATAAATGTATCCACAGCTTAGCAAACCAGTCCTATCACAATATCGAGATAATTCTAATAAACGACGGTTCTACAGACACTTCCCCTTCGCTTTGTGAGACTTGGAGCGAAAAAGATGCGCGAGTAATCGTAATACACAAAGACAATGCAGGAGTTTCTGCGGCGCGCAATGATGGCATTGCACGTTCAAGCGGAGAGTATATTATGTTCGTTGATAGTGACGACTATTTAAGTGAGAATGCTGTACGTACTGCAATGAACTTACTTGATGATGGTGTGGATTTAGTAACAATGAGCTTAAAGCAAATTGATGTTAATGGTAATGTGCTACTTACTGATCAGTGCAAAGATTTTAAAATAGATATAACAGATTTTCGGTCGGATATTTGGAGTTATAGAAAATATTTATCATACATTTATAACAGGATATACAGAGCAGAAATTATTAAGTTGCGCAAAATTCAATTTGATGAAAAACTAGTTTATTGTGAAGACACGGCGTTTGTGATTGGGTATCTTGCGCATTGTAAAAAAATTGTGTTTTCATCTGAAATTTCTTATTACTATTTACGTTACCCTGAACAAACTATCGCAAGATATATACCCAATCACTTCGAGCAAGCTTTATTTGCACATCGAGAAATACGTAGATTTGCAAATAAAGAAAGTAGTGCATTAAGCGAAAAAGAATGTGAACTACTATTCGCCCTGTTTTTTAATGCGATATTAAACTTGTTTTTTACAAAACTAAAATTCCAATTTAGGACTAACTGCATAAAAAAATATTTGAGCGAACCCGATATTATCACTTCAATTAATAGTGTAAAACATAAAAAAAGTTCTACTCTATATGAAAAAGCAGAAAACGTATACATTAACATAGCCAAAACACGAAATCCCTTTTTGCTATATATAGCAGCAAAATTTTTCGTGTTTTTAAGAAGTAAAATCTTGGGAAAATCATAAGAAGGAATAAAATAATATGCAAAAAATCTTGATGATAACTGATTATTTCTATCCCGACCCATGTGCTACCGGGGTGTGGCTATATGATATAGCATTTGTGAGGTCCATATTCTTAGCATTAATAACACTAAAATTGACAAGGATTATGTTTTCGATGGTGTTTACGTACATTCACTTGCGCAGGATAGTATATACTATCACTTAAAAAGTGAGGAAAATAAGGTAGGAGAAAACACAAACTTAGTAACACTCACCTTTTGGAAAACTGTAAATAAAATTAGATTTTTACTAGAGACACCACTTTATCCTGTTACATTACCAAATCTTGCAAAGCGCTATTACGCTAAACTAAAAAGTTTGCATGATGAGTATAATTTTTCGCTTTATATTACTATGTTTCATCCCATTCATGCAACGGATGCAGCTGCGAAACTTAAGAAGAAACATCCCAATATTAAACTTGCATACTATTCTTTAGATGCGATGACTAATGATATTAAACCACTACATTTCAAAAGATTCAAAGAGAAAAGAATTTATGCATACGAGGAAAAAATACACAAAGCTAGTAATTTAATACTTAATATGAAGTGTCACGAAAATCATTATAATTTATCTCGTTTTGATAAATATAGAGATAAAATTTTCACAAGCGATTTTCCTTTAATTAGAGAGAATGTGAGCATAAATATAAATAATAAGACAAATACTGCAATTGTTTATTCAGGTACATTATACAATATCAGAAATCCCGATTATGCATGTAAATGCTTTTCTCTTATAGATGAAGATTTCACATTGGATTTTTTCAGTAGGGGTTCTTGTGAGCATATACTTGAAGACTATCAAAAGAAAACCAAAAACAAAATTAGGCGAAATGGATATATAAAACGCGAAAGTCTACTAGAGATTATCGCAAATTCAGACTTCCTATTGAGTATTGGGAATGAAGGTATGGAAGCGATTCCATCTAAGATTTTTGAGTATATCTCTACGTTGAAACCGATAATTCACTTCTACAAGAATGATAGCGATTCATGTTTACCATATCTTAATAAGTATCCACTGGTTTTGACAATAAAAGAAGATAATGCAATTATTGAAGAGAATGCAAAAAAGATATCTAATTTTATGACAAAAAGTGTAGGCAAAAAAATTAATTATTCAGATATTGCAGATGTATTCTATATGAACACGCCGCAGTATACCACACATATTCTGGAAGAACTTCTTAAAGGAGTATAGTTTAATGAAAATTTTATGGTTATGCAATATAAGACTACCGCACATATCAGAATACTTAAATTCTACAGTCGAAGCGCTTGGGGGTTGGCTCACGGGCATGTCAAGTGGGCTTATTGCAGATAAATTTTGCGAGCTTGTGGTATTATACCCAAATGTCGAGAAAATAAGTGGTGATACTGGCAAAATGAAATTTTACGGTTTTACTGCTGATGATATACAAAACCAGTTTGCAGCCATATTAAAGCAGGAGCTACCTGACATTGTGCATATATTTGGCACGGAATTTTCGCACACTCTCGATATGGTGAATGCGTGCGAAAGCTTAAATTTACTCGACAAAACTGTGATTAATATACAGGGGCTTGTGAGTATTATTGCAAATCATTACTATGCCAATTTGCCAATAAATGCAGTAAATGCTTATACGTTCAGGGATTTTATTAAGCAGGATAATATAAAGCTACAGGCTAAAAAATTCGGAGATAGAGGTAAAAGCGAAATCGAGGCACTCAAAAAAGCGCGCCATGTAATCGGTCGCACCGATTGGGATAAGGCTTGCACTACGCAGATAAATTCTAATGTTAAGTATCATTTTTGTAATGAAACTTTACGCGATGCTTTTTACGAAAATAGTTGGGATATAAATAAATGTCAGCGCCACTCTATCTTTTTGAGTCAAGCGCAATATCCGATTAAGGGCTTCCATAATATGCTTGAAGCCATGCCTCATATACTTGCGCGTTTTAAGGACGCGCATATTTACGTTACAGGAAAAAGTCCGCTTGATGCGAGTGGTATTGCAAAACTCAAACAAACGTATTATAATAAATATTTAGGGGAATTGATAAAAAAGTATAGCCTCCAAGATAAAATAACTTTTTTAGGCTCGCTTTCCGAAAAAGAAATCTGTGATAGATTTTTAAAATCCCATGTGTTTGTTTCCGCTTCCTCTATTGAGAACTCTCCGAACTCCGTTGGAGAAGCAATGATTTTGGGCGTGCCTACGGTTTCCTCCCATGTCGGTGGTGTTGCCAATATGCTCGCTCATGATACTGACGGATTTTTATACCAACACGACGCCCCGTATATGTTAGCGCATTATGTGTGCGAAATATTTGCAAAAGATGATTTAGCACAAGCTTTTTCAAAAAAAGCACACGCACACGCTAAGTTTACACATGATAAGAAAAAAAATCTTACTGACATCAAAAGTATTTATCAGGAAATATTAGCTTAAATCAAGTATCATACTAAAAAATATAATTGCATTAATGCTATTACCGAATATTATGATTTGCATAATTGGTGTAGCATTGTTTAATATATTTTGTGCCGACGCATAGCGGCAGAATGGAGCATTAATATGACCATTACTTTTTATTCGAATTTTTTAAACCACCATCAGCTCCCTTTTTGCTTAGAAATGGTAAAAGCTACTGATGGCAACTTTACATTTGTAGCTACTGAACCAATCTCTAAGGAGCGCACAGACATGGGGTACGAAGATATGAACAAATCATACCCATTTGTGCTAACAACCTATGACAGTAAGGAAAATGAAGACAAAGCGATGAAGTTAGCTTTGGAAAGTGATGTAATCATCCATGGCTCAGCTCCAGAAATATATCTAACTGAGCGCATAAAAACCAAGAAGCTTTCTTTCAGATATTCCGAGCGCATATATAAGCGTGGTTTGTGGCGCGCTGCACACCCCCTTGCCATTAAGGCAGTGAGGAATAACCATACAAAGTACAAAAAGGATAGGGTATACATGCTTTGTGCAAGCGCTTATACCGCAAGCGATTTCGCATTAATGGGTGCATATAAGAAAAATTGCTATAAATGGGGTTATTTCCCACAATTAGTAGATTATGATATAGATAAGCTTATCTCACAAAAACCTAAGGATAGGTTAAATTTATTGTGGTGTGCAAGATTTCTAGATTGGAAACATCCAGAAAAGGCGATTAATCTTGCTGCTAAGCTAAAAAAAGATGGATATAATTTTCATCTTGATATGATTGGTATTGGTGATCTTTTTGAGTCTATGAAAACTAAAATTAAAGATTTGGGACTTCAAAATGAAGTAACTCTTACAGGTGCAATGTCGCCCGAGGAAGTGCGCACATATATGGAAAATGCGAACATTTTCCTATTTACCTCAGATTATAATGAGGGATGGGGTGCTGTGCTTAACGAAGCAATGAACAGTGGCTGTGCAGTTGTTGCTAGTCATGCGATTGGTTCAGTACCATACCTATTAAAACATAGTGAAAACGGACTTGTTTATAAAAATAATAGTGATGAAGATTTGTATGCACAGGTAAAAAACTTCATGGACAGCGCCAGATTTCGTAAAGACTGTGGTAAAAGTGCATATTACACATTGCAGCATACATGGAACACAAAAACTGCTTGCGATAACCTGTTTAAGTTAATTGACCATTTGATGCGTGGCGAAAAGTTGGAAATAACAGAAGGGCCATGTAGCTTTGACAAGGGAGTGCCACAACGCAAGATGTATAAATTTGCCATTGAAAAAAAATAAATGGAGCGATTATGAATAATAGGAAAAAAAGCGTTTACAACTTAATATGCTCAACTTTTGGACAATTAATTACGATAGGAATTGGGTTAGTACTTCCAAGATTATTTATCATAAGCTATGGTTCAGATGTCAATGGCTTATTGACATCAATAAATGAAATATTAGTTTATTTATCTCTTTTTGAAGCAGGAGTGGGCGCGCTGGCAATGCAAGCTTTGTATAAACCTGTGGCAAACGATAATAAGGGAAGTATAAATGCAATTTTATCTGCGGTAAATATTCATTTTAAAAAAATTACTTTTTTTTATCTGTTATCGCTGTTGATTATAGCGTTTGTATATCCGTTAATTGTACAGGTTGATTTACCGTATATTTGGGTGTTTTTAATAATACTTTTTTCAGGGCTTGGCAATGTAATAGTATTTTTTTTCCAAATTAAATATAAAGTGCTGTTGCAAGCAGAGGGCAAAAATTATTTAATTGTCAACTCGCAAACTATAATTTTAGTACTAACCAACAGTGCTAAGTTAGTATTGATATTATTAGGATTTAATGTAGTTGCAGTCGTAATTTCTACATTTTTTATTAATTTAATTCAGACTGCATTTATTTTAGTTTATATAAAGAAAAATTATAAATATGTTGACCTTAGTGTAAAGCCTAATATGTCCGCACTAAACCAAACAAATTCTATGCTGGTGCATCAGGTGAGTGGACTCATATTTTATAATACAGATGTTTTAGTATTAACTCTTTTCTGCGGACTCGACGTCGTAAGTGTCTATAGTATTTACAAAATGATAGTCATGAATATCGGTAGCTTTGTGGGAATAATTTTAAGCAGTGTGAGTTTTCACATGGGACAAACATTTAATACCAATATAAAGTTATTTAAAAAAATGATAGATGCTTTTGAAATGTATTATAGCTCAATTGCATTTGCACTTATGGTAGTAACGCTTAACATGTTTATGAGTTTTATAACCTTGTATACGCAAGGAGTATCTGACACAAATTATATACTGACATTTATGCCGCTTTTAGTGGTCGCGATAGAGCTCTTAACTTATATGAGAGTACCTATGATGAGTACTATTAATTATGCGGGTCATTTCAAACAAACGCAAAAAAGCTCTGTGATAGAAACAATAATAAATGTAACAGTATCTTTGTCCTGCGTATATTTTTTGGGGATATATGGCGTTTTAATCGGTACAGTTTGCGCACTTTTATTTAGAACTAATGATGTTATTATTTATACAAATACTAAAATACTATGCAGGAGTCCCAAGCATACATATTTAATTCATGCTGTAAATATTACGCTTTTTGTAAGTATTACATTTCTATATAATTTATTAAATATAGGAATTAATAGTTACTGGGATTTTGTAGTGGTGGCCTTCCCCTTTACAGTAATTTCTATAATTGTTTTCAGTGCAGTTCAAAGCTTTATTTTTAGAGAGAACTTAAAATTTGCTTTAAAAATCATAAAAAAGTAGAAGGTGATGGAAAAATGCAGGTATCGGTAATTGTTACGGTTTATAATTTAGAAAAATATGTTGCTTCATGCATAAAGTCAATTTTAAACCAAGCTTTTAATGAGTTTGAAATAATAATAGTTGACGATGGGTCAAAAGATAACAGTTTGTCAATATGTAAAGAGTTTGAAGCTTTAGATAGTAGAGTCAAAGTGATATCAATAGAAAATAGCGGTGTCTCAAACGCAAGAAATGTAGGAATAAAAAATGCAAACAGTAAATATCTTATTTTTGTCGAT
>CAYJII010000012.1:56823-57272 GCA_964370225.1 uncultured Oscillospiraceae bacterium | reverse complement strand
TCGCCAGTGTTGTTATCATCGCCAGTGTTGTCAACCATTTCAACGAATAGGAAGTCTACTATAGTGTCTTCCTCAACATTTTTGACTTTGTAAAAACCTTGCTCTGCAATTGCAGCCACATCAGTTATAACTTCCGGTGCGTTTTCTCCTCTAATTACTGTGATAGCTGAAAGCTCATAGCCATCTTGAGCAACGAAAGATATTTTTTTGTTATTAGAATATTTAACATTTGCTTGGTCAGTTTCAATATTTCTAATTACAAAAGTTGTTTCTATATTTGAAGTAGCAGTAACTGTGTTCTTAACTTTTTTAAATGTTACTTGCACATCTTTATCGTTTTTGATATTTTCTAAAGTAAGCGTATTGCCCACCACTTTATTAGTTCTGTTATTTCCATTAACCGTAACTTTTGCAATTTCATAGCCAGTTTGTGGTTCAATGATAAAATT
>CAYJII010000012.1:6582-56813 GCA_964370225.1 uncultured Oscillospiraceae bacterium | reverse complement strand
GTTTCTTGCAAAGAAATTGTACCCTTACCACTTACTACTGATGAGGTGATGTTGCAAATTTCTGAAAAGTTAAATTTGATGGATTGTGAAGAAGTTACATCTTTAAATTTGTATGTATTTTCACTCCAATCAATTGCTGCAGCTCCGTTAACTTCGATTGAATCAATCACGAAACCTTCTTGTGGAAGTGCTTCAACAGTAATGTTATTACCATATTTTACCATCAAATCTTGAGTAACTATTGTACCACCGTTTCCAGCAGTTGCAGTAATATCATATTCTTCTTTAACAAATACAACTTTTACATTATTATGTGCATCAACATTTTTAACTTTGTAAGTATAAATACCATTTCCAGCATTAGTAAGTTCTGTTAGAGCGATGTCACTACCATTTATTTTTACCGATTTAATCCTGTACCCAGTATTTGGTGTAATACTAATTTTGTAATTTTCTAGGTAGTCTACTTCTGTTTTGTTTGAACTAGCAGTTCCACCTTCACCATAACTTACATCGATATTGTAAGTTTTAACTACTTTTCCTCTAGTTAAATCGTTTTCTACTTGTACATCTGTTTGTGATATTTCTTGTGCTGATACCTCTAAAGTTGTAAATGTAGTCGATGCTAAGATGATGCCTGCCATTAGCGCTGTCGTTACTCTTTTTGCTAAAAATTTATTCTTATTCATATTACTTATCCCCTATTCGATATTTTGTGAGTTTATGTTTGTTCTGTTTCATTAACTCTTGTTATGACACAAGTATATAACATCAATGTTACATTTAGGTTACATTTGAATAAATATTTTAGCATTTTTCAATAAACTGCTTTTTTACTATTATTTTTTCATATTTATTATATATTTTGTATAATATAATAAATTTATCTGTATTTTATCGCACTTGCATATGCGCTATTTCTTGTTTCCACTCTTTTCATGACTAAACAAAGCATATTTAGCCTCCATATAATTTACATAATAACACCATAACAAAATAACCAAGTAACAATTTATAATATTGTTACTTGGTTATTAATTACATTTTTCACATAGAAGTTATATTCACTTATCATAGCTTTAACATCGATACTAAGTAATGCTTACCTATATTAAGTTTTTCTTCATATGATAGCGAATATGATGCCTGGTAATATTCTTTGCATAGTTTGTACGCTAATTGGTTATTTTCATTGAGCGGTGATAAATATTTAATGCTCTGCTCAATCAAATCTGTATCTACAATTTTGTTCACAAGCATAAGATTAAGCGCTTCATTTGCAGTCATTTTACCGCCAAAAGCAAATAACTCCATGCTCTTTTTAGCAGGTACATTATTGCTGACACCAACAATAGACATCATGGGAGCTAAGCCATTTAGCGACTCCGGATATGTAAACTGAGCGTTTTCGCACGCTACTGCAAAATCACAAGCATCAACTATGCTCATGCCACCGCCGCCAACATCTCCATTCACAGCAGCTAAAAAGATTAAATTGCTCTTTTTAATTTTTACATGCAACTGCATAAGTAAATCAGCAAAAGCGAGGATATCTTCGCTGTTTTGTGTAAATCTATCGCCTAAATTTCCGCCCATGCAAAAGCAATCATCTTCTCCTGTGATTATTGCAAATTTAAAGCTATCATTAATCTCATATCTACTAATCACATCAATTAGCTCGCGCATTTTTTCTTTGGTTAAAAGATTTTTTGTTTTAGCATCTGCCATTTTCAGTATTACATAAGGTGCTGTTTCAGTTACTGCAATAAATTTGTTATTCATAATTATATCCTTAGCTTATATTAAACTTCTTATGTAATCCATAATTTCAAATGTTTTTAATTCATTTTGCATTTGTTTTAATTTTGTTCTATCAATTTTATCAGCAATTGCAAAAATATCATCCATCCAACTAAACGTTTTTTCCATAATTTGAATTGGGTCATAGCGTTGTGGGAATACATCCGCTGTAATCCATCCATCATACTTTAGCTCACGTAATGTGTACGCAAACTCGATATAATCCCAGAAGTTAACCATACCCGGCACCATGTCCCAGTCCCAGTTTCTATAGTTATCATTAACATGCACATAAAACAGTTTACCTGTCGCTCCTAAGAATGCAGCTGAATCTGCTGGCACTTCTAAGCACTGTAGTGCATGTCCAACATCAAGTGTAACTCCGACATTATCTTTGCCTGTCAGCTGTAAAAAGTAAGCCATTTTTCCAGCATTATTTAAAAAACAGTGGATGCGTGGTTCTGATTGTTTGTACTCTAAGCTAATCTTAATATCCGGATTATATTCAGCAGCTTTTGTGATGCCCTCAAGTGCATTTTCAAACGCTTCTTTGTAGTCAATTTCAAATGGATAATCCGAACCATCGTTTAATAATGCGCATGTAACAATCCCACATTCAAGCTCAGCAGCGCAATCGATCGCTTGTTTCATTCTATCTAATGCACGTTGGCGTATAACAGGATCTGTACTTGTAAACGAGCCGTATCTCCAGTACTCTTCACCTTTTACATTTAGATTAACAGTAGACACGCCTAAATTGTATGCACCAAGCAGTTTTTTTAATTCTTTAGGGTCAGTAAAATTTTGCGGATATACAACTTCTAATCCAGAACAACCCTTAATTTTTGATGCCATTTTCACCATTTCTTCCATAGTTCTTGCTGGTTGGTAATCTATAAATCTATCTTTTACAAGGCCCATAAAACCTGTGATTATCGAATATTTGTTTTGCACGTCATTATCCTCCTATTTTAGTTTTCTCTCAAGCCCAATTACTTTTCCGCCTGTCAAATGTACTTTCGCCGTAAAAACTTTTGCATTAGCGGTAGGAATATAAGGTTTTTGCTCCCATGTGGTGAGTGAAAACATCAAAAATGGAGCGTCAAAAGAAGTATTTAATTTCTTATCATCTTCATAAAACTCAACATAATCGATTTGCTTAGGATAAAGTGCTGCTACTTTTACATAATATCTACCTTCTATAGCGTCAGTTTCATCAAGCCCTTCTAGATATTACTCATTTTCTCCAATAGCTTTTCCGTAAATTATATCAGTTAAGCGTTTTGCAAAAAATTCATCTTCACCTTTGCGAATGTTCCAAAATGCTGGTGGTTCTTGCTTTGTAAAGTCGTTATAATATCCCCATGATGTGTGGGTATGGTAACTGACTGTAAGCTGATCATACAACGGAGAATCCTCGTTACAAACTATAGGTTTATTTGGAAAATCACTTTGTGCTTTATTAATCATTCTTGAGTACTCTTCTGGGCGCAAATCATTTCCATGTAACAAAATAACATCGCTATACTCTGCTACTATTTTATGGTAAGTTCCACCTCCACCACTGGAGCCTACTGCAAAGCGATTTGAACTCCACTCACGTGCTAAGCAAATTAAGTTTGCCATGCACTCTGGTTGTGATATCATCGGATGATTTCTAAAATCCCCTACATCATATTCATTCGCTACTTCTATAATAATATTGTTATATGGTAGCGACTTTAAGAACTTGCATGTAGTTTTTATCGACTCAACTAAAGCAACACCGTCATTTAGCAGATGAGCCTGTGCTTGGTATAATACGCTGACAATAACGATAATTCCTATTTCGTCACAAGCTTTTATAACATCAGTTAAGCGAGTGGCATAATCTTCTGATAAAGTCTTTCCGTCTTTTGAGAAGCTTCCACTGTCGATTACAGACCAATCATCATAAGTGAAAATAGGTCCTCCACCCTGCATTCCAATTGTAATAGCACGAATTCCACTATCGTACCAAGCTTGCAAATTATCAATCATATCTTTTGTGTGTGCATTTGCATCAAATATTTTACCAAAACGGTCATATTTACCTTTATTAGCAGGATTTTTATCATCGAAAATGCCTTGAATAAATCTTGCATTAAATAGCAATCCATGTACATTTGGGTCACTATCTTTAATTTCGCTGTAAGTTTTTGCACCATTGATGTAAAAATCTACATCTTTAATTTCATAATTTGTCTTACTCATTAGTAGCACCTCATTTTGCCTTTAATCTTCTATAACGGTTGTTCTAACAATGTTTTTATTTGTAAATGGGTCTTTTGCATCAATTGCAGTTGTTGAAATTGAAAGGAATGCCACAGGTTTCTCCATCGCTTGGAACCAATGTTTTTCCCCAGGGATAAATGTAATATACTCGTTTTGTTTTAGCAGTATTTCGTTTTTGCAGGTATAATACTCAGCATTTTTTTCTGGAATTTTTCCAAGCTTCATATTATCTTCACCCTCAATAAACACTAATAGTTCACCTGAAACCACTCGCAAAGTTTCCTCTTTGCCTAAAATTTCTCCGACACTCTCGTGCCAATGCTCAGGCTCGGTTTGCCAAGGCAACAAAACCAAAAGTCTTAGTGCTAATTTTTCAGTATCAAGCAATGAAATAATTTCTGCGCCTTCATTATATATATCGCTCAAACCAAAATCTGCTATGTCCATCATTTGAAATTCATTTTCGCTTATGGAGTATGAGCACTCACGCAAAATATTACGAACTTTCGCTTTTATGTCGACTATCTCTGCTTTTTTTACCATCATATCACATCTTTTCGTTAAAAAAAAGTATAAAATTCTACTTCTACAATTACATTAGATTTTATAGTTGTAGAAGTAGCTATTTTTAAGTATTGTTTAATTATTGTTTCATACCACTAGCTGCGATACTTTGAACAATATATCGTTGCATGAAGCAGAACACTAATGATAGTGGCAATATACTCATTATTGATAATGCAGTATTTATACCAGCATGCACAGCTCCGTTTGAACCTGTGTTATAACGTACTAGCCCAAGTTGGATTGTTTGCAGATTACTATCTGTCAAAACTACCATTGGCCATAATAGGTCATTCCAAACACCGATAACATCTAGCACGATTAATGTTGCGATAACGGGGCCCATTAGAGGCAAGAAAATTTGCGCATAAATTCTAAATTTGCCTGCACCGTCTATTACGCCCGCTTCATACAAATCACTAGGTAAACTATCACAGAAATTCTTAATAAAGAAGATAAACATAGCGTTTGTCATAACACCGGGTAAAACTACACCTAAGAAATTATTGCTAAGACCAATTTCATTAATTATACTATATGTTGGTAGCAATTTACTTTCAAATGGTACCATCATACTGGAAAGGATGAATAAAAGTATAATGTTTTTTCCAGGGAAGCGTCCTTTTGATAGTGCAAATCCACTGATTGAAGAAATAAATATATTCAGCGCTACACTTATTAACACGATTATTACCGTATTAAGTAAATATTCTAGTATCGGAATATTTTGCAATGCTAGCTCGTAGTTGAAAAAAGTAAAGTTATGTGGTAACAGTCTTGGAGGGAACGGTAACGAATACGTATCCATTTTATCTAAACTAGTTGATACTAGCCAGAAAAATGGCAGTAATATGGAAAGAGAAAAAATTGTTAGCACAGTATAATAAACAAAATGTGCTATATTATGTTTTTTATGCATTATTATTTCCTCCTTCTAACTTTTTTGATATTTGTTTCTTTATTATCTTTTGAAGTTAGTCTAAAGTTAACTAATGTGATAATCAGAATAATCACGAACAAAACAACTGACGCTGCCGACGCTCTTCCTAAATCTTTATAGTTAAGGGTCGAGAATGAGTACCTATATACGTAAAGCATGAGCGTGATGAGTGAACCTGCGGGGTTACCTGTTTCACCACTGATAGCATATACGTCTGTAAAGCGTTTTAACGCTGCAATTGTCGAAGTTATTAAAACAAAGGCAAAAGTTCCTTTTACACTTGGGATTGTGATGTAAAGCCATTGTTTTATTTCGCTTGCACCATCTATTTTTGCAGCTTCATACAACTCTCTTGGTACTGCTTGAAGCCCTGCAAAGAACATGATTACATTATAACCCATACCTTTCCAAACAACCATCAGTATTAGTGATTCTCTAGAAGAACTCGGGTCACTAAAAAAGCTATAAGGTCCAACACCTAGGTAGCTTAACAAGTGATTAATTATGCCCTCTTCACCTGGTGCTAACAAATATTCAAATAAAGTAGCAGCAGTAATCATCGACATAACCATTGGTAATAAAAAAACTACTTTGTATACATTTTTTGCAACAGGGACATTATTTAACATATTTGCTATAACAAAAGCTATTGGAATGTTAAACCCAACCCCCAAAACAGCCATGTATAACGTGTTACCAACTGCTTTAATAAATTCATCATCATTAAAAAGAATATTGTAGTTAACCAGTCCGATAAATGTGTTTTTTGTATTTTGAAGACTATCGATTATCGTTTGTGCTAACGGATAAATATTAAACATTAGTGTTCCCACTATGGGGATTAAAAGCAATAAGTACCACGTTAGATACTCTTTATATTTTTTCTTGCTCATTATTATACCTCCACTAAAATTAATGGGGTATTAGGGTTGCCCCTAATACCCCAAGTTAATTACTATTATTGTCCTAATTGAGCTTTGGTATCATTTACCCAAGTAGTAACACCATCATAGAAATGAGTTCTTGCTTCTTCTGCAGTTAGCTCTTTTGATAGAATTAAGTTGTTTGAAGCTTGTGCAGGAGTTCTCCAGTTCCAGTAGTCATCAGTGATAAACATACTGTTCATTTGATGCTCTAGACGCATTTGGTTGTAGTCTGTTTGCATTAGAGGAATATCGCTAGTGTCAAGTAAAGCAGAAACTTTGTCAGATGCGTAGTTAGTTAGGTAGAAGTCAACGATTTCCGGGTCAGTAGTTAATGTTTTAACAACATCCCAAGCAGCATCAGCATTATTTGCTTCTTTAGCAATTGAGAAACGGAAGAATTCTGGGAATCCTTGTTGTCCATTATCCCCAGTAGGAATAACTATAGGAATAAATCTGTCAGTTATTTCTGTATGTTCAGCAACCATATATTTTTGGATTGCGCCTGAAATACCATTAACGTTAAAGTTGATTGCGATGTCGTTGTCAGCAGTAAAGAATTTTTCTGCACCAGCACCAGTTGAAACGCCTTCTGGTGAGTTAGCAACTAAAGTTTCCATTTGCTCGAAGTAGTTAAGTACTTCTGGTGAATCTTTAATGTAATCAACATATTCAGTCATATCTAGTTCGTTTAGCATCATAGTGTCGCTTTCGATAGTTTTAACGCCATCGTAACTGATTAAGAACCACTCCATCCACATGGAAGCAACGTATGCGCCATAGTTTTGGTCGCCAGTTTCTGGGTTTTCACCAGTCATTTTACTTGACATTTCTACTAATTCTTCCATAGTAACGCCAGCCTCTGGTTCAGCCATTCCCCATTGCTCGAATAGTAATTTGTCATAAACGATAACATTACAAGCCATTGTCATAGGCAGACCGAACACTTGATCAGTAGCTTCTGGATAGTTGTAAGTTTTGTAGTATGTATAATGAACCGCTGGTTCAACATAAATATCGCTTAAAGTGCTGTGATTTACCTCTGCATCATTGTCTAGGAATGGTGTTAAATCTTGGTACCAGTCAGGAACTGCTACTTGGTTTGTAAAGAAACCAACATCCATTTCGTCTGCAAGAACCATTGCTTCTAGTTTTTGAATCCAGCCATCCCAAGGGATACTGATAAGGTCAATGTCGTACTCTGGAATTTCTGCTTCTAGAAATTCTTCAAATTGTGGTAAACCTTTTGAAACGATACCTGTAATTGGGTCAGTAGTTTCCTCTTCGCTGATACCAGGTACAACTACACGAACAACTTCTTTTCCTTCTGCAGAACCTCCGTCGCCGCCATCTGTGCCTGCATCTCCACCGTCTGTAGATGTGCTACAACCTGCGAATGTCGCTGTCATCATAGCTGCAGCTAATAACAAAGCTAATACTTTTTTCATGATATACTCTCCTTTTTAATATTTATAATCAATCTGCTTGATTATTTTACCATTTTTTTGATGATTTCTGTGCCGTCTGTCAATACTACTTTTGCATACCACATTTCATTATCTTTTATATCCACAACTGGACCTTGTAGCCAGTTCCAAATATAATTAATGCTAAATGGATCATCATATGCTCTTGTGTATAATGTGTCATTGCGATAAAATTCAACGTAATCAATTTTTTCAGGATATAAACTTGCTAGTCTAATCCAACGTTTATTTTCATACGTCATATGCTCTTCAAACCCTTGAAGATAAAACTGATCTTCTAGTGATGGTACATCTACATCAATCCCAAGTTCAAGCGCCATTCTTATTGCATAAAACTCATCTTCACCTTTTGTAACTCCCCAATATACTGGTGGTTCTTGTTTAGTCATATTATTGTAGTATCCCCAAGAAACTCCCTCTCTCATAGAAGTTATCATGTTGCTTATCGCCTGTGAATCTTCATTGCAAAGGATTGGTCTTTTTGGTTTGTTAACAGCTTTGTGTTTATCAACATACTCAAGATATCTTTGTCTTGTCTTCCCATTACCATGAATAATCATTACATCGGAGGCATCTGCAATTTTAGGATCAAAGTTAGCTCCCATTCCACTACAACCAACTGGTATTCCACCGCTTTCGCGTTTTGCAATCTCAATAAGAACTGCCACTCCCTCGTCTGTAAATACTATAGGGTGATTATTAAACTGAGGTACGTCATGTTCATTAGCTACTTCAATAATTACGTTTGTAAATTTATTGTCTCTCAACCAATTAGATGCAGTTTTTACAGCATTCATTATTGATATGTCGTCTTTAATAAATCTACTTTGCGCCCCGTATAGATAACTTACAATAACAACCATTCCAATTTCATCAGCCGCATCAATGATTTTTTTCATTCTATCAAGATAAACAGGATCAATTGTATTTCCATCGGATGAATATGGATTGTTTTTTATAGTGTAGTTGTCTATCGAGAAGCAAGGTCCTCCTCCTTGTAGTCCTACAGTAATAGCTCTCATTCCGTATGAATACCAGGTTGGGAGTGCATCGATAAGCTCGTCTGTGTTAGTTTGAGCATCGAATTTTTTGCCATAGCGATCAAATCTAGCAACATCTTCCTTATCGTCAAATACTCCTTGTATCATTCTGGAATTCATCAGCAATCCGTGATACTTTTTCGGACAATTCTTAATCTCAGAATACACTAACTCGCCATTGATTAAAAATTTATCTTCACTAATTGATAATACTGTTTTCATAAATACCTCCTCATATACTAAATATATTCTGGATTTATTGTGATATTTCTAAAATTATCGTAAATCCCTCGTTTTATCATACTTTTCTGTAATTTACACTCACTATATCCAAAAGCAAAGGCAATACGTATTACGTATGATTTATTCACATTATACACAAATCACATATTATTGTCAATACTTTTATTTTATTTTTCAATAAATAATAAAAATGTATGTAAAAAAAATGAAGAAATAACAAACAACTTGCAAAAAAAGAGAACAACTGAAAAACTACATTTTCCAGTTGTTCTCTTTTTTTCGCTATCATAACTTGTTATTGCACGTACATTACTCATTATCTAGCGGAAAAATCTTCATATTCTCTCTCCAGCTCTTCAGGCTGTCAGAAACTACTCCAGTAACTTTGTCATAATCTTTCTCTTTGATGCAAGCAACCATATTTTGATGATGAGTATCTGCTTGAGCAAATAATTTTTCTGTACGTATGTTTTTTTCTATTGATGTTTCAAACAAAGTATATATGCCTTTAACTATGCGTGAAAGCAAAGGGTTATCACAACAGTCAACCATGTAATAGTGAAATTTCACATCCAACTCAGCTGCTTTTGATATCTCCCCATTGCTAAACTGAATTCTCATATTTTCAATTAGGCTCTCTAAATCATTTAGATTTTCTTCTGTACATTTTTTAATTGCAGTCCTTAGCACAATCTCATCGAGCAATTGTCTTAACTCAACCACGTCCCCATGTGTAGAATCTTCAAGCAACAGGCTATAAATCAGCGAATCAAACATTTCTGGGTTTACAGTTTCGTTTACATAAGTACCATTCCCTCGTTTAATTGTAACAATCCCCATAGCAGACATAATCTTCATCGCTTCTCTTAGCGGTGTTCTGCTAATTTTAAGCTCGTCCATCAATTCAAACTCACTCGGGAGCTTCTGCCCCCGTTTAAATCTCCCCTGCTGTATAGACTTTGTAATACTCTGTACCACCTTGTCAACTATACTAACTTCTGTTATCGGGCTCATTGTAAAATCGTCCATTGGTGCTCCTCCTTCTAATATTTTTTAACACATTTCCTCAGTAGAACATGTGATGTTTATACGTATACATTAGCACACTTTCATCAATAATGCAAATATTTTCTAAAATATTTCATTTTTTAGTGATATGTTGACAAAGTTTTTGCTTGACTTTTGTAATGCTCTGCGATATACTGTCTATAAACATCTTTGTTTTTATTTAAACATACGATGTTATACCTTTAATTTGTTGCCAAAATAATGGCGGAACGGAGTAATGTATATGCAAACAAAACATTTGTACACAATTAATACTGTTATCAATTTCCCTGAAATCATCTACAAACCTTTTGCGGCTAAATTTGCAGAAGAAAATACTGATATTGTTATCAACAATATTTTAGACGATAGTTTATTGTCTGACACTATCAAATATGGTGGAATGACTCCAACTATTGCAACAAGAATGCTTAATTATGCAAAAGCTGCTGAACAAAGTGGCGCTGACGGAATAATCGTTACTTGTACTTCGGTTAACGAAGCTACAAAATTTATTCGCCCTTTTTTAAACATCCCAATACTTAACATCGAAGAGCCAGTTGCTCAAATGGCTGTTGAAAATGGTACAAAAATCGGCATTCTTGCTACTTTGCCAACTAGCCCTACTGCTATTGGTAGAGTTATCGAAGAAAAAGCAAAGGAACTTGGCAAAGAAATCGAGCTTAATATCAAAGTTGCTGAAGGAGCATTTGACGTACTTTGTCAAGGCGATAGAGCAAAACATGATGAAATGGTTTGTGAAGCATTGTACTCACTTGCAAAAGAGGTGGATGTAATCGCTTTCGCTCAAATCTCAATGAGTCTGTTAAAACATGAAGAAGTAGATGTTCCTATTTATAAAATTGGTTTTTCTGGATTTGAAAAAATCAAAACAATGATGTACGAAAACAAGTAATTAGTGCAAAGGAGTTAATATATGGCTGATATAACTATGCTCAAAAAGAAAGCAACAGAAGTTAGGCTTACATTGCTTGACATGATATACAAGGCGCAATCAGGGCATCCGGGCGGTTCACTATCCGCAACTGATATTATGACTGCACTTTATTTTGATGAAATGAATCTTGATTCAAAAAACCCACGTTGTGAAAATAGAGATCGTTTCGTACTATCAAAGGGGCATGTGTGCCCTGTACTTTATACTTGTCTTGCTATGCGCGGATATTTTGATATGAAAATTCTTGATACTTTGCGCAAAGAAGGCTCAATCTTGCAAGGACATCCTGACTTTAAAAAATGCCCTGGAGTTGATGCTTCTACAGGATCACTCGGTCAAGGGCTCAGCATTGCTGTCGGAATGGCAATTGCAGCAAAACGCGATAAGAAAGATTACAGAGTATATTCACTTGTTGGCGACGGTGAGTCTAACGAAGGACAAATATGGGAAGCAGTGATGACTGCATGCAAGTATAATCTTGATAATCTCGTAATTATCGTAGACAATAACGGCTTACAAAACGACAGCACATGCGAGGATATAATGCCCCTAGCTAGCCTAAAAGATAAGTTTGCTTCGTTTGGCTGTAACACTTTAGCTATTGACGGGCACGACATGCAACAAATAGTAAACGCTCTAGCCACTGCAAAAAGCACAAAAGGTAAGCCAACTTGTATAGTTGCTAAAACTGTTAAAGGAAAAGGTGTATCGTACATGGAAAATGTAGTTTCATGGCATGGAACTGCACCTAATACTGAGCAATACGAATTAGCGGTTAAGGAATTAACGGGGGTGGAAGTATGAGTGAAAAAATGATTGCTACAAGAGATGCATATGGTGATGAGATACTAAAACTCGGTAAAGAAAACTCAAATATATACGTAGTAGACTGTGATATCGGCAAATCTTGTAAAACGATTGAATTTAAAGAGCAGCTACCAAACCAACATATAAATGTCGGAATTGCAGAGCAAAATGGCTGTGGAGTCGCAGCAGGACTGGCACTTTGCGGAAAAATTCCATTTGTTACTACATATGCAGTTTTCGGAAGCATGAGAATGTCTGAGCAAATCAGACAAAGTGTTTGCTATCCTAATATTAATGTTAAAATAGCTTGCTCACATGGTGGTTTTACTCCTGCAAATGATGGTGCTAGCCATCAAGGCATTGAAGATATGGGAATTTTACGTACAATTCCAAACATGACTGTTATTATGGGATGCGACTATAATTCCACGCGCAAACTTGTTCGCGCAGCCGCTAGCTATGATGGTGCTGTTTATTTAAGATTTACGCGTGATCCTATTCCTTGTATCTATGATGAAAACGAGGAATTTGTAATAGGAAAAGCTAAAAAATTGCGTGAGGGCAATGATATCGCAATTATTGCAAATGGCGATATCATGTCACTTGCTATAAAAGCTGTTGATGAGCTAAAAAAGGACGGCATAAACGCAAGATTGCTTGATATGCACACGATTAAGCCACTCGATATTAATGCAGTGAAAGATGCAATTTCTGAATGTAAAAATATCGTAACTGTTGAGGATCACAACATCATCAACGGACTGGGTAGTGCAGTTTGTGAAGTAGCTGCGGAAGTAGGAGGCGCAAAAGTTCGCAGAATTGGCATCATGGATAAATTCGGCGAATCTGCTCCATATGAAAGCCTACTTGCAAAAAATGGCATCACAGTAGAAAACATAATTAATACTTGTAAGGAGATGTTAGCATAATGAAAATTGTAGTACTTGATGGTTATACTGAAAATCCAGGAGATTTAAGTTGGGAGCCGCTTAAATCTTTAGGCGAATTAACTGTATATGACCGCACTGATACAAAAGATACAGCACTTATAATCAGCCGAATAGGCGATGCTCAAGCTGTGTATACAAATAAAACTCCGCTTTCAGCAGAAGTTATTAACGCTTGCCCTAGCATAAAATTTATAGGAGTGCTTGCAACAGGATACAATGTCATTGATGTAAACGCAGCTAAAGAAGCTGGCATCCCTGTTTGTAATGTTCCAAGCTATGGTACTGCTGCGGTTGGGCAATTTGCAATGGCATTATTACTTGAAATTTGTCACCATGTTGACCATCACGACAAAGCAGTAAAAGCTGGCAGATGGACAAATTGTGAGGATTTCTGTTTTTGGGATTATCCATTAATTGAGCTTTCTGGCAAAACTATGGGGATAATCGGTTTTGGTAGAATTGGTCAAAACACTGGTGCGCTTGCAAAAGCATTTGGTATGAACGTTATTGCTTATGACGCTTATCCTAGTGATAGTGGCAAAGCAATCGCTGAGTATGTTTCACTTGATGAGCTATTTGCAAAATCTGATGTTATTTCTTTACATTGCCCATTATTTGCAGAAACTGAAAATATCATTAGAAAAGAAAATATCTCTAAAATGAAAGATGGCGTTATTATTTTAAATAATAGTAGAGGTCCTCTGATTAACGAAAGTGATCTTGCCGATGCATTAAACAGCGGAAAAATTTATGCTGCTGGGCTTGATGTTGTTTGCACTGAGCCAATTTTGGCAGATAACCCATTGCTAAAAGCGAAAAACTGCATTATTACTCCACATATCAGTTGGGCACCAAAAGAAAGCCGCCAACGTTTAATGGATGTGGCAGTTTCAAACCTAAAAGAATTTATTGATGGAAATATTACTAACCAAGTAAATCCATAAATTAAATCAACAACAAAAACACAGTGTGAATAAAATTCACACTGTGTTTTTTATTTATCAGATAGATTACATATGCACTGTAATTTTCGTTCCAATATTTTCTTCGCTCTCAACTGAAACTGTGGAGTTATGATAGCCTGCAATATGCTTTACTATTGCAAGACCCAATCCTGTCCCACCAGTTTTTTTAGATCTGGATTTATCGACACGATAAAACCTCTCGAATATTCTCTCAAGATGTTCTTCAGGAATTCCGATACCAGTATCGCTTACAGTGAAGGATTTCGCATTAATTTGCACTTCCACTTTTCCACCCTGATTATTATATTTAATCGCATTGTCCACCAAATTGTGCACTAGCTGGTGGAACATGCTTGGGTTAACTACAACATTTCTGTCATCACCCGTTAAGCTAAGTACAATTTCCTTATCAGCAGCTTTGTTCTCCAAAGTTTCAAACACAAATTTTATCGCACTCTGGAGCGATACAGCAGTAAAATCAGTGTCTGTTAGTTTTTCGTCTAACTGAGATATGCTAATAATATCTTGAATAAGATTTATCAGACGCAGTGATTCTGAATGAATTTTTTGTGCAAAAATTTTAATATCTGCTTTTGACGCCATATCAGTCGCAAGCATTTCTGCATATCCTGAAATCGATGTCAATGGCGTTTTAAGTTCGTGCGAAACATTCGCAGAAAACTCACGTCTCATAACCTCAGCACTATGTTTATCTGTAATATCAAGCAGCAATATCGCTATACCACTTATCTTTGCATTATAATAAATTGGGTTAATGAACACTTCAATATACTTAGCATTATGATGCATAATATAGTTTTGAGTTTTCCCCTGTGATGCTAACCTAACCGCTTCTATAAACTCTAAGTCTCGACACATATCAAGCAAACTTTGCCCTTCTAAGAAATCCTGCACAGAACCCAATAATTGAGCCGCAGACCGATTATTTGATAGTATCATAAAGGTATTATCTACCAAGATTAAACCTTCATTCATATTGTCTGTAATAATGTTTAGCGTATTTTTTTGTTGTTCTAAATTGCTTTTTTGCTCTTCAATTTCAGCATTTTGATTACCAATTTTATCGATAAATGGTGACAACTCATCATAATACTCATTAGTGTTCACAGTATTCTTCGATATATTTTCAATTGGCCTCATGATATTTGATGTAAGCCTTTCAGCTAAGAATATGCACACTAAAATTCCTATTATCGCTATAATCATAAGCAGTGGCAATGTCTGCAAAAATATTGAGTAAATACTCTGTGTAACAGTAGCTACACGTAAAAAATTGCCATCTTCTAATTTTGTTACATGGTAGTACTTCACCTCTTCAGATGAGCGTGTGTACCTGTAATCAAAACCAGTTCCACTTTGCTCTGCTTGTATAAATTCAGGCAAGCTTAAATAGTCATTATCCGCAGAATTATTGTAGGTATCATATAACACTTCCCCACTCTCGTCAATCAGAGTAATCTGTGTGCCTCCTTCGCTTAGGTACAATGTGTTGAGGTAATCAATATCGTCACCACAATGTTCAAGCGCACTAGCTAAAATATCAGATTGCGTTTGCAAGTTAACTTTTGCTTGATTACTGTATATAGTAAAGTAAGTGAAAATTATAACAGCACTTGTGATAAAAACCGTACATAAGGCTGTCAACGTCAAAAAACTATATATGCGTTTTTTCATTTAGTCCCCTATCTTATAGCCTACATTTCTAACTGTTTTTATCAGCTTCCCATGCTCGCCCAGCTTTTGTCTTAATGTTTTAATATGCATATCAACTGTGCGGCTTTCGCCTTCAAAATCAAATCCCCAAACAACATTCATAATGCTCTCTCTTGATAAAACTATAGTTTGATTGGCTATTAAATATTTTAGTAATTCGTATTCTTTATATGTTAGCTCCACACTATTATCCCCTGCTACTACTGCATGTTTAGCATCATCAATAGATATCGCTTCGTACGACATTAACTTAGCATCTGATTTTTTAGAATATCTTCTTAGCACTGCTTTTGTCCTAGAAATAAGCTCCATTACACCAAAAGGTTTCCCAATATAATCATCTGCACCAAGGTCAAGCCCTTTAACCCTATCATACTCACTATTTTTTGCAGTAAGCATAATTACAGGTAAATCTTTATATGCGCTTTTATCTCTAATTTTCGCTAATATGTCTAACCCACTATCTCCGGGTAACATAACATCTAGCAAGACAAGTGACGGTATTTTTTCTTCTAATGCTGCAAATAGCTCCTCGCCGGTTTCGTAACCGACTGTTTGATATCCGCTGTTTCTCATAGCGTATAAAATAAGCTCTCTTATGCTTTCATCATCTTCAACCAAATATATAAGTGACATGAAAAAAGCCTCCCTACATTATTTTTGCATTTTTGTGTTCGCCAGTCATAGAGAATATTACCCATTCTGCTATGTTAACAGCGTGGTCGCCTATTCTTTCAAGATATTTTGCTATCATCAGCAAGTCAGCAGCTTGCGCTCCACTGTCCGCATTATTTTGGATGATAACAATCAAATCGTTTCTTACAGTTTCAAATAAATCGTCAATGATATCATCTTCTGCAATAACTGCTCTTGCACTAGCTTCATCTCTTAAAATGAATGCATCGATGCTATCTTTTACCATTTTGATTGTAGCTTCACCCATTTGTGGGATATGCTCTAACTTTTTGATATATTCTTGACCTAGAAGTCTTAGTGTAATTTCAGCGATATCCGCTGCGTGGTCACCAATTCTTTCCATGTCAGTTATCATTTTAAGCGCAGTAGAAATAACTCTTAAGTCTGTAGCTACAGGTTGTTGTTGCATCAATAGTTGTAAACATCTACGCTCAATTTCTTTTTCTTTCAAGTCAATTTCATTATCATACTCAATTGACTTTCTCGCTAAATCTCCATCTTGATTTAACAGTGATTTTATCGCATCACCAATAGCGATTTCGATTAAACTTGCCATTTCTACTAGGTTATTGTGCAGTATATTTAGCTCTTTATCAAATTTACTTCTCATTATAATAATCCTACTCTCTAAAAATATTAACCAAATCTTCCTGTAATGTAATCCTCTGTGCGCTTGTCTTTTGGCATAGAGAATAAGTCTGTTGTCTTTGAATACTCGATTACTTCTCCTAATAAGAAGAAGGATGTTGTGTCCGAAATTCTAGTTGCTTGTTGCATATTATGCGTAACTATAACTATAGTATACTTTTCTTTTAAGTCGATTGCAAGTTCTTCTATTTTTGCTGTTGAAATCGGGTCAAGTGCTGATGTTGGCTCGTCCATTAACAGGATTTCTGGCTCAACTGCAAGCGCTCTTGCGATACAAAGTCTTTGTTGTTGTCCACCGGATAGCCCTAATGCACTTTTTCTTAATCTATCCTTTAACTCATCCCAAATCGCAGCGTTAGTAAGACTTCTCTCAACTATTTCGTCAAGCTCTTTTCTGCTTTTTATACCGTGAGTTCTTGGTCCGAAAGCAACATTATCATACACGCTCATTGGGAATGGGTTTGGTTTTTGGAATACCATACCAACTCTTTTTCTCAAATCATTTACTTCAAAATTTTTGTAAATGTCTACTCCATCAAGTAAGACTTCTCCAGTAATTTTGCATCCTTCAACCAAATCGTTCATGCGATTTAATGATTTTAGCAAAGTGGATTTACCACAACCAGATGGACCGATAAATGCAGTAATTGCATTTTTTTCAATCTCCATATTTATGTTTTTTAAAGCTTGAAAATTCCCATAAAATAAATCAAGGTTGTTAATATCAATTATGCCCATATTATTACCACGCTTTCCCTACTACTTTTTCTGTAGCTTTTTCGCTACTAATCCTGATATAGCATTCATAACAAACACTATTATCAATAAAACTACTGCAGTTGCATAAGACTCATTTACATGCAATGACTCATTAGCAAGAATATACATATGTACTGATAAAGTTCTACCTGAGCCTATAAAGTCACCGATTAAGTTTGAAGCTGTACCTAAGGTGAAAATCAGAGCTGCTGTTTCACCTACTATCCTACCGATGGATAAAATGATACCAGCTAAAATACCAGGCATAGCTGATGGTAAAACTATCAAAAATACTGTTCTAAGTTTACCAGCTCCTACACCAAAGCTTGCTTCCCTATACATATCAGGGACTGCTTTTAACGCTTCCTCTGTTGCACGAATTATAAGTGGTAGCACCATGATTGCTACAGTTAGCGCTCCCGATAATAGCGAGTAGCTAATGCCAAATACTGTACCGAAAAATAAAGCTCCGAATATACCAAATACAATTGAGGGAATACCTGATAAAGTTTCGGTTGTAAGTCTTATGTATTTTACGAATTTGTTTTGGCGACTTGCATACTCTACTAAGAATATAGCACTTCCTATACCAAAAGGTACTGCTAGTACTAGTGCTGAAACTATTAAAAATAATGTATTGATGATGAAGGGCATCATCGAAACATTTTCTGAATTATACTCAAACTCAAACAATGATGGTGTTAAATGCGGTATTCCATTTATTAATATATGTGCTACTATAAACACAAGAACTGTTAATGTGATTACAATAGATGCTATAACTAATATAAATAATAATAAAGATAAGGGGTCTTTTTTAAACTGTTTTAATTTGTCAACAACTGTCTTTTTCATCTACATTACCCCTTTTTCCTATTATTAAGAATTGAAAACGATATGTTAATAATCAAGATAAATACAAATAATACAACACCCGTTGCTACTAGCGCGTCTTCATGTAAATCTGCTGCATACGCCATTTCGATTACGATGTTTGCAGTAAGTGTTCTCACGCCTTCTAGTACTCCATCCGGTAGTCTGGGCTGATTACCCGCTACCATGATTACCGCCATAGTTTCGCCAATTGCGCGCCCAATTCCAAGCACTACACCTGCGAGTATACCTGATTTTGCAGCAGGCACTACTACAAAAAATAGCGAACGCTCTTTTGTCGCGCCTAACGCTAATGCTCCTTCGTAATAGCTTTCAGGTACTGCTCTTAGTGCAGCTTCGCTTATTCCGATAACAGTTGGTAATATCATAATACCAAGCAATAGTGATGCTGTCAATATGCTATTACCGTCACCGCCAATAAACTCTCTTACAAAAGGAACTAATATAACCATACCAAAAAAACCATATACGATTGATGGGATACCAGCTAATAATTCTACAAGTGGTTTTATAATTTTATATGCGGGTTTAGGGCAATATTTAGCTAAGAAAATGGAAGCTAGTATTCCGATTGGTACACCGATAACGATTGAACCAGCAGTTACGTACAAACTACCGACAATCATCGGGAAAATCCCAAAACTACCAGAGGTTGGACGCCATTCAGTTCCACCTAAGAATTCGCCAAAGCCGATTTCTATCATAGTTGGGATACCGTTGCCAAAAAGAAAGACGCATATTAATATTACTGCTAAAATTGACACCAATGCAGTAGCAAAAAACACTCCATGCATTAACTTTTCCAAATTTTTTTTCATAGTAGGAAAACCTTACTTTCTCATAAATTCTGTTCTTACACTTTTTCCCACTAAAAGCCCACGCAAATGATGCGTGAGCTCTTATGTAGAAAATTAGTTGTTTTACTATTTAACGTCAGCCCATTCAACTAGGTTGCCTAAGTAAATTTCTTTTACAGTATCAAGCGCAATATTTGTTGTAGAATTTTCGTTATTTGTGATTACTGCGATACCGTCTTGTGCGATTACGATTGGAGTTAATACCTCAAGTTCAGAATCTTTTAGTTCGCGTGAAGCCATACCGATGTTTACGATACCTTCCATTGCATCATTCATTCCTGATGATGAACCTGATTGTTGGATGTCAATTTGTACGCCAGTGTTGATTGCTTTGTAAGCATCAGCCATTTTTTCCATAACAGGGCCTACTGATGTTGAACCACTGATTTTGATTGTACCTTCGCCACCTGTGCCAGCATATGCTTCGTTTTCAGAAACTGCGATATAGCCTTCTTCTGATACGATTGCTTGGCCGTCAGCACTCATGATAAAATTGATGAAATCTTGAGTTAGAGCATCAACTTCGCCATTTGTTGCGATGTTAAATGGTCTTGCTACTGTGTATTCACCCGATTTAATGTTTTCAACTGTTGGTTCTACTCCGTCTACTGACAAAGCTGTAACTGTGTCATTTAGTGAACCTAGTGAAATATAACCGATTGCAGCAGGATTGTTTACTACTTGAGTCATAACTTCGTTTGTAGATTTACCAACGATAGCTTCTAATGTTGTAATATCGTTTCCTTCTTCATCTACAACGCCAACGATTTCAACGAAAGCTCCTCTTGTTCCTGAACCTTCTTCTCTCGATACTACTGAAATTTCGCCTGTCATAGCGCCAGTTGCACCATCATCTGTTGTAGCTCCGTCTGCTGAGTCGTCAGCTGCTGGTGTACATGCCGCTAACATTGTTACGCCTAATGCGCCTGCTAATAATAAAGCTAATATTTTTTTCATTTTATTTACCTCAATTCATTTTTTTTAACTATTAATTATTGTCTTAATGACAACTTAAGTATAAGGCTACAATGTAAAATCTAAAACAAATTTAAAGTAAAATATATGTAAATTACGAAAAAATACTAAGAAATATTATTTTACATTTAGCGCTAAAAAGCCCCATTCACCTATTAACGGTAAATGGGACTTTACATAATTATTATCGCTTTGTAAAATTACTTTTCTATAGATACACTGCCAGCATATATAACAAAACGCCCACTATTCCAGCACCTGCAAAGAATAAGCCATATGATAAACTAGCAGAAATCATTCTGCGCCTAATCGAAGATTGCTGTTCTAAGTCAGATAAAATTTCCGCAAATTTGCGCTTTGTTTTAATATTGAATGTTTCTGCAATTGTATCTATTCCCTCACCAAACCTATAACTAAACAGCACATGACCCAATGCATTTTTTTCTTTAGCAGGTTTAAAGAATATAATCGAAAAAGCAATTGCAAAGTATTCAGGCAACTTAGATAATACCGAAAATGCTCCAATTAATATCGTAGGGACTGCTTTTATAAATACAAAATAATATATATTTTCAAGCTTTAGTATTTCCCACATTCTAAGCTTTGCTATGATTTTAGTTAAAAACGACTTCATAAAAATAATATACAGCGTAATTCCAAATACTATGCTAATTCCAGCACCTCTTAAATTTACCAGGCTAAAATAGTTCACAGCATCCATTGCATGTGCATTCAGTGCGTCATTGCTGAAATTTGCAATAGTTTCCATCACAAAATTTGGCAATACTCCACCTAATACTGCAAATATGCTGCATATCCCCATACTAATTTTTGCAACAATTGGTATTTCCACTGTGATTGCTTTTTTGTTTTTCGCAAATAAAAAGGATGTAATTTTTAGCATATAGCATATTGTAAGTCCGCCTGAAAATAAGAATACATATTCATAAAATGTAAATAAACTCGAATGTGTGATGTGAATATGCTCGACTATACTTTCATGTAAAAGAGTTTTACTCACATAGCCAGACAACGAAGGTATTCCCATTAGTCCTGCTGCAGAAATAATAAAGAATGTTGCAAAAAATTTATTTTTTCTTGCTATGCCTTTTATTTTTTCAAGTTTTGTAGTCTTTAGGTTAAACATCAAAACTGCACATAATGTAAATAGCACTAACTTAAATGCAGAGTGGTTGAGCATATGTAATACAACCCCACTAGCTGCTATTTGATTATGCGATCCTAGAATAGAGTTCATCGCTATCCCTAGAATGATAAATCCTATTTGCGACATTGATGAATACGCCACAGTTTTCTTCATATCATCGCTTTTGATAGCACATAGCCCACCCCAAACCATAGTAATCAAAGCAAAAACTATGAGTACATTTCCCCAAGCTTCGTCGCTAAAAAAAATGTTTGCGCTTACAACTATAACTCCAAACACACCAGCTTTTGATAGCACCGATGAAAATATTGCCGTTATCGGCTCACTTGAGTGATAATATGTTTTCGGTAGCCAAAAATGAAGTGGATACATCGCTGCTTTTGTACAAAAGCCTACTAATGTCAACGCTCCACCTATATAAAGTGCAGATTTATCCGCTGAATCTGCGGCTTCGCTCATTGCGTTTATATTAAGTGTGCCTAGTGCATCTTGAAGCATGAAAATGCCCATAAGCATCACCATACCCGTTATTACTGATGTCGCGAGATACTGTTTTGTCATGTCGATTTTTGCTTTTTCATTTTTATTTAGTAGTAATACAAAAGATGCAAATGACATAATTTCAAAGCAGATAAATAGGGTAATTAAAGTTTCTGAGACGAATATACCTATCGTCGATAAGAAAGTTATACACAGCGCAAAGAGGAAAAAACGGCTAATTTTTTCTGATGCAGACTTTTTCTTATAGTGCAGATAAGTGAAAAGTGAGGAAAAAAATACTACTATTGTCATGATTACCTGAACTATGCCAAATCCCGTTACGGTAAATGCAAACATATGTCTTTCCCCCTAAATAAATCCTAATGATATTTTCTCAAGATAATCAGTTATATAACTCGAGAACATCCCAACGATAACTATAAATACTGTGAATACTGCAATCGGGATTTTCATCCTTATACCTGGATCCTTCGCATCTCTTATACTCACTGTACTTCTTGGAAAAAATGCTCGAATTGATATAAAAATTAAATATACAGCTACCAATACTGCCGATATAAATAGTGCTACTATCGCAACATTGCCGATGACATCTCCTCGCTGAATAGCAGCAGACATCAGGTTAAACTTACTCATAAAACCAATTAGCGGCGGCATTCCCATAAGTGATAGCGCTGCTATTGTAAAGCATGTGAATGTAAATGGCATTTTTTTACCAAGCCCCTCTAAGTCCTTGACATAATGCGCATCTGCTTGTTCCATGACAGCACCAGCGCAAAAGAATGAAGAAATCTTCATCACAGCGTGAAAAATCATGTGAACGAGCGCTGCGTATAACCCATACGGTGTCATTAGGCAAACCCCAAGTAATATATATGATAGATTGCTAATTGTGGAATATGCAAGTCTTCGCTTAAAATGCTGTTCTTTCACAGCCATAAAAGCTCCATATACGACAGTGAACGCTGCAAAGGACAATACTACCGCTTGTGCCCAACTACCTTCTATAAGCGCTGTTCCAAAAATATAGTATGTCATTCGCATTATCACGAACACACCCGCTTTTACTACTGCAACTGCGTGTAATAGCGCTGTAACAGGAGTAGGTGCTACTGATGCAGATGGTAACCAACCATGAAGTGGGAAAACTGCAGATTTTACCCCAAATCCCATGAACGAAAGCACAAAAATAAACCTTATTACCTCTTCGTCGAAGCCGCTGTTTGGGTCGATTATTCCACCGAATGCAAAAGATGCATTCTCGCCATATATGAGTACGAATACAATTGAGATAAATCCAATTGCAGCTCCTGTAATCGAATAGTATAAATATTTTCTTGCTGCAACAACCGCTTCTCGTTTTTGCGTGTGTAGTACAAGTGGAGTAGTAACTAATGTTAAAAATTCGTAGAAAAGATACATTGTAAGCGCATTACCCGAAAATGCTAGTCCGATTGTAATGCCATATGTCATAGTATAAAATGCAAAGAACATGTCCAGCGAAGAATAATGCTCCATGTATTCGAATGCATATAATGTTGCAAGCGGCCACAAAAATGCGAGCAGTGCAGCGAATACTGTCCCCAGTCCATCGAGCTGTAAAACTAGCTTAATATTATCTGTAACGCTTAATATTGTTAGTGCACTTGATGGTTTAGATAGTACTAATAATAGCACCACAAGCGAGTTTATTAGCACCGCAATAAAAGTGAAGATATTGCGCGCCTTTTTCGTTTTTGGCTTGGATAAAATTAAGGTAATACCAGCTAATATTGGTAAAAATATAGGGATTAACATCAAATATTCATTCATTTTTTCATCCCCCTATATTACCATTTGTGCGATATTTGTTATAAAATTTGCTAGATAGTTTGAAAGTAGACCTGTGAGTAAAGTCAGTGCAGCTAAAATTATAAGCACAATATTCATAGTACTGTCTTCTTTAATCTTTTTATTCTCACTCATCTTGTCGCTTTTCGAATAAGCATTATACGAAATCGATAAGAGATAGCCTGCAGTGAGAACTGCACTCAGTAGAAGTAGCGCTGGACCAAGCCATGAAAATGGTGATATATCTGCTGAAAATGCTCCTAATGCCAAATTCCATTTACTGAAAAATCCATTAAGTGGTGGTATCCCAACGAGCGCTAAACTAGCTACAGTAAATGCTAGCATCGTTTTCGGGAGTTTTTTGGATATAGCAGTTAAATTTTCTGTTTGCGTAATACCAGTTTTGAAAATGATAGCTCCAGCTGACAAAAATAATGCTACTTTTATAATTGAGTGAAAACTAATATGCAAAAGTGCACCTGTAAATGCAATTTCATTTAACATTGATAGTCCAAATAATACATATGAAACTTGGCTTACAGTAGAATAAGCTAGCCTTTTTTTAAGTCCTTTTTCTTTATACGCCATCACCGAGCCTAAAACCACTGTAACTAGTGTCAAGGCAATCCATGTGTACTGCACCCATGTCCCTTTAATAAAATCTGCACCTAACACAAAATATACTAGGCGTATCACCATAAGCACACCCGCTTTTGTGATAATCCCAGAAAGCACCGCACTAGCTGGGGCTGGTGCAACTGGGTGAGCTTGTGGCAACCATCCATGAAGTGGGAACATGCCTGCCTTTGTGCAAAAACCGACTATTCCGAAAAAGGCAAAGTATAGTAGCATGTCTTTATTTTCGGTGATAGTGTTAAAGTAGCCACCATACATAAACTGCGTGCTGTCGGCATAAGTTTGGATGAAGAAAATGCAAATCAGCCCCATAAAAGCACCGAATAACGAATAGACTAAATATTTCAGTCCCGCTGTTATCGATTCTTTTGAGCGAGAATGTACAACTAACCCAATCGTAACAAAAGTTAGTATCTCAAAGAATAGGTATGCTGTCATTAGATTTGCTGAATAATCAATCGCTAGTAGAACACCATATGTTATAGTGAAAAATCCAAAAAACTGATTTTCTTTTTCCTCGTGATTAAAATATTTTATCGAGTAAATTGAGCTTAAAACCCAAATTAGCGAAGTTAGTAAAGAAAAATATATGCCGACATTATCAAGATAAAATTCAATCGGTATATCTTTTGTCATGTTCCATAGCACAAAATTTCCTTCTGCGTAAAATACATTTATCACAGTAAAAATCGCTGTGACTATATTCGTTAGCACAAAACTTAACCTTAGTTTTTGCGTTTTATTATGCTTTTGCATAAACATAAACACAATACCAACAAAGATTGGTAAAGCGATTGGAATTATCAGCATAGCATTTCCCATCATTTCAAAAATTCATTCCTTCCAACTGATATGTGCGCAAAAATTCGTGATTTTAGCATAATCTCAAAGCATTTGTTATCTAGGAAAATATCGTCAATCCGACTTCTATTGCGTTAATTATCGGCTCGGACTGCAATCCTATATACATATTTATCGCAACGAGTGCAACTAGTGAAAAAACATATCTAAATGATTTATCCGCTACCCCACCTCTATTAGTGATTTGGCTATCGTCATTTGTATATATTCTAAGTAAAGTCTTAAGGAAGTACACTGCATTTAAAACTGTACTTATTGCAAGTGCTATCAAGATTATCCATGATCTTCTCTCGTCAATTACTGCTGCAGATGCAAATAATATTTTGGACATAAAACCAGCAAAAGTCGGAATACCAACCATTGATAATGCGCCTACTGCAAAAGCTAGTCCAGCTGGTTTATTCCTAAATCCCGCACCTGTCAAATCGCGAAACTTTTTGCTATCTCCCGAAACTTGCGTTAAACCTGCACTCGCTATAAATAGTAGCGATTTTGTCGAAGCATGAACAAAAATATGGAATATTGCCGCAACTACACCGGCTGTGACACCAGTGCCCAGCCCCATGTATATATATCCGATTTGTGCTACCGAAGAGTACGCAACCATTCGACGAATATCCAACTCTTTCATCGCACCAATTGAACCAGAAATCATACCTATTACGCCCAAAACAAATAATGCATTTAATATATAGCTATCAGCGATAATGTTTATCCCAATCGCTCTGTACATAAATTTTATAAGCAAGAAAATATACGTTTTTGACACTAAGCTTGACATGAGTGATGCAGTTGTACATGTAGTGTATCCGTATGTATCCGGTACCCAGAAATGGAATGGTACAAGCGCGCTTTTCATCGCAAGACCTACGCAGATAAGTGCAATTACTATCTGTAGTGGCAGCCCAAATTCGCCATGCTTTAATATCTCAAGTATCTCATCATGTATCGCAGTTAACGACAATTGTCCTGTTATATCATATAGCAAACTTATCCCCATCAAAAGCAAACCCGACCCTAGCAGACTCATTATCATATAACGAATACCTGCAACAATTGTGTGCCCTTTTTGTCTGATTACAATTAGCCCACATGTCGATAATGTGTTAAGTTCAAGGAAAACATACGCTGTGAAGATATCATTAGTATAGATAAGTGCTAGAATAGAGCTTAATAACAAACTCACAAGTAGATAGTATAGATTAAGTTTTTTTGGCTCAACGTCCTTTTCCGTATGCTTTTTCCCTCCGAATACACATAAGAACATTATAACGCTAAAAACAAACGCTACTATGGCTTCAAGTATACCTATACGAATTTCTATCCCCCATGGAGCTGGGAAATGTCCCATCATATAATTATATGAAAACACATTGCTTGTAACAAAAGTTAACAAAGCTGCAGACATTACGATTACTGCTATTATTATCGCCAAACAGCTACGCCTTGCCCATTTTGCATTGAAAACAGACATCAACACTCCACCGAAAAGTGTTAGTAATATAGAGAAAAACGGGAAATTTTGAACAAAACTCATTCTGCTACCTCTTTTGCATAATGCATCATTATTTCATCTAAGTTTAGTGTGTGGTATCTTCTATATAGCCTTATTGTAATCGCTAGCAGTATAGCTGTTACACTGACCGAAACTACAATCCCTGTCAGCACCAACCCGCTCGGTATCGGATTGATATAAGCTTCAACTTCCGTAACACCATCAACAATAATCGGAGCTTTTCTTCCAAAGATATAGCCCTTTACCGCCAAAAACAGGTAGACTGCAGTATCCATTATGTTGAGTCCAATTATTTTTTTTATTAAATTTTTACTTACCATAAGAGTTGTAAAGCCTATAGCAAATAATATTACTGACACCACTTCCTCGAAATGGTTGTTTAATAAATTATTAATGTATTGCATAAAAGTTCCCCTTTTATAGATTGCCTTTTCTAAAATAAGCGTAAAATGAGTACATTGTGCACGATACTACTAGCCCTACACAGATATTCAGTGGTAAGATTAACCCTGAGCTTAGTATATCTCCCGGTGTCCCAAGTGGTATTATACTGTGTATATGGTTTGCTCCTGTAAAAAACGAATAGCTTTTTGCTAAGCAGTAAAAACTTAGTGCTCCACATGTGATGATTTTATATAGCTTAGATGTGAAGAATTTCTCTGTTTTCACAAAACCAAAGGCGTTTAAATAAAGTATCAGGCCCGCACCAATAATTGCTCCGCCTGAAAATCCTCCCCCAGGAGAAAGATGCCCATTTAAAATTACATATGCACCGAATAGCATTATTACAGGCACCAAAAATGCAGCTGATTTTTGTAGTATAACATCATTTTTTGGCTCATAAATTCTATCGTTTTCGTCCGTTGGCATGGATAAATTGTCGCTTTTTGTATCTACCCTTAAAAGCACGATTACACATGTAACCGAAATAAATAATACACATGATTCACCCAATGTATCAAAAGCTCGATAGTCCAGTATCATCCCCGTTACTATATTCACAGCCGCGGTTTCTTCCATGCCTTGTTCAATATATCTTTGAGCCACTTCATTACTTCCTGGACTTGTAGCACTACCAAATGCAGGTAGTTGAGCTACCGCTGTAACTAGTATTACGATGATTCCAAAACAGATGATTATTGCTGTCATTCTATATATTCGAGAGAAAAGTTTCATTTCCCAGTGACGCTCTACTTCTATTACATCGGTCGGAACTTCCGAAGTTTCTTCTTTTTCCACCGCATGTATTTTTTTGAGCGTTACAAAAAACAGTATCGAGCTTACCCCCGCACCTACTGCTGCTTCTGTTATCGCAAGGTCAGGCGACTCAAGCAATAGCCAAACTATTGACATAACACAACTATATGACATGAATATTATTATTGAGTTTATCAGTCGTTTTGACATAGCAACAGAAATTGCGCATACAATTAAAAATATTAATAGGATGTACTTAAAGTATATCACTTTTGTCCACCTCACAGTCCTCAGTAATATCGTCATTTGTAGTAACTTCAAGCCTGCTTATTAGATGTCCCGCAACAGGTGATGCGACCCACAAAAACACGATTACCAGTAAAATTTTAAGCGTGGTTAGGCTAAATCCAAAATAAACCATAAGCGCAATAAGACATAGCGATATCCCAAGGGTATCCCCTATCGCAGCGCTTTGCATTCTATTTAACACAAATTTATATTTATACGTTCCAAACATGGATAAAGAAAGTACTATTATGCCCAAGATAAAAAATGTCGCAATTACATAAAACTTAATCCACTCTATCATCTTTTTCCTTATCCTCTCTATGGCGTTTTAGCTCTTCATGTGCACCCATGTACACTTTTGTCAACACTATAACTGCAAGGAAGCTTATCATCGCATATATTAGGCATATATCCACAAGGTACGCCTCATCTATAACCGCTGCTACCGCTACTATTATAGTGATGGTGATCGTACCAATCATATTAACAGCGACGATTCTATCCGAAACTTTTGGTCCTTTTAGCGCACGGATAAAACCTAGCCCTATCAGTACTGCTAGGCATAACAATATTACATTAAAAAGATTTTCATAAGCTTGATCCAATGTCATAATCCTACCCCTTTTCATCAATCTCTTTTAGTATCTGTACAAGTTTTGAGCTTTCTATTCCTTGCGCAAAGGACTTATCCAAACAATGCACCACGTAATAATTATCTTTTAGCTCAACTGTTATCGTTCCAGGAGTTAAAGTTATTGAATGGGATAAAAGCACTCGAAGCATTTCTGATTTTAAGTCAACGGTAAAATGACAAATTAGTGGACTAATTTTTCTGTTTGTAATAATAAACCTAATTGTAACAAGATTTGCAATAAAAATTTCTTTGATTAACACGAGAAAAAATTTCGTCATTAGTGGAATTCTCTTTATCATAAGGAACTCATCTTTAATTGAATAGGATAAAAACTTATAGCAAAACATATAAATCAGTGCGCAGATTACTATACCTATTAACAATATTTCTATCGTGAATTTGCCATTAAAGACTATCCACAAAATTAGCAGAAAAATAAACATTCTTGTACCTCCAAGAGTTTTGCATAGATTATTACTGTAAAATTCTTTACTTATCGACATTTATTAATATAATTATAAATTATTTTGACAAATTTTTAAACAGTATTAAAGGGAATTGTGTATATTTTGGTTGTCTCGCTATTTTTTCTTCACAAAAAGTATTAAAAATTGTTGTATTTGCAGTTATATATCCCATAAAAATTCCCTTTGTATAAATTTACATTAAAAAATAAATTTATATTAAATAGTTTTTTATCCTAAACCACGTTTTTTATATAGTACTTTCTACATATATATAATGAAGACACAATTATAAAATTACCCGAAAAAAACTTGTTTGCACATAAGTGTTTAATGTATAAAAAACAAAAAGCTATGACATTTTATTCTGTCATAGCTTTAAAATTAGCTTACCATTCTGCAATTGTTCCGTCATATGTGCGCCAAATAGGATTTTTCCAGTTGTGTCCAATTTTTGCCATCTCTCTAACTTTATCTTCGTTAACTTCTATTCCAAGTCCAGGCTTTGTAAGTTTTTGTATGTACCCATCTTCATATGTAAACACAGATTTATCCTGTAAATAATCAAGCAAATCCGAGCCTTGATTATAGTGAATTCCCAAACTCTGCTCTTGTATAAAAGCATTCGGTGTACAAAAATCTAGTTGAACACAGGACGCAAGCGCTATCGGACCAAGCGGGCAATGCGGTGCTACCGCAACATCATACGCCTCAGCCATCGCCGCAATCTTCTTGCACTCAAGTATTCCACCCGCATGACTTAAATCAGGCTGAATAATATCAACCCCACCCGCTGTAATCATGTCCTTAAAGCCCCACCTTGTATAATTTCGCTCGCCTGTTGCAATCGGCATGGTGCAATGTCTTCTTAACTCCACAAATGCTTCCTCGTTCTCGCACAGCACAGGCTCTTCTATAAACATCAGTCTGTATGGGTCAAGCTCTTTCATCAAAATTCTTGCCATCGCTTTGTGCACCCTGCCATGGAAATCTAGCGCTACATCAAGCTTACTTCCCAATTTTTCTCGAATAGAAGCTACCCTATTTATAATATCATCCACTATCTTATAATTATCAATCCACGCTACTTCCGATGTCGCATTCATCTTTATCGCAGTGTAGCCTTGCTCATATTTTTCCATTGCAGCTGCTGCAACTTCATCAGGCTTGTCTCCGCCAATCCAGCAGTATACTTTTAGCTTATCACGCACCGCGCCTCCCAAAAGCTCATATACAGGCGCGTTATAAAACTTGCCCTTTATATCCCATAGTGCTTGTTCTATCCCTGAAATCGCACTACTTAGTATAGGTCCACCTCTGTAAAAGGAAGCGCGGTATAAAGTCTGCCAGATATCCTCTATATCTCCTGCGTTTCTCCCGATAATTTGCTCGCTCATCTCTTTGACCGCAGCTGCAACCGTATCCGCTTTCCCTTCGACTATCGGCTCACCCCAACCCACTATTCCTGACTCGGTTGTAATTTTTACAAATAACCATCTAGGTGGCACTTTAAAAAGTTCTACTTCTCTTATTTTCACACTATTCCCTCCAATTTATATTCATCTACCATGTGGAATTCTTTCCCCACAGCAATAAAATCAACTTGCGTGCCCGACGAAACGGGCACATCACTTATACCATAGTATAAGTCATGTTTTCCCATAATACTTTTTTACCCTCATCGATTTCAGCGGGAAGCAATGCTAATGCAACTGTGTTTTCAATCCCCTCTTTAGTTTTTAGTATCGCATAGTCTCCCGTAATCTTTTCCACATAATACTCTACTGGTTTAAATATATCCATTTAACTCATCCATTTCTTTATAAAATAAACAAAAAGACCCTTAATTAAAAGGGTCTTCGATTTTTAAATTAACTATCTTGGTTCAACGATTAATTTAATTGCAGTTCGCTCTATGCCATCAATTTCAATAGTCGCGAAAGCCGGTATGCATACGAGTTCGGTTCCCGAAGGCGCCATATATCCTCTCGCTACAGCTATCGATTTTATTGCTTGATTAATTGCACCAGCCCCTACTGCTTGAATTTCAACTGCTTTACTTTCTCTAATAACTCCGGCTATTGCACCAGCAACCGAAGTTGGCTTCGAATTTGCAGAAACTTTTAGAATGTCCATTAGAAAATCCCTCCATCATATACAGACAGTCATACGGAAAACATATATGTTTTGATATATTTATTATAAGCTATTATACATAATAAATCAACAATTTATAAAAATTTTGTTTATTTTTCTATGTTTATTCTAACTACCTCAGTACATTGACCCGTGTTTTTACTTAATTTAGCTAATAATGCGTTAAAAATTTGTACGCCTTGAGCAACCTCAAATTTCACTGGCATATTATACTTAAGTTTTTGTATAACATTCTGTGGTTCAATACCCAAAGCAGACTCCTTTGGCCCCGTCATCCCAAGGTCAGAAATGTAACCGGTACCATTCCTTAAAATCTGCTCATCGGCAGTTTGCACATGTGTATGTGTGCCTACTACACATGAAACCCTACCATCAACATAGTAAGCAAAAGCTTTCTTTTCACCTGTAGCTTCTGCATGAAAATCAATAACATAATAATCGGCTTTTACCGTATCTAAAATCTTGTCTATCACAAAAAAAGGATTATCTAAAGGCTGCATAAATACTGTACCCATCATATTGATTACGCACAAGGTATAACTTCCCGCATCATAAACATAATACCCTTTACCATTACATTCATCAGGGAAATTTGCAGGCCTCACTATCTGTGGTGTTCTGTCTAAATAGTCATAGAAATCACGTCTTCTGTAAACATGATTTCCTGTAGTGATAATATCTACACCACTATCAAACATATGGTTTGCACTATTTTCGGAAATACCGTTGCCAACAGCAGAATTTTCGCCATTGGCTATAACGATATCGACATTGTACTCTCTCTTAAGATTAGGGAGTATCTTCCTTAAAAATTCACAGCCGACTTGGCTTACTACATCACCTATGAATAGTATGTTTAACATATTGCTCCCCTATCTTTTACACTTATTTTTTATTTTGTTTCATCTCTGTTTTTGCCTAAGAAAAACAAAGCTACAGTCCCAGCGCCTGAATGGCTACCTATTGAGTTTCCGATGTAGTTGATTAAGAATTTCTTCACACCAAATCTTTTTTTGATTTGATCAGCTACATATTTTGCATCATCTTCGCAGTCGCCATGTGATATATAAACTATATCATTTGCAACACCATCAGTTTTTGATTCCATTTTATTTACTAGCTCATCTAATGATTTCTTTCTGCCTCTAACTTTACCGCATGGTACAAGCTTACCATTTTCGTTAACATGTAACACTGGTTTTATCCCTAAAACTGTGCCAACAACGGCGCTTGTTTTAGAAACACGACCACCACGATGCAAATGATTTAAGTCATCAACAGTGAAATACTGACAAAAACTTTGTCTATCACGAGCAATGATATCCGCAACTTCATTGATTAATTTCCCATTTTTTTTCAAAGCTACAGCATAATTCACCATTAGCCCATATCCAAGCGATGCTGCTAGTGAGTCAACTACAATAATATTTGCATCAGGATATTCCTCAGCTAATTCATTTTTAGCTATAACAGCATTATTATAAGTAGCACTTAATCCAGATGAAAAAGCTATATAGATAACATCGTATCCTTCTTTTATGCTTTCCTCAAATGCCTCTTTTGCAGTCATTGGTGCTAAAGCGGTTGTTTTGGGAAGAGCTCCATTTTTCATCTTGTCATAAAATTCTTTAAAAGGCAGGCTATCCTCCGGCGTTCCTGCATACTCTGTTTCGTTAATAGAAAAACCCATTGGCATATATTTTACATTGTGCTTTTTAAAATAATCCCATGGTAAATCTACGTTTGTATCACAAAAAATCATGTAATCTTTACTCATAATTGCCCCTCTTTCTATTTTTTCTTGTTAAAATACCATTTATCTCTTTTCTAACGATATGCACTAATACTTGCTGATTTTTTGAACAGGTTTTATATGGAATTTCACATATAATAAATAAATTATACAGCAAAGTGCTAAAATAATCAATAAATTTTTAAAAAAGTATTGTGTTTTTTTTCATAATATAGTAAAATAATTTTTGTAAGGGAACGCATTTAGAGTATTAGAGCGATGCTACAAAACTTTATTAGAGGTGTTATATGTTAGGTGAAATGTTAGCTTCGCTTGAAGCTTCGCCCATTATTGCTGCTGTAAAAAATCCAAATGAACTAAAAAAAGCTTTAGTTTCAAGCAGTAATGTAGTTTTTGTGCTTTTTGGCGATATATGTAGTATAGCTGAACATGTACAAAAAATTAAAAAAGCTGGCAAAATCGCAATTATACATATCGATTTAGTCGAAGGATTGGAGAAAAAAACTATTGCTTTAGATTTTGTAAAAAACCACACAAATGCTGATGGGGTTATTTCTACAAAACCAAATTTGCTTAAAAAGGCGAAAGAGCTTGGACTGATTACAGTTCAAAGGTTTTTTTTAATCGACTCTATCGCTTTAAAGAATATTAAAAAGCACATGGAGCTTGAAGTCGCTGACTTCGTTGAAATACTTCCAGGTGTTATGCCTAAAATTATTAAAAATCTTGTATCAGAAGTTAAGCTACCTTTAATAGCTGGTGGACTAATTTCTGATAAAGAAGATGTTATAAATGCCCTGAGCGCAGGCGCAATTGCTGTTTCATGCACACTTGAGAGTGTGTGGGATAGTTAAGATCAATTTTTTGGAGGTATCTATGAAAAAATTTATTGTTGCATTAGATCAAGGAACAACTAGCTCTCGCTGTATTATTTTTGATAAGGAACTCAATGTTATTGCGATATCGCAAAAAGAATTCCCTCAAATTTTCCCACAGTCGGGTTGGGTTGAGCAAAGGGCGAATGATATTTATATTTCGCAGTACACAGTGCTTATGGACGCTATTCTAAAAAGTAATGTTAACCCAAACGAAATCGCTGGGATAGGCATTACAAATCAAAGAGAGACCACAATTGTGTGGGATAAAAACACAGGTAATCCTATCTGCCACGCTATAGTTTGGCAATGTCGACGCACTGCAGATATCTGTGAGGAGCTTAAAAAAGATGGCTTTGCTGATTATATTAAGTCCACAACAGGTTTAGTGGTTGATGCTTACTTCTCCGCTACTAAAATTAAATGGATATTAGACAATATCGATGGAGCAAGAGCAAAAGCTGAAAGTGGCGATTTGTTATTCGGAACAGTGGACTCATGGCTCTTATGGAAGCTGACTGACGGCAAGGTTCATGTTACTGATTATACTAATGCTTCTAGAACCATGCTTTTTGATATAAAAAATAAAGTTTGGGACGATAAAATTCTTGAAAAACTAGATATTCCAAAATCAATGCTACCTGAAGTAAAAAGCAGTAGTGAACTTTATGCTCATATAAACATTCAAGGAGTAGAGATTCCCGTTTGCGGTATCGCAGGTGACCAACAAGCTGCTCTCTTTGGGCAGGCATGTTTTGAAAAAGGCGATTTGAAAAATACATATGGTACTGGATGTTTCACATTAATGAATATCGGTGATAAATTCATCGAAAGTAAAAAAGGTTTGCTTACCACTATGGCCGCTGTGGAAAAGGGAGAAACTGAATACGCTATCGAGGGTAGTGTTTTCGTTGGAGGCGCTGTTATTCAGTGGCTACGTGACGATTTAAGATTTATCCACGAGGCGAAAGATAGCGAGTATTTTGCGTCGAAAGTATCTGACAATGGTGGCGTATACTTAGTACCTGCATTTACAGGCATGGGCGCACCACACTGGGACATGTATGCTCGTGGCACAATGTTTGGGATAACCCGCTCTACTACAAGAAACCATATTATTAGAGCAGCGCTCGAGTCCATAGCATTTCAAACTAAAGACATCATCGATACAATTATTGAAGATACTGGTATAGAAGTAAAAACCTTAAAAGTAGATGGTGGTGCAAGCGCAAACAAATTGATGCTACAGTTCCAATCTGATATTTTGGGTATGCCATTAAGACGACCTATTATTAGCGAAACTACTGCACTTGGGGCTGCATTTTTAGCAGGACTAGCCGTAGGATTTTGGAAAGATAAAAAAGAAATAAAAGAAAAATGGCTTCTTGGCAATCTATATGAGCCACAAATGGATAGAGAAATTGCCGAGTCCCATGTGAAAAAATGGCGCAAAGCAGTTGAATGTACAAAGTTATTTAAAGTATAAATTAGTGGAGGAATACGAAAGTGTATGATGTAATTATTATCGGTACTGGCGCTTGTGGTGCCTCGATTGCAAGAGAACTTAGCAAAACTAAATTAAGCGTGCTATGTCTTGAAAAAAGTAATGACGTAGGTAACGCAACCACTAAAGCTAACAGTGGTATCGTTCATGCTGGGTATGACCCAAAACCAGGCACTCTCATGGCTAAATACAATGTTTTAGGCAATCAAATAATCCAACAATTAGCAAAAGATTTAAATATTACTTATAAGAAAAATGGCTCTTTAGTAGTAGCTTTTTCTGATGAAGAAATGGAGACTATCAAAGCTTTATACGATCGCGGAATTCAAAATGGAGTTCCTGAGCTTTCAATAATTGGTGCTGAGGAAGTAAGACGTCTTGAACCTAATATTTCCGAGGAAATTAAAGGAGCGCTTTATGCAAAATCCTGTGGTGTCATTTCTCCTTGGGAGCTTTCAATTGCACAAATAGATAACGCTATCACTAACGGTGTGGAAGTTTTGCTTTTACACGAAGTTGTGAGCATAAAAGACTGCGGTGAACATTTTGAAGTTATCACAAATAATAGCGGCGAGCAAAAAACTTTTACAGCAAAAACTATCGTAAATGCTGCTGGTGTAAACTCTGATGAGGTTGCTGGCTTTGCTTATAAACCAAGTTTTGAGATTGTGCCAAACAAAGGTCAGTATTACTTGCTTGATAAATCACAAGGTCAGTTAGTGGAAAGAGTTATTTTCCAATGCCCTACTAAGCTAGGAAAAGGCATTCTCGTTTCCCCTACTGCGCATGGTAACTTAATCGTAGGACCTGATAGCACTGACGAAAAAAGCAAAGTGGATGTTGGGACTACAGCACAACAACTAAAGTATGTACGTGATATCGCAGCTAAAACTTGCGATAAAATTAATTATAGAGAATCTATCAGAAATTTTGCGGGACTACGTGCACATAGCATTAGCTTAGATGGCACTTCCGAGGAAATTGATGAGTTCATCATCGGTCCTGCAAAAGAAAATTCTCGCTTTATCAATGTAGCTGGTGTAAAGTCTCCTGGTTTAACAGCAAGCCCTGCAATTGCACTTGATGTAGTAAAAATGCTCGGTGAAGTTGGTCTTGACTTGAGCAAAAAAGATGATTATATTAGCACAAGAGAGCGTGTTAAATTTAAAGATTTATCTACTGATGAGAAAAATGAGCTAATCAAAAAAGATAGCAGATATGGCAGAATTATTTGCAGATGCGAAACTATCACCGAAGGTGAAATCGTAGCTGCAATACACTCCCCACTAAAAGCTACCACTATTGATGCAGTAAAACGCAGAAGTAATGCTGGTATGGGACGCTGCCAAGGTGGCTTTTGCTCCCCAAGAGTACTTGAAATTTTGGCACGAGAACTTAATTTAGACCCCACACAAATAAATTTAGACAAAGAAAACTCAAACATTCTTGTCTCGAAAACTAACAAAGGGGGATTATAATTATGAAACAATTTGACTTAGTTGTTGTAGGTGCAGGTCCAGCTGGTCTTGCGGCTGCATATAGCGCTTGGGAAAATGGCGTTAGAAATATTGCTATTTTGGAGAGAGATAAAATAAGTGGGGGTATCCTAAACCAATGTATTCACAACGGATTTGGTCTTCACTACTTTAAAGAAGAGCTTACAGGTCCTGAGTATGCACAAAAATTTGTGGATATGGTAGCAAACACAGACATCACAGTGATGACTGATACTATGGTACTCGAAATATCTGAGGATAAAAAAGTATTCGCCCTTAACTCTGAGGGATATTTTACAATCCAGGCAAAATCAATAATTCTTGCAATGGGTTGCAGAGAAAGAACTAGAGGAGCAATCGCAATTCCTGGACACAGACCTGTTGGCATCTACACTGCTGGTACTGCACAGCGTTATGTAAACATGGAAGGCTATATGGTTGGTAAAAGAGTTGTTATTCTAGGTTCTGGGGATATTGGGCTTATTATGGCAAGAAGGATGAAGCTTGAAGGTGCAGAAGTATTAGCAGTAGTTGAGCTTATGCCATACTCAAACGGACTAAATAGAAATATAGTACAATGCCTAAATGACTATGATATACCACTATATTTATCGCATACAGTAACTGATATTTATGGTGAAACTAGACTTGAGAAAGTAGTAATTAGCAAAGTGGACGAAAATAGAGCTCCTATAGCAGGTAGTGAAATCGAGTTTGATTGCGATACTTTGTTACTTTCAGTTGGACTTATCCCTGAAAATGAGCTTTCAAAATCTGCTGGAATTGACATAGACGCAAAAAGCAATGGCGCAGTAGTTTTTGATGACATGCAAACAAGTGTTCCTGGTATTTTTGCTTGTGGGAACGTGCTGCATGTACATGACCTAGTTGACTTTGTTACAGAAGAAAGCATTAAAGCTGGGAAGGCTGCTAGCGAATATATCAAAAATAATTATACACATTCTGATGATGTGGTGAGCATTAAAAACGGCAATTTAGTTAGCTATAATGTGCCACAACATATTGATATGCAAAAAGGAAATGATAGCTTTGATTTGTTCTTTAGGGTTACAAATGTGCTCAAAGGAAAAAGCATTGTCATAACTTCTGATGACGGCACTGTATTGAAGAAAAAGAAAAAAGCATTTTTATTGCCAGCTGAAATGGAAAAAGTTCTGCTCGATAAAAGCATGCTAAAAGGGCATAAATGCATTACCGTAAGTATTGAAGATTAAGTTTTGATTATGAGAATGGAGAATATAATTATGAATACCAATAAAACACATGAATTTATTTGTATCGTGTGCCCTCAAGGTTGCAGACTAACAGTAACAGAAGTTGATGGCGAATATAATGTTAGCGGTAACGCCTGTAAGCGAGGCATTGCTTACGGGGTAAATGAGCTCACTGCACCTACTAGAATGGTAACATCAACTGTAGCGCTACTAAATAGTAATAATACCAGACTAATTCCTGTTAAAACCTCAGCGCCAATTCCAAAAGACATGATTTTTGATTGCATGAACGAGATTAATAAAGCAAAAATCAAAGCTCCTGTAAAAGTTGGCGACATAGTAATCGCAAATGTTTTAGGAACAGATGCTAACATTGTAGTTACAAAAACAATGGACTAAACCTAAACGCGTGACCTTTTTATAGGGTCATGCGTTTTGTTTTGTTTTAAGAAGTTACAAAACATTATAGAAATTCTGAAAATTTTAAGAAATATTTTAAATTAATGGCAAAACTATTGCTTAATCTCTGTTTAACATGTATAATAATAAGATATGGTAGCTAGGCACAATTGCAAATATATGTAAATATTTATGCTATCAATTAATTTTTGAGGTGAAAACTTAATGGGTTTGTTTGAAAAAATATTTGGGACATATTCTGCTAGAGAAATGAAGAGTATCAACCCAATCGCAGACAAAGTTATGGAGCTTAATGATAAGTATGAGGCGATGTCAGACGATGAACTTCGTGCTCAAACTGATATTTTAAAGTCTAGACTTAACACAGCTGAAACTTTAGATGATATTTTACCAGATGCTTTCGCAGTGTGCCGTGAGGCTGCATGGCGTGTGCTCGGTATGAAGCACTTTAGAGTGCAAGTAATCGGTGGTATCGTTTTACACCAAGGGCGAATTGCTGAGATGAAAACTGGTGAGGGAAAAACTTTGGTTGCAACCTTGCCTGCTTATTTAAACGCATTATCTGGCAACGGCGTACACATTGTTACTGTCAATGATTATCTTGCAAAACTTGCAGCTGAGTGGATGGGAAAATTATATAAATTTTTAGGTCTATCAGTTGGTATTATAATGCATGGCCAAAACCATGAACAGAAAAAAGCCGCTTATGATAGCGACATTACTTATGGTACAAATAACGAGTTTGGATTTGACTACTTGCGTGATAACATGGTAGTTTATAAACACCAAAAAGTTCAACGTATGTTTAACTTTGCAGTTGTCGATGAGGTTGACTCAATCTTAGTCGATGAGGCAAGAACTCCGCTTATTATCTCAGGTCGTGGCGACAAATCTACTGACTTGTACGTTAAAGCTAACGAATTTGCAAAAAGGCTTAAATCTCACAAAGTAGTTGAGATTGATAATAAAGAAAATCACGATAGTATAACAGAAGATTACATCGTCGATGAAAAAGGAAAAACCGCTACACTAACCCCTATTGGTGTTAAAAAAGCTGAAGAATTTTTTAATGTTGAAAATTTAAATGACGCTGAAAATATCACTTTATCCCACCATGTTAACCAAGCTATTAAAGCTATTGGTATTATGCAACGTGATGTTGATTATGTAGTTAAAGATGGCGAAGTTATCATCGTAGATGAGTTTACTGGTCGTCTTATGATTGGACGTCGTTATAATGAGGGCTTACACCAAGCGATTGAAGCTAAGGAAGGGGTAACAGTTGCTAGAGAGTCAAAAACTCTTGCAACAATCACATTCCAAAATTACTTTAGACTATATAAAAAGCTTTCTGGTATGACTGGTACTGCTTTAACTGAAGAAAACGAATTTAGAGAAATTTATAAACTCGATGTAATTGAAATTCCTACGAACAAACCAGTTCAAAGAATTGATATGGACGACAGTATTTACAAAACTGAGAAGGGTAAATATTCTGCTGTTATCGAACAAATCGTTGAGTGTAATAAAAAAGGGCAACCAGTATTGGTTGGTACTATTACAATCGATAAATCTGAGCTTTTAAGCTCTATGCTTAAGCGCAGAGGCATAAAACACGAAGTCCTCAATGCTAAATTCCATGAAAAAGAAGCAGAAATCGTAGCTCAAGCAGGTAAATTCGCCGCGGTTACAATTGCAACTAACATGGCTGGTCGTGGTACTGACATCATGCTTGGCGGTAATGCTGAGTTTATGGCAAAAGGTATTATGCGCAAAAAAGGATATACTGAAGAACAAATAATTGAAGCGGATAGTTTTTCACATACTGATGATGAAAGCATTTTAGCTGCAAGAGCTTTTTATAAAGAGCAATACGAAAAATGCAAAGAAGATATAAAAGATTCTGCTGAAAAAGTTAGAGAAGCGGGTGGTCTATTTGTAATAGGTACTGAACGCCATGAATCAAGACGTATAGACAATCAGCTACGCGGTCGTTCAGGACGTCAAGGTGACCCTGGTGCGAGCAGATTTTTCATCTCGCTTGAGGATGACTTGATGCGCCTATTCGGTGGTGAGCGTGTACAAGGTTTGATGGATATGCTCAAAATCGAAGAGGATCAACCGATTGAAACAAAAGTTTTAACAAATACAATTGAGGGTGCTCAGAAAAAAGTTGAAACCAGAAACTTTAATATACGTAAAAACGTACTCCAATTTGATGATACGATGAATAAACAACGTGAAATCATCTATGTGCAACGCGATAAAGTTTTAAATGGTGAAGATGTACACGATTATGTTGTTAAAATGCTTGAAGACATGTTAAATGAAACTATTTCTCATTATTTGAGCGATTCTGATGTGCATGACGAGTGGAATATCACTGGGCTTAAAGACCATTTCTTAGGCTATCTAACTGTAGAAGAAGATTTCCAATACACAATTTCTGAATTAGCAGACATAGAAAAAGAAGATATCTACAAAATTCTTTATGAGCGTGCAAAAAAATTATATGACGCACGTGAAGAACTTCTTGGTAAAGAGCGTCTGCGCGAACTTGAGCGTTACATCTTGCTAAAAACTGTTGATAGACATTGGATGGAACATATTGACAACATGGCTGAACTTAAACGAGGCATTTATTTGCGCTCATACGGACAAAAAAATCCTGTTGTTGAGTACCAAATCGAAGGCTTTGATATGTTCGACGTGATGATTTCCGCTATTAGGGAAGAAACTGTTAAGCTAATTTTGACAGTAAAGATTAAAATTAACGAAGAAATTAAAAGAGAGCAAGTAGCTAAACCAGAAGAAACTGGACGCGGTGATGGTTCTCAATCAGTAAGACGCCAACCAATTCGTGTTGAAAAAGTCGGCAGAAATGATCCTTGTCCTTGCGGCAGTGGCAAAAAATTCAAAAAATGCCATGGAGCTATTTCAAATGGCGGTTCTGAGAATTAATGTTAATATAGCCAAAAGCAGTGTGAGATTATTCACACTGCTTTTTTGCAATAATATTTAAAAGAGCACCATAATTAAAATGGTGCTCTTTTGTCCTTTATTTAGTTAGATTAAATCGGTCCATTATTATCCGACCACTTATCTGTAAGAGCTAAAACACTCTCTTTAAGTGCAAAGTCCACGTCATCTCCTACTTCGCTTGCAGCATATGACCACTCAATCCACGAACCATCGTAATTATACACATCTTCTACCCCAAGCATCTCTCTTAACACCATCATCGTATGCGAGCTTCTAACACCTGATTGACAGAATGTGATGACTTTTTTCCCGTCAATAACATCCCCATATAATGCTTCTAATTCATCTGTCGACTTTAATGTCTTATCTTCATTTAAGGCTTTGCTCCACTCTATGTGCACAGCTCCCGTCATGCCACCAGTCCCGAATGCACCTGAGGACGAGCCAGTTGACTCCCCATTATATTCGCCTTCACTTCTAGTGTCGATAACCACCCACTCATCAGGATTTTCTAAAGCATTAATAACATCATTGATGTCAGCTCCTAGCTCCTCAATCTTCCACTCAGTGGAAGCAAAGTCGCTTTTAATCTCTTCGTCAGCTAGTGTCACTTGTCCGCCTGTTTCAAAACCTGCTGCTTTCCATGCATTTAATCCCCCATCAAGGTATAGTGGCTCAAGTCCCATTAACTCTAACTGCCAGCCAAACCTTGTTGAATCATGCATATTCCCCGTCGAATAAACTATAATTTTGCTATCTTCTGTTATACCGGATTTCGATAAAAGCTCGTTCATCGAATCCAAATCTGTTCTGAAACCGCTAACTTCGGTGCTGATAGCCTCAGTCGAGCCTGCACCAGAATAGTCGGGTCTCCATACTCTATACGAACCGTCGATTGGAGTATTTTCATCCATCAAAGGAACCATAGCTTTAGTTGCATCAAGTACACTAAATAAAATTACATCTTCATCGGCTTCAATCATTGCCTGAGCATCTTCGACTGATATAAACTTCGAATCTTCCCCAAATGTTGAGGCTCCTTGTGATTCCGCTGGTGTAGTGCAAGAAACAGCGGTTAACAGCATAGCAGATACTAATGTGCACAAAATCAATTTTTTCATATTAATCTCCTTCTTAGAAAATCGTGTGAAGTATATGTTAGTCCATCTTAATATTTTTTTTCTTAGCAATGTATTTTGGTATTAATGAAACTAAAAATAGTACAACGCCAGCCACCGCAAACTGTATTAATAACGTTACTGATATTCCATTTGTCGCAATTTCACCTGCTAGGAAAGCGTAGATAAAAGCACCAGGTGCCATTGTGATTAGTGAAACTATCGCAAATTTCATAACACTAACAGATGTTATTCCATATGCATAATTTTGCACATTGTATGGGAACGCTGGAACTAGTCTTGTTAATATTAAGAAACTTGTTCCATTTTCTTCAAAACCTTTTTCTATTTTTTTGAATATTGGATTATTTTCAAATTTTCTAACAATAAACCCTCTTGCGATGTATTTCGAAATAATAAAAGCTGCTGTCGCCCCAACTGTTCCACCTAATAACGCAAGTATGCCACCTAGTACTGGTCCAAATGTTATCCCTGCAACAATTGTGAACGCTGAGCCTGGCAACATAAATACTGCTACTACGATATAAAGCAAAATGTAAGCTATGTATCCCACTACACCGAGGTCCGCAAACCATTTTTGTAATGCATCAATATCTGTTAAAAAGTCAATTACTCCTAATTGATATAAAATAAGTATAACTACGCCGATTACGCCTGCTGCGATAAGTAATTTTATGATTAGCGCCTTATTACTTTTTTTTGACTCGTTTTTTTCATTCATAGTAATGCTCCCGTTCTGTCGCTTCGTGTCGACTAAAATTAGTGGTTTTATGGCTCTTACCCCACGAAGAGATGATAAGAGTGATATTTTATATGATTATTATCTAGCCATAATTTTTTTAATTCCAGATTTAGTTTTGTACCTATTTCCCCATGCAGTCATAGTTTGTGATAACGTATCCTCAGGTGGAGTATCTCCTTTTTTTACTACATCGCCGAATACTAAGTCGAGTATATGCCATGAAGGCGCACCACCCATGAGCATCGACTGACGACAAGCAGCACAGTAAGTCACTACTTCTTTAGTTGGAAAATCACCAACGCGTCTCATCATTACTTTTTTTGCAATCTCAGGATTTGCAGGCACTACCATTCCACCAAAACCACAACATCTTGTCGTTTCTCTTGTTTTTTCAGGTTCAACAAAATCATATCCTAGCTCAGTCAAAATCCAGCGAATTCCATCGTGTATCTCAGCATATGGTCTAACCGAACATGAGTCGTGCACTGAAAAAACTACATTACTCCCTTTTGCCTTCCCTACTACTTCTTTAGGAAGTCCTATTTCCGGCAATAATGACCACAGTGATGTAATTTTCACATTTGGATTTAATGCTAAAGTTTTATAACAGCTCTGACAAGCTACAATAACTTCATCTACACCACAATCTTCAAGGTCTTTTGTCAAACCATCAAATCTTTCATGAAATTTATGGTCCTGTCCTATCGCTTTAGTAGGTTTACCACAGCATTTTTGTATGACAGATAAATCAGGGTACACCGATTTAAGGTGTTTTATCGTATTTAACACTAGTGATGGATTATATGACGAAAGCGCACAGCCTCCGATAAAAGCTTTCCTTCCCATTATCTTTTGCCTCCTCTTACCTTGGTGGTAAATATTTTGCTAAATCCTAGTAGCTGGTGCATATTAATCGCTTTATGACCCGCCATAGGTGAATTTCCACCATTTTCTTTTACCATATCTTTTCGTATAGCACCAAATAGTTCAGCAAATTTGTATTCCTCAGGACATACAAGCGTGCATTGGTCACACATATTACATGAATATGGGATAACTGGATCAATATTACTTTCATCGATAAACTTGCTGAATAAATCTCCTGGGTATTTTGCATATTCACTAAGCATAATGCACTCAACCATGCATTTTTTGCATTCACATTTTAAGCAACGTGAAGCTTCTTCTAATGCAGCTTCATCATCAAAACCAAAGTCGCATTCGTCAAAAGTTTTTATCCTTTTGCTCACTTCCATCTCTTTTGTAGCCTTTCTTGGCAAATCCTCTACATCCTTTGGTAATGGAATATCTAACTTAGATTTATACGCTCCCTCTTTTTCAAAATCTCTACCTTCACGTAAATCTTTTCCTTTTAAGAATAAATCTACAGACAAAGCTGCTCTTTTACCAGAAGCCATTGCTTCCACAACAATATTGGTGCCAGCGCAGTCCCCCGCTACGAACACATTTTTCTGCGAAGTTTGTAGCGTGTCCTTATCAACAGCATAGCGACCACCACGCATTTGTTCGATAGCGCCACCGGTAGCATCTTGCACAACTTGACCAGTAGCAAAAATTATTGTATCACATTCAATAGTACGCAAATTGTCTTCACTATATGTAGGATTAAACCTTCCTTCGCTATCAAATACTGAAACTACATCTCTAATCACCGCTCCACTGACTTCACCAGCGTCTCCCAGTATCTCTTTGACACTACATGCGCAGTTGAAAGTGATACCTTCATCTTTTGCACCATGTTGCTCATGTTTGCTTGCTGGCAATATGTCAAGCGACTCGAGCGCAACTAAGTTTACATCAGTCGCACCTAACCTTAACGAAGTTCTCGCACAGTCCATGGCAACATCTCCGCCACCAATTACTACTACTTTTTTACACTTGACTTCTGTGCGCTGTTCTAACGAAGCTAGCTTTAAAAAATCGACTGCATTTGTGATATTTTTATTGGTATCACCTGGTGTAGGAATAAGCGATCCTTTGTGCGCTCCATTTGCAACTACTACTGCATCATACTTTTCTTGTAGTTCCTTAAAATCAATATCTTTGCCTATTTCCACTCCCATTTTAAACTCAACACCAAGTTTTTCAAGGAATTTATACTCAAAATCAATAATGTTTCTGGGAAGTCTATATGCCGGTATCCCTACACGCATCATTCCCCCATAAACATTTAGTTTTTCATATATAGTTACACTATGCCCTTCTTTTGTTAAATCAATCGCTGCTTGAGCACCTGCGGGGCCAGCTCCAATTACTGCGATTTTTTTACCCGTACTTGCTTTTTTGCTTAAATCCCAAATTTCTTCACAATCTTCCTTATCAGCAGCATATCTTTTTAGCGCTGCTATAGAAATAGGTTCATTATACTCTGTGCATCTTCTGCAATCAGTTTCGCAAGGATGCGCACAAATTCTACCCAAAGTACCAGGTAAGAACACCTTTTCTCTAATTTTTAGTAAAGCTTCTTTAGTTTTTCCGTCCTTTATCAAATTTACATACTCAATAGCTTCCGTATGCATTGGACATTTTGTTGAGCAAGATGCATGCTCATGCCCCTGACATTCTTCTGCGATTTTTGTTGCTTGTTCAATAACATTAATACTAAACTTCAAAGTTAAAACCTCCATTCTTATATATAAAAGCGTTAATCAATCGCACAAAAAACAACACGATAATTAACGCAATCTTTCTATTTTGCACATTTAACTTTCATGTTAATGAGTATAAGCCCCATCACCGCACATTCAGACAATTATACAAATATGCAAATTTGTTAAAAAATTTCATAAAATTAATGTATTTTTTGTACTCTTTTTAAATTCTAGCACAAAAAAATAGTCCTGTCAATGAATTTTGCTACAATTTGCACACTAATTTTCTACATTTATAGCATTATTATACAGTTTTCATGAATATTACACAAAGATTTTCGCAAATACTAAAACAAAATGCGATTTTTTATCACTCTTTTTCTTAAAAATTATTTTTCTATAGATTTTTGCCTTTATATAAAGTATAATGTATAAATCAATAATAATATAGGAGTGTACCAGTATGAACAAAAACATAGAAATTCTCAAAAAACTTGAATGCCCACAAAGCAAAGTCGACGTTATCCTAGACACTGATGCATATAACGAAATCGACGACCAATTTGCGATAGCCTACTTACTCAAATACAATGAAAAACTCAATACAAAAGCTATTTATGCTGCACCTTTTTATAACGACAAATCAGATAGCCCAAAAGATGGTATGGAAAAAAGTTATGACGAAATCATTAATTTGCTAAATCTAATGGAAGAAACAAAGTATATTGAACATGTTTACAGAGGCAGCGAAACTTATCTTCCAGACGAAAATACCCCCGTTATCTCCGATGCTGCAAATGACCTTGCAAAGCGCGCTATGGGATATACAGCAGAAAATCCACTATACGTAATCGCAATCGGAGCAATCACAAATATTGCATCTGCAATTTTAATTAATCCTGAGATTATAGATAAGATTGTAGTCGTTTGGCTTGGCGGCAACGCTATGCACGCAAGCGATAACAAAGAATTTAATTGCATGCAAGATGTTGCATCTGCACGTGTTGTAATGGGCGCAGGACTCGCTTTTGTACAGCTTCCATGCAATGGAGTTGTTTCAAGCTTCACTATTAGTAAAAGCGAGCTTATAGAACATTTTGCAGGAAAGAATAAACTTTGTGATTATCTTTTAAAGCACACTGTGGAAGTAGCAGAAAGAGAAACTACTCGCAAAGCATGGTCAAGAATAATCTGGGATGTAACGGCTGTTGCTTGGGTTGCTAGCGGAGAGCGCTTCATGTCGGCTTCAATAGAACAAACACCTATTCCTGAGTATGACCATTACTATGCATATTCTCAAAATCGTCATCTATACAAATATGTGTATTCAATCGATAGAGATGGTTTGCTTGATGACATGATAGAAAAACTTACAAAATAAATATTTCTACGCAAAAAACCTCCGCAATAAATTCATAATGATTTATTGCGGAGGTTTTATATTTACTATTTATCAGTAATTAACATTTTTATCGCTTCAATTCTTTTGGAAATTCCTACAGTCCCAGCTGTAAATCCATTATTCACCCAACCAGTCCAACCGTTATCTTCTAAATGAACTTGATACCTCAAAACTTTATTACTAGGTAAACCTTGTAGGTCAAATTCAACTGCTTCAATACGTCTACTTTCACCTTTGCTACCTAAAATTAGCTCTGGAATTACGTCTTCATATTCCACCCATCCGACTCCCTCAATGTGAATTTTCGCTGACAAAACTATATTGTCATATTGCAGTTTTGTCACGTCAATTTGAAGCGCTTCGAGTCGAACACCAAAGCCTGTAGTCCCTGCAATTTGCCCATCATGCACTTTTTCACAATCTCCAAGGTTTTCTACGTGTGCAAAGTAGAAAAGCCCCTCAGCATTGATGGCATCGCTCTTTTCTTGCTGTAAAGCAGTTTCACCTGTCAGTAATTTATTTACTTCTTCTTCGATAAATGCGTACTTACTTTGCAGGTATGGTCCAGGGCAAGTCGTAGCTGCAAACATATTATGCCTTGTCAAATTTCCATTTGCATCACCAGTATAAATTAACTTTTCTATTCCATTTCTTTTGCAAATATCAGCACATAGTTCAATCGTTTTTTCTAGCGCGGTATCTGATATATGCCAGTCAGGTGCACCACCATCATTGGCAACCTCAATTGTTATTGCTTGGTAGTCATTGTCGGGCGAACTAGAGGTCCACGCCCTCCTATCTTCCTCAGCATACATACCCACTCTTCCATCGCTGCCTACTCCGTAATTTGAGCTAGCCTGACGACTTGGTGCGGCAAAGATATCTCCACATGCCTCAATTGACAAATTCCCAGCCATATGGTGAATTGTTATTTTCTTTATCTTATTATTGCCTCTCGGATTTGTATGTGGCGATAATTTCACATATTCTACTAAACTACTGTTGCTCATCGTCTTCCCCCTTAGGTATTGTATATTTCATAGCACGAGAACTATCAGACATGCCCTTTGTCGTTGGGTCCATGACAATTCCTGTTATCCCTAATATCATAAAAACTGTGCTCACAATTGCCATAGCTTGATCTTGCAATTGCAATAAGTTAATACTTAATCCAAAGATGTTTGCTACTTGCTCTGCAAGCATTATGATTGCTGGTATTACCATTATCCAAAATGATTTGTTTTTAATTCTAACTAGCCAGTTGATTTTCATAATAATCTCTCCTTTACTTTGTATGCTACATTATATGCTCGTGAGTTCATATATGTTTGCAGCTGTAAGAAGCAGGCTTCACTTTCCCAATAATATCCATATGTAGATGCATGCAAAAATGCAACTATTGATTATTTTCATTAGTTTGTTCACACTAATGTGTAGAATGGCACATTTACTTTTTTGGTTATTTTTGCTAATATGTATATATCATAAGCAAAAATTTTATATAATTACTATGCGTGTACATTACAAAATTTACTGTTGAAAGGAACTAATTTTATGGGATTATTTGACAAGAAAGAATGCGATATTTGTGGGGAAAAAATTGGTCTTTTAGGTAATCGTAAACTTGAAGACGGGAACATGTGCAAAGATTGCGCAAAACAGCTTTCTCCTCTTTTCAGTGAGCGCAGACAATCAACTATTGACGAAATTAAATCACAACTCGAATATCGTAAACAAAACGAGTTAGCTGTTAGTGCGTTTACCCCTACTCGCACTCTCGGTAAAAAAGACGAACTAAAAGTCGACCAACGAAATGGCACTTTTGTATACTGCGCAAGGGATAATTGGAGAGATATAAACCCTGATGTCATCATGCTTTCCCAAATTACAAGTTGCTTGCTTGAAATTAAAGAAGAGAAAAAAGAAATATACAGAGAAAATAGCGAAGGTCGTAGAGAAAGCTACAACCCTCGTCGCTATAAAACTGAGTATGAGTTTTGGATTGACATTCAAGTCAACAGCCCTTGGTTTGATGATGTAAGATATAGATTGGATGAAACTTTCGGAGATATCGACAGTCCATATGACCCAGAATATCAGTTTTATCAACAAACTGGTCTGGAGATATGTGCTATCTTAGGGTTCCCACAACAAGCTGGTTTCCCTCAGCTGGGTTATCCTCAACAGCAGGGTTACCCTCAGCAACAGGGCTACCCTCAACAACAGGGTTATCCTCAACAACAGGGTTATCCTCAACAACAGGGTTATCCTCAACAACA
>CAYJII010000012.1:0-6482 GCA_964370225.1 uncultured Oscillospiraceae bacterium | reverse complement strand
CAACAAGGTTATCCTCAACAACAAGGTTATCCTCAACAGCAAGGCTACCCTCAACAACAGGGTTATCCTCAACAACAGGGTTATCCTCAGCAACCGCAATCAGGAATGCCAATGGGTGGAAATGTCGCAGTAGGTGGTGCTTGCCCAACTTGTGGTGCGACCACAGCCCCTGACCCAACTGGAAAATGCCCATTCTGCAATAGTGATATGTAGTTTATATTAATTTACATATGTATTATAAAAGTGTATTTACCTAAAAGGTAAATACACTTTTGTTTTTTGATTAATATTTCTTGATAATTTTTGTCAGTTTATAACGAAAACATTCAAACATTCACATAAAATTATGAAATTTTTATGAAAGTTGCATTTATATAAAATTATTATGCAAAATATTCAAAATTTGCTTGTTTTTTTTGTTGAACTGTAGTATAATTAGTAAAGTTATGAAAAATGTATAAATATGTAAAATTTATGCAAAATACTGTTTTTAACTAATATCTAACTAAAGGAGAAACTATGTCAAATTCTAAAGCAAACAAAATAAACCCAATCTTTACATTGATTGCCGCAATACTTATTCAGTTATGTTTAGGTGTCGCTTACATTTGGAGTGTATTCCAAACTGGGATTGCTCAGACGATATTCGAAGGCAACAACGCAAACGCAAGTCTTTCTTACTCAATTTTGCTAGCATTGCTCACCGTTGGTAGTGTCGCTGGTGGTACATTAGCTAGAAAAATTCCGTTACGATCCGTGGTAATGATTGGCGGTATCATACTTTCTCTTGGATTTTTTATCGCATCTTTCACTACCCCTGACTTCCCTCAACTTTTATGGTTATCATATGGTGTTATGGGCGGTATCGGTATGGGATTTGTTTATTCTACTACTATCGCTTGTGTGCAAAAACTCTTCCCTACTAAAAAAGGTCTGGTAACAGGTCTTGTAGTAGCTGCTCTAGGGCTTGGAGGTGTGGTTTTCACTCCGATTGTTGAAACACTTATCACTACTTTCGGTGGTCAAGGCCAAGGCGAGTTGATGTCGTTTAGAGTAATTTCTATAGTATTCTTAGTAATATGTACTGTTGGGTCGATGTTTATGTACATGCCAGAAGAAAAAGACGACGCAAATGGAGGTTCTGACAACGATGGTATTTTACAAATAATTAGAATGCCTAAACTTTACTTAATCACTGCATCGATGATGCTAGCTTGCATGGGCGGTCTTATGATGATTGGCTTTGCAAAACCGATTGCTGTCGGCAGAGGAATGGTCGAAACCGCAACAGTCGGCGTACTTATGATTTCAATATTCAATGCAGTAGGCAGACTTGTTTGCGGCATTGTTTCAGATAAAATCGGTAGATCTAATACTCTTTTAATTTTAATGCTTGGCTCAACTGTAATGTCACTATTAGTTACATTTGCAACAGGCTACTGGATTTTTGTATTAATCGGTTGCATCGGATTTTTCTATGGCGGTTTGCTATCGACTTACCCTTCGCTAACTGCAGAAATCTTAGGAGCAAAAAATGTTGCTACAAAATACGGTGTCGTATTGCTCGGATTCGGAGCTGCAGCAATAATATCTTCTTACATAGCTGGTTACTTCTTAGATTTAGCTGGCGGCGATATGGACAAAATGTTCCCTGCATTCGCAATAGCATCAGCTTGCTCATTCGTGAGCATAGGACTTATCCTGATACTAAAAAAAGTATCAAAAGCAAAACAATAATAGCGCATATTCGTGATTATCCTATCCCTAGTTACAATTTCAATCATAACCATCGGTTATATGTAATCACCAAATTAGTATCGCAAAAACGAGGTAACATATAGCTGTTCCCTCGTTTTTTATATATTTAACTTATTTAGTCCATTTTTGGTAGTTCTTTTTAAAAATTTGGTAAATAAAAGAAAAAAATTAATTTAATACATAAAAATTGCATTAAATTAATTTTTACAGATTATTTGACATAAATCTCTATAATCGTTTTGCTATAATTTTTTAGTGTGAATTATTCGTTTTTCTCAAAACGGCAATTTTCACAGGATGTTTCAGCATCACAGTGATCGCTTGCCATAGTATAGCTTCCACCTTTAATTTCGATTGACTTGCTGTTAATTAGTGCATCTACTATGTTTTTTCTCGCAGCATATATAATCCTTTGCAATGTGGCCCTCGATATTTGCATTTTACTAGCAGCACTATCTTGGTCCATCATCTCATAATCAACCAATCGCAAAGCTTCAAGTTCGACCAAGCTTAATGTTACAACCATATCACAATCATTGTCTGGTTTAAACATTTTGCTTTTTGGAATAAAGCAAATCTTTCTCACTTTTACCTTTCTTGGCATAGTCATTCCTCCACAGCAACTATTAGTCGCATTTATTATTTATCTAAGTATATAATATTGAGGTTTTTATATTATGTCAAGTATTTGCATGTATTATTATCGTTTTAGTTTTTGAGTATTTTGTTTAAAAAAAACAAAATATGACAGATATTTGTAGTAAATATATAAGAAAAATTTGTTTTTCTATATATTTTACATAAATTTTACGTTTTTAACAAAACATATATGGCAGTTTTGATAAAAATGTGCTATAATATTTTCTATAATCATTCTGATTAACATAGAAAATACAAAAAATTATGAAAAGGTCGTGAACGAAATGAAGAAGATACAAAAAGCAAATCAAACCGACTTTCCGGTTTATTTGTTTCACCGAGGCGAAAATCATAATGCTTTCGAACTGATGGGGAACCATCCCGCTTCAATCGGCAACGAAAATGGCTATGTTTTCAGAGTTTGGGCTCCAAACGCAAAAAGCATAAGAGTAGTTGGAGACTTTACAGCTTGGGACATTGATGCGTCCCCTTATATGCAAAAAATCTCACACGGAATTTGGGAGTGCTTTGTAAAAGATGTACAAGTGTACGATAGCTATAAATATTACATAGAGCGCTCAAATGGTACATTCGTGTACAAATCCGACCCATATGCTTTTCATTATGAAACCAGACCAAATAATGCATCAAAAATTTATGATTTAGATGGTTATAAATGGGCTGATGGTAAATATCGCAGTGCTCGTGCTAGAAAAAATGTTTTAAACGGGCCTATCAATATTTACGAAGTTAACTTAAATTCTTGGATGCAACATAAAACTGACGAACCTGTTGGCGAAACACAAATTGGCGAATTTTTATCATACAGACAGCTCGCAGATAAATTAGTGGACTATGTTGTAAAAATGGGTTATACCCATATTGAGCTTACTCCAGTTACAGAATTTCCTTTTGACTTATCATGGGGTTACCAAGTAACAGGATACTTTGCTCCAAGTTCACGTTTTGGCACACCACACGATTTTATGTACTTTGTGGACAAATGCCATGAAGCAAATATCGGTGTAATATTAGATTGGGTTCCCGCTCACTTCCCTAAGGACGAATATGGCTTGTACGAGTTTGATGGAGAATGCTGTTATGAGTATTCAGATCCTAGAAAAATGGAACAACAAGACTGGGGTACAAGAGTTTTTGACTTCGGAAGAAATGAAGTTATTTCGTTTTTAGTGTCAAGTGTGGTATTTTGGCTTAAAAAGTATCATATAGATGGTATTAGAGTAGATGCTGTTGCTTCTATGCTTTACCTCGATTATGGTAGAGAAAGTCATTTAAGCGCAACAAATGTCGACGGCGGAAATGTTAATCTTGAAGCAGTTAAATTTTTGCAAATACTAAATACGGCTGCATTTGCAGAAAATAAATCTGTTTTGATGATAGCAGAAGAATCCACGGCGTACCCATTGGTAACAAAACCACCTCATGATAATGGCTTAGGCTTCAACCTTAAATGGAATATGGGCTGGATGAACGATTGTCTAAAATACATGTCAATCGACCCGTTTTTCAGAAAAGGTATGCATGATAACCTTACTTTCTCTATGACTTATGCTTTCAGCGAAAACTACGTTTTACCTTTGTCCCATGACGAAGTAGTGCATGGGAAATGCTCAATGTTAAGCAAAATGCCTGGTGAATACGAGCAAAAGTTCGATAATTTACGTGCATTTTATGCTTATATGATGGCTCATCCGGGCAAGAAGCTAAACTTTATGGGCAACGAGTTTGGCCAGTTTATTGAATGGGATGTAAAAAAAGAGCTTGACTGGTTTTTACTAGAATATGAAAAACACAGTAAAATGCAAGACTATGTTAAAGCGCTTAATAATTTTTACCTTGACAACCCACCTTTATGGCAAAATGATAACTCCTGGGATGGTTTCGGTTGGATAAGCCACGACGATTTTGAGCAAAACATTCTTTCATTTAGACGCATTGACAAAAAAGGTAACGAAATTATTGCAGTGTGCAATTTCGGGGCAGTTAAACGTTCGAAATATGCTATTGGTGTACCACATGAAGGTACGTACAAACCGGTGTTCTCTACTGATGACAAGAAATTTGGCGGTAGTGGTACAAGAGTTGTATCAGCTAAAAGTACAGCAACACCTATGCATGGTTTTGATCAAAGTATCAGCATTACTCTTCCTCCGATGTCTACAGTTTACTTCAGCGTTACCAAAGAAAGAGGACGCAAAAAACAATCAGCTAAAAACACTTTGGCTCAATCAGAATAAAAACTTCAACGACATAATGATGTGACAAAAAAATCAATTAGAAAGGTAATGGTATAAAAATGTTAAAAAGAAGAAAAGAATGCGTAGCAATGCTTTTGGCTGGCGGCCAAGGTAGTCGTTTAAAGGTACTGACTTCAGATATTGCAAAACCCGCTGTCCCATTTGGTGGGAAGTATAGAATAATTGATTTCCCCCTTTCTAATTGTGTAAATTCCGGCATAGATACTGTAGGAATATTAACACAATATCAACCTTTAGTTTTAAATGACTACGTAGGTAATGGACAACCTTGGGGGTTAAACCACAATTATGGAGGAGCTCATGTTCTTCCACCATATGCTAAGAGTGATAAATCTGAGTGGTACAAAGGTACTGCTAATGCAATTTATCAAAACATCCACTTCATTGAGCAATACGATCCTGAGTACGTACTTATTTTATCAGGCGACCATATCTATAAAATGAACTACTCAAAAATGCTTGCTTATCACAAAGAAAAAAATGCAGATTGTACAATTGCAGCAATGGACGTACCAATGGAAGAAACATCCAGATTTGGTATTATTAATACTAATCCTGATAACTCAATTTACGAATTTGAAGAAAAACCGGAAAAAGCTAAGAGCACTAATGCTAATATGGGTATTTACATATTTAACTGGAAGACACTAAAAAAATATCTAGTTGAAGATGAAGAAAATCCTAACTCAAGCAATGATTTCGGTAAAAATATACTTCCTAACTTACTAAATGACGGTCAAAGATTATTTGCATATCCTTACTCTGGTTATTGGAAAGATGTTGGAACTATCGAAAGCTTATGGGAAGCTAATATGGATTTAATAAATCCATCAGTACCTTTTGAATTAAAAGATACTACTTTTAGAATTTATGCAAGAAACTATGCGCAACCTTCAACTTTTGTATCAAATGAAGCAGATCCTAAAAATTCATTGATTGCTGAAGGATGCGAATTGTGCGGAACTGTCGAAAATTCTGTAATTTTTACAGGCTGTACAATAGGTAAAGGTGCTATTATACGCGATAGCGTTATCATGCCTAACACCATAGTTGAGGAAAATGCCGTGATACAATATGCTATCATTGGCGAAAATACAGTTATTGGAAAAAATGCTCAGATTGGAAAATCTCCATCCGATTGCGCTATCGATACTTGGGGTATCAGTGTTGTTGGTACTGACAAAGTTATTGCTGATGGACAAATCATTGCACCAAAAGAGATTTTTTAGCATTGGGCGAACATACGTGAAATATTCAGAAAGAAAATTTAGAAAGGAAACTGGTGCTTACTATGAAATTGACCGGCATAATATTTTCGAATATTTTTGACTCTTATCTTGGCGAATTAACTATGCAAAGGACTATGGCTTCTTTACCGTTCGGCGGTAGATATCGTCAAATAGACTTTATCTTGTCTAACATGGTTAACTCTAATATATCCACAGTTGGTGTTATAACAAAATATAACTACCAATCTTTGATGGACCATCTAGGCTCCTGCGCAGAGTGGGATCTTAATAGAAAAAATGGAGGACTATTCATGATGCCTCCATTCGGAACAGGGCAAGCTACTATTTACCGCGGTAAAATCGAAGCCCTATACGGAGCACTTACATTCCTTAACAAGTCAAAAACAGGATACATATTACTAAGTGATACTAATAATATTTGTAATATCGATTTTGAAGAAGTATTGCAATCCCATATAGAATCAAAAGCTAATATCACTGTTATTGCTAATAGAGAGCCACCTTTATCCGAAAATGATAAAGAAAATCTAGTACTTATCGATGATTGCGATGGTAA
>CAYJII010000011.1:28102-60566 GCA_964370225.1 uncultured Oscillospiraceae bacterium | reverse complement strand
TGGCACCCCTGATTGGAATCGAACCAACGCTCCCGCCTCCGGAGGGCGGTGCTCTATCCACTGAGCTACAGGGGCAAATATTAGTCTAAAAGATGGGAAATTGTAAAACTATTATAAAGCATAAATTTGAAAATGTCTATATAATAGTAGAATAAATCTTGTGTATGGCATAAATATATTGACTTTGTATTGCTAAATGTGGTAAAGTGATTGTATGCGGTTTTTATAATATTCATATATTATTAATCAAATTGCAAAAAATAAAACGAGTATAATACCTTATAATATGAGGAGGATAGATGATGAACTCAAAATTTTCAGAAAGAATAGGTGTAATTGCTGAATACTCCAAGGGACTAAAACGCTTTTTTATTCTAGCGCTTCTTTTTTCAATGACAGCAACTGTGCTAAACACAATATCACCGCAAATAATTAGAATAACTGTAGACTCAGTAATTGGTGGAGAAGAATACGATATTCCAGAATTTTTAGGGTTTATCGAGGGATATCTATCTTCTGGTAGTATAACTACAAATCTTATCATTATGGCGCTAGCAGTAGTCTTAGTATACATCTTCTCTGGCGCAGCAACTTTTTTCTCAAGACTATCTACTGCTAAAACAGCAGAAACATTCATTAAAAGGTTAAAAGATAAACTTTTTTTATACACACAGCGCCTGCCGCTCAAATTTCATGTAAACCACCAAACAGGTGATATTATTCAGCGCTGTACTTCTGACACAGAAGTAATCAGAAATTTCTTTTCAAACCAGTTTTTAGAGGTGTTCAGGACAACATTTTTGATAATATTTGCAATGTCCATCATGTTTTCGATGAACGTTACATTATCTTGGATAGCATTATCATTTACACCGATAATTATATTGTATTCTTCGATTTTTTACTCCATTATCGCAAAACGCTTTTTAATAGCGGACGAAGCTGAGGGTGAATTATCCTCGGTAGTGCAAGAAAATTTAACTGGGGTACGTGTTGTAAGAGCGTTTGGCAGACAAAAGTTTGAAGTAGAAAAATTTGATGAAAAAAACGAAAACTTTGCACAGCTATGGATAAAGTTAGGTAAGGCTACAGGGTATTACTGGGGGATAGGTGACCTTATTACTGGGTTGCAGATTGCGATGGTAACGCTCTTTGGTGTAATTGAGGCAGTAGAAGGAAGACTTACTACTGGTGAATTTTTGGCATTTATGACGTATAACCAAAGCTTGATTTGGCCAATTAGGGGTCTTGGTAGAATACTCTCTGAAATGAGTAAAGCGGGTGTTTCATTTGACAGGGTAAATTACATCTTAAACACACCTACGGAGTCAGATATACCTGATGCACAAACTGTTGATATGAATAGCGATATTGAGTTTAAAAACGTGAGCTTTTCATACGTAGAGGGCGAAAAAGTACTTGACGATGTGAGCTTTAAAATAAAAGCTGGAGATACTTTTGCGATTTTAGGCTCCACAGGTTCGGGAAAATCCACATTAATGCATCTGTTAAACAGACTATATGATTTATCAGAAAATAGTGGAGAGATATTAATAGATGGCGTAAATATCAAAAAAATTAAACGTGAATGGATACGTAAAAATACAGGGATTGTACTGCAAGAGCCATTTTTATTCTCGCGCACAATCGCTCAAAATATTAATGCAGTTAATCAAACTGCTACGATGGAAGAAACAAGAGAAGCTGCTAGTATCGCATGTGTGGATGAATCAATCATAGGCTTTACAGAGGGGTATGAAACAATAGTTGGGGAAAAAGGCGTAACCTTATCAGGCGGACAAAAACAGCGTGTGGCTATTGCTAGAATGCTTATGCAAAAAGCTCCAATTATGATTTTTGACGACTCACTCTCTGCTGTCGACTCCCAAACAGATTCTATGATAAGAGCTGCATTAAAAGAAAAATTGAGTGAAGCTACAGTAATAATAATATCACATAGGATTACAACACTAATGCAAGCAGACAAAATTCTGGTGCTGGATGATGGGAAAGTATCTCAAATAGGAACTCACGAAGAGCTACTGTTAAAAGAGGGTATTTACAAAGAAATTTATGACATTCAAATGCATAGGGATATTTAGATTATTGCGATAGTGAATATTGCATCTTATTCTAGTAGAAATGGAGAAACATTAATGTCAGGATATAGTGAAAAGGAGTATAATAATCCCTTTAGTTTAAAATCATGGGCAAAGTTAATACCGTTTATTAAACCATATACTAAGTATTTGATTTTAACCGTCTTTTTTATGCTGGTAACAGCGGGGGTGGATATTGTACTACCATTAATGCAAATGTACGCGATAGATAATTTTATAGCAAAGAATACTGTAGAAAACCTGGGTATATACATGGCGGTAGCAGTGTTGTTGGTAGTACTACAAACTTTGGGTGTAGTTATCTTTGTGCGTTTTGCAATGAAAATTGAGATGAAACTCGGCAAAGATTTAAAAAGAGCACAGTTTACTCACCTACAAAAATTATCTTTTTCATATTATAATACGACACCGGTAGGATACATCATGGCGAGAGTTATGAGCGATACCCTAAGAATAGCAACGATGATTTCGTGGGGATTGACAGACTTGTTGTGGGCGTTTTCATATGTAGTCGGTGTATTTATAGCAATGTTGATGATTAATTTCCAATTAGCATTGATTGTAATAACTGTAATACCGTTTATTTCGATAGTAACATTCTTTTTTCAAAAGAAAATTCTTAAGTATAATAGACGTGTAAGAAAAATCAACTCACAAATAACTGGTGCGTTTAACGAGGGAATACTTGGAACGAAAACATCAAAAACGCTTGTAATAGAAGAAGAAAATCATAAAAGTTTTTCTGAAATCACCCAAACAATGTATAAAGCTTCAATAAGAGCGTCCATGCTAAATTCACTTTTTATCCCTATAGTATTATCGCTCAGCTCATGTTCAGTAGCTTTGGTTTTATTTCAAGGAGGACATTTGGCATATGAGCAAATGATAGAAATCGGAACTTTGTCTGTTTTCGTGTCATATGCAATGGGGATTTTTGAACCAATACAACAAATCGCGAGAATTATTGCGGACATCATTTCCACTCAAGCAAATATTGAGAGGGTAACTGATTTGATAGAGCACAAACAAGGTATACTCGATACGCCTGAAGTTGTAGAAAAATATGGAGACAATTTTGAGGGTAAACGTGAAAACTGGGAAGATATTAAAGGTGATATTGAATTTGTTAATGTGGACTTTAAATATCCAGATGGAACGGAGTATATTCTAAAAAACTTTAATTTGAAGATACCTGCAGGCACTACTATTGCGATAGTAGGGCAAACAGGAGCGGGAAAAAGTACACTCGTTAACTTAGCCTGTCGATTTTTTGAGCCGACAGCAGGTGAAATACTAATTGATGGAGTGGACTATAAAAAGCGCTCACAACTATGGTTGCACAGCAATATCGGATATGTGCTGCAAACACCGCACCTTTTTTCGGGAACTGTGCGTGAAAATATCAAATATGGCAAACTTGATGCGACGAACGAAGAAATTGAAAATGCGGCTAAAAATGTGCGTGCTGACCACGTAGTAGAAAAACTCAAAGATGGCTATGACAGTTACGTGGGTGAGAGTGGGGATATGCTCTCAACTGGTGAAAAACAGCTTATTTCGTTTGCGAGAGCGATAATAGCAAATCCAGCAATATTCGTGCTCGATGAGGCGACAGCGTCAATAGATACTCAGACCGAAAAGCTAATCCAGCAGGCAATAGACTATTTACTAACAGATAGGACATCTTTTGTTATTGCGCATAGATTATCCACAATTAAACATGCGGACTTGATTTTAGTTGTAGAAGAGGGTAAAATAATAGAAAGAGGAACTCATGAAGAGCTTCTAAATCAAAAAGGACATTATTTTGAACTTTATAACAACCAATTTGAAGAGGAAGCACAAGCGAGAATTTTGCACAAGGAAAAATCAGTCGATCAAAGATATTGATTTTGTAAAAATGCAAAGAATCTATTTTATAGAAATTAAATGTCGAAAAAGACGGAATGGAGTTAAACAATGTCAGAATTTATAGTGAATTTTGGAGAAACAGCAGTACCAGTAACATTAGTATGGGTGGGGATGGTAGTCACATTTTTAGGCTCATATGTAAATCTGTTTTTGCCTAAAAAATGGTATTACACTTTAATTGCAGCAGTGAGCTTTACCGGCTTTAGTGCTTTATCAGGCTTTTACGCATGGGAGATAGCGAATAATGTCGAGACTATTCGAGAAGTGTTTGCTGGAGAAATTTTTTATTACATAATTGCGATAGTACCACTATCTGCGCTAATAATGATAGCTTTTTCGCTACTAGCTTTCTGGCTAAGACAAAGAGTTTTCGCGCAAATTATTGGTGCAATTTGCGCAGCAGTAATAGTAATGCTAAATGTGTGGGCGTAAGACTCATATGATTTTTATGCGAGAGTGTAGATGCCCTCAAGTGTGATAACAATATTAACTGAAATAGCGGAATATTAGATGAGATATTTAATATTTCGCTATTTGTGTTGAATTTATTATGAATTAGGATATAATAAGAATATGAATAATGTTAGGAGTGAAAATGTGATTATAAAAAACGCACTTATTCTTACGGAAAATTTCGTTTATGAGAAGCTTGATATAGAGTTTGATGAAAAAATACTGAGAATAGAAAAAAATATCGAAAGCGATAATTTTATTGATGCTAAAGGATTAAAATTAATCCCCGGGCTTATTGATATACACTCGCATGGTGCTAATTCAGTAGATGCATGCACTGACATCGTGGATGATTACAGAAAACTAACGGAGTATTATGCTAAAAATGGGATTACATCGATGCTATTCACATATGCTACATACCCAATAGAAGCGATAAAAAGCTTTTTTGCTACAGCGAATGAATATATAGACAATACCCCGCAAATAAATACTTATGCTCATGGCTTCCATTTAGAGGGAGTATTTATAAATCCAGATAAAAAAGGAGCACAAGCAGAAGAGTACATTCAAAAAATGGATATTGAATGCTTCAAAGAGCTATATGAAGCATCAAAAGGCCGTCTAAAGCTAATTATAGTAGCTCCCGAAATGGATAATGCAAAAGAGTTTATTGAGTATGCAAAAGACTATGTGCAAATCTCACTCGGACACACAAATGCTGATTATGACATAGCGATGAGCGCGTTTGATTTAGGCGCAAAATCAATAACACACGCTTTTAATGCGATGTCACCACTTCACCATAGAAATCCTGGAGTTATAGCAGCTGCACTGGATAAAGATGCGTATGTTGAGTTAATCTGTGATGGAGTTCACATTCATCCAGCTGCACAAAGACTGATGTATAAGGCGTGTTCGAGCGACAAATTAGTTTTTGTCAGCGATTCAATGTCTGCAACAGGGATGTGCGATGGTGAATATATTTTAAGCGGACAAAAAGTGATGGTGGAAAACGGTGCAGCATTATTACCAGATAAAACAATTGCTGGTTCTACCACAAATTTATTCGAGTGCATGGTAAGAAGCGTTAAAAATGGATATAAAGAAGAAAATGCGATTAAAGCAGCAAGTATGAATCCAGCAACTATGATTGGCGTAAACGATGTTGCAGGGAGCATTGCGATTGGGAAAAATGCTGACTTACTGTTAATCGATGATGATTTTAGTATAAATTCTGTTTATATTAAAGGTAAACAGGTAAAATAAAAATATAGAGGAGTAATTAATATGAAAATTATTTGCACAAATGACTATAAAGATATGAGCAGAAAAGCGGCTAATATTATTTCTGCACAGGTTATTTTAAAACCAAATTCAGTTTTAGGGCTAGCGACTGGTTCGTCGCCACTAGGAGTGTATCATCAGCTAATTGACTGGTATAACAAAGGGGATTTAGATTTTTCTGCGACACATTCAATAAACTTGGATGAGTATTGTGGACTTGATAATAATTCAGATCAAAGCTATGCTTATTTTATGCGCGAAAACTTTTTTAAATCAGTTAATATCGATATGAACAACACGTACATACCAAACGGTATGGCTGACGATACCGATGCTGAATGCGCAAGATATAACGCAGTTATCGAAAGACTAGGTGGGGTTGATTTACAGCTGCTTGGAATTGGACATAACGGACATATTGGATTTAATGAGCCAGGAATTGCTTTTGAAAAAGAAACGCATTGTGTGAATTTAACGCAAAAAACAATCGATGCGAACTCAAGATTTTTTGATAGTATCGATGATGTGCCAAAAAAAGCGCTGACTCTAGGTATAAAAAACATTATGAATGCTAAGAAAATACTAATCATAGCATATGGCGAAAGCAAAGCAGAAGTTCTGCATAGAATGGTATTAGGTGAGATAACTCCAGGAGTGCCAGCATCTATACTACAGCTACATAATGATGTTACATTGGTAGCGGACAAAACAGCACTTTCTAAAATAATTGAAACTGCGCCACATCTAGTAAAACTAAACTGCAACATACAGCTATAATTTGACATTAAGTGCCATATATGGTATAATCTTTGACAGTTTACCGCAAAAATAACTATCTTTATATAAAGGAAGTCAAACATGAAACCAGAACTAAAAAAATATATTTTTATTGCAGTGGATATTGTGATAGCGCTTTTTTCGGTGTTTGCAGCAATAGTATTGCGATTTGAGCTAAGTATGCCATCAGAAACTGTTGCATACTGGATTAGTTATGCGCCTATAGCTGTAGTCACTACTATTGGCTTTAGTTTATTATTAGATTCCTATAGCAATATTCTAGCATATTTTGGTTTTACTGAAATGATTAGACAAGGGTTGGTTGTGTTTTTTGTAGCATGTGTAAGTTTGGCTTTAAAATATACTGCGATTCACGAAATGTCTGGTTCAATAATAGTGTTATACGCAATAGTTTTCTTTTTAATCTCAAGCTTTATTAGAGGGATGCCGAGATACAAAAGATGGTTTGTTTCACTTAATGCGGGGAAATTTGGTAATAACAAAAAAGTGCTTATAGTTGGTGCTGGATACACGGGGGCGATGCTTGCGAAGCGTTTTATTGATAATAAGCAAGATGGTTATTATCCGATTGGATTTTTAGATGACGACGTATCAAAACATGGTATGAAAATTGTAGGGACAAAAGTATTGGGGGAAATTGACACTATCGCATATTATTCCAAAAAAATGGATGCAGATGAAATATTGATTGCAATATCTTCTGCGAATGATAATGCTCTGTCAGACATTTATGACAAGGTATCAAATGCGAATTTGCCGATTAAAGTATACCAAAAAGTTATAAATGGTGAGATGCTCGGACAAAACGATAAACAGGACATCAAAGATGTGTCTATTGAAGATTTACTGTTTAGAGATCCTATTGATGTTAGCAACGAGCTAAATAGGTATTTCGTGCAAAAAAAAGTAGTGCTTGTTACTGGTGGCGCAGGTTCGATAGGCTCAGAGCTTTGTCGACAAATTTTAGCTAATGGATGTAAACAACTGATTATTTTTGATATCCATGAAAATGGATTATACGAAATAAATGAGGAGTTTAAAAATGTATACAACGGCAAGTATGTGACTTGCTTGGGCTCTGTGCGGGATAGGGAAAGACTAGCGGATGTGTTTGAAACATATAAACCGCAATTAGTTTTTCATGCAGCTGCACACAAGCATGTGCCTATGATGGAAATTAATCCGTTTGAAGCAGTGAAAAATAATGTATTCGGTACATTAAAAGTGTTAGAGCAAGCAAAAGCACATGCAGTTAAAAAATTCATATTAATCTCCACTGACAAAGCAGTGAACCCAACTAATATCATGGGTGCGACTAAGCGTATCTGTGAGCTTTTAGTGAAGTCACATAGCGATGAAAAAACAGAATGTGTAGCAGTGCGTTTTGGGAATGTATTAGGCTCAAATGGTTCGGTAATACCTTTATTTAAAAAGCAAATTGAAAAGGGTGGACCTGTAACTGTAACACATAAAGAGATGACAAGATATTTCATGACAATAAAAGAAGCGGTGTCACTAGTGCTTTCTGCGGGGGCATATGCAAACGGTGCAGAACTGTTCGTGTTGGATATGGGTAAGCCTGTTAAAATATACGACTTAGCGATAAATCTGATAAGATTATCAGGTAAAATTCCGTTTAAAGATGTGAATATCGTGATAACAGGACTGCGTGATGGAGAAAAAATGTTTGAAGAACTACGCCTTGATGATGAAGTAGTGGAAAAAACTGCGAATAACAAAATTTTTGTTATGAAAGATAATGGCGTAGAAGAAGTAGTGCTTAAAAATTACTTAGATACTTTGACGCAATTAATCGAAGAACAAAACGACGAAGAACAACTCAGAGAAGTAGTATTTGATATGATTACTATGAAAAGCAATATAATATAAGCGATTTTCGCATAAAAACCCTGTTAATTTTAATGGGGTTTTAATTTAATAAAAAATAGGTGGAACTATGTACAAAAATTTCGTAAAAAAAATTCTTGACTTCACATCAGCGCTTACTGGGATAATAGTTTTGTCGCCGCTTTTTGTGGCGTTATTTATCGCGATAAAATTAGACTCAAAAGGTCCGATTTTCTTCAAGCAAAAGCGCGTGGGTAAGAATAAAAAACATTTTAATATATTAAAATTTCGCACTATGCGCATCGACACACCGAAAGATTGCCCGACGCATCTGCTTGAAAATCCAGAGCAGTACATTACAAAGGTTGGGGCTTTTTTAAGAAAAACTTCGCTTGATGAATTACCGCAATTTTTTAATATTATTTCCGGGGAAATGAGTGTAGTAGGGCCAAGACCTGCGCTATGGAACCAGTATGATTTAATTGATGAGCGTGATAAATATGGCGCAAATGACTTAGTTCCTGGTATCACTGGTTGGGCACAAATTAACGGTAGAGACGAGCTTGAGATTGATGTAAAAGCGAAATTTGACGGAGAGTATGCCCAAAAAATAAGTCTTACTTTTGACTGCAAATGCTTTTTTGCTACGATTACATCTGTGCTTAAAAAAGAGGGAGTAGTCGAAGGCGGAACAGGTGTGATGAATTCAAAGGATAAATAGATGTTTTGTAGGGTGATTTATGAGCCTAGTGCCATGCTTTACACCGCTTTATCTAGTTTTGATTAACTATTATATTATCAGGATTGTTAAAGCAAGATAAAAGGCACAATTAGCTGAATAAAGAGAAAAGTTGTTACTAATATTATTGCGTAACAGCTTTTTTATTGTAAATATTAAGAAATATTAATAAGTTTAAATTTATTTTAATCTGAATACTATTGACAATCTGTTAATGTTTGATGTACAATTATTGTATAAAATGCAATAAGTTAAATAATGTATTTTGTCATTTTGCATATAATAACACAGTAATATACATAGTAAATATTGGAGGAAACTATATGGAACTACTAAAACTTGAAGGCGTAACTAAAGTGATTAAGAAGAAAACCATTGTCGACAATGTTAGCTTAACAGTTAACAGCGGAGAAATAGTTGGGTTTTTAGGGCCAAATGGAGCAGGTAAAACTACTACTATTAAAATGATAATGGGACTATTTGGGATAACAAATGGAAATATCAGTGTATGTGGTCACAATGTCCAAACCGATTTTGAGAACGCGATGAGAAACGTTGGTGGGATAGTCGAAAACCCCGATTTGTACAAACGTTTGACTGGTCGCCAAAATTTGGAATATTTTGCTCAGTTTTATAATAAAGAAGCGGTGCAAAATATTGATTCTGTAATTGAATTAGTTAAAATGAAAGATAGAATTAATCACAAGGTTAAAACGTATTCTTTAGGGATGCGTCAAAGAGTCGGATTAGCACAAGCGCTATTACATATGCCGCCGCTTTTAATATTAGATGAACCTACTAATGGACTTGACCCGATTGGGATAAAAGAACTGAGGGAGCTGCTTAAAAATCTTGCGAAAAATGCAGGAAGCGGAGTTTTCATCTCAAGCCATCTTCTTTCTGAAATGGAATTGATGTGCGATAGAATTTATATTATCGATAACGGTAAAATTATTGGAGAGAAAACGATTGGTGAAGACGAAAACAACGAAGAAATTTACCAATACACATTTGTTACAGACAATAACCAAAAAGTATTAGATAAATTTAAAGCAATGGGCGCTAACTGCGATATACTACCTGAAGGTGTAAACATCGTTATGAAAAACGACGAAATGCCGAAAATTATTGCCGAATTAATCGGTGATGGCGTGGGAATTTATGCGGTAAATAGGGAGCAGCGCTCACTAGAACATGATTTCATTTCGATGACCATAGGCTCGAAAGAACAAATATCTTAACAGGAGGATGCAGTAATGAATTTTATCAAACAAATAATGGCAGAAATGAAAAATATGATTCGCTCGAAATTTATTATTATTTCAGCAATTGTAATATTTGCACTAGTAACAATATTACCACCAGCGTTTGAGTGGGTGATTTCAAGCATAACTGGTAATATGGGTGGCGCATACTACTCATACGATGGTTATAGCTACTATGGAGGTTATGATAATAAAACTTCACTACAATGGGATTTAGAGTGGATTACAGATAGTTTAGAGTACATCGACCAAAACCTAGACGATGAAGCGCTAAAATATGCTGCTGATTATGGTGATGCGATGGTTGATTTTTATACTAAATATGCAGATTTAGAGCATCTTTCTGAAGAGAATTACATAACTCAGATGTCATATGATATGGTTAGGCGTTTGGGCGAAAACTATATCTTAAGCATAGAGGAAGATTTTGATGAAGGCGAATTAAAGCAAGGTATGTCCTATTTCCACTATTTTGATGATTTTATCGATATGATGCCTGATTTTTCTGAGGCTGAATTGCAAGAAATGTATGATGAAAATGCCATGGTACTTCAATTATACGATGAACTAGCAGTTAATAATGACTTTAGCAAATATGTAGAAATACAAAAAATATACTATAACGACCAGATAGAAAGCAATTTAAGTCAAATTGAAGCATTAGAAGCGTCAATTATAGAGAACCCTATGAATGAAGAAGATTTTTCGCTGCAAATTGAAAATCTAATAGAAGTTAATGAATCTATTGAAGAAATAAGCCTCCCGTTGCTAGATTATAGGGTAGAGCATAACATAATTATCGATGATGGTAGCTGGCAAGATGAAGCTATCACTCAAATTGAATATACAAGACAAAATATTAAGCGTTATGAGAATCCAATGTCAGAAGAAGATTTTACAAACGACCCTTGGTTGGTAGAAGAGTATGGAACATATGATAAATACTTAGCGGATAATGAAGAACAGTTACAAGAAGCTCAGTTTAACCTAAATGTAGCTCAAACTTCGCTCGATAACGGAAAACCTGATATGAAGTTTGTACACGATGGTGCGAGAACTAAAACGCAATCTTCACTAGCTACAACTATGTTTATCTCTGTTTTTGGCATATTAGTAGGTGGCTGGGCAATTGCTAATGAATTCCAAAGTGGTACAATTAGACTGCTTATGATAAGACCAAGAATTCGTGAAAAAGTGTATATCACAAGATTTATAGCAGGTCTAAAACTTACATATATCCTATTTTTCATAGTATTTATTGTTAACACAATCCTAAATGGATTTATTTATGGATTTGGCGATTATGCTTTCCCAAACTATACAGCAAGTGGAGAAGTGAACTACTTCTTAATGCTACTAGGACAAATTTTTGCCACATCAACTAGCTTAGTATTCTTCTATTCACTTAGCTTCTTTGCATCAGCAGTATTCAAAAATATGGCTGTAGCGATAATTCTACCAACATTATGCTTGGTGGGTGGCTCGATATTAATGACTTTCCTATCAGGAATGCCTCTAGTTCAAGCTTTATCATTCACGCCGATTCCGTATATTTCGATGGAAAACTTCTTCCTAGCAAATTCTGGTTATCTGATTGATAATTTGATAAGAAAAGGCATGATGCTAAGTGCTGGTTTAGGTGCAGCAGTACTGCTAGTTTATTCAGCGATACTATTTGTGATTTCACTAATTGCGTTTAAAAAGCAAGACATTACAAACTAATTTAGAAAGGTGAATAATAATCTAAATGGAGAATAATTTTTTAGAAAACTACAAAAAAAAGAGCAACCAAGATTTACAAGATATTTCGGAAAATGTACAAGCAGCTGAAATTGTAAGCGAAGTGAAACCTAAACAGGTGGAAGGCAACACTGGCGAGATGAAATTCACTCAAGAGAGCACATTTAAACCACCACAAAACCAATTACCGAAAAGAGAAACCACAAAAAAATTCCCGATAATCGCAGTGATTATCGGGGTTGTGGCTATTATTATTGTATTAATTTTAGTGTTCACGCTTAACAAAGGCGTGACTATAGTAGATATGGTTAACTGGTCTGAGAGTGATGTTAAGCTGTGGGCGACCGAAAACGGCGTTATTGTGCGCGTAGAGAACGCGTATAGCGAAACTATTGAGGATGGCAATGTTATCACGCATGTACCTGCTGAGGGAGAAGAGCTTGCTAGTGGCAACTTCATAGAGATTATTGTCTCAGAGGGGCCAGATTTAAGTGTGATGATACCAGTACCTGACATTGAAAATATGACGATGACAGAAGTTGAAGCATGGGCTGATGAAAATCTCATGACAAAAGTGCGTGTGACCTCAGAAGCTAGCGAAACTATCGAGAGCGGTAAAGTGATATCCTTTACAGTGAACGATAATACTGTAATCGGTGACGAAATTAGACGAGACACACCACTTTATGTAGTGTTCTCAAAAGGTAAGGCAGACGGTCAACCAGTTAAACTGCCTGATTTCACGCTGAATACTGTCGAAGAAGCACAAGAGTTTGCTACAGAAAACGGTATAATACTTGAAATTGTCGAAGAATTCCATGACACAGTGCTAAAAGGTACTATCATGAAGCAGAGCATTAAAGCAGAGGAAACTGTAAAATCTGGAGAGATAATTACTTTGAATGTTTCTAAGGGCAAGGAAATATTAGTGCCTGCATTCTCAAAATACTCAAAAGATTCAGTCGAGGCAGAAGCTTTAAAACTCGGTATCACTATCAAAGTTGTTGAAAGATACTCAAGTTCAAGAGAGGGAGCTTTCTTGTCCCAGTCAAAATCTGCTGGTAGCCTTTATGAAGAAGGCGACACTATTGAAGTGAAGTATTCATTGGGCAATACTGTTAGCTTAGGCTCATTTGAAGGACAATCAATACATGATGTTAACGCATGGGCGGATGCTTTAAACGAAGAAGGCGCAAATATTAAAATTAGTGTTACTCGTACTACTTCTGATTCGGCAGCTGATGTTGTACTTTCACAAGATAGAGCTAACACAAATATTGGAATAAATGATACTTTGCATTTTGTTGTGTCTGAAGGTGGATTCTTATTTGTGCCTGATTTAGTGGCACCAGAAGGCTTACCATACACAGAGGTTATTACTCGAGAGAGCGCTATGGCAATTTGTAAAGAGTTAAACCTAATTCCAATTTTTATCGAGGAAGCAAAAGAGGGAAGACTCGAGGGTGAAGTGTGGTCACAAAGCTTGCAACCTGGAATTGAAGTTGCACATGGAACTACAATTGAGTTGCGTTTTGTACCGATAACTCAAACTTATGTTGTACCTAACTTTGTAGGTCTAACAGAGAGCGAATTCCTCGCAATGGATTATGGTAGACAGTTCGCTATTAATGTCACTATAGGTGATTATGTAGAGAATATGGAAGGCAAAGTTATTTCTCAAGGAATTGATGCCGGCAAAGTAGTAGCAGCAGGTACTGTAATAGATATTACAATCGGTGGCGATGAACTGATTTTAGACGCAAATCCATAATAAAAATAAAAGCCTAGATGTTTTAAAACATCTAGGCTTTTTTGTGCTATATAATCTCGATAGTCATGTTTTCACTTGTCATCTGAATTGTGAGCTTTACGTTAAACCCGTGAAGTTTCCCAGAATAATTATCGTCATTTTCAATGACAGTAAAAATGTCTGCGAAAGAAGACTGCATTATCTGCTCGTTGACTGGGTTTGATAAATCTGTCTCAAATGCTGCATTTCCTTGCTCATAGGAAACGTTGGTAGCAGTCATGTTTAACATATCATATGTGATAATCACGATAGTGCTGATATTTTCCTCTTCATTATAATGTCCGAATGTAAAGTCGATAGTGCCCAGCCTTGAGGCGATTTCTTCTTCGCCATCAAATACGATGTTGATATGCATTGGCACTAAATCATCTGCATAATCTGCTGCAATTGCGCTTATATCGCCTAACAAAGCGTCTACGGAAGTTGGTGAAGTGCTTATACTCACATCAATATCTTCTTCGTATCTTTCGCGCTCTAAATTGTTACAAGCACTGAGTGAAAAGCTAATCACTATGATTAATATCACAGCGAAGATCCTACGTAATTTTTTAGTCATTTATTCTAACTCCAATAGTTTTTTTACATCGTGCAACGCTTTTACTTTTGATAAAATTAGTATAGAGTCACCCGATAAAATTTTTGTATTACCCCTTGGGATAATCAACTCATTATTTCGAGTAATTGAAACAATGATAGTATCGTTTGGCATTTTTATTTGGCTTAATGTGTAGCCATTAAACTGATATGGTTCAGGGATTTTTATCTCAGAAATAGTTGCCTCTCCCTGGTTAAGGGCGAGAACTTGTCTTATCGCAGTAGCGTCCACTTCTCGTTCAATCAACCTTGCGATATTGTCAGTGCTGCTAACAGCGATGTCAACGCCCAATGTACGCATTATCTGTACGTTCTTAGGGTTATTTACTCGTGCGATAGTTTTAGGGACATTAAAGCGCTTTTTGGCGAGCTGACAGGAGATGAGATTATCCTCATCTTTACCGGTCACGCTAATTACAGCATCCATCTTTTCGATGTTAGCGCTCTCTAGCACGTCGATAGAGGTACCATCGCCGCAAATTATTGGGATATCTAGCGCATCTGCAATTTTTCTGCTTGCAGATTTATTCGATTCAATCACGACTGGTTCATGGTCGTGCTCTGTTAATGTTTGAGCGAGGTAGTAACCTACTTTTCCCCCGCCTATAATCAATACTTTCATTTATACTCAATACCTTCCAAAAAACAAATTAGTCAACCATATTACACACAACAAGTTTGTCAGTGTACTGCAAAATAATTTTTTGTCCCTTGAACAAAATAATTTTTTGCTCTTCTTTTAAAACCGCAAATAACGACTGGTGCTCCTCGAAATCCAGATTATTTACGTCTGTACCGATGAGCTCTTTTGGCACGTCAACCGTGATAAAAGAAGCGGTGTGTGAGCCGATATTTAACGTTTTGGGTTTAAAGGGTTCGGTCAACGCACTTTTTACAGATTCCACCGTTAAGTTTGTGGGGCAAACAGTTTGTAGTCCAAAATGGGAGAATACCCCCTCGCGTTTTGGGTCATATATTCTTGCGAGTACCGTGTCCACGCGAAAAATCTCCCTAGCAATTTGCGACACCATAATATTAACATTGTCATCGCTACTAACTGCTGCAACAGCATCGCAGTTTTCAATCCCCGCTCTAATTAGCACATCTTGGTCGATGGGTACGCCCAATGTTGTAAATCCACTATAATCATTATCCAGTAGATCAAGGTTTTTTTCGTCTTCATCTACTATCGAAACATCATGTCCTTCTTTTGAAAGCGTCGTAGCAAGTTTGGAACCTACTTTACCGCAACCGACAATCAATATATTCATATTTTTCTCCAATCTGCCGCGTTGGCATGTTGATGATATATCACAGAAAATGCGATGTCAAACAACTATTTATACATTTTTATTATTGCACATTTATAAAAAAAAGTAAAGCTTTACTTACAATATACAACTTATTTTGGCATAATATCCCTCTTATTGTTGAAAGTTGTTAAAATAAGCTCTAAAAATATTAAAAGTTTTAATATACCATTGACAAAAAAAAGCATTTATTATACAATAATTCTTGTGTACAACATATGCATTTAAATTGGTGTTTGTGACGTTCGGAAGGAGAGGAAAATGAAGAATACCGGTATTATTAGGCAACTAGACAAATTAGGAAGAATAGTGTTGCCTATGGAGCTCAGAAAAGTGTTTGACATTAGTGAAGGTGATTACCTTGAAATATATGTTGAGAATGGGAATATACTTCTATCTAAGTATAGCCCAAGCTGTATTTTTTGCAAAAGTACTGACGACATACTAGAGTACAAGCAAAAAAATGTATGTAGTAAATGTATTACAGAGTTGAGCAGATAATATTTACTTCCAAACGGACGCTAGTTTTAGTGTCCGTTTAGCATTTTATCATATAAATAGGTATATTTCAATATGTTAATACTTTTTATGTAGCATTATGTCAATTAATATGCTATAATAGGTAACGGATTTTATTTGTTGGAGGAAAAATTATGGGTTCTAAGTTTATTGATTTTGTTAAAAAGAATAAGGTTTATGTTATCTTAATGAGCGCTTTTGTGATTATTTTTGCAGTGTCAGCTTTTATGCTTATATCTTACTTTGCTGCAGCAAAAGAAAGTTCAGATGAGTTTGAAGATTTGCAAAACGATTTAAGTTCATCTGTTGAAGATAGCAACGACTCAGATGATGAGGAAGAAGCACCACCTATGACAGCTCAAGAGAAATACGGCGGCTTTGTTGAGGAAAATGATGATTTTATTGGGTGGATTTCGATTGAAGGAACAAATATAAACTATCCAGTTATGCAAAGCGTGGAATATCCAAACTATTATTTAGATAGAGGTTTTGATAAAGAATATTCAGCATATGGCGTGCCTTATGTTGACGAAGATGCAACGATAGATATGTCAGAAAATTTAGTTATATACGGGCATCATATGAAGAATAAAACGATGTTCTCTGCACTGGATGGGTATAAAAACCAAGACTTTTATGAAGAACATAAAATAATTAATTTTGATACGCTAAGTGGGTTTGGCGAATATGAAGTTATAGCTTCTTTTAAAATTGATGTGGTAAACGACCCTTTCCACTATATTTCGTACCTTGATATGGATGAAGCGCGATTTAATGAATACATTGCAAATGTAAAACAGCGTGCATACTATGATACAGGTGTAAGTGCGACGTATGGTGACAAGCTGATTACACTTTCTACATGTGAGTATACATATGACGAAAGCAGGCTTGTTGTAGTTGCAAAAAAAGTAAATACTGAAGAGTAAAATACAAAAGCTGTGACAGTTTTATAACCGTCACAGCTTTTAGCGTACACAAAATATTTGAATTAAACTAAATCCAGAATAGCCTCTTTTGGTTTAACGCCAACAGATTTATTAACCATCTCGCCATCTTTAAAAATTAACAGCGTAGGGATTGTCATTATTTGAAATTTTTCAGCAAGCTCTTTTTCGTCATCAACGTTTATTTTACACACTTTGATGTCATCATTTTCACTAGCTATTTCATCAAGTATTGGAGCAACCATTCTACAAGGAGCACACCATGATGCCCAGAAATCTGCTATTACAGGTACTTTGGAGTTGATAATCTCTGATTCAAAATTGTCTTTTGTTATTGTTATTACTGCCATTTTAATCTCTCCTTTTAAAATAAATAAGTATAAACATATGTAAAAATAACTATCTACTAAGTAAAAATTTCTTGCTTAAATAAGATGCATGTTTTTAGACTGTTTTAACTTTAAATATATTATACCATTTTAATATAATATTAATATGAATTTTTTGTAAAATCTAATTTTTTTGAGCAAAATGCAAAAAATTATTAATTGCAAATTTTAATCAAAAAAAGTATTGACAATTATGACAAATTTTGATATAATATAATTCGTCGCTAAAGGGAAACATAAACACGATATTTTATGCGGGTGTAGTTCAATGGTAGAATTCCAGCCTTCCAAGCTGGTCGCGTGGGTTCGATTCCCATCACCCGCTCCATTTTGTTTTTATCTGAGCAATTTTTAATTATGCGCCCATAGCTCAGTTGGATAGAGCAACTGCCTTCTAAGCAGTAGGCCACAGGTTCGAGTCCTGTTGGGCGTGCCAATTTTATCTTAATAATGTATATATGGTGGGTATAGCTCAGTTGGTTAGAGCGCCAGATTGTGGCTCTGGAGGCCGTGAGTTCGAATCTCATTATCCACCCCATATAGTGGGCTATCGCCAAGCGGTAAGGCACTGGACTTTGACTCCAGCATTCCGATGGTTCGAATCCATCTAGCCCAGCCAGGACACTCAGTCGATTTTTCGATTGGGTGTTTTATTTTTAACAAAAGGAGATATGATATGCAAATCAAAATAATTGATGCTGATTTTAGTGTTTGCAAGGTGAAAGATTTTTCGCAAGTAAATTTTAACGATACGTTTTTATTTATAGGAAAAACTGATGAAGAGAATTCGCTAGTTTGCCAAAGTAAATATGTACCAAGCAATATTCTTGAATGCGAAAGCGGATGGAACTCTTTTAGGATACAGGGTGTACTTGATTTTTCACTAGTTGGGATTTTATCTAAAGTATCTACTTTGCTTGCGGAAAATGAAATTTCAATTTATGCAGTATCTACTTTTAATACGGACTACATCCTTGTAAAAGCGGATGTGTTTGAAAAAGCAATATCTATCCTAATCATGAATGGATACACAGTGTTAGACTGAGCGATTATATAGTAATATCGTTTTACTGTTAATAAAAGCCCTGCATTTTAAAGAAATGCAGGGCTTTTATTAATTTCTTCGCCTACAAAGCACTATTGTCTTTGTATGGAGTACAATTTGTGAATTTTTTTTGTATTTTAGCAAAAAAATGTGGAAATGCACATGAAACTATGATATAATGTCCTTTGTGAAAATACAAAACTAATATAAATGGAGATTGTTGATATGAAAACTAAAATGAAAGCGCTTGTTAAGGCTAAAGCTGAAAAAGGTCTCACTTTGATGGAGGTTGATGTTCCACAATTTGGGATAAACGATGTTTTGATAAAGATTAAGAAAACTTCTATCTGCGGAACGGATTTGCACATATATAATTGGGATGAATGGTCACAAAAAACTATTCCCGTGCCAATGGTTGTAGGTCACGAATTCGTAGGGGAAATTGTAGATAAAGGCTCAAATGTAATGGGGTTTGAGGTGGGCGAGCTAGTGTCAGGTGAAGGGCATCTAGTCTGTGGACATTGTAGAAACTGCCTAGCTGGAAGACGCCACTTGTGCATGAACACAAAAGGTGTTGGTGTAAACAGGGAAGGCGCATTTGCAGAGTACCTAGCAATCCCCGCAACAAATGTTTGGAGGTGCTCAAAGGGGATTTCTGAGGACATATACTCACTATTTGACCCGCTTGGGAATGCGGTGCATACAGCGCTATCGTTTGATTTAATAGGTGAGGACGTACTTATCACAGGAGCAGGACCTATTGGCATAATGGCAGCTGCCATCTGTAGCCATGTAGGTGCTAGACATGTAGTGATAACTGACGTAAACGACTATAGACTTAATTTAGCAAAAGAGATGGGTGCAACAAGAGTTGTGAATATAAAAAATGAGAGTATCACCGATGTTATGAAAGAACTCAATATGAAAGAGGGCTTTGATGTTGGACTTGAAATGTCAGGTAATGCTTCTGCATTTTCATCGATGATAGATAACATGCACCACGGCGGAAAAATCGCGTTATTGGGCATACAACAACCTACTACACAAATTGACTGGGACAAAGTGGTATTCAACGGACTGACTATAAAAGGTATATATGGACGTGAGATGTACGAAACCGGGTATAAAATGACTTCTATTTTACAAAGCAGACTGAATATAGACAAAATTGTAACACATAAATACAGCTACAAAGATTACGAACAAGGTTTTGATATCATGAACAAAGGGCTTTGTGGAAAAGTTGTACTAGACTGGACTGAGATAGAAGACTAATTTTTTCTATTATATTAAACGAATGGAGAATTATGATGAGTAAAGGCTTGGAAATATTTAAATCAACGTTAACTGACATAAAAGAGCAGGGATTGTTCAAAGAAGAGCGAGTGATAACGTCACCACAATCGAGCAAAATAGACACGACAAAGGCAAAAAGAGTAATAAATATGTGCGCGAATAACTACTTAGGTTTATCGAATAATCCTGATGTTATTGAGTCTGCAAAAAGTAGCTATGATAACTGGGGATACGGACTTTCATCAGTAAGATTTATCTGCGGTACACAAGAGATACATAAAACCTTAGAAGAGAGCATTAGCAAGTTTTTATCAACTGATGACACAATACTATATTCATCATGCTTTGATGCAAACGGTGGCTTGTTTGAGACATTGCTGACAGCAGAAGATGCAATTATCAGCGACGAGTTAAACCATGCAAGCATCATTGATGGTGTTAGACTTTGTAAAGCTACTAGATTTAGATATAAAAACAATAATATGCAAGATTTAAGGGCGCAGTTAATCGCAGCTAAAGACGCTCGTATTAAAATTATTGCTACTGATGGAGTTTTCTCTATGGATGGTACGATTGCGGATTTAAAATCAATTTGTGACCTCGCGGATGAATATAATGCGCTTGTTATGGTGGATGATAGCCACGCTGTGGGCTTTGTGGGCAAAACAGGCAGAGGAACACCCGAATACTGCGGTGTAGTCGGTAGGGTAGACATAATCACTGGTACGCTTGGAAAAGCGCTTGGAGGCGCTAGTGGCGGCTATACAAGCGGACGCCAAGAGATTATCGATTTATTGAGACAAAGGAGTCGCCCATATCTATTTTCTAATACATTAGCACCTGCAATAGCTACAGCTTCCGTGAAAATATTTGACATGCTAACAAAGAGCACAGAAATCCGTGATAAAGTTGAAGCGAATACGAAGTATTTCCGTGAAAACTTAAGTGAGCTTGGATTTGATGTTCCAGATTCGCCACATGCGATTGTGCCAGTAATGTTATATGACGAAAAAACTGCAGTGAAATTTGCAGAAAAAATGATGGAAAAGGGCGTTTATGTAGTTGGCTTCTCTTTCCCAGTAGTGCCAAAAGGGAAAGCGAGAATACGCACACAAATATCCGCTGCACATAGCACTGAGGACTTAGATTATGCAATAAAATGCTTTAAAGAAGTAAAAGAGGAAATGGGCATATAAAAATATATTAGCTGAGAAAAGCGTCAATTAAAAGATTTCTTTTAATTGACGCTTTTTCGTATAAAGGAATATATATTGTGACGAGAAAAAGGCTATGTGAATTTCACATAGCCTTAAATTTAAGTATAAATTATAACAAGCGTCATTAACTTTTATGTAATTATTGTTGATTTGGGTTTTGTGGATTAAGTGGTTGAGCTTGTGGTTGTGCTGGAGTAAATGTTGGTGCTTGTGGTTGAGTTGGTTGTTGTGGTGCAACAAAAGGTTGAGCTTGTGGTTGAGTTGGTTGTTGTGGTGCAGCGAAAGGTTGAGCTTGTGGTTGAGCTGGTTGTTGTGGTGCAGCAAAAACGTTAACTTGTGGTTGCATTGGTTGTTGTGCAACAACTGGTTTTGGAGCAACAGCGCCATATGCCCAAGAAGCAAATTTGCCAACTAGTGGTAATTCAAAAGCCTCACCGCTTTTAGCTTTAAATAGTCCCATGATAGCAAATATTAAGATAGCTAAATCAAATAGACCTTCGATAATGTCAGCGATATTAGCAAGAATTACGCCAACAAAAGGGATAGCGAAAATTGGGTTGAAGATAGAAATTAGCATTGATATAATTGTTGAAAGTAAAACGATTGAGAAAGCTTGAATAACCGTCTTTCCTGTAGTTTCATCTTTTTCAACTACTAAAACTAAAGCTACTAGTAGTCCGCAAAGAAAAGTTTGTCCTAAGATTGCTAGTATAAATGCCAATACGCCATAAAATGGTAAAACAACTCCGAGATTTCCTTTTTTCAATGTGATACACTCCTTTAAAATATTAATGAATATACTATATCATAGTTTTGGAAAAAAATCAATTGTTTTGACAATAAATTATGCCAAATCCTATTGTATACTATCGTTGCTATGTGACATCAATGCCAACTATAGCTGAGTTTTTAATATAAACTCTGGGAACACGTCTGCTGATAGCTGAAACAATTTCGTAGTTTATCGTATTATCCCATTTAGCTAAATCGTCAAAGCTAATAGCATCACTTGCAAACCCACCTACTAAGATAACTTCGTCACCTAATGATACGTTCAGTAGCTCTGATACGTCTACTACCATTTGGTCCATACAAATTCTACCTAATATTTTGCATCGCTTGCCCCTAATGATAACTTCTCCGTTTTTTGCAAAGCTTCTTTTGTACCCGTCAGCGTAGCCTACTGCTACTGTTGCCACTTTCATTTCTTTTTGAGCACAAAAATCCCTGCTATAGCTTACATAGTCACCAGCCTGCAGTATTTTCACCTGTGTTACGGTACTTTTAAATTCCATGATTGGGACAAACCGGTCGCCTAAATTGATATCCTCTGATGGAGTTAAACCAAACATAAGCAGTCCTGCACGAGCACAGTCATATAGGTAATTATCAAAATTCATGGTTCCAGCACTGTTTTGTGCGTGGATTTTATTAAAAGAGAGGCCTTTTTCCTCTAAATCTAGTATAGCCTTGTCAAAAGTCTCCATCTGCATATTCGTGAACTCTTTTGCGCTTTTATCATAGCTATCTGCGTGTGCAAAATGTGTGAAAGCACCATCAAGAATAAAACAGTCCTGATTAACTGAGCGCAAAACATCGTAAATTCCTTTTTCAGTACTGATTTCAGTGAAACCAATTCTATTCATGCCAGTATCAATCTTAATATGTATTTTCAGTTTCTTACCCAATTTTTCCAAAGCTGGGATTAGCCTTGAAGCGTACTCGACACTATAGATAGTTTGAGTTAAATCATAGTCGATAATGTCCTCTAAAGTCTCTACAGGGCTATATCCGAGAATGAGTATATCAGATTTTACACCGTTCTTTCTAAGAGATGCTCCTTCATAAGCGTTTGAAACAGCAAACCATTTTGTGCCAGTATTTTCAAGCTCACGGGAGATATATTTATCTCCATGGCCATACGCGTTTGCTTTTACAACAGCCATAATTTGTTTTTGTGATTTATTTTTTAGCAAATTCATGTTATAATGTAAATGATCAAGATTAACTTCACACCATGTTCTTTTTACAAATGATTTCATAAGTTTCTCCGTTTCTTAGAGTTATTCTAATATTTTTATTAAGGGTGATTAAAATAGAAAAGTCAGTATGTTTTACAGGGCATAGACCGAAAAAAATGTTTGCAAATTATAATGAAAATTCTGCTGAATTTTTTGCATTCAAACAAAATTTGCATGAAAAAATAGTCAATTCGATAAACGAAGGGTACAAAACATTTTACTCAGGAATGGCAATGGGTGTAGATATCATAGCCTTTGAAATGCTCATAAAGCTGAAAAATACATATCCTGATTTAGTTTTAATCGGTGTTATGCCAAGCAAAAACCAGTGCTACTATTGGAGTAACGACTGGATTTCTCGCCATGCAAATATTAGAAAGCATTGCGATAGCTTAATGGTAATGGGTGCTGAAAATAATTATAATAGCGGTTACTTTGCAAGAAACCGCTATTTAGTCGATAATTCTAATTTGGTCATCGCGGTTTATAACGGCGATGAGAAAAGCGGGACTGGTTACACTGTAAATTATGCCATAAAAAAGGGCAAGTCAATCGAGTATATACATATCCCTATGATTTAGACTGAGGTTAATAAAAAACCAAAGTAACACGATACTACAAAGAACGAGAGCAGGCCTAAAATTAATGGCTTGCTCGCTTTTTTTAGGCGAGTTACGATAAATAGTATCATACCAGTTATTACGCTAGCTACTGCCCCGAAAATGAGCATGCTCACTGTTTGTGGGGATGTAAAGTATGCAGTACCTGATATAATGAATAAATCAGATAAAAATACAATCGTGAAGTTGAACATATTACTTCCGACAATATTACCGATCATTGCATTATAGTTTTTGAATTTAACCAATGCAATACAAGAAGAAAGTTCTGGTAGGGATGTAGCTACTCCTAAGAATAAAGCTCCTGCTAGTGATGCGTTTAGGTTCAAATCAGCAGCAATAATATCAGTGATATATGTGATAATTATGCTAAATACGATAAGACCCACACTTGCAAAAACAAATCTAGCAACGATTTGTCTTATAGATAAATCGTACACATCCTCGTCGCTATCTTTTTCAGTGGACTCAACATTATCATCTGCAAGGAATTTAAATGAAATAATGTAAACGATAATGATACCGATGGAGGCAATGTCTACTGTAAAGATTGAGAAGTTAATTCCAAAGTTTACATTCATTGCAACTAAAGCGTATGAAACTAATGAACATATTAAAACTATCAGGTGGCTTTTTGCAATTGTAGCTTTTGCAAAATTGCGAGCGGTGAATAGTATTAACACCGCCATAGCGCTGAGGTTGAATAAATTACTACCTAGTACGTTACCAATGATAAGTTCGGGGTTATCCACTATAAAAATAGAGGATAAGCTTGTGATAAGCTCCGGTAATGATGTTACTGCGGCTAATATTATTCCGCCGATGAATGCTCCTGAAATATTTGTTTTGCTATCTAGTAAATCTACATAACGTGCACATTTTATTGAGCAAAACACTACTAATGATGCAACTATTAAATAACTTGCATATACTAAAATCATAATTTTTACTTCCTAACTGATAATATATTATAGACCCGTGACTGATTTGCCAGTAGCAATTGCGCTTTCTGCTAAATCTACAAATTGCCTTGCAACTCTGCCGGAGTAACTACCTTTTTTTACAGCAAAAGCTTTAGCTCCTTGCAGTAATTTCGTATGATCCACGTGAAGTTTTCTATCTGCGGATATTTTTGTAACTATCTCTAAATAATCATCCAAGTTTGGTTTGGTAAAAGTGAGCACGAGCCCAAATCTATCAGCCAAAGAAGCACTTTCATCCCTTGTGTCACTAGCATGAACTTCGTCACCCTCGCGTGAGGAAAAAGTTTCCTTAACAATATGTCGTCTGTTTGTGGTCGCATAAATCAAAACATTTTGAGGTAATGAATTTAGAGAGCCTTCTAAAACAGCCTTGAGTGAATTGAAACTAGAGTCATTTTCATCAAAAGTAAGATCGTCGATGAAAATGATAAATTTTTGCGGCATATTCTTAATTTCTGCCAGTACGTGATTAAATTTGTCAAAATCATTTTTATCAATCTGAATCATTTTTAGACCCAGCGCATGGTATTCGCTTAAAATCGCCTTAACCATTGTCGATTTTCCAGTACCTCTATCGCCGTACAATAGCGTGTTTAAAGCAGGGCGTTTATTGATAAAGTTTTCTGTGTTGTTTATTATCTGTGTTTTTTGGTAGTCATATTTCTTTAATGAATTCATACTAACTTTCATGAAATTTTCGATTGGGATAATTTTTTCTTCCTCGAAATAAAAAGCAAAGTACTTAGTAAAGTTACCGATACCGTTTTTCTTGTAAAAAACGGTCAAATCATCGATGATAGCACTCCACTTATCTTTGTAATTATATTTTCTATTTAAGTTTGAGTATTCTGGGAGTAAATCAATAATATCACGATGGTTTGCAAATTTTTCTTTTATTCTCTCTTTTATTTGAGCGGGTGTAATCTGTGACAAAAGAAAAAGCACATTCAAATCATATTCACAAGCTTTTTTAATTTCTGGTGAAAGTAAGTGGTTTCTATACTCAATGCATGAGATGGAAAAAATATTTTTATCACTTAATATTTTATCAAATAAATAGTCGGGTAGTGAACCTTTATAATCTGCTTTGTATAAGATAGAGCAAATTTTGCTATAATAGCGGGATGCTTCTCTAAAACAAGCGTCCTTTTTATTTAAGCTTTCCTCTAAATTTATAAATGACTGTAATAAATTATCGTCATAAAAGCTGTCATAAACTGTAAGTGTGCTTAGCATATTCATAACACAACTGTATTTATCCATATGTGTAAATCCTTTCAACTACTGTATCCTTGGGCATTTTTCACTTAATATTAAGCTGAGTGTTAAGTATTTTTTATTATAATATTAATTGTTTATTTGTTAAAAAAGTGCTAAAATATATTATACATGTTGTAATGTTAAAATTCAAGTAGAAATTTATCAAATAAGAAACTAATACTATTATTTGTGCATATAGTAGCAATAATTTTTATTATGAACTTATTCACAGATAAATGTTGAAAAGGGGTAAAAATGAGCAAAAAAGTAATGTTAAAAAGATTGATAGCAATGATTATTAGCGTAGGTTTAATGGGGCTTAATGTAACCTTATTCTCACTATCAGGGTTTGGTGCTGATCCGTATAGCGCACTTAATTTAGGAATTAGCGCAAAGGTGGGGGTGCCATTTGGTGTATTCATGCTTCTTGTTAATATAGTAGTGTTGGTGGTTGCGTTTTTTTTAGGAAGACATTTAATAGGCATTGGGACTCTAATAAATATGTCAGTAATCGGTTTAACAGTTGACTTTTTAACCCCAATATTACAAGGGATTTTCCCAGATGCGTGGGAAGTGCATATAGCGTTTAGGATAGCGCTTTTAATCGCAGCGATAATTATAGGCTCGTTTGCGGCTTCGATATTTTTCACAGCTGCTTTAGGGGTTGGACCATACGATACAATAGCTATGATATTGACGCAAAGAACAAAAATCCACTTTAGATGGTGTAGGGTAGCTTGTGATGCTACCTGTGCTGTGATAGCGCTGTTATTTGGAGCTACAATCGGCATAGGGACTTTAATCTCAGCGGCATTTTTAGGCCCTCTAATAAGCTTTTTTACAAAGAAAATTGCTATACCTTTACTACGTCCAGAGGATATGGAATAAATAAATATGCAATTTAGTGTAGTAAAGTATTGATTTTAATACAGTTTTGTTGTATAATTATCAGATATACATAAAAATTCACTATACAGGCGAAAGGATACAGATATATGATTACGGTAGCACAAGCAATGGTTAAAGCTTTAAATAAGGAAAACATCCCTGTAGTATTCGGGTATCCCGGAGCTGCTATATGTCCGTTTTATGATGCACTTTCACAAAGTGAAATAAAACATATATTAGTCAGACAAGAACAAAATGCAGCACATGCAGCTAGTGGTTATGCTAGGATAACAAATTCTCCCGCAGTCTGTATTGCGACGTCTGGACCTGGTGCACTAAACCTTATAACAGGGATAGCCACTGCTTATATGGACTCAATCCCTATGGTGGTAATAACAGGGCAGGTTTCAAGCGATCAATTGGGAAAGGACGTTTTCCAAGAAGCAGATATTACGGGAGCTGTCGAGCCATTTAGTAAATATAGTTACATACTAAAAAGACCAGAGGACACAGCGAGAGTGTTCAAAGAAGCATTTTATCTAGCTAACACAGGTAGAAAAGGACCTGTAATAATAGATGTTCCGATAGATGTACAAAATCAAAAAATAAATTTCTCATACCCACAAGATGTTTCCATGAGAAGTTATAACCCAAATTTAAAAGGGCATCCAGGGCAAATTAAAAGAGCGGTTACAGCGCTAAAGAGTGCAAAAAAACCATTAATTTGTGCAGGTGGGGGAGTGTTCTCGGCGAATGCTCAAGAAAAGCTAATGGACTTTGCCGAAAAAACAAATATTCCAGTTATTACTACTATGATGGGAATAGGACTTTTACCAAAAGAGCACCCGCTTAATTTTGGGATGCTTGGGATGCATGGGGTTGTCGAAGCGAACAAAGCGATGCAAGAAGCCGACGTGCTCTTTGCGATTGGAACAAGAGCAGGCGACCGCGCGGTGGCTTCACCAGTTTCGGTAAAGAGCAATAAGAAGGTTATTCATATAGACATTGACCCAGCTGAAATTGGGAAAAATTTAAGTGTAGATATTCCAGTTGTTGGAGATGCTAGCTTTGTTTTAAGCGAAATGTGTGAGAAAATTTCAAAGCTTGATACGGGAGAGTGGATAGAGCGCCTAAATTCGTATAAAGCGAAAAAAGCGGAAGCTGATTTTGGTAAAGGATACATTAATCCAAAAGAATTTATTAGAATGCTTTCAGAAAAAGCAGATGATGATGTTATTATTGCATCAGATGTTGGCCAAAACCAAATTTGGGCGGCAAATCACTTTAACTACAAAAATGGTAAATACTTAACCTCGGGTGGTATGGGTACAATGGGATACTCAATCCCTGCTGCTGTGGGCGCAAAACTGGCAACGCCAAAGACGCAAGTAATTGCAATTTGTGGCGACGGCTCTTTCCAAATGCAAATGATGGAGCTTGCAACTATTATGCAAAATAAAATTCCACTCAAAATTGTAGTAATGGTAAACAATCGCTTAGGCATGGTGCGTGAACTACAAACCAATAGATATTGCGATAACCAAACGGCTGTATTTTTAGATGGAAGCCCCAAAATTGCAGAGCTTGCTAAAGCATATTCCTTAAAATCACGTGTATTATCAGACATGTCAGAGGCACAAAGTGTAATAGAGGAATTTTTAAGTTCAGAAGAAGCGTATTTGCTAGAATGTACAGTTTCGCCAGATGAAACAACATTATAGTATGGGAGGAAATGAAATGAAACATACAATTTCGATTTTAGTAGAAAACCATGCAGGTGTACTTTCTCGCGTATCGGGGCTATTTTCAAGAAGAGGCTTTAACATAGATAGCCTTGCGGTTGGTGTGACCGATGATCCCACAATTTCGCGCATTACTATAATAGTAAACGGTGACGATTACACAGTTGAGCAAGTGGAAAAACAGCTCAATAAGCTTGTGGATGTTATCAAAGTTAGAGAGTTTTCACCGGATGAACATATAAGTCGAGAGCTTATGTTGATTAAAGTAAGCTGTAACGACAAAAATAGGGGCGATATTATCGATATAGCAAGAGTTATGGAAAGCAAAATTTGTGATATATCAAGAAATTCGCTCACAATCGAAATTTCTGATACGGTGGAACGCCTTGAAATTTTAAGTGAGCTATTAAAACCATTTGGCATACTCGAAGTTATCAGAACAGGCACAATAGCAGTGCAAAAAGGTTCTGATGCAATAAACTAACCTTTTTAAGCTAAGAAATGCTTTTAAATAATTATTACATAGAAAAATTAGGAGGAAACAAAATGGCAAAAATGTATTATGAAAGTGATTGTAATTTAGGATTACTTGACGGTAAAACCGTAGCAGTTATAGGTTACGGAAGCCAAGGACACGCACACGCTTTAAACTTACACGAAAGTGGTGTTAAAGTAGTAGTGGGACTTTACGAAGGGAGCAAATCTTGGAGCAAAGCTGAAGAGGCTGGTCTAACTGTAATGACAGTAGCAGACGCTTCTAATGCTGCTGACATGATTATGATACTTCTACCTGATGAAAGACAAGCAGATGTATATAATGAGAGCATTGCGCCTAACTTAAAAGCTGGAAAAATCTTAGCTTTTGCACATGGATTTAATATCCACTTCAAACAAATCGTACCACCAGCAGACGTTGACGTGGTTATGATTGCACCAAAAGGCCCTGGACACACTGTACGTTCTGAGTACACATTAGGCAAAGGTGTTCCTTGTCTAGTTAGCGTATACCAAGACGCTTCTTCAAGAGCGATGGATATGGCTTTAGCTTACACTGCTGGTATCGGTGGAGGCAGAGCAGGTGCGCTTGAAACTACATTTAAACAAGAAACTGAAACTGACCTATTCGGTGAGCAAGCAGTTCTTTGCGGTGGTGTAACAGCTTTGATGCAAGCTGGTTTTGAAACTTTAGTTGAAGCTGGTTATGATCCAGAAAATGCATACTTTGAGTGTATTCATGAAATGAAACTTATCGTAGACCTTATTTATGAAGGTGGATTTTCAAATATGAGATATTCTATTTCTGATACTGCTGAGTACGGCGATTACGAAATTGGGAAAAGAATTATCACTGACGAAACTAAAAAAGAAATGAAAAAAGTTTTAGAAGAAATCCAAGATGGTACTTTTGCTAGAAACTGGATTTTAGAAAATAAAGTTAACAGACCTCATTTTGTTGCAACAAGAAGAATAAAAAGCGAACACCAACTAGAAACAGTTGGAAAAGAGCTTCGTAAAATGTATTCATGGAGCAAAAAATAATTGACTTTTTTAGTATACTGATATATAATGTAATTAGTAAATCCGATTAAATGTTTTTAATTTTCGTTTGGTTGGATGGATAAAATATCAAATCTGAGCTCATGAGGCATCGCCTGTGATAAAGATAAATGAGATATATTTGCATTATTATGATGTATTGTTTTTTCATGCCCTTTATCACGAAAGTGATGAAGGGCATTTTTATTTTGTATTGAAAAAAGGAGAGTTAATATGGAAACGAAAATAGCACTAATAGGGATAATAGTAGATGATATAAACTCAGTGCAAAGAGTAAACGAGCTACTACATGATTATAGCGACTTTATAGTGGGCAGAATGGGTATTCCTTATAAAGCTAAGGGGATAAATATTATTTCTGTTACGATTGATGCGCCAGAGAGAGTAATTAGTTCGCTCAGTGGCAAGATGGGTTTAATCGAGGGAATTAGCGTAAAATGCATGATAGCAAAAACAAAAGATAAGTAGAGTGGTTATGGATAATAAAATATTGATTGATAAAATTGCGGATGGATATATCCCAAAAGTTTTCGAGTTAGCAGAGATTTTAAAAGGGCATAATGACGCATATTTATATTTAAAAGCAAACGAAGTCTGTAAGAAGAACTTTGGCGAGAATATATATATTAGGGCGATAGTGGAGTTTTCAAATTATTGCCGACGTCGCTGTAAATACTGTGGACTAAACGCGAATAATAAAACAGCTGATCGCTACCGCATGAGTGTGGATGAAATTGTGCAATCGGTAAAAGAAGCGTATGATGCTGGGTATAAAACTATTGTACTACAATCGGGTGAAGATGTATATTATAGCAAAGATAAGATTTGTGAGATGATTGATAAAATCCGTGAGTACTGCGATATAGTGATTACTTTAAGCATAGGTGAACGGCCGTATGAAGAGCTAAAAGCATTTAAAGAACGTGGTGCGAACAGGTTTTTATTAAAGCATGAGACATCTGATGAAAAATTATATGAGTATTTGCACCCATGTGGAACTTTGGATGCGCGAGTGAACTGCTTAAAAAACATAAAGGCGCTCGGTTATGAAACTGGTAGTGGTTTTATGATAGGTTTACCGACACAAACTCTAGAAATAGTAGCACGAGACATAATGCTTTTGCACGAATTATCCTGCGACATGGCGGGGATAGGTCCGTTTATATCCCACCCCGAAACCGAGCTTGTCGGTGCTAGTTCTGGAGATACAGAGCTGACTAAGCGTGCGGTGGCGCTAACACGACTGATTTTGCCTAAGAGCAATTTGCCTGCGACCACTTCTCTGGGAATGGTGAAAGATAAAGCGAAGGATGATATTTTTTCCTGTGGCGCAAATGTTATTATGAAAAAAGCGACACCGTGGAAATACCGTGAAAAATATGAAATATACCCCACAAATTTTGGGGAAGTGCATACAATAAAAGAGGACAGACTCACATTAGAAGCGCATATTAGGGCTTTGGGAAAAATCCCGTGCTAATATGTCATATGAAGATTAAAAGAATGGGGATAGTTATATGTTTAACTCAAAATCAAAACATGCCGAGGAGTTTATAGATAACGACGAAATACTACAGACACTGGAATTTGCAAAAGAAAATAAAAACAATTTTGCTTTAATAGAGCAAATATTAAAAAAAGCTAGTGAATTTAAAGGACTTGATTACAAGGAGTTTGCGATTTTGCTTGAGTGCGAAGATGAGGGTGTTATCGAGAGGATAAAACAAACAGCAATGAAGATAAAAGAGCATATCTATGGAAATAGGATTGTTTTTTTTGCACCGCTATATCTAGCAAATCACTGTGTGAATGAATGTCGATACTGTGGCTATCATCACTCGAATCATGAAATGGAGCGAGTGAAGTTATCGCAAGAGCAGATAAAAAACGAAGTTATAGCACTAGAAAATATGGGGCATAAACGTTTAGCTCTTGAAGTTGGGGAGGATCCTGTCAACATCCCGATAGACTATTTAATCGAGAGCATTAAAACTATCTACAGCATCAAGCATAAAAATGGCGAAATTAGGCGTGTTAATGTTAATATCGCAGCTACTACTGTGGAAAACTATACTAAGCTAAAAGATGTTGGGATAGGTACATAC
>CAYJII010000011.1:2007-28092 GCA_964370225.1 uncultured Oscillospiraceae bacterium | reverse complement strand
GAAACTTATCATAAAGAAACTTATGAATATATGCACCCGAAAGGACCAAAACACAATTATGCATACCACACTGAGGCTATGGATAGAGCGATGCAAGGTGGTGTTGATGATGTGGGAATCGGCGTGCTATTTGGTTTGTACGACTACAAGTATGATGCTGTAGCTATGATGTTGCACGCAAAACATCTTGAGGACACTTATGGTGTAGGACCGCACACAATAAGCTTGCCTAGAATTAAACCAGCAAGCGATGTGGACTTGAGCAAGTACAAACCAGTTTCTGATGATGTTTTCTTCCGCCTTACTGCGATTATTCGCTTAGCTGTGCCTTACACAGGTATGATTATTTCTACTCGCGAGTCAAAAGAGCATAGAGCAGAGCTATTAAAGCTTGGGATTTCGCAGCTCAGTGGTGGTTCATGCACAGGAGTAGGTGGATATTGCGAAAAAACTGAAGGAGAAGAAGTTAAAAGCACCGAACAATTTCAAGTAGATGACGAGAGAACGCTAGAGCAAATCATTAACAATTTATGTAAAGATGGTTACATGCCGAGCTTTTGCACTGCGTGTTATCGCGAGGGTAGAACTGGGGATAGATTTATGAAGCTTGCTAAGAATGGGCAGATATGCAATGTCTGTCAGCCTAATGCAATTATGACTTTGCAAGAGTATGTGGAAGATTACGCTAATTCGGATACAAAAAAGTGGGCGGAAAAGCTGATAGCACATGAGAAAGACAGCATTAAAAATGATATGATAAAAGTGAAAACAGAGGAGTATTTGGGCAAGATTAAGAGCGGTGAAAGAGACTTTAGATTTTAGTAATATTTTCTAGTTACATTTTCTGACAAAAAAATCACATCAATTATGGTATTTGTATTATTATTATACGAAATATTTTGCAATAATTATGCTATTTGCTATTTTGCAGAATTTTCGTTGTAATATCACGAAAAATATGTTACATTTAGTTTAGAAACATATGTATTTATTGATAGTTAATTTTTTATGTTGGAGTGATTTCATTGAAAACTATGCCACTGGGCAATTGGATTAAGCCCTCTGAAAACTTTGAAAGGGTTAGTCCTATATTTGCAAAAGAGTTTTCGTTAAAAAATAAAGTTAAATCCGCCACGCTTGAAATAACAGCGCTGGGCGTTTATGAAGCAGTGTTAAACGGCAAACGTGTTGGCAACTTCATAATGGCGCCAGGTTTTACTTCGTACGAAAGTAGGATACAGGAGCAATCGTACGATATTACAGAAATGTTAACGGAAGAAAATCGTTTAGAAGTAACTGTTGGGATGGGTTGGTGCAGAAGTTCACTAACTTGGGAAAACATTACTGATATTTGGAGCGACACAAGCGCAATTTGCGCTAATATAAAAATAGAGTACGTGAATGGGGTAAAAGAATGCTACCCGACTGACATCGATTGGCAGGTAGCTAGGAGTAACTTCTTGCAAACAGAGATTTATCATGGTGAAACTTTTGATGCGAGAAATACAGCGTATGAGTGGAAAAATTCTGAGGTGCTCAGACATTCTAAGAGTTGTATAATTGACCAAGAGGGGGAAGAAGTAAATGAAATTTACTCCCTTGAAGCAAAGGAAATAATTATTACACCAAAAGGTGAAACTGTCATTGACTTTGGTCAAAATTTAACAGGTTATGTTAAATTTAACATTAAAGGCGATGCGGGACATATTGCGGAAATTGACCATGCTGAAGTATTGGATAGTGATGGTAATTTCTACACAGAAAATTTGCGTTCTGCTAAGCAAAAGCTTACGTATATTTGCAACGGCGAAAATTCGAGTTTTAAACCACATTTTACTTTTTACGGATTTAGATATATTAGATTGGTAAACTGGCCATGTGAAGTTAATTTAAGCGACTTTACCGCTGTTTTAGTTTCGTCTAATATTAGGAAAACAGGTGTATTTGAATGTTCAAATCCACTACTGACTAAATTGCACCACAATATTATGTGGGGACAAATTGATAATTTTCTTGACATACCAACGGACTGTCCACAGCGTGACGAGCGTTTTGGTTGGACAGGTGATGCACAAGTGTTTATCCGTGCAGCTTCGTATAATTTTGATGTTAAAAAATACTTTATGAAATGGCTCAAAGATTTGAGTGCTGACCAACATGAAAACGGAAGTGTTCCTCATGTTGTTCCAGATGTACTTAAATATATGGCTGGGGATAATGTTCAAGCGGGTTCTGCTGCTTGGGGTGACGCTGCGGTAATTTGTCCGTGGCAAATTTACCTAACATATGGTGATAAAAAAATTCTACAAAATCAGTTTGAGAGCATGAAAAAATGGGTGGATTACGTAAATTCTCAATGCCCTGAAAAAAAATTGTGGGAAAACGGAACTCATTTTGGCGACTGGTTGGGACTTGATGCAAAAGAGGGTGACTATAAAGGTAGTACTCCTGAAAACTATATAGCTAGTGCATATTTTGCATACTCAACAAAAATTTTGATTAAAGCAGCTCGTGTAATCCGCGAAGATGCATCAGAATATGAGGATTTGTACGAAAGAATAGTTGCTGACTTTAAAGCAAAATACTTTGAGAATAATGCTCTTAAAGTTAAAACTCAAACAGCGCACGCGCTCGCACTTTACTTTGATTTATGCAATGATAAGGCGCTTGTAGCAAAAGATTTAGCACAACTTGTAAAAGACAATAATATGAAAATATCCACTGGTTTTGTGGGTACACCATATATTTTACATGCGCTCTCAGACAATGGTTACACTGATATTGCATATTCATTGCTATTGCAAGAGGATGCACCATCGTGGTTATATCCTGTAAAAGCAGGAGCTACCACTATATGGGAGCATTGGGATTCGATAAAACCTGATGGAACTATGTGGAGTGCGGACATGAACTCGCTAAATCACTATGCATACGGAGCAGTGGCAGACTGGATGTATGGAGTAATGGCTGGTATAAATATCGATGAAGATAAACCAGGCTTTGACCATATTATACTAAAACCACAAGTTTACCATGCAATTAGCAAAGTTAACACTTCTATCATGACTAAAAAAGGAAAACTGGTTTCACGTTGGCGCAGAGATAATGGGAAAGTGGCATATTCATTCGAAATTCCTAAATTCTGTACTGCTACTATTATTTTAGGCGATGAAACATATGAAGTGGGTTCAGGAATTCATAAATACAAAATTTAATTTATATTATATGAAAAAGGGTAAAACAGATTAACTGTTTTACCCTTTTTGTGCACTGAATTTTATTATTAGTAAATTTTTGTAGAGTTGAGCGCAATTTTTGCTAGTACATGCGCTTTTTGTGATACTGATGTTGCACTAAACTTTAATGCGTTCAAATATCTGAGTTGCGCTTGGTGAATTTTGCTTTTATCACAAGTGTAAAGCGTAGCAAGTACATCGCCTGCGTTTACAAAATCGCCAGTTTTCTTATGCATAATAACGCCAGCGGAATAGTCAATTTCATCTTCTTTGCTATCACGTCCAGCTCCTAACAAAAGTGATGTGATGCCGCAATCCTCTGCGTTCATAGCTGAGATATAGCCACTTTGTATAGCGATAACATCATGTGAGTATGATGCTTGTTTTAATAAATCTGTGTTTAGTATCACTTGCTCATCGCCCGATTGCGTCTTCACCATCTCAGCAAGTTTACTTAAAGCTGCACCGCTTGAAATTGCGTCTTCAGCAAGCTGTCTACAATGAGCTACATCGCCTTTTCCAGCTAAAAACAGCATGTTTTCCGCAAGGGTTAGGCACACTTCCATTAAGTCAGGAGCGCCATCACCACGCAACACACTCACAGATTCAGTTATCTCGAGACTGTTGCCTATATTGTTGCCGAGTGGGATATCCATATTTGTAATGAGTGCGATAGTTTTTTTGCCTGCGTTCTCGCCGATTGCAACCATTTTTTGCGCGAGTGCAACAGAGTCATCGAAAGTTTTCATAAAAGCTCCGCTACCAGTTTTCACATCAAGTAGTATGCAGTCGCTTCCAGAAGCTAGTTTCTTGCTCATAATTGATGCTGCTATGAGTGGGATGCTCTCGACTGTGGCTGTGGCATCACGTAGTGCGTAGATAAGCTTGTCCGCAGGTGCTACATTTTCTGATTGACCCATAACGCAAGTTCCAACAGTGTTTACAATGTCGACGAACTCTGCTTTGGTGAGAGTAGTTCTAAAATTTGGAATAGCTTCAAGCTTATCTATTGTGCCACCTGTATGACCAAGTGAACGGCCAGACATTTTAGCAACTTTTACACCGCAAGCAGCAACTATTGGTGCTACGATTAACGTAGTTTTGTCGCCTACTCCACCAGTTGAGTGCTTGTCTACTTTTATTCCATCGATTTGTGACAAATCAAGCATTGCTCCTGATTTTGCCATAGCCATTGTCATAGCGAGAGTTTCACTATCGCTCATGGAGTTAAAATAGACCGCCATCAAAAAAGCGGACATCTGATAGTCTTTGATTGAACCAGCGACATATCCTGCAATGAGCCAGTTTATCTCCTCGGTACTAAGTTCGAACCCATCACGCTTTTTTGCGATTAAATCGTATATTCTCATATAAATCTCCTTGATTACAGCTTTGTTTTAAAGCTGAGCGGTAGCATTTCTTTTAACAAATAGCTTTTTGCACCACCATTATTATCGGATAAAATAATTCTGAAAGTCTCAGGATCACAAAATTCGGACATAACTTGCAGACAAACTCCACAAGGTGAACAGGGTTTGTCAGTTGACTCGCCTTTTTTTGCACCGACTACAGCAATACATTCAAAATCGTATTCTCCCTCAGAAACTGCTTTGAAAAAAGCAGTGCGCTCAGCGCAACTAGTAGGTGTGAATGCAAGGTTTTCAATATTGCAGCCTTTGTATAGTTTTCCGCTTTTAGTTAACAGTGCTGCTCCTACCATAAAATTGGAGTATGGGGAATAGGACATTTCGCGCGCACTTTTCGCTTCGTTTAACAAGTTTATATCGGTCATAAAATCTCCTTTATCCCACTGTGTAGCCACTATTAATATCAAATGGCATAATGAGAAGTTTTGATATCTCTTTTGCGTAATTATCAAAAAACCAGCTAGTGGCAAGACCGCAGTTTTCGATAGTATCAAATTCAAAATAAGAGTAGTACTTCACGCATTTAACAATTTTAGTTAGCTCCCTTGGAGGGTTACCGCTTTCTACTTTGTCAAAAGTGTAAAATCGCTTAAAATATTTAATGCTAATTGCGCCATTTAGTTTTTCTTGTAGTGGCTTAATATTAGCAATTAATATTTCAAACTCTTCTAATTTATCGGGTTTTACTTGAAACAGTAATGATTGGGAAAATGAGTTATGCACTGGCTTTTCCTCCAATAAATGAATTATAGTGTTTCAGGCTCGTCATATTCTTTGTCAAATGTTTCAACAGTTACAGTTTCCATAACTTGGTCTTCATCTGGTTTATCAGCATAATTTGTAGGTACCATTTCAATTTTGTGTACTTGCTCGATACCCTCGATTACTTTGCCGAAAGCAGCATATTGTCCGTCTAAATGTGGAGCGTCATCGACCATTAAGAAAAACTGTGAACCTGCGCTGTCAGGATGACCTGAACGAGCCATAGAGATAACGCCTTCTGTATGGATTAAGTCGTTTTTGAAATTGTTTCTGTTAAATTCCCCTTTAATTTTGTAGCCAGGGCCGCCAGTACCCGTGCCATTTGGGTCGCCACCTTGAATCATAAAGCCTGGGATAACTCTGTGGAAAATCAGACCGTCGTAAAAACCTTCGTTCACAAGAGAAATGAAGTTGTTTACAGTATTTGGTGCGATTTCTGGGTAAAGTTCAATTTTGATTTCCCCGCCATTTTTTATTTTCATAGTTACGATTGGATTACTCATATTATTATCTCCTTAGATTAATTTATTTTTACTCATATTATAGCAATAAAACGTATTTTTTACAATATAATCGGTCGTTTTTGCAACTTATTGACTTAAGGTACAGTTTGTATTAATGAAAATGACTGTCATTTGGTGAAAATAACTATTGAAAAAAAAGTGATTATATGCGATAATTAATTATATTTTAAATACTGTGAAGAGGATTAGTAGATTTACGCTAATATTTAGAGAGTTGTTGGTTGGTGCAAAACAATTATGAATGTAAGTTGAACTCGCCTTGAAGTAGCACGCTGAAGTTTTAGTAGGTAGTGACGGAGACTCACCGTTATCAGGAGATGAGATATTATACTTTTAAAAAAGCTGTATCTTAAATGAGTGGTGTGTAATTTTACACAAATTAGAGTGGTACCGCGGAGCAATATGCCTTCGTCTCTTATGTTATAAGAGGTGTGGGCTTTTTTTAATGCCCTAAAAACACTTTTTCCATACATTTATCAGCAAAAAACAGATGAAAGGGCGTATTAAAATGAATAATACTAAGTACAAAAGAGGGTATTTTAATCCACCGCAAATTACAATGAATTGGGCGACAAAGGAGTATATTACGAAAGCTCCTATATGGTGCAGTGTAGACTTGCGTGATGGTAACCAGTCACTTATCGTACCGATGTCATTAGAAGAAAAGCTTGAGTTTTTTAAATTCTTGGTTAAAGTTGGGTTTAAGGAGATAGAAATTGGATTTCCAGCTGCGAGTGACACTGAATATGAATTCGTACGCAAATTAATTGAAGAAGACCTAATCCCAGATGACGTTACAATTCAAGTTTTAACACAGTCGAGGGAGCATATTATCAGAAAAACATTTGAATCGCTTAAAGGTGTAAAAAGAGCAGTGGTTCATCTATATAATTCCACTTCGGTAGCTCAACGCGAGCAAGTATTCAGAAAAACGAAGGAAGAAATTATCGACATCGCTATTTTTGGTGCTGAGATGTTCTTAAAATGCGCAGAAGAATACCCAGGAAACTATGCTTTTGAATATTCACCAGAGAGTTTTACGGGTACTGAGATGGATTTCGCGCTAGATATCTGCAATGCTGTAATTGACGTGTGGAAGCCTACTGCTGATAATAAAGTGATAATTAACCTACCTGTAACAGTGTCTCATTCTATGCCTCATGTTTATGCAAATCAAGTAGAGTACATGTGCAATAACATTAATAATAGGGAGAATATTATCATTTCTCTTCACCCACATAATGACAGGGGATGTGCGGTTGCAGATTCTGAAATGGGACTATTGGCTGGGGCAGATAGGATTGAGGGAACACTTTTTGGTAACGGTGAGCGCACTGGTAATGTTGATATCATTACGCTTGCACTTAATATGTTTTCACACGGTGTTGACCCAGAGCTTGACTTTACTGACATGCCAGCTATAGTAAAAGTATACGAAGAAATGACACGTATGAGCGTTTATGATAGACAACCATATAGTGGCAAGCTTGTGTTCGCTGCATTTTCTGGCTCACACCAAGATGCAATTGCAAAAGGTATGAAATGGCGTGAGGAAAATGAATGCGTACACTGGACAGTGCCGTATCTTCCAATTGACCCAAAAGATATCGGTCGTGAGTACGAAAGTGATGTAATCCGCATAAATAGCCAATCAGGCAAAGGCGGCATCGGATATCTGCTAGAGCAAAACTATGGCTACAACATGCCAGCAAAAATGCGCGAGAGCTTTGGATACTTTATTAAAGGTATTTCTGATAGGGAACATCGTGAGCTTAAACCAGATGAAATTTTTAACATCTTCAATGAAGAGTATATCAACAGAGACGATAAATACAAAGCTGTAAAAGTTAAATATGATGAAAATGGTGTGATGAAAGCGAGCGTTACGCTTAAAACTGAAAATGGCGAAGTGCTGATAAGTGGTGAGGGTAATGGACGCTTAGACTCAGTGTTCAATGCGCTAATGATGCATTTGAATTTAAATTATTCCATTCAAACTTATACAGAGCATGCAGTCGAAACAGGCTCAAAATCTGATGCGGTATCGTACATCGGAATTAGTGATGCAAACCAAAATACAGTTTGGGGCGTGGGTAAGCATAACGATATCATCATGTCTTCGGTTTATGCGCTAATGAGTGCAATTAATAGAATTTAGGAAAACAAGTAGATATTTAAGCTAAAAAAATCACAGTGTGAAATTAATTCACACTGTGATTTTTTCTATATTTTTGATTAAAACAATATTACATGATATTTATAAAGTTACCTTAAAAATGCATTTTTGCGTTTCGCCTCTTTCGATAAACATATCGTTATCATGCGGTAAATTTACAATATCGATAAATTCGCCACCAACGTACTCGCAAGTTTTGCGTGACGGAAAATTATCGGGGTTACAAGTTATTATTACATAGCCTAAATCGTGCTTTTTTGCAAGTTCAAATAGCAAAAAACACGCCTTGCCAGCATAGTGATTACCACGGTATTTTTTCTCGACAGAATAGCCGATATTGCCGCCATAAAACAGACGCTCGTTATGTCCAATGCGCAAATCGCATCGCCCAACTACGGTGCCATCATGTAGGCAAATGTAAAAGAAATAAACAGGGCATAGACCCTTCTTTTCATTTGCATCTGCTGCGGTATAAAGCTTTAGGTAAATTTCATCACTTCGCAAAAAGTCAGTATTAAAAAACTGAAACTTCTTAGTCATTATCTTTTTCCACATCTTCATTTATTGTAATTTTAACCTTCAAAATTCTATTTTCTAGTACTTCTAAAACTTCAATGTTAAGTGTTTGCCATTCGAAATATTCACCGACATCAGGGATTTTTTCCAATGTTTCTAAAATCCAGCCTGCAAATGAGTTTGAAACATCAACAATATCTCTATCGTTATAGCTGTAATTAACTCTCTCAAAAAAATCAACAGGATTTAAGTCGCCAGAAACATGATAAATGTTCTCATCTACTTTGAGCAAATCGATTTCTTCCTCGTCGCTCTCATCCCAAATATCGCCAACTAATTCTTCTATAATATCCTCAAGTGTGATGATACCAATTGTACCACCGTACTCGTCAACTACAATTGCCATATGTGATTTTAGCTTTTGCAAATCTTTTAATAGTTCGGAAATTCGCTTTTTCGGTGGCACATAAACCACTTCTTGCACGATAGATTTTAAATCAAAATCTTTATGCTCGATATACGCCTTCAAAAAGTCCTTATTATGCACAACGCCAATTATGCTATCGACACTGTTAGCGTATACAGGAATACGTGAGTATCCTTCATAGAAAAACAACGCTTTTATATTCTCAATTTTCTCATCAATCGAGATAGCTACAACATCAACCCTTGGAGTAAGTACTTGTTCTAATGTAGTTTCATCGAAATCAAGAGCACTTTGTACAAGCAAGCTTTCTTGTTCTTCTAAAACTCCTTCGCTTTGGCTCTCTTCGATGATATATTTTAATTCCTGCTCAGTAACAGTAGGTTTTTTCTCTGAATTACTTTTTCCCATATTAGCAACAGCATTTTTCATTTTAACAAATATCCAAATGAGTGGACTAAGTACTTTTATGAGTACAAATAAAATACTAGCAGTAGCCATGGTGAAAGCTTCGGCATTTTCTTTTGCGAAAGTTTTTGGTAGTATTTCGCCGAATATTAAAACGAATATTGTCATAACAAGAGTGGAAAGTCCCACACCCATATCGCCAAACCAATATGTGAATATCAGCGTACCTAGTGAAGCTGAGGCGATGTTTACGACATTATTACCGATGAGTATAGCTGAAAGCGTTCTATCATAATCTTGTGCGATTTCATATACTCGCTCCGCTTTTTTGTTACCTTCAGCCATCAAATTTTTTAGCCTAACCTTGTTTACAGTTGCAAATGCAGTTTCACTTGCAGAAAAATATGCGGACATACCAATTAAAACGAATACCAATACGTATGTCAGCCCTGAGATCTCTCCCAAAAAAAACACTCCTTATAATTTTTGCATAACGCAAATTTACTTTTGAATATAAATATTCATCTTGCATTGTACCAAAAAAATGGTAACTTGTCAAATTATTTTGTGATTTTACACACAAAAAGATGTGTTTTTTAGGATTTTATACAAAATATTTACATGTTAATAAAAAATATCAAATTCTAAATGCTTTTTATGTTATAATTATCAAGTTGTTATAAACAGCTAATATAGGCTTATGTTAGTAAATTATATGAAAAAATTATTGGAGGAAATAAAAATGAAATTCAAAATGCGTGTACTACACTTCTCAAAAGCAGGGAATACAGAGGCAATGGCTAGAGCTATAGCAAAACAAGAAGGTGCAAATTCTGACCAAATTCCACCAGCTTACCCATGTGAAAACGAAAAACTTGTATTCGTTGGCGTTGAGTTAAAAGGAAAAAGCGCTGATAAAGTTGTAATTGACCTTTGCAGAGATTTGACTCAACAAAGAGCTAAAAATGTTGCTTTTTATGCTACAGGTAGCGATTTTTCTGCACTTGATGAGCTAAAACAAATCATTGAAGGAAAAGGCATCAACGTAATAAATAATATGTACAAATGTGAAGTTAAAAGCTCACTATTCAAAAAAGGGACAGTATCACAATCTGATATCGATGGAGCATGCAAATGGGCTGCTGATATCACAAATTCACTAGCTAACTAATTTAAGTAAAGAATAATCGAATACAGCAATTAATATAGATTGGCGGAAATACAAATGATATTAGCGAAACCGATAAATCTAGTAAAAAATTTGTTTTCATGCGACTATTTGCTGAAAAAAACCGAAATTCTTGGGGAAATACCCTCTACATTAAAAGCGTATAAGACCACATTGCTCATGGCGTACCCATCGTTTGTCGAGCTTTTTTTGATATGCCTTATCACTTCTATTGACACTGTCATGGTGGGGAGCATTTCTATCGAGGCTATTTCAGCAGTAGGAATAACAGCTCAACCAAAATTTATTATTTTGGCACCTGTACTCTCCTTAAACATTGGAGTTACAGCTATTGTATCTAGGCGAAAGGGCGCTGGGGATATGTTAGCAGCAAATAACTGCTTAAAGCAGGGTTTGTTGCTTTCGACAATTCTTTCGTTTACCTTTTGCTCACTTGGGTATATATTTGCGCGACCATTTTTAACTTTTGTAGGAGCGGGCGCAGATATTATCGATATGGCTACAATATATTTTCAAATCACAATCATTGGACTCTTTTTCCACTCTATGTCGCTGACAATTAACGCAGCGCAAAAAGGTGTGGGAAATACAAAAGTTTCGATGCAGACTAATTTAAATGCTAATATAGTAAACTTAGTTTTCAACTATCTACTTATAAATGGCGTATTATTCTTCCCACAACTTGGGGTAACAGGCGCTGCTATTGCGACGCTTTTGGGAAATATCGTAGCGTTTGTATTGTCGCTTATTTCCGTTTCGCGAAATAAGGATAGTAACTTTTTATCCATTTTTTCTTTTGGTAGTTGGAAGTTTACAAGAGAAAATATAAAGAACCTCAGTTCAGTTGGGTTTAGCGCTTTTGTGGAGCAAATTTTCATGAGAATTGGTTTTCTTGCCACTACCATGATTATCGCTTCATTAGGCACTGTTGAGTTTGGTACGCACCAAATAGGGATGTCCATCATGAACTTCTCCTTTTCTGGTGGTGACGGTATTGCAATTGCTGCCACTTCGCTGGTGGGACAAAATTTAGGGAAAAAGCGCCCTGATTTATCCATGCTTTATTGCAAGATAAGTCAGCGGATAGCCTTTTTATATTCGTGTACACTCTGTGTGATTTTTGTATTTGGGCGCCATGCGCTAATTGACATATTCACAGATGAGCCTGAAGTTATTGCGACAGGGAGCGTTTTGATGCTACTACTCGGGATAATTACGTATTTCCAGACTTCGCAAGTTGTTATTACAAGCTGCTTAAGAGGTGCAGGTGACACAAAGTTCACAGCAATAAGTTCATTTATTTGCATAGCAATAATAAGAACTGTATTCACATATATTTTATGTTACCCAGCAGGATTTGGTTTGTACGGAGTTTGGCTTGCGATAATAATCGACATGATCTTCCGTTTTACCATCAATTCTCTACGATTTAAGACTGGAAAATGGGCGAAAATAAAATTATAACTCTGTTGACATTTTACTTATAAAAAACTATACTATATTTAGTGTAGTTTTTTATTTTTATAAAGGAGTGCTGATTTTGAGAGAAACAAATTATATAGCAGGCGTTGCACCCGGTGGTTTTAAAGATGTGTATTTAGTTAGGATACTGATATGCTATTTGCTTAGTAGCGTACCTGAGCCACTATCAAAATATAATATAAATAATATTTTTCAAACTACTGGTGTAGTTGATTATTTCATTTTTTCACAAGCTTTAGCTGAAATAATTGAGAGTAAGCAAGTAGATATATTGACATATTATGGCGAGGAAAGTTACACTTTAAACTCGCTAGGTAAACATACAGCAGAATTTTTTAAAGATAGCCTACCATCTTCAGTTCGTGAAAAAGTTGTAAAGGCTGCGGTGGAGTTAATTGCGCACATTAAAAAAGAGCGCGAAAACACAATTGAGTTTACACAAACAGACATGGGGATAGATGTTACTTGTACGGTGCACGACACAGACTTTGACCTGTTTAGTTTTACGATGAGAGTGCCTGATTTAGAGCAAGCAGAAGTGTTAAAGAAAAATTTTTTACGCGACCCACAGCATTTTTACGAAAGAATGGTTGAGATATTGTTGGGACAGGATTTAAAAAAAGAAAAATAAGTATTTGATTAAGAATAAAAGCGAAAAGCATGAATTGCTTTTCGCTTTTTATATATTATTTAATTAGTAACGATGCCTGTGAGCTAAACTTCAAAAGCAGTTTTGCATCCATCGGCAACACCCCAATGGCGGCATTCAGTAAAGTTGATGAAAATTTTCTCTTTAGATACTCCCAATTCTTTGTCTAAAGCTTCGTGAATAATAGTGCAGTATGCATTCAAATCTTCGGTTGTAGAGCGCCCGAATAAATCTACAGAAACCATAGCGTTTGGTTCTGTAGTGATACCACTTTTATAAAGAGCACAGTCTCCCTCTATTTTAATAAAGAGATTTTGCTCAGTTTTATCTTTAATCACTTCGATACCTTTGCCCAATGTTTTTATAAGATTTTCTTCCTTTTCCTTAGATACAGCAACATTTGTTAGCAAGCTTACATATGGCATAATACATTCTCCTTTAAAATTAATCTATACATATTAATATAAAGCAAAAGAGCGATAAAAGCAAGTGTTTTCTACTTCTTGAAACATTGTTAACAAAAGGCTATTGGAGTTTTTAGCAATATCGATATTTTTTTGCGGAAAAATGCAGAAAAATGTTCTGTATTGATAAGAAAAATAAAATTTGCGCAAATCCGTTGACAAAACATGTAGTACATGCTATAATATCAAAGCACTTAATTATACGCGCCCGTAGCTCAGCTGGATAGAGTGCCTGGCTACGAACCAGTAGGTCGGGGGTTCGAATCCCTCCGGGCGTGCCAAAAACTTCAATCGAATTTTCGATTGGAGTTTTTTTATTTTTATGATATAATGATATAAATTTTAATGTCTTTGATTCTAGCATAGCTGTTTTTCAGCTGACAACATTAGATTTGGAGAGTAAAAAGGGCGAATAAACTGAAATAATAATTCGAAATATTGGGATAAAAATTTCTAATATTTTGTTGTTTTTATAGAGAAAGAGGGTTAAATATGCAAATAAGAACTTTTAAGCGACCGAATGTACTTATTATTTACACCGACCAACAACGATTTGACACCATGTCATGTGCAAACGAAAATAGTCCCATTCATACCAAATATATGGATAGCATAGCGAGTGGGGGCGCACTATTAAATAAATGTTTTGTGCAAAGTCCAATTTGCGGTCCAAGCAGAATGAGCTTTTTAACTGGAAGGTATTGCTCATCGCTAGGTGTAGGTTCAAATGGCGTGGAATTTCCAAAAGAAAGTGCAATTCCGATTAACCGAATACTAAGCGACTATGGATACGACACTGCACAAATCGGAAAAATTCATTTTAAACCACATGCTAAGCGCGATGCAAAAGATGTTTATGACGATTATGGTTTTGATACATTTATCGTGTCAGACGAGCCAGGTTGTTACGATGACCCTTACACAAAATGGGTGGAAATGATTGACGATACTCAACTTGCTAAAGTGAGAACGGCTCTACCTCCCGCTGCATTTGCTTATGGAAAGCCAGAATACTCCACTGTTCCGAGAAATACACATGAACCATATGTGTTTGAAGGAGACGATGATTTAACTCATTCTGCTTTTGTAGCGTCGGAGACATGTAGATATTTAGAAAGTCGCAATAAGGACAAGCCATTTTTCTGCATCGCTGGATTTTATGCGCCGCATACCCCTGTTAATCCACCACAAAGCTGTTTGGAGAGAGTGGATGAAACAAAAATTAAACTACCAATAAAAGTTAGCGAGCAAAATACAATGAGCGAGCTTCGTAAGCTTAAAGATGATGATTGGAAAAAAATTATTAAATACTATCTTGCGCTAACATTACATGTAGATGATTGCGTTGGTGAAATACTAAAAACTCTGGAAAAAACAGCTGATATGGATAATACGATAATAATTTTCACTTCAGATCATGGCGAATATTTAGGGGATTATGGTAGAATACAAAAAGGAATGCCTGGGGAAGACTGCATTACAAATATTCCTATGATAATAAAATATCCTAATGCAATAAAAGAAATATGCATAAATCAATTGGTAGAAAGCGTCGATATTGTGCCTACAATTTTGGATTATTGTGGTGTTCAAACGCCAGAGTATGTGCAAGGAAAGTCGCTAAAAAAATTGCTTGAAGGAAAAACAAGTGAGCATAAAGACTGTGTGTTAACTGAGTTTTTCGAGCCATTTGGAGAAAGAAAGATAGCGATAAGGACAAATGAGTATAAGTATTACTGCGATGATAGTGGTGAGGAGCTACTCTTTGATTTAAAGCAAGACGAAAATCAGCTTGAGAATGTAGCTGGATGCGAAGCGTATAAAAATACATTATCACAAATGAGAAAGGTGATGATAATGAAAATATTAAATGCAGCCTATCAAAATCGTGAAAAGGAAGCAGAATACTAATCAGGAAATAAGCTATTAAGGCTACTTGTACTAATTATACTTTCCTTTTTGGTAATTACTACAAAAAAATAAAGTTTAAGCATGTGAATTTTGAAGTTTTTTATTGACATTTGAGCGTAAAGTATATATAATTTCATATACAATGTAATAAACATTGAAATCATTAGTGAATAAGAACAAAATTAAGGAACGAACGAGGTGCTTTATGAAAAAAATTTCACTAGCAGGACAATGGAAACTACGCGGCGACTTTATGGACGTGACTGCGGATAAATTCGCAAAAGTCCTAGAAAAAATGGACGCTCCGCCTGTTCCACTGAACATGTCTTCATATGTTTCAGCGGAAGAGTTAAAAGAGTTCGAAGCAAATATTGAAAAATCAAAAATTCCAGGGTATAAGGTGAATGTCACAAACGGACATCCATTCCCTTCAAAAACAGGATATATAAACATGCAAGTTCCTGGTGATGTTATCACAGCTTTGGTAGATAGCGACATCATTAAAGAACCACTACTTAAAACTAACACTCGTGATTGTTTGTGGGTGAAAGATTTGTGCTGGTGGATGACAAGAGAATTTGAAATTACACAAGAAATGTTTGATGAAGACATTATAAACCTGCGCATAGAAATGCTTGACTTTAACGCACATATTATCATTAATGATGAAATTATTAGTAATCACAAAAACGCTTTTTGTGCGTACAACGAAAATATAAAAAGATTTTTAAAAGTAGGTACAAACAAAATCGTTATTAGAATAACTTCTGGTATGGAGCTAAACTTCCCTCGTGATAGCGTATCATACTATAGTGTTAGCCAATTTGCGGTGTGCGATCAAAGAGTTCATACTAGAAAACCGCAATATACATATGGTTGGGACTGGTGCCAACCTGTTCCTACTTGTGGGATTGGTAGAGATATACGAATTGAGGCGTTCAGCGGGGCGAGAGTAACTGCATCAAGAGTAGATACATTAAGCATTGATAAAGACGAAGCGCTTCTTGACTTTGTATTTGAAGTTGAGAAAACAAATATGGTAGCTAGTGCTGATGTAGACATAGACTTCTCACTAACTTTGGACGGTGAAACTTTAGTTGAGAAATCGATTACAATTCATGCAGTTGGCGGATTAAACTACGTGAGCAAGAAAATTAAAGTTAAAAATCCAAAACTTTGGTGGCCAAATGGATATGGTAAGCAAAACCTATATGCATTTAATGTTTCATGCACAAAAGATGATGTGAAAATAGTTGCTGATACTAAAAAAATTGGGATTAGAACAGTTGAGTTAGATTTAGGCAAACTTGATGATGGAACTCGCAAATTTAATTTCATGATAAATGGAGTTAAAGTTTTCTGCAAAGGCGGAAACTGGGTACCAACAGATTCAGTATACCTAAGAACTCCAGACGTAACATATAAAACACTTGTGAGCGAGGCAGCAGCTGCAAACTTTAATATGCTCAGGATGTGGGGCGGTGGAACATACGAGCCTGAGTGTTTTTATGACTACTGTGCTGAGTACGGCATTTTGATTATGCATGACTTTATGTATGCTTGTGCATTTTATCCAGATGAAAACAGTGAGTTTTTATATGAGGCTACAAAAGAAGCTAATTACCAAACAAAACGTCTTGCGCACTTCCCTTGTATCGTAATGTGGACTGGTAATAATGAGATTGCAGAGTCGCACTCTGATTGGTTCCCAGATCCAGTGAAACCGCATAAATTCTACGGAGAAAAAATCTTTAACTACGTGCAACCAGAAGCGGTACATAACAATTGCCCTACTCTGCCATACATGCCTTCATCTCCATATATGGGGGAAAGAGCAAATATCGCTGAAGAGGGAGATATCCACGCATGGAACTGGTTTGCTAGACATCCTGAGGGCAGATATAATTTCTTATACGAACTAGAAGCTTTCGATAGATTTAATGCAAGATTTTCTAGTGAATATGGTTTTTACGGTGCGTTACCAGAAAGTACTTTTAAAAGGGTGCATGATGGTGAAGAAGTTGAGTTTAGAGGCGAAATTTGGAATCACCACGGTGAACAACCTAAAAAACGTGGACATATTGATCCTGTAATCGAAAGATTTTTGACTGACTTTGATAAGCTTGATGCGCATTCTTATGTAATATTTAGTGGTATCATGCAAGGGCTACTATATTTGGAATTAGCAGAAGCACTGCGTTCAAAACATTATGGTTCAGGCAATTTAATTTGGATGTACAATGACTGCTGGCCTGAAACTGGTTGGACAATAATAGATTATTACATGACAAGAAAAGTTTCATTTTACTTCCTAAAAAGAGCGTTTGCTACTAAAAAGCTAATCATTCGTGAGAGCGAAAAAGGTGCGTTAGTAACAGTGTTAAATGAAACTCCATATGAAGTAACAGAAGAACTAAACATATCCTACATTACTTTTGACGGTAAAGAGAGTGGAAAAATCGTGAAAACGATTACCGCTAAACCGCACTCCTTCACACAATTTGAAGTGGAGATTGAAGGAGACTTAACTCAAGGGGTATATGTAGCTACAATGAATGGCTTTGAAAGAGGGGATAGCATCAGAGCATACTATAGAGATGTCAAATTCCCTAAAGCGAAAATTAGCCTTGAAAGCCACAAAAAATGTGGTGACGATATGGAAATTACTATTAAAGCAGAAAATTATGTACCTTTCGTTAATATCAAAGCTAGTGATGACAGACTACATATGACTGATAACTGCTTTACTATGCTACCAAATGAAGTGAAGACTGTACTGATAAAAAATTGTGATGAAGTACCGGAATTAGAAGCTTTTGAACCAGCGTATAGGGAAGGTGGTAGTAGATATGAATAGGATTGATGAAATAATAAGCCAAATGACGGTTGAAGAAAAAATCAAGCAACTAGTTAGTTTTTCTTATAACAAAATCTATAATTTGAGAACACATGAAATTCGTGAAGAAGCTCCTGAGCTTTTGAAAGAAGGCGTGGGACATTTCGGTAGAATAGGTGGCTCGAACGATAATTATCCTGAGGATGTAGCAAAAGCAGTAAACAACATTCAAAAAGCTGTAATAGAAAATTCCAGATTTGGGATACCAGCAATATTTACAACAGAGGCAACTAGTGGTGTTTTAGGGAGAGGCTTTACGCTTTTCCCTGGGAACCTTAATATAGGTGCAGCATTTGACGAGGAAATAAACTATAAAATCGCAAACGCTATGAGAGAAGAGCTTTGTGCAGTGGGTGAGCGTTTAGTACTAGCTCCAGTAGTGGATGTTGTTAGAGATTATAGATATGGCAGATTTGAGGAAGCGTACTCTGAGGATGTGTATCTAGCTTCTCAAAATGGGATTGAGTACATCAAAGGGATGGAAACTAGCGACCTTAAAGGCGGTGTAGGCACTACGCTAAAACATTATGCCGCACAAGGAATTAGTGACGGGGGTAGAAACTGCGCACCAATTCACTTAGCTGAGCGTGAGTTATTAGAAGAGTATGTTGCTCCGTTTGAAGCTTGTATTAAAGAGACAAATCCTGCTACTATCATGGCAGCGTACCATGAGCTTGATGGCGTACCTTGCCATGCTAGTAAATATCTGCTGAAAGATATTTTGCGCGATAAAATCGGGTACGAGGGTATAGTTATGTCCGATGGTAATGGTATCCGCTTGATAAAAGATTACCATGAATTTGTAAAAGACTACAAAAAAGCTGCTGAAGTTGGTTTTAAAGCAGGGATTGAGTATGAACTTGGCGCAATTTATTACGATGATGGAAAAGAGCTATTTGGGAATGAAATTCCAATGGAAGATTTAGATGATGCAGTAAGAAAAACACTTAAACTTAAGGAAGCACTTGGTTTGTTTGAAAATCCATATGTCGACGAAGAAAAAGTTAAAGCGATAGTTTCACAAGCTTCACATCTGCAAATTTCACTAGATGCTGCAAGAGCATCATGCGTACTGCTTAAAAATGAGGATAAGCTGCTACCAATCGTAAAAAATACATACAATAAAATTGCTGTGGTAGGACCTCTTGCACATAGAAAAGAATATGCATACTCTTGTTACTCTTATCCTACACATATCAAAGAGATGTACTACAATGTCAAAGGTTTAACTGAAAAAGAAGTAGTAGCACGCTCGTTGTTTAATAATGCTAAAAATAGTGAGTATGAAGATTTGTTGCATCCGATGAAAACTGTATTTGAAGCAATTCGTGACGAATATAGTGAAACAAATGTTGTCTACTCACAAGGTTTAAAAGATACATTTAACTATAGTGGAGAAGAAAATTTCAGTGATTTTGAAAAACTTACGAGTGATTGTAGCGATGCAGATTTAATCATTGCAGTAATGGGTGATACGTCAGGTATGGGATATGTTACTGATACAGGCGAATCTGTAGACAGGGTAGAAATCACATTATCAAAAGAGCAACGTGATATGCTAAAAGTGCTAAAAGAAACTGGAAAGAAAATACTGCTAATTTTAGCGAATGGCCGCCCAATGGAATTAAGCTATGAGACTGAAATTTGCGATGGTATTCTCGAAGTGTTCAGATTGGGACAAATGGGTTCACAGGCGATTGTTGATATTATTACTGGCAGATATAATCCATCTGGTAAACTTCCGGTGACAATACCTAAACATGCAGGGCAAACTCCTATGTATTACTCACAACGATTGACTGGTAGAAAACAATTTTGGCATAACCGTTATCTTGAAATGGATGTAAACCCATTATATCCATTCGGTTTTGGCTTAAGTTATACTGATTTTGCGTATAGTGATGAGAAATTCGAGTTTACAGACAAAGGTATCAATGTAAACTTTACAATTAAAAATATTGGTGACTGTGACGGAGCAGAAGTAGCGCAGATTTATGTAAGTAAGAAATATTGCTCAGTTGCACAACCTTTAATGGAATTGAAGTCATATAAAAAAGTGCACATTAAAAAAGGTGAAAGTGCAAAACTTAGTGCATTTATTGCATATGAAAGCCTAGGCTATTACAATATTGATATGGATTTTGTACTGGAGAATTGCGAAATGACAGTTTCGGTAGGAGCATCCTGTGAAGATATTAAGTTTTTTTGTACAAAAGAGATAAAATTTGAGAATAATTTACTAAATATTAAACATAAGGTTTTCAAAAATACAACACAAATTGTCTGATTGTATAAATATACAGTGTCTTTCATTAATTTTTTGTAAAAAAATGATTGACTTTATGAATTATCCATGTTATAATCTAAAAAGATTATTAATGTAATCGTTTTCAATTTGAAATGTTAATAATCAACTAATATCAGTAGTAATTATTTATAGCTACTAAATTATTCTTAAGGAGGAATGTGTTTTGGGAAAAAAATCGAAACTTGAAAATGGCGCAATAAAAACCAGCCTATCCAAAGACTTATTAAGAGATAAGTGGCTATATTTATTGATGCTTCCTGGATTAATCTTCATGCTAGTTTTCAGATATCTACCGATGTTTGGTAATATAGTAGCTTTCATGGATTTCAATCAGTACAACATGGCAGCAAGTGAGTGGGTAGGGTTCAAACACTTTATTGACTTATTTACAAGACCTAAATTTTTTGAGGTAATGGCTAATACACTTAACATAGCTATACTAAAAATTGTAATAGGATTTCCTATTCCAATAATCTTAGCACTAATGATGAACCAAATGATGAGCCTTCCTTTCAAAAAGACAGCACAAACAGTATTGTACCTACCACACTTTATTTCTTGGGTTGTACTTGCAGGTTTAATCCAAAGCTTGCTTGAGCCAGAAGTAGGTGTTATAACACAAATTGTTAATCAAATCGTAGGCGAAAATGTAAACATACTTATTAATGAAGATATGTTTGTACCGATGCTTATCATCACAGATATATATAAAGGAATGGGTTGGGGAACAATTATATACTTCGCAGCACTTTCTGGTATTGACCCTCAACTTTATGAAGCAGCAGAGATCGACGGCGCTAGAAAATTCAAACAACTTTTACACATCACACTACCTAGCATCATGCCAACTATCATACTAATGCTTATCCTAAGCTGTAACAATATCCTAAATGCTGGTTTTGACCAAATCTTCTTACTATATTCATCACATGTATATGATGTAGCAGACATTATCGATACATACGTGTACAGAATTGGTATCGAGGACGCTGACTATGCATTTGCAACTGCAGTTGGGTTATTTAAATCAGTAATCGCATTAATATTAATCGTATCGGTTAACTTCGTAGCGAAGAAAACTGACAACGAAGGATTATGGTAAGGAGTGAAATTATGACGAATAATAGAATAAAAACTTCACTTGGTGAAAAAAGCTTTACCATATTTAACTACGCATTTTTCTTTTCACTTTGCTTATTGATGCTATATCCTTTTTGGCATGTAATCATGCTTTCGTTCAGTTCACTAGAAGCTTCAATCAGAGGCGGAGCGTTCTTTTGGCCAAAAGGATTTAACTTAGACACATACGAAGCGGTTTTTAAAAACCCACTGATATATTCAGGTTATCTAACTTCAATTATCGTTACGGTTATAGGAACAGCTTTAGGCACACTGCTAACAGCAATGCTAGCATACCCACTTTCAAAGAAAACACTAAGAGGCGGTAGAGTAATATCATTATTAGTACTATTTACAATGATATTTGGCGCTGGTATGATTCCTAACTTCTTATTAATAAGAACACTTGGAATATTCAATACTACGGCTGCACTAATTCTACCAGGTCTAATAAGCGCATATAACTGTATTATTATGAGAAGCTTTTTCTTAGGCTTACCAGCTAGTTTGGAAGAATCAGCTAGAATTGATGGAGCTACAGATTTAAGAATATTCTTCTCGATAGTACTACCACTTTCAAAAGCAGTATTAGCAACAATTGCACTATTTTTAGCAGTAGGTTATTGGAATGACTTCTTCTCCACTATACTTTACATCACCGATACTGATAAATGGTCATTGCAAGCAGTTTTAAGATTTATGCTAACAAATACCCAAGAAGCTATGCAACAAGCAGGGGTTAACGTAGTTGCTCAAACGAACACTACAGCAGAAACTATTAAAGCGGCTGCTATAGTAATTTCTACTATTCCGATTTTATGTGTATATCCTTTTGTACAAAAACACTTTGTAAAAGGCGTACTAATCGGAGGCGTAAAAGGCTAAGTTTTATTAAACCGAGAACAGGTTTAAATAGAAGAAAAAAGGAGAAAGAGATATGAAAAAAAGAATTTTATCAATGTTGTTCGCAACAATATTGTGTGCAAGCACAATGTTGGCTTGTACAGCACCAGCAGAAACTGATGGTGGCGATACAAACGGCGGCGAAACAGACGGCGGAAGCAGCAGTGAAGTGATTGACGTATTAAATCAATCAGAAACAATGGATGTTGACGTAGCTGTAATGACTGGATTTGTTCAACAAGACAGTGAAATGGAAAAAGCACTTGAAGAAAAGTATAATGTTAACTTTAACCTTGAAGTACTACCAGGCTGGACTGATGGAGCTAACAAAATCCAATTAATCATGGCATCAGGCGATGACAAACCAGACGTAATGTGGTGGTGGGGTCTTAATAACGAATTTGCTGAGTGGGTTGAAGCTGATCTACTAGTTGACGTTTCTCCATACATGGACAAATACACAAACATCCGTGATTACTACGACAAAATGGACCCTGTTACATTATTCTACGCATCAAGCGATGATGGCGGAATGTACAGAATTCCTGGTGACGTTGGCGAACCTGGACATGAAGTTTCATGGATCAGAAAAGACTGGTTAGATAACCTAGGTCTAGAAATTCCAACTACACTTGACGAATTAGAAGATGTATTAGAAGCATTTACTTATGACGATCCAGACGGTAACGGAGAAGATGATACATACGGTCTTGGCGGTGTTGGCGGCGAACTAAGAGCTTTCTGGCCTTGGATCCAAGCTTACGAATTAACTGACGATGAAAAATTCGTAGTTGATAGCGACGGAACAGTATCATACGGACCTGCAAACGAAGGCACAAAAGAGTGGGTTTCACGCGTAGCTGATCTATATGATAGTGGCAATGGCGTAATCGCTCCTTACGTAATCAACACAACTAACCGTGACGAAGAAATGGCTAACGGCGGATTTGGTTTCGTTTACAGCTGGGTAGCATGGAACAACCCAGATGCAGCAGCAATGGTATCATTCTATGCAAACAATCCTGACGCTGAGTGGATTCCAATCGACATGGTTGAAGGTCCAAGCGGCAACCCACAAGAACATCCAGCTGACAGAGCTGCATGGGCTTACATGGCAATCACAAACACTTGTGAGGATCCTGAAAGAGTATACGCAATGTGGGATGACATGGTTGCAGACGAAAACTACATAGCAAGAAGATTTGGTACAGAAGGTACTCACTACGAGTTCGATTCTGAAGGCACATTCACAACATTACTAGAACCAGGACAAAACGAAGCAGATAACCTAGGTATAGGTCTATTTGATAACCTAATCAACAGAAAAGATGAAACAAACATTTCAAACGTTCCTTCAACAATTGAACTATTCAACAAATCTGGCGAAAACAGCCAAGATATGTACGCTAGCTTAGTTGAGTGGAAAGATCCTTCTGCTTTCGAAAGCTGGATGGATAACGGAACAGACATCACAGACGCAAAAGATGAATTTATCTGGGGCGTTATTGCTGGAACTGATTCTATCGACAATTGGGACACATATGTAGCTGACCTAAACTCACTTGGTTTAGAAGAAGCTATCGCAGAAGCTAACGAAGACTACACTGCACAAAAAGCTGCAATGGATACTTACTTAGCTGAATAATTTAACATTACTGATACAGTAATATAAGGAGAATAGCATTTTGCTATTCTCCTTTTTATATTGTCGCAATATAACGGTCGAAATATTATGATTAAGCCAAGTGTGCGATAGCGATAATGAGATTATACGCTTGAATTTTCAAAAGTAATAGGAAAACTATACATACAATTACAAAATTTGCTATTAATTTTATTCAAAAGGTCAAATTTCGAATTTTAATGCAATAAAATTTCAAATGTAACCTACATGTAACCTTTTTATACTATACTGTTATCAAGATAAAAAACAGATAACAAAATAATAATAATTTTAAGGGGAACAAAAATGAAAACACAGACATTCAAAAAAACGGCAAATAAAGTTATTAGTGTAATACTTGCACTGATATTGACGTTCACAGGATTCTTCGGAGCGGTGCCAAGTTCAGTGTTCGCGGCAGAGACTGGCGCAACAAACACATTTACTTATAACGCTAGCACTCATGAAGTAAAAGTTAGTGGAGCAACTATTGCAGGCGCAATAAAAACCGATCTTGAAGATGCAAAAAAGATAGCAGGTGACAACGCTTACAATAGTGCGAAATTCTTAAAAGATAAAGCGAGAAGTTTGGCTGAGGCACCATATAATACAGCAATTAATGCTTTAAGTGGACTAAATAACTTAGGAACTACTACTGCAAGCGAGCTTAGTGCACAATTAAACACAATTAATAATTTAACTGCACTTTTGAACTTTTCTTTCTCCTTAAGCGGATATGATGCAGTTGCTGCAGGTACATATAATGTTAGCCTTAATGTTAATAAAAGCGGCGTAACTACTACACACAACGTAGCTACTTACACAATCGCACCAATCGCGCTAACATTTACAGCGGAAAACACTACAATCCAAGCAGGAAACGATATTTCAACAATAACATTTCCATACGCAGTAAATGGTGTTTTAACAAATGAAGATGCACAAATTAGCGGAACTCCTAGCTTTACAGTAGCTACTTACAACACAAGCAGTAAAGATAAAACTGCACATGAAATTACAGTAGGCGCAGGATCACTAGTAGTAGCAAATACTAACTACACATTAAACGGAGCAACATATAACACAGCGACATTAACTGTTATTGATAAACTAACAAAAAACGAAAGCATTAAGTTAGCAGACAACGCTATCACTTATAATGCTAATAATAATCTTGAAGCTGCAAAAGCTGCTTTTGTAGAAAGCGCAAAAGCTTCTTTAACAGGTGAAGCTGCAGTTTTAGCTTCTGAAATTACAGTTAGCGATGTAGTAGCTTTAAACACTGATATCACTGCGGTGGGTACATACTCACTAAGTCTAAACATCACTGGTAATGCAAACATCGAAACTTACACAAAATATGACTATACTTTCACTCAAAACGTTTCTGTTAATAGAGTTGAAGGCGTACAGATTATCGTAAACAACAAAATTGGAAGCTATGACAATAGTTTTGAAGTATACAGCGCAAAAGCTCCAGCGGTTGGAGTTAACTCACTTGGTTTTTATGTAATTGTACCTGAGGGTACTAGTGCTGAAGCAATTAGTGAAATAAAAGAATCTCCGCTAGTTATTCAAAAAAATAGTGGCGGAATGTTCTCAATCACAAGCACTTTGACTGTAGATACAACACCTATTTCAACAAACTTTAATGCTACTGTAACTGATGGTACTTTAATCGAGCAAGATTTAGTTACTGATGTAGTAAACGGCGCATCATCAGAACTTACAAACATGATTACTAGCGCACTTCCAATTCCTTTTGAACTAGGTTCATACAGCAGAGTATATAACGGAAAACCTTTAGCTGATATAGAAGGCGAAGAGTTAACAGAACTTGCAAATGATATCTTAGCTGATGCTTTAAGTGCATTAGAAGATTTAAGCGCACAAATCGAAAATTCAAATATTTCGCTACCTGGTGAAGTTTATATCGAACAAATCGATACGACTATTGACTTAGGCGGACTTAATATTGACTTGAAAGATACTTACCTAGCAGAAATCAATACAATGATCGGACAAATC
>CAYJII010000011.1:0-1997 GCA_964370225.1 uncultured Oscillospiraceae bacterium | reverse complement strand
AATTTCTTCAGTAGACTCTGTCTTTAATATGATTGAAGGCTTAGGCACAGCGTCATTCTCACTAAAAGTTTCAACTTCAAATAACGGCTTGAGTGGTACAATTAATGCAGGCGAAAGCACAACTATCACACTTTCAGTAGAAGCTGTCTTTGAAATGAGCATAAAAACAATGCTTGAAAACGTTAGTGGAGATCTTGGAAATCAATTAGGCTCAATTGCAAGCTTTATCCCAGGCTTAATGGATATCATAGTTCCAATCCCTGTAACAATACCACTAGCTACAATCGAAATGGGCGTTGAAAAATTACCGGTAACAGTATATGTTAACGACCACATTCCTACACTAGAATACAACAATAATGGCGGTGTATACTACCCAGCAGCACCACAAATTTTACAAGCACAACTTACTTCAGACCATTACGCTGTAGTAGATGTATTAGATTACTTGTTACTTTCAGATGGAGTAAAAGCGGAATTAGGAAGAGATTTATTTACTAACGGAACTATTATTGATGACTTAGGAAATAACTATTCTGTAACAGTAGCAAACATGTCAGATGCTAAATATTATGGTGAAATCGCAAAAGAAATTATTGATACAATCGGAATGATTGATTCAGAAGTAAACGAATTGATTACAGAAGCAAATAATATTAAAGCAGAGCTTGATGCACTTGAAAATCAAGCTGGCGAAAAATATGAAGAGTTAACTAATAGATACAATGCACTTCTAACTCAAATCGAAGAAAAAGCTAAAGAAATCGAAGAAAAAAGAGATATCCTTGAAGGTAAAATCGACAATGCAATGATTCAAATCGGCGGTGTTTTAGATAGTCTGGCAGGTCAAATTGATGGAATTAACACTGACGAAATTAAAGCAGCACTTAATGGTTATGCTAACAGCGGATTAGATGCACTTGAAGAAAAATTAATTAATGCAGCAGAAGAATTAGCTGCACAAATTATCAAAAAAGCTTATGAAGCACTACAAAGTTTAGAACTAGATGAAAAAAGCCAAGAATTAATATCAGCTGTACAAGAAGAAATTGAAAAAGCACTAGTAGCAATCGATAATGAACTACCAGTTGAAAATGATTTCGGTACATTAGAAAAAGAATACAATGGTATTGCTTTCCAAGTGGAAGAAGCTGGTGTAGTAGATAGCATGCTGTTTGTAACAGGAGAAACAAAAGCAGCAGTAGACGCAATTAAAGTTACTGTTCTATCGGATATCGTATTATCTGAGCTGATTTTGGACTTCATCCCAGAAGATGTACAAACTACTTATTCAATTATCACAAGAGTGTTAAAAGCTATGAACGTTGACGTTACAAGTTTTGAAAATGATGTTATCAACGCAATCAGCGATGTTAACACACTAAAAAATGAAGCAGAAGCTGCTCTAAACGCAGAAATCGCAAAACTAAATGGTGAAATCGTTAAAGTAGAAGAAATTCTAGCAGTAGCAAATACAATGACAATTGAAGAATTAAAAGAAGAACTTACGAGCATAGATAGCGAATGCTTAAGCGTATCAGTTGTAGGTGAAACTGCTAATAAAAACGCTGGTTCTGAAAGAGTTACAATTACAATTAGCACAGATATGTTTGGTTTAGAAAACTACGAACTAGCAGTATTCACAGCTACACTAAGAATTACAGCTGTTGAACTTGATGTAGTAGTAGCAGACCAAGAAATTGGAGAAGGCAAATCAATCGACCCAACTAAATTTACAATAACTACACAAGTATTAGCTAATATTCAAGACGAAGCTAACGACGCAATCGTACTTACTGTAAATGCTAATAACGAAATTGAAGCAAACATCGCTACAGGTGTAGGCAACTTCATATTAGGAAAAGTAGATTTCGGCACACTAACAGTGACTGACGAAGACGACAATAATAATGGCGACGACAATAATAATGGCGACGACAATAACAATGGCGACGACAACAACAATGGCGATGACAACAACAATGGCGACGACAACA
>CAYJII010000010.1:0-61093 GCA_964370225.1 uncultured Oscillospiraceae bacterium | reverse complement strand
TTTTTTAACATTATCAACAATATTTTGTTGATAAAACATGAGTTTAAAACTGTTTAAAATAAGCTTAATCCCATATTTTAAGCTAAAAAGAGCTGTTTAAAACTTAGTTATCTCTGATATTTTTGATAATATCTTCAATAATCTCTTTTGTCCTAGAATCTTTGTTAATTAGATCCTTAACTTTTTGAATTGCATACAAAACAGTCGCATGATCGCGACCACCAAATTCTTCTCCAATAGAAGCTTGTGACATCTGAGTAATTTCACGAACCACATAAATTGCAATTTGTCTAGCGGTAGAAACAGAAGCTGCTCTATTTGATGATCTGATATCATCAGCAGTAACAGAATAAGTTTTTGCTACTTCCTCAATAATTTTTTCTACAGTTAGCGGTGTTGGTTGGTCGTCGTTTAAGATTTCGTTGATTACAGTTTGTGCTACAGATATAGTTGGACTAGAGCCTGCAAGATACTTATAGGCTTTTATCTTTTTAACTGCACCCTCAAGCTGTCTTATATTACTTTTTAGCTTGTTTGCTATAAACTGCGCAACATCGTCAGGTACATTAATATTTAAAAGTTCGGCTTTTCTTCTAATAATAGCAATCCTAGTTTCAAACTCAGGCATGGAAATATCCGTCAAAAGACCCCACTCAAACCTGTTTTTAAGTCTTTCTTCCAAAGTTTTGATATCTTTAGGTGGCCTGTCCGAAGTTAAGACAATTTGTTTGCCAACTTGGTGTAAAGCATTAAAAGTATGGAAAAATTCTTCTTGAGCTCTCTCTTTTCCAGCGATAAACTGAATATCATCCATAAGGAATAAATCTACATTCCTGTATTTATTATGAAATTGTGCAGTTGATTGCCTCATAATAGCATCGACAATTTCATTTGTGAAAGTCTCACTGCTGATATATAAAATATTAGAGTTAGGGTGATTTTTTTGGAATTCGTGCTTTATTGCAAATAAAAGGTGAGTTTTGCCTAGGCCTGATGGCCCATGTATAAATAATGGATTATACACATTGCTGTTATTTTTTTGCGAAACAGCCTTACAAGCTGCATATGCAAAGTTATTTGAACCACCAACGATAAAAGTTTCGAAAGTGTGGTCATAGTTTGAAGAATTAATTGAAGGCACTTCTACTTCTTTTTGCGCCTCAAAATCGTCTAAAATATTGCTGATTTCTTCGTCGTTATTATCAGCATCACGAGTTTCGTGCAAAACAATCTCAACTTCGTAACCCATTATGCTTAAGATATATTCTTTCATAGTATCCACATATTGCTTGTGAATGATTTTTTTATGAAAATCGCTTATAGCAAAAATATGTACTGTATTTCCCTCTATTTTTAAAAACTCAAGAGGGTCTATCCACAAATTATAAGCAACGCTGCTATAATTTTCCTTAAACATGTCTTTTACAAGATTAAAAACGTCTGAAAAAGATTCCATTAATATACTCCGTTCTGCTGAATCAACAGCATTAAAATAAATAATATAAACACTTATCTTCACAATAAAAAAAGGCGATAAGATAAATAGTAAAAATCTGTATACTTCCTATATATATAGATGAGAATACATATTATTTATTATAGCAAATTTGAAGAGGTTTTTCAAGAATAAATATAGATTTTTTTTCAAAAATTAAAAAAAGTTCTTGACAAAATGTAACAGTATAATATATACTAGTATCTTGCAGGGTAAATAAAAGTAATTTGTTAATAAGTGAATAAAATTATACGTTTTGTATAATTAAAATATCTGTACAACTCGGGAGGAGGGGTTTTAATGAAAAGAACATATCAACCTAAAAAACTTCATAGAAAAAAAGAACATGGTTTTAGAAAAAGAATGTCAACTAGAAGCGGAAGAAAAATTTTAGCTAGAAAACGTGCAAGAGGCAGAAAAGTACTTTCTTACTAAATTTCCGTTTAAATTATTTTTTTAATCATAACTACTTATAGATCTTCATTTTTTTATAAAATGTAGGTCTATAATTTTTTAAGGGGTGATTTTTTGAGGAACTTATCTTCACTAAAGCTTAATAAAGAATTTAAGAGAGTTTACTACAGAGGTAAATACAAAGCGCACCCCGTGTTGGTAACATATTTATTAAGGAATGGGAGTAAGATTAATCGCGTAGGTATAACTGCTTCAAAGAAAATTGGAAATGCAGTTGTGAGAAATCGCTCAAGAAGAATTATTCGCCATGCCTATCTAAATGTGAAAGAGAACATCGACAATTTGTCGGGATATGATATAATTTTTGTAGCGCGTAGCAAGGTAACAAATTTGAAAAGTACAGATGTAGAAATTGTTATGAAAAAGCAAATTGAATTTTTGATAAAAGAATTTAAAAAGAGATGATATTATGAAAAAGATATTTATTTTCTTAATAAATATGTACTCAAAGTTTATATCGCCGTTATTTCCTGCAAGATGTAGATTTTATCCTACATGCTCAGCTTATGCAAAAGAGGCATATGAGCGCCACGGAGTTATAAAAGGCACATTGCTATCGACTTATCGATTACTTAGATGCAACCCCTTTAATATTGGAGGGGTGGACTATGTGCCAAAGAAATTTAATTTATTTAAAATGGGGAAAAATCCTCATAAATAAAAATAAAGATGTCTTTAAAAAGGCAAGAATGGAGAACTAAATGGGCTTTTTGGGAGCGCCTCTCGGAATTATAATGAAATTTATTTATGATTTCATTCAAAATTACGGGTGGTCACTAATCATTTTTACAGTTATAGTAAGACTGGCAATGTTTCCACTTTCTGCAAAACAACAAAAGAGCACTGCGAAAATGGGACTTATCACACCAAAGCAACAAGCATTACAAAAAAAACACGGAAAAAATAAGCAAAAATATCAAGAAGAGCTAATGAAATTATATGAAGAAGAGGGATATAATCCAATGTCCAGCTGTCTTCCATCATTAATTCCGATGGTAATTTTATTCGGTATAATCGACGTAGTTTATAACCCACTAAAACATATACTTGCACTTCCAACAGATATTATTGACAAAGCAGTAGAAATCGTTGGGACAGCTGGTGGTTCAAGCCCACAGCTATATATAGTTAACCAAATTCAAAATGGATCTACAGAGTTTAATAGTGTATTTTCTAATGAAGTATTAGATAGCATCATGAATTTTGATTTAAACTTCTTAGGTTTAAATTTAGGCTTGGTACCAAACTTTTCTTTACCACTAATTTTAATACCAATATTATCAGGTATCACTTCACTGGGTTACACTCTTTTGATGCTTAAAAAGCAAAAAGACAATCCAATGCAAGCGCAAGGTGCGGGCGTAATTAAAGGCATGATGTACATTATGCCAGTATTTTCAGTAGTAATCGCATTCCAAGTACCTGTTGGAGTTGGATTATACTGGATTATTTCTAATATCACAACATTCATTCAAACATTAGTTTTAAATAAAATTTATACTCCTGAAAGAATAAAAGCAATGGCTGAAAAGGATAATGCGAACCGTAAAAAGAAAAAACCTTCGCGTTTCCAAGAAGCTATGAAACAAGCAAGAGAAGAGCAAATGAAAAAACAAGGCGTATCACCTGAGGGAAAAGTTATTTCTGAAAGTAGTAGCGCAGAAGATTTAGAAGAGAATGTAGAAACTAATCCCACAAAGATAACAGCAAATCAAAAAATCGCTTTAGCTAGGAAAAAAATGGCAGAAAAATATGGCGATGACACAGAAAACTAATTTTTTACATGATATTAACGGAGGAAAAAATTATGCCAAAAGAAATAATTATTTTAGCAAATAGCATCGAAGAAGCTGTAAGAGAAGCTTGCCAAACATTAGGTGTAGCAGAAGAAAAATGCAATGTAGAAGTTATCGAAAAACCGAAAAAATCTTTATTTGGAAAAATAAAAGTTCAAGCAAAAGTTAAAGTTACTGTAAAAGAAACAATTAAACTTGATATTGAAAAATCTATTGAAAAACCAAGCCTTACTGTAGATGGTAAAGAAGTAGAAGTTCCAACTAAAGAAAAATATGATGCAAAACTTGAAGTAGCACTAAACTACCTAAAAGAAATCCTATCATATATGGATATCAAAAACTTAGATTTAGTGGTAGAAGAAGGCGAAGAAAGCGCTACAATAACGATAAAAGGCGACAATTTAGGCGCAATAATCGGCAGACGTGGCGAAACATTAGATGCTATACAATATCTAACTTCACTTGTAAGAAATAGAATTGAAGGGAATTACTACAGAATAGTAATTAACTGTGGCAACTATAGAGAAAAAAGAGAAGAATCACTAAAAGAATTAGCAATGAAAATGAGCGAAAAAGTTAAAAAGACAGGACGCTCACAAACATTAGAACCAATGAATCCATATGAGCGTAGAATTATTCATGCGGTATTGAGCGAAATCGAAGGAGTTACTTCAAAATCAAGAGGCGAAGAGCCAAATAGAAAAATTATTATTTTCTCCAATGACCCAAAAGCAAGAAATAATAATAAATCAAGAAACGACGGTAGAAGAAATAATAATGGCGGGAATAACAGATACTCAAAACCTGTATATAGAGAAAATAGAAAACCGGAAAAAACAATGGAGCAAATCCTAAAAGAAGGACGCGGCGAAACAGAGAAAAAAGCAAAACTATACGAAAAAATAGAGTTTTAAAATTAAGCAATTTATGGGGTCGATGTAACATCGACCCATTTGCGTATACAAATATAAACGCATAATGTGGGGTGAAATTTTTGAGCAATACAATAGCAGCGATATGCACACCGAATTATCCAGGTGGAATTTCGATGATACGAATTTCGGGAGAAGATGCATTTAATATAGCAGAGAAAATTTTTAAATCAATAAGTGGGACTAAAATCGATGAGATGAAGGGATATACTGCGACTTATGGGCATTTTTACAACATGAGCGGAGAAAATCTTGATGATGGTGTTGCACTTATTTACAAGGCTCCAAAGAGTTACACAGGTGAAAATGTAGTTGAGTTAACCTGCCATGGTGGTGTATTTATAACACGTACTATACTAAGCGCAGCGTTTGAAGCTGGAGCAAAAGCTGCAACTCCTGGAGAATTTTCAAAGCGTGCATTTTTAAATGGGAAAATGGATTTGACACAAGCGGAATCTATAATGGATTTGATAAATTCGCAAAATATGCAGTCGCTCAAATCAGCAAAATCTCAAATGGAAAGCTCTCTTTTTAATAAAGTTAATACTATAAAAGAGGATTTAATCGCCATAAGTGCGCATATTTGTGCTTGGATAGATTACCCTGAGGATGATATTATCCCGATTGATGAGAATGAAATTTTGTCAAAACTTAAAGTTTTACAAACAGCGCTAAGCACTTTAGTAGAGAGCTTTGATAAAGGTAAAATATTAAATGATGGCATTCAAACTGCAATTGTAGGAAAGCCGAATGTTGGGAAAAGTAGCCTTATGAATTTGCTTTCGGGCTATAAAAAGAGCATCGTAACCTCAATCGCTGGTACTACACGTGATGTAGTGGAAGAGAATGTTAATTTAGGTAAAGTTATACTGAGGCTTGCTGATACAGCAGGGATAAGAGAAACTGCAGATGAAGTAGAAAAAATGGGTGTAGATTTGGCACTTAATAAGATTAATACTGCGCAACTAATTTTGGCAGTGTTTGATGCATCTTCTAAACTGAGTGACGAGGATTTCTCATTAATTGATAGTGTGAAAAATCAAACAGCACCAGTAATTGCAATAGTTAATAAAACAGATTTGGAAGAAAATATAGATAGAGAAGTGATTGGTAAGCATTTTTCTAATGTTGTTTATACTTCACATAACGATACCGATTGCATAAAAAATCTTGAGGATGTTATCATAAATTTGATGCATCTCTCAGATTTTGATAGTAGCAGTGGAATAATTGTAAATTTAAGGCAACAAACTGCCGCTAAAAACGCACAGAGCGCGATTGTTACAGCGATAGAGGATTTATCCGTAGGATTAACATTTGATGCGGTAAATGTAGCTTTACAGTCTGCTATAGACGATTTGGACGAATTAGTCGGAAGAAAAGTAACAGAATCTGTAGTTCATAAGATATTTGAGAATTTTTGTGTAGGGAAATAGACCTGCGAACGAAAAGAGTGATTATTTGAAAGAAAATTATTTAAACTATGATGTAGCAGTTATAGGAGCAGGGCATGCAGGAATTGAAGCCGCGCTTGCTTGTGCGAGACTTGGAGTAAAAACTATTATTTTTACTCTGAGCCTAGATGCTATTGGAAATATGCCATGTAATCCTTCAATTGGTGGAACTGCAAAGGGGCATTTAGTGCGCGAAGTTGATGCTTTGGGTGGAGAAATGGGTATTGCAGCGGATAAAACTTTCTTACAAAGCAGGATGCTTAATAGAGGGAAAGGTCCAGCTGTCCACAGTTTACGTGTCCAGTCCGATAGAAGTGAATATCATAAGTATATGAAAAATATACTGGAAAATACTGGTAATTTATATATAAAGCAAGATGAAATTATTGATTTTGTATTGGAAAATAACGAAATTTGTGGAGTAAAAACAAAACTTGGCATGGTTTATAATGTTAAAGCTGCGATTATTTGCTCCGGCACTTACCAAAGTGCACAAATACACGTTGGAGATGTGTCGTATTTAGGCGGCCCAGATTCAAGCATTGCAAGTGTTGGTATGACCGATAAACTTGCAGCTTTAGGTATAGAAATACGTAGATTTAAGACGGGTACACCATCACGCGTCTACAAAAAAAGTATAGATTTTTCAAAGCTTGAAAAGCAAGATGGAGATGATCATATAACACCGTTTTCATTTACAACTAAGGGAGAAATGGAAAACCAAGTCTCATGCTATATAGCTTATACGAATGAGAAAACACACGAAATTATTATGGAAAATTTGCATCGCTCTCCGATATACTCAGGAAGAATTGAAGCAAATGGCCCGAGATATTGCCCAAGTATTGAAGATAAAGTAGTACGATTTGCGAACAAAGATAGACATCAGCTTTTTGTTGAACCGATGGGACTTGATGGGGAAGAGATGTATTTACAGGGGATGAGTTCCTCTTTGCCTGAGGATGTTCAATTAGAGTTTTTACGCTCTATTGAAGGATTTGAAAATATTCAAGTGATGCGTAATGCTTATGCGATAGAATATGATTGTTGTAATCCGCTTGAACTTTTGCCAACACTTGAATATAAAAAGGTAAAAGGCCTTTATTCAGCTGGTCAGTTTAATGGAACTTCTGGGTATGAGGAGGCAGCTGCACAAGGTTTGGTAGCAGGAATAAACGCAGCACATAGAATTTTGAATAAAGAAGATTTTGTGCTCGACCGTGCAAGTTCTTATATAGGTACTTTAATTGACGATTTAGTTACTAAAGGTTGCATGGATCCTTATAGAATGATGACTTCTCGTAGTGAGTATCGTCTAATTTTAAGACAAGATAATGCAGATAGAAGACTAACTCCTTTAGGGCACGAGATTGGATTGATTTCAGATGAGCGCTATGAAAATTACTTAGAAAAGACGAGACTTGTTGATGCTGAGATTAAGCGAATGAATAAAACTACTGTACGCCCTAGTGAGGAGCTTAACGCATTAATTGTTTCACGTGAAACATCCAAAATTATGACTGGTGTAAAGGCAAGTGATTTAATACGCCGACCACAGCTTGGATATAAGGATATTATTCCCTTTGTTGAAAATTCTAAAGAATTACCGTATGATGTTTGCGAACAAGTGGAAATTGAAATTAAGTATGAAGGTTATATAAAAAAGCAGCTTATACAAGTAGAAGAAATGCGCAAACTTGAAAATAAAAGTTTGCCACAGGATATAAATTATAATGAAATTCATGGGCTGCGTCTTGAGGCAAAAGAAAAATTAATGAAAGCAAAGCCAATAAGTATAGGACAGGCATCGCGAATTTCTGGTGTTAGCCCAGCAGATATTTCGGTATTGCTGATTTGGTTTCAACAACAAAAACTTCAAAAGGAGAGAGATAGTTATGAGCATTGATAGAAGTTTTTTGTTGAAAACTTTTGCTGAACGAGGAGTTTCACTCGAAGAAGAACAAGCAGTAAAATTTGAAAAGTACGCAAAAACTTTAGTTGAGTGGAATGAAAAGGTAAATTTAACTGCAATTACTCAGCCAGAAGAAATTGTGGTAAAACATTTTTATGACAGCATTTTACTCTTAGATGCTATCGAAGTAAAAGAAAATTCTAGCTTAATTGATGTCGGAACAGGGGCAGGTTTTCCGTCTATTCCATGCAAAATTTTGAGAGAGGACTTAAAAATAACTTTACTTGATAGTTTAAATAAACGTATAAGCTTTTTAAAAGCTCTATGTGATGAGTTAGAAATAGAGTCAAAATTTAGACATGCTAGGGCAGAAGACGCTGGAAGAGATAAAGTATATAGGGAGAAATATGACATAGCAACAGCAAGAGCAGTGGCAAATTTAACCTTACTGGCAGAATATTGTCTTCCTTTTGTAAAGGTAGGAGGCATATTTATAGCTTTAAAAGGTAGCGAAATTACTGAAGAATTAGAGAGCGCTAAGAAGTCAATTAAGAAATTAGGTGGACAAGTGTTAGAGGTAAAAAGCTATGATTTACCAGATGGAAGCAAAAGAAACATAGTTTTAGTTAAAAAAATATCGCAAATTTCGCCACAATATCCTCGAAATAGTGCGCAAATAAAGAAAACTCCCATTTAATATGGGAGTTTTTCTATATTTATGTAAAGTAATAGCGAAAAATGTAAATGGAAAAAACTGGCAATTTAATTGATTATGTGTTAAGTTATAGTTACAGGAAATATTTTAGGAGGGGAAATAATGTTAGGACTAAGAAAAGAAAAAGTAATAAACAAAGTGATTTTAATTGAAATAGTTCAAATAAAAGTAAATCCAGCCCAACCTAGAAAAATATTCACTGACGAGAGCATAAATGAATTAGCACAAAGCATAAAAGAAAATGGATTGTTGCAGCCGATAACTGTAAGAAAGAATTACAAAAGCGAGTTTGAAATTATATCGGGAGAAAGAAGATATCGTGCGTGCAAACTTTTAGGTTATGAACATATTCAGGCTATTTGTGTTGAAAAAACAGAGTCAGAGTCTGCAATACTTGCTTTAATTGAAAATATTCATAGACAGGACCTTAATATGTTTGAGCAAGCACTAGCACTGAAAACACTAATAAACGAGTGGAATGTTACACAAGAGGAAGCTGCGATAAAGCTTCAAATGGCGCAGTCCACATTAGCGAATAAAATGAGATTGTTGAAACTATCAAAATTTGTGCAAGAAAAACTGCTTGAATATAATTTAAGCGAAAGGCATGCTCGCTCTATGCTTAGAATAAAAGACCAAGAAACAGCAATTGCTGTATTAGAGCATGTTGAAAAGTATGGTCTAAATGTCGCACAAACTGAAAAATACATAGATAACCTTTTAATAGAAAAGCCAAAGAAAAAAAGTATTCCAATAATAAAAGATGTGCGAGTTTTTGTTAATAGTATAAACAAAGCAGTTAATGTCATGAAAATGGCTGGCATATCAGCAACATCTACTAAAAAAGAGGGTGAAAACTTTATTGAGTATATAGTTAGAATTCCTAGATAAAGCTTAAACTTCAAGTTTTACTTGAGTTTAATAAATTTAACACGTTCCCAGACAAAAAAAGCAGTATAATCTACTGTTTTTTTTGTTGCAAAAATCAATAATGTTTCACGTGAAACATTATTGATTTTTTTCGCATAAAGTGATATACTTAAAATAGTATAAAAACGCAAGTAAAAAGGAGCGAATATGGGTAAAATAATTGCGGTAGCAAATCAAAAAGGCGGAGTTGGAAAAACGACTTCATCTGTCAATATTGCAGCAAGTTTGGGTGAAATGAAGAAAAAAACGCTGCTGATTGACATTGACCCACAAGGAAATGCGACAAGCGGACTTGGATTTAACAAAAAACAGATAGAAAATTCGAGTTACGATCTATTAATCAACCAAAAAAATGGTAAAGAAGTAGTAGTAAAAACAGAATATAAAAATCTTGACTTAATCCCAGCAAATATGGAGCTAGCAGGTGCGGAAATAGAGCTAGTAGACGTTGAAGACAGAGTAAATGTGCTTAAAAAAGCAATTGTTGCACTCAAATTCGAGTATGACTACATAATAATTGACTGCCCTCCTTCGCTTGGTTTAGTGACACTGAACGCTTTAGCGGCGTGCGATACGGTGTTGATACCAATACAATGCGAGTATTATGCGCTAGAAGGATTGAGCCAGTTAATGGCAACAATTCGTCAGGTGAAGAAAGTGTACAATGCGAATATAGAAATTGAAGGTGTTCTTTTAACTATGTTTGATGGCAGACTCAATTTGACGACACAAGTTTTAGGGGAAGTAAAAAAATTCTTCTCAACGAAAGTATATAAAACAGTAATTCCGAGGAATGTGAGAATTTCAGAAGCACCAAGCCACGGACAACCTGTAATTTATTACGACGGAAGCTCAAAAGGAACGAAAGCATATTTAGAGCTAACAAAAGAAATAATAAGCAAAAATAAGTAAATTAGGAGGTTGAAAAATGAGCAGAAAAAAGGGACTTGGAAAAGGTTTAAGCGCTTTAATGGAAGATAATAGTCTGTCTATTGGCGAAAGTGGCGAAAGCTTAATAAAAATTAGTGAGATACAGCCTAATAAAAATCAGCCACGTAAAGACTTTGACCAAAGCAAATTGGAGCAGCTAGCGGAGTCAATACGTGAAAATGGAATTATTCAGCCTCTAATTCTACGTGAATTAGGAACTGATGGCTATCAAATAGTAGCAGGCGAGCGCCGTTATCGTGCAGCTAGAATGCTTGGTTTGATGGAAGTACCTGCAATTGTACGTGAACTAGACGATTTGCAAGTGATGCAGATTGCATTGATTGAGAACTTACAAAGAGAAGATTTAAACGCGATTGAGGAAGCGCTTGGGTATAGGGATTTAATGAGTGAGTTCAGCTTTACACAAGAGGAAGTGTCAAAAGCAGTGGGTAAATCACGCCCAGCGATAGCAAACGCGCTTAGACTGCTTAATTTACCTGATATAATCATAGAAATGGTTAGAAAAAGTGAAATTAGTAGCGGACATGCACGTGCATTATTACCGCTTGAAAATGAATCAGCTATGATTAGTCTTGCAAAAATGATTAATAAAAAAGATTTAACTGTTAGAGATATTGAGAAAACTGTTAAAAAACGTCTTGAGGAATTTGATATTACAGAAAAGTCAGCTTTTCCAGCGAACGATTATTATAAAGAAATGCAATTAGCACTGACAAATGAGTTAGGGCGCAAAATAAAGATAAATAAAGGAAAAAACAAAGGTAGCATCAGCATTGAATTTTATGATGATGAAGAACTAAAGATAATTGCAGAGCAGTTATGCAAGCAGTAGGGGGAGGGGGAAGAATATGTCTATAATGGGAATAGGTGCTTTTATTATCGGAGGACTACTAGTTGCGGGCATTGCAATTGCTATTGCAGTGATTGCTATAAATAAGAATAAATAATAAAAGCGATAAATCGTCATAATAACGATTTATCGCTTTAACTTTTATAAAAATTAATTATTCTGCATCTTGCTCATATTCAGCCACTTCATCTGATTGCTCATCTAAAGTGTCGTCTTGAGGAGCATTTTCCACAGCTTCTTTATATGCATCTAGGATTATATTTTCTAAATAAGTTCTCGAATGTGCAGAAATCGGGTGTACAATATCCCTAAAGCTGCCAGATTCTTCTCTTCGGCTTGGCATAGCTACAAAATAGCGATTTTCGCCCTCAATAACCTTAATATCGTGAATAGCAATAGAATTATCAACAGTGATAGAGACAACAGCGCGCAATCTGCCGTCATTAAGTAATTTTCTTATTTTAATATCGGTAACGTTCATAACAATCTCCTTTTTTATTAATGGTAATTGCCATCAAAAGGCAAAACATGATGTAAAAATATGTTCGTGCAAAGTATCATAAAAATAGTATAGCAAGAAAAAATTAACTTTATACAAGAAAAATGTTTATTTTTTTTAAACTTTGCAATATAATAAGTTATATAGTATAATGTAAATAATGGATTTTATATAATTTTTAACTACGGAGGTTGTAATGAACTTAAAAGATAGTATTTTAAATGGGAAAAAACATATACATTTTATTGGAATTGGTGGTTCGGGGATGTATCCACTAGCTCAAATTCTACATGCAGAAGGGTTTAGCTTAAGTGGCTCTGACAATAATCAAACTGATACTCTTGAAAAAATTGAGAGTATGGGGATAAAAGTTTTTTTAGGGCAACGTGCATCTAATATAGAAGGCGCTGATTTAATTGTGCATTCTGCTGCAATCATGGCTGATAACGAGGAACTTGTCGCTTCAAAAAATAGTGGAGTTCCTGTTTTAGAACGAAGTGAGCTACTTGGGATAATATCAGCACATTTTGCCAATGCAATCTGCATAAGTGGTACGCATGGTAAGACAACAGCAACTTCAATGCTTACTCAAATAATGATGGAAAGCGAGAAAGATCCGACTGTAGTGGTTGGGGGTAAGCTTAAAGCTATTGATGGAAGTGGAAGAGTAGGGAAGAGCGAGCATATGGTATGCGAAGCATGCGAATTTGTTGATACCTTCTTAAAATTATCCCCCGATATAGCAGTTATATTAAATATTGACGAGGATCACATGGACTATTTTAAGACCATGGATAATCTTATTGCCTCATTTAATAAATTTTCAAAACTCGCAACTAAATCCGTGTTAATTAATGGAGACGACGAGTACTCGAAGCAAGCGATAAGCGGAGTTACTACTGAAATTGTGACTTTCGGATTAGGTGAAAGCAATGACTATTACGCAAAAAATATTGTGCAAAAAAGCGGAATACACACAAACTTTGATTTTATGAAGGAAGATAAAGTACTGTGTAATATTGATATTTTTGTTCCGGGTATTCATAATGTACTAAACGCAGTGGCAGCATGCGCAGCTGCTGTTATGTCAGGAGTAGACCCAACAAAGTTAGGAGATGGACTTAAAGATTTCAGGGGAGCTGGCAGAAGATTTGAGGTAGTAGGTGTGGTCGATGGAATTACTGTTGTGGATGACTATGCACATCACCCCGCAGAGATTGCAGTGACGTTAGACGCGGCTAACTCAATGGATTTTGAGCGAGTAATAGCAGTTCACCAACCGTTTACATTTTCTAGAACTAAAAAATTGCTTGACGATTTTGCTACAGTTTTACAAAAAGCAGACATTGTTGTTCTATCAAAAATTATGGGTTCACGCGAGAAAAACATTTATAATATACACACAAAAGATTTAGCTGATAAAATTCCGCAGAGCATTGCCTTTGAAGAATTTGAGGAAATATCGGATTATGTATGCTCCATCGCGAAAAAAGGTGATCTTGTTATAACAATGAGTTGTGGAGATATCAACAAATGTGCTAAAATGATTGTTGAAAAATTGAGCAAAAAATAAAACTTAAGAAAAAGTGTTGTATTATCACGATTATTTTGTTAAAATAGTATTGTCTAAATAAATGCAGAGTAGAATTTTGCGCGTTAAGTGCTATGTGAACGGGGAGTTGTCATGTAGACGAAAAGTAATTGCGGTGCAAGATTCGCATCCCGCTGCTATATAGAGAAAGTCGTATGCATTTTTGCGTACATTTCCTTATGTAGAGTAGCAAATTTTTATAAGGAGGTATGCTTTTATGTTTGACAATATTAAATCATCGGCGGCACAACTTAAAAAAGTGACGACGATAACAATGGCAGCAATGCTTACAGCTATCAATGTAGTTTTATCTTTATTGGTATTTTACATCGGTTCGCTGATTAAAGTGAGCTTTGCTTTTATCACAACCAGTGCGGCAGCGTTTTTATACGGGCCATTTACTGCGGGAATTGTTGGTGGAATTAGTGACATCTTAGGCTTTGTAATAAAGCCGGTGGGACCATATTTTCCAGGTTGGACTTTTAACGCGGTGCTCACAGGGATAATTCACGGTTTGTTTTTTTACAATAAACCAGTGTCACTAAAAAGGGTAATACTCTCTAATTTAGTGGTAGTTGTGTTTGTGAATTTACTATTAGGAACATTTTGGTTACAAGTAATGGGATACACAACATTTTTCATCGCATTACCAGCAAGAATTTTGGAATCCGCATTAATGCTACCTTTTGAAATTTTAGTGATGTTCGCATTGATGAAATTTTTACAAAGATACAGAAAAAAGGTTAGAATATAAAGTACCGCTGTATAATCCTCGGATAAAATACGGTGCGTATAATAAGAAAAGAGGATTATCGTGAAAAACAAAAAAGTATTTAGAATTATTGCGCTAATAGTTGTTGCCCTCATGATATTAGGGGTAATCGCGTTACCTGCAATTCAGTTTTTCTTAGCATAAAATAAGCAAAGGCACTGTTTTAATTAGCAGTGCCTTTAGTATTATTTCGTAAAGATAAATTTGCATTGGATAAAATATTTTTACATATAATAAAATGAACCTATTTTACATGAATATGGGATAGGGGAGAAACGAGGCTAAAATGAAAAAAATTACTTTTGAAAAAATGTCGTTTCAAGTCTTATTGTATTACTATATAATTACTGTTTTAGGATTTGGCAGTATTTTTGCCATTATCGCGCTAGTTTTTAGAGAAGGCACAGAATTTTACTATATAATTAACTGGATAGTAGGCGCAACAATGATTTTTGCCTGCTTTTTATACTTGCCACTTTACTATTTAAATTATGGATACTGTATTACACAGGGTGCAGTTATTATTAAAAGAGGAGTAATATTCCATCGTATCCACTATATGCCACGAAACAAAATTACCTATGCAACTGTGTATAAAACTTTTTTATCAAAAATTCTCAATTCGTGCACAGTAGTTGCGATTGCGCCTGGTAAAAGAATAGTTTTAACCTCTGTAAAGCTGTCAAAAGCGGAGTATATATTTAAGCAGTTATCGGACAAAAGCTTTGAAGAGCTTGACTTTTATGGCGAGGAAAAATAATGAAGAGATATATTAAAGCGGAAAAATTTATGCGCTGTAATCCACTGATGATTTTTGAAAACACCTCAAAATATTTCATGTTTTTGCTTTTACCGTTACTAAGAGCGCTATTTACCGTTTCAGGCGGTCTAAGCGCGTGGGTACAGGGTGCGTGGTTTGACTTAATTATTATAGGTCTAATAATATCACTGGGCCTATATCAGTGGTATTGCATGAAGTTTTCATTTAAGCAGCATGGCATTTATGCGGTGAAGGGCATATTCTTGCGTCAAAAAAAATACATCCCTTATGAAAAAATTAGCGCTATTTTTATACAAAAGCCATGGTTTTATGCACCAATAAAAATGGTGCGAGTGCATATAGATACCGATGCTGGTGGGCACAGGAACTTTGATTTTTACATCTTAGTGAAGAAAAAATCACTGGATGAGATTATATCAAAGCTAGAAACCGTGAATGTGATAAGCTCGTACGACGCAAAAGCAAAGAAAACTATAGTTCCACGGAATTTGTACATCGCAATATTTAGCTTTGTCACATCCGATTCACTCACAGGAGTTCTTTATGTTATTACGGCTGTGTCGCAGTTTGGGAATATTTTTTCTGAGGATATCGAATATATGCTCGTATCAAACTTCACAGACATCGCTTCGCAATATACTTTTGGGCTACCTGTAATAGTAGCGGTTATTTCCTACGCAATCTTAACTTTTTGGTTAATTGCTTTCATTACAAATATTATTGGACATCTTAAGTTCGAGGTGAAGCGGAATAAAAATTACTTCCATATCAAGTACGGGCTTTTAACAAAGAATGAAAACATTGTTGAAAACAGCCACATCAATTTTTTGCTTATACGTCAAACTTTACTCACAAAAATAATGGGTTACTTTAGCGTGCTAATCGATTGCACGGGTTATGGCAAAAGCAAAAACCAAATTTCAGTGCTTCTACCAGCTGGAGAAGCAGAAGAGATTGAGAGTAACCTAAAGTTTTTATTTGGAGAGCTTCCTATTGTAAAGCGTCAAGTGACACCAAAACGCAACAACTTTTTTAGGTTTGTGAGCTATCCTTCGGCACTCGTGCTACTTATTCTTGCGGTATGTCTAGTGCTACTGCATTTTATGGCGGAGCACGCAACCCTTATCATTTTCGCTGGAATAGCAGTATTAGTCCCAGCGGTATGGTGGCTTATCGTCAAATTTTACTCGTTTTTCTTTACGGGAATTGGTACGAGAGATAATATTGTTACGCTTTATTACACCAAAGGTTTTGGGATATACACAAGCTGCATCTATCTTGATAGGATTGTGGACATCAGGTATATACAAACGCCGATACAGCAGCTAACAGAAGGTTGTGACATAAATATTTACACTTATTCGGAGAGAGTGAAAAAGCAGACAGTAGCAAGCCTTAATGTAAGTGAAGCAAAGAAATTTTTTAAGTATTTGCGAGAAAATAAAAATATTGAAATTAGCGAAGAGGGGATATAATCCCACCGAATACTAACAAAAAAAGCGAAATATCAAAGTGGTTAAACTTTGATATTTCGCTTTATATTTATTATTTACCAGCTTTGTTTTTTGCTGCTTTTACAAGTCCTACAAATAGTGGATGCGGTCTTGTTGGTCTACTTTTAAATTCCGGATGGAATTGTACTGCCATATAAAAATCATTTGCTGGATACTCCACAGCTTCTACTAGAGATTTATCTGGAGAAGTACCGCTTATTACTAAGCCTTTTTCAGAAACTGTAGTGCGGTAGTAGTTATTAAACTCATAACGATGACGGTGGCGCTCGCTAACAGAAAGCGAACCGTAAAGTTTGTGCATTGCACTATCTTCTGAGATTGCACAAGGATATGCACCAAGGCGCATTGTGCCACCTTTATTTATAATAGTTTTTTGGTATTCCATGATGTCAATTACAGGATTTGCAGTTTCGTTATCAAACTCAGATGAATGAGCATCAGCAAGTCCGCAAACATTTCTAGCAAATTCGATTACTGCAACTTGCATTCCTAGGCAAATTCCTAAAAACGGAATGTTGTTTTCACGTGCAAATTTACAAGTAGTAATTTTTCCTTCGATACCTCTTTCGCCAAAACCACCAGGAACAAGGATAGCGTCAACATCGCCTAGAAGCTCTTTTACATTTTCTTCGCAAACTTCTTCACTATCAACCCATTTAATATTTACGTTTATGCCGTTTTCAAAACCGGCATGGTTGAAGCTTTCAATAATCGAGAGATATGCATCATGTAGTTTAACGTATTTCCCAACAATAGCAACATCAACACTGTTTTGACGAGCATCAATCTTATCAATCATGCTCTTCCACTCTGTCAAATCGGGGTCAGCACAGTCGATTTCAAGTTCTCTACACACTACATTATCAAGCCCGTTTGCGTGTAGCATCAATGGAGCTTCGTACAAAGAGCTAACAGTTAGATTATCAATAACGCAGTCTGGTTTAACATTACAAAACAGCGAAATTTTATCTTTAATTGTGTCGTCTATAGCACTGTCAGAACGAGTAACAATAATATTTGGGAAAATGCCAATTGAACGTAATTCTTTTACAGAATGTTGTGTTGGCTTGGATTTGTATTCATTCGAGCCTGTTAGATAAGGCACCAAAGTTACGTGAATAAATAGGCAGTTTTTAGGACCTTGCTCCAGCCAAATTTGTCTGATAGCTTCCAAAAATGGTTGGCATTCGATATCGCCTGTAGTACCACCGATTTCTGTGATTAATACATCAACATCGCTTTTTTGTGAACCTGAGTATATAAAGTTTTTAATCTCATTTGTGATATGTGGGATAACTTGTACAGTTTGTCCTAGATAGCCACCTGTGCGCTCACGAGACAATACGTTCCAGTAAACTTTACCCGAAGTTAAGTTTGAAACTTGAGTTAAATTCTCGTCAATAAATCTTTCGTAATGGCCAAGGTCAAGGTCAGTTTCAGCACCATCGTCTGTAACAAAAACTTCGCCATGTTGGAAAGGGCTCATTGTGCCTGGATCAACGTTCATATAAGGATCAAGTTTTTGAGCGGCAACTTTTAGTCCGCGTTGTTTTAATAGTCTACCAAGTGAAGCTGCAGTTATGCCTTTGCCAAGCCCTGATACAACGCCTCCTGTGACAAATATATATTTTTTCATATGCTAATTACTCCTTCAAACACTTTTTGGCAATCTCCTGTCATGAACACTGCATTTTTTGTATAATTAATTATAAGTTCGCCACCTAAAAGCTCTACTCTTATATCTTTATCCATATCACAATAACCATTAAGCACTGCTGCAACTGCCGCTGCACATGCACCTGTTCCACAAGCTAATGTTTCGCCATTACCGCGCTCCCACACTCGCATATCCAAATGATTGCGCGCGATAACACTCACAAACTCAGTGTTAACTTTGTCTGGGAACATCTCATGATTTTCAAAAATTGGCCCAACCTTTTCAAGCTCAATTTTTTTCACATCATCGCAGAATACGACAACATGCGGATTTCCCATTGAAACACATGTGATATTATAATCGGATTCGCCTATAGTTACAGGTCGGTCAATTACAAAAGAGCCGCTGATGTTAACAGGGATATTAACACTTTCAAGCACAACTGTACCCATATCTACTTTAACGCTTGTGATTTCTCTATTCTCTAGGGTCAAAAACAAAGTTTTAATCCCACTTAATGTTTCTATTGTCATAGTGGTGGATTTTACTAAATTATTATCATATAGATATTTCCCCACACAGCGTATGGAGTTTCCACACATTTTCCCCTCTGAACCATCATGGTTAAACATTCTCATTTTAGCATCCGCTACCTCTGAGGGAAGTATCATTACAAGGCCTGTTGACCCGATTCCAAAATGTCTATCGGATAATTTGACGGTTAAAGCTTCAGGCTCCTTGAGTTCGTTTTCAAAGCAGTTGAAGTATAAATAGTCGTTCCCGCAAGTCTGCATCTTAGTAAATTTTTTAGTTTCCATAAAACTTTGGCTCCAATCTAATGCTATGATAAATAAGCATTTACTCTAAATCGTCTTTTTTTAATGAAATATGCGAATGGGATCCGTCAAAACAGTTTGAACAAAAAGCAGTATTACATTTTTCACAAGATTTAAAAAGTCCGCCTAAGCTGATATAGCCTAAGCTATCTGCGTTAATGCTTTTTGCAATTTCGTCTACTGACATTTTGTTTGCGATTAGGTTTTCCTCATTGTCAATGTCGGTCCCATAATGACATGTAAATTTAAACGGAGGCGACGAAATTCTCATATGAACTTCTTTTGCACCCGCATTTTTAAGGTTTTGAATAATCTTAGCGCTAGTCGTTCCACGCACGATGGAATCATCAACTAAGACTACGCGTTTGCCCTCAACATTAGTACGCAGTGGGTTGAGTTTAAGCCTTACAGCATTTTCCCTTTGCGCCTGAGTTGGATAGATAAAGCTTCTTCCAATATAACGGTTTTTCATAAAACCGGATTTCAGCGGAATACCACTTTGTGCACTATATCCCTCTGCTGCTTCCAGTCCGCTATCGGGTACACCGCAAACAACATCTGCTTCGACTGGATGCTCTTTTGCAAGCATTCTTCCCATGTTAAAGCGAGCTTCATAAACTGACAAATTATCAAAGATACTGTCAGGACGTGCAAAGTACACGTATTCAAAGATACATAGACCGCCTGGCTCGTTATCTTTACTTAGTAAAATTTCTCTACTTTGGATTTTTCCGTCTTCTATTACCACGATTTCACCAGGAGCGATATCCCCCTTAGTTTCAAAGCCACAGCTATCCATAGCACAACTTTCGCTTGCAATAGCAATACCGTTTTGGCTCTCGCCATAGCAAAGCGGTCTGTAACCATATGGGTCGCGCACCGCGATTAATTTGTTTTCATGAGTCATTACAATCAGCGAGAACGCGCCTTTAATCAGCTTACATGCATTGATTACGCCTTGTACCGTATCGCCTGAGATTGTACAGTGATAAGCTATTAGTGAAGACACAACTTCACTATCGGAGGTCGCACTAAACTTTATACCGTGCTTTTGCAGTTGAGATTTTATTTCGTTTGCATTTGTTATATTTCCGTTATGGGAAACCGCAATTCTGCCTGTTAAAAATTCTATTATAAAAGGAGCGGCATTTTCTTTTGTATTACTACCTGTGGTTGAGTAGCGGTTGTGGCCTATGGCAAGATTTGATTTAGGCAGTCTTTCAATGACATCGCCCGTGAAAACCTCGGAAACAAGCCCCACATTTTTGTGGTACAAAATCCTGTTATCGGACATTACGGCGATACCGCTGCCCTCCTGTCCTCTATGCTGTAAAGCAAGAAGTCCATTGTAAGTGATAGCGGCAGCTTCTAGCGAGTTAACGCTAACTCCGAAAACTGCACATTCCTCTTTTAATTTTTCAAAAGTAAACAAAACGGCAAAATCCTCCAATATTAAATTTATAACTCAATAAAAACAAAAAAACCATATGGAGGAGTATTCCCACGTCACTGTTGTCATAACAATATTTTGTAATAAATCGTTGTTTTGTGGGGATTATCCATACAGTAATTACATAAAATTAAACGGTCATATTTTTATGTTCTTTCACATTAAAGTATATTATAAATATCGGAATTTGTCAAGTTAACAGAGGGGTTTAAAAAGATTCGGAAGCATATAAAAAAAGGGTTTAATAAGACAAATAATTGTGCTATAATTACAATATGTTTTAAACCGAGAGTTTTAGCAAAAAAGTAAAAAAGCTGTATTAAATTGCAATTTAGTTTACAGAATGTAATAATTAGCGAGGTTTTAAGTGTTGAAAACTTTTAGCGTTGTTGAAAACCTTGTTGAAAGTGTTGAAAAACCCATATAATAAGCAGATGGAAGAAAAAATGTTTTCAGCAATGTAAATTTTTACATTTACTTTATGTATATTCACTAAATTTGTGTAATTTTAGGAGAGAGTGTGTTAAAATGGAAAAATATGCATGGACAGCAAAAATTAAAAAAGGCACAAAAGATGAGTACATTAGGCGCCATGACGAGATATGGGCGGAGATGAAAGATGTTCTTTTTGAGGCAGGGATAAAAAATTATAGCATCTGGTATGTAAAAGATACTCTTTTTGGCTACTACGAGTGCGAAAAGGGGATAGATTTTGCAGCGAAGGTGCAAGCAGAGAGCGAAGTAGTGGCAAGGTGGAACATATATATGAGCGATATTTTGATAATGGAAGCTGACCCTAAAACGGGTGCGCAACCACTGTTGACACAGGTGTTTGAGTTTGAGTAAAATTTAAGAATGGGGTAGTATTATGGGAAAACATGTTAACGACATAGAAAAATTAAGGGACATTAAGCTGTTTTTACTAGATATGGACGGCACATTTTATCTAGGGAACACTTTGCTTGAGGGGTCAAGCGATTTCCTTTCAAAGCTTGCGACTGATGAGGACAAGCATTTCAAATTTATCACAAACAATTCTTCGAAAAGCCGTGATGATTATATTAAAAAGCTATCTTCAATGGGGTTTGACTTCCCAGCTGAAAAAGTAATGACTTCGGGGGAAGCTACTGTAATTTATTTGAAAAACATTTCTGATAAACGCAAAGTCTATCTTGTAGGGACAAAAAGCCTTGAGGACGAGTTTGAAAAGGCGGGTTTTATTTTGGATGAGCAAAGTCCAGATTATGTAGTTTTGGGATTTGACACTACTCTGACTTATGAAAAGTTGTGGAAAATGTGCGACTTTGTAAAATCAGGCGTGGAGTATATAGCGACACATCCCGACTTTAATTGTCCGATAGAAGGTGGCGAAATGCCAGATATCGGTGCAATGATTGCTTTTGTAAAAGCGGCGACGGGAAAAACTCCCTTTGTTATCGGCAAGCCGAATAAATACATCATCGATGCTGCTGTAGATGGGCTTGACATCGATTTCTCACAAATTGCGATGGTGGGGGACAGGCTTTATACTGATATTGCGATTGGGAAAAATGCAGGGATAAATTCCATTTTAGTTTTAAGTGGGGAAACAAAACTGGAGGATTTAGAAGGCAGCGACATTGTACCTGACTTTATATTTAGCAATTTGGGTGAAATTGCAGAGAATTTATAAAGAAGAAGCTACCATAAATTAACGCGCAAAAAAAGGCTATTCAATTACTAAAATTGAATAGCCTTAAATATAGCATTTTTTATAGGTTTGCGCTAGATTCTCCCGCGTCGTCAGTTTCGGTGGTTTGCGGAGTGTTTATGCTATCAATAACATTTAGCTCATAGTTAAAGTTACAGCATTCTCCGTCTATATACGAAGTGATATCGTAAACAATAATATCTTCAGTTTGATATATTGCTTTATCCGCTAAATCACTTTCGCTTAAAACTCTGCCGCCGATATAGACTTTCTCTGTTTGTAAATCCTCTTTATAAAAACCTTGAACATAGGCAGTATTCTCATCTGCGATTATTGCAGTGTATTTCCCGTTAATTTTAACGTCTGGTGAATATTTCCCTTCAGTAAGTGCCAATTCACCGCTGTCATCATTTAAATCTAGACCAAGACTTTGGATACTATAACCTTTGCTGATTGGTGTCGCTCCATCGTTATTGGTCGAAGGCTGTGATGCGTCATTAGAATTTGAGCAAGCACCCAGTGCCATTACGATAACAAAAGCGAAAACGATAACTAATAATTTTTTCATCACATGTCCCCCCGTAAATTTAGAATTCTTTAATATAAATTATACAACAAAAAATATATAAAGCAATGTTTTGAGCGATATTGTATTTAACATGTAACCTTTTGTTACAGTTATGGAAAATTAGTGCAATAAATAAAGAAAGCGTTACAAATTATCATTTAAAAAAATACAATTTGTAACGCTTTTTAACCGCTGTGTAATCTTTTCTTAAGGAATATTTTCCCTCAAGCCCTGTAGTTATAGGGTTTCGCGACTTCTTTAGGAGGGGTAAAGAATAGGGAGAATTCGCTAAAAATGCGGTTTTAGTTTATTAGTTAAAATTAAAAAGTCTCATGGGAAATTTCTAATTTCTAACTGTTCAAAAGTAAAAACCTTTAAAGGAAAATGAAAAACAAAGCGAAAATTTACGCTGAAAAGTTACATTTTAATAAAAAAAGAGCGAATAATTAGAAATAAGCATTCTAATTATTCGCTCTTTATTAATTTGACTAAACCTATAAGCCGGGTTCTGTTGAATGTAATAATCTATCTTGGCACAGTGTCGCCACATGTGCTCAGTGCCACCTTTCAAGACCGTCGGACCAACGATAACATCTTAGTCGGTGTTGCATCGGATAGGGTTTACATGGCCATGCAGTCTCCTACATGCCGGTGAGCTCTTACCTCGCCTTTCCATCCTTACCACGAAAATCGTGGCGGTTTATTTCTGTTGCACTAGCCCTAAAGTCGCCTTCGGCTGCGGTTAGCAGCTATCCTGTCCTATGATGCCCGGACTTTCCTCGCAACACAAGTTGCGCTATTACACAGTTTACTCAAATATTTGACATTATTTTATTAGTCTGGTTTTGATAATGCCTTCAATCCCGTTAATTTTTACCATGATATCATCAGAAATTTCGCCAATGATATCAAACATGCTGTACGCATAGTCTTTTCTCGATTTATTTATCATGTTCTCGATGTTTAAATTGTTGTCAGATAGCGCAGTGGAAATCTTAGCAAGCATCGCAGGCGCATTTTTGTGGATAATGCAAAGACGTACATCGCCACTTTTTGCCATTGAAGCGTCAGGTAAATTCACAGAATTTTTGATATTTCCATTTTCTAGGAAATCCATAATCTGTAATGCTGCCATTTTTGCACAATTGTCTTCTGACTCAGGAGTAGAAGCGCCCAAATGAGGTAGCGCAATTATTCCTTTGTGCTCGATTTGCTCGTCAGTAGGGAAGTCTGTGATATAAACTGCAACTTTGCGCTCGTCTAGAGCTGCTCTGATATCCGTGTCATCAACAAGCTCACCACGTGAGAAGTTTAAAATTCTCACACCGTTTTTCATCATAGCGATTGAAGAAGCGTTAATCATACCTTTTGTTTCGTTATTATATGGAACGTGGATTGACACGTAATCGGAGTTTTCATAAACTTCTTTCAAGCTTTTTGCGTGGTTAACTTTTTGAGAAAGTCCCCAAGCAGCATCAATGCTTATGTATGGGTCGTAACCATAAACTTTCATGCCAAGTGAAGTAGCCGCATTTGCAACTAAAACGCCGATAGCGCCAAGACCGATTACACCAAGAGTTTTTCCCATGATTTCAGGTCCTACGAATTGCGCTTTACCTTTTTCTACTAGTTTGCCTACTTCGCTACCTTGCCCTTTTAGAGTTTTAACCCACTCCATTGATGGTGCAACTTTTCTTGAAGTCATCAGCAGACCAAGTAAAACAAGCTCCTTAACAGCATTTGCATTAGCGCCAGGAGTGTTGAACACTACAACGCCTTTTGCTGCGCAGTCTTCTGTAGGTATATTGTTTACACCAGCGCCAGCTCTTACGATAGCTTTAACATTAGGGTCAAGCTCAAGGTCATGCATTGAAGCAGAACGCACCATGATAGCGTCTGCGTTTTCCATGTTTTCGCCCCAACAATAAGTGTTTCTGTTAAAAAGTTCCATTCCTACTGGTGAAATTTTATTTAATAAATCAATTTTAAACATAACATACTCCAATCTTTTCTTAAAAAATAAATTAGTTGTTTTCTTCGAATTTTTTCATAAAGTCTACTAGAGCAACAACGCCTTCTATTGGCATTGCGTTGTAAATGCTAGCTCTCATACCGCCAACGCTTCTATGTCCTTTTAAATTAACAAAGCCGTTTTGAGCAGCTTCTTTAACAAATTTAGAATCAAGATCTGCATTGCCAGTGATAAATGGAACGTTCATAAGCGAACGGTCTTCTTTAACAACAGTGCCGCTAAACATTTTTGAGCTGTCTAAGAAATCGTATAGTATTGCTGCTTTTTTCTCGTTATGCTCTTTCATTTTCTCAAGGCCGCCCATTTCGTTTTTAATCCATTCGAGCACCATTTTGCAAATATAAATAGCGTATGTAGGAGGAGTATTGTACATGGAGTCGTTGTCTGCGTGAGTACTGTAATCAAACATTGTTGGTGTACTAGCATCAACTCCGTCAATCAAATCTTCGCGCACGATAACAACAGTTAAACCAGCAGGTCCCATGTTTTTTTGTGCACCTGCGTATAGGATACCGAATTTTTTAACATCAATAGGTTCGGATAGTATGCAAGAGCTTAAATCTGCAACTAATGGCACATCGCCAGTGTTAGGAAGCTCTGTAAACTTTGTACCGTATATTGTGTTGTTTAAGCAAATGTGAAAATAATCTGCATCCGGTGTAAAATCAGCTTCATTAAGCTTTGGAATATAAGAAAAAGTTTTGTCGTCTGAAGTTGCAATCACTTTGCACTCGCCATATTTTTTTGCTTCAGAAAGAGCTTTTTTTGCCCATTGGCCTGTTACTACAAAATCAGCTTTTTTATTTTTTCTCATAATATTTAAAGGAATCATCGCAAATTGAGAGGAAGCCCCACCTTGTAAAAACAAAACCTTGTAGTTATCAGGGATTGACATAACTTCTCTTAAAAGCGTTTGGCATTGCGCGATTATAGGTTCAAAATCTTTGGAACGATGGGACATTTCCATCACAGACTGTCCGCTACCATTGTAGTTTAACATCTCCTCAGAAGCTTTTTTCAGGACACTTTCCGGCAAAACAGAAGGACCTGCACTAAAATTATAAACTCTACTCATCATAATTCCTCCATTGTATATTAAATTTATTTTTTGGTAATTTTATAGTTATTGCGAAATAATGGGATTACTTTTATATCAATAGTAATATTATATTTCGTTTTTGTCAAATAGTCAACTGCTTTTTGTATTTTTAGCAAATACGTGTGTTTTCGTACGAAAGATTAACAAATTTTAGAGTAATTACATGTTATTGAATATATATAGTAATTTTGTCAAAAATAAAATTGGAGGTGTAACGTATGAAAAAAAATATTAATCAAGAAAACACTTTTAAGAATAAGGGATTTTACATCGCATTAGCTCTATGTTTAGCGGCTATCGGTTTAGCAGTGTTTATGGGAGTTAGCTCGGCTTTAGAGGAGATAAACAATAACCAAGCACTCGACATGGCACAAGACGAGCAACAAAATGATTATAGCGACATAAAAGAAGAGATAAATGATATTATCGAAGATGTCAACAATAATCAAGACAATGTTGCTATTGACTATGAGCCTGATAACAGCGAGGATGACGCCACAGTAAACGACGCCGATGTTGCAGTTGAGCCTGAGCCTACATCAGAGGCAGAAGTCGCTCCCGAGCCTGAGCCAGACACTGAGGTGAGCGCCCCCGTAGAAGAAACGCCTGTAGTAGCTCCTGTGTCACCGCAAGTGTTCATGATGCCACTGGAGGGCGATATCATCAACGCATTCAGCAATAGTGAGATGGTGAAGTCGAAAACGCTAAACGAATGGCGAACACATGATGGTGTGGACATTAAATCGGCTGCAAACACTCCGATAAAAGCTACAAGTGACGGGAAAATCGAAGAAATCATCGAAGATCCAATGTGGGGTGTATGTATCACAGTGAGCCACGAAAACTCATATCAAAGCTTGTATATGGGAGTAAAAGCGAATGTTCCAGTTAAAGTTGGGCAAGAGGTAAAAATTGGCGATGTTATCGCATATGTTGGAAACACAGCAGAAATTGAAATTGCTGAGGAGTCACATCTGCACTTTGCAATTAAAAAGGACGGCAATTGGATTGATCCAATGTCACTGATGCCCTAATCTAAAAAGTTTCTAAAAGTAAAAACTTTTAGAAACTTTTTTGTCGTCTTAGCCCCTTTTATCAATTGGGATATATTCTTTTGCTTTTGCAACCGTCTTATATGCAGGACGGATAATGCGTTTTGAGGAAATCATTTCTTCCATTCTATGTGCGCTCCAACCAGGCATTCTCGCTGTTGCAAAAATTGGTGTAAACAACTCCTCAGGGATGCCAAGCATTCTGTATACAAGCCCAGAGTACAAGTCAACGTTTGCACACATAACTTTATCTTTTTTAGTTTCCTCAGCAAAAATCACAGGAGTTAACTCCTCAAGATTTTGCAGCATAATGAAATCATTTTCAAAAGATGTGCCTTTAGCAAGTTTCATTGCGCGCTCTTTTAGAATTAAAGTTCTAGGGTCTGATTTTGTATAAACTGCATGCCCCATTCCGTATACTAAGCCAGTTTTGTCATACGCTTCTCGACGGATAAGCTTTCTTATGTAATCTGCTACTTCTTCTTTGCTATTTGGGTCTTTTACGTAATTTTTCATGTCGTCAAGCATCTCAGTAGTCTTGATGTTAGCACCACCATGACGAGGTCCTTTTAGCGAGCCGATTGCAGCAGCGTATGCCGAATAAGCGTCGGTAGCAGAAGAAGTGAGTACTCTGCAAGCAAAAGTGGAGTTGTTACCACCGCCATGCTCTGCGTGCAAAATTAAGCATACGTCGAGCAGCAGTGCCTCTTCTCTAGTGAATTTTCTATCTGGGCGCAAAAGCGAAAGAATAGTTTCCGCCGTGCTTTGGTTAGGTTGTAGTTGATGGAGTATCATAGACTCGTTGCTATAAACTCTATTTTTAACTTGATATGCCTTAACCATAATGTTTGACATTCTTGCAATTAGTCTTAGCGATTTGTACATTTGAGCTTCGAGTGAATCGTCCTCAGCAGTATCGTCGTAAGAGTATAGCGCAAGCACACTGCGTGCAAGCTTGTTCATGATATTTATTGAAGGAGCTTTTAGTATCATGTCCTCAAAAAATCCCTCGGGCAAAGTGCGCAGATTTTCCATAGTTTTTTCAAATATTGCAAGTTCTTCTTTGTTAGGAAGCACTCCAAAAAGGAGTAGGTACACAGTTTCCTCGAAGCCAAAACGTTCCTCTGCTGTGCAGTTGTCAATGATATCATTAACATTAATACCCCTGTATATCAGTTGTCCGTCAATCGGCTCTTTTTCACTTTCGTTAATCACGTATCCATGAACATTACATACATGAGTAAGACCAGCAAGAACCCCTGTTCCATCGGCGTTTCTCAAGCCTCTTTTTATCACGAATTTTTCGTACAGTTCCGCTGGGATTTGGTTATAATCCTTATAGTCATCGCATAATGATTTAATAGTATCAAAATCAAATATTTCGTTTGTGTTAAATTCACTCATATTATTTTCCCCCACCAAAATTTATTAGATATTAAAAATACGTATAAATATATGCTATAAAGCAATATAAATATCCGTATTAATTGTGTATATCAAACTTAATAGTATTATACTATAGTAAATCGATAAAGTCAATCTAAATTTAATTAAAATGCAAGATATTTTTAGCTTGTCTTCATAATTTTTGAGTGCAATAGATTATCATTACAACTAAAGGAGTTAAAAAAATGAGAAAATTTATAGTATACTTGGCTGTTTTTGTCATTTCAGTGTTGGTAGCGCCCGCTATTTCTTTGATGGATCTTACAGAGTTTTTGCAAGAAGATAACATAAATATTTCAATTCCTGTAGTGAACGAGGAGGAAAATCTTTCCCCTATATACGAGACAGAGGATGAATCTACTGATAATGCGGCAGAGAGTGAGAGTGCGCCACCTGTCGTGGATGAAAGCGCAGAGCCACCTGATAATTCTAGTGCAAATGGCAGCATATCGGTGTACAACCATAGCAATGGAGCGGTTGAGCAGATGAGTATATCTGATTATATAATTGGAGTTGTCTGCGCAGAAGTCCCCGTGAGCTATGAAGTCGAGGCGATAAAGGCGCAAGCGGTTATTGCACATACATACGCACTGCGGATTATGGCGGGCGAAATTGCAAATCCTACACAGGAGCTTTTGGGTGCGCATATTTCCACAGACCCCGCAAAGCATCAGGCGTACTATTCGCCCGAGCAAATTAAAGAGCGGTACGGCGAAAATTATGATGAATATTATAAGAAGATGAGCGACTGTGTGAATGCAGTGATAAACAAGGCAATAACTTTTAACGACGCTCCGATTTTAGCGACATTTCACGCCACTTCCTCAGGAGTGACCGAGGACGCACAAAATGTGTGGGGAGAACATGTACCATACCTAATCCCAACAATCAGCCCCGAGAATACCGAGGACGGGGAGTTTTTTACTACATATGATTTTTCGATTGAGCAAGTTCAGAGTATAATCTTAGCTGCATATCCTAATAGCATTTTCAGTGATGACAAAAATTCATGGATGTCCGTGCTTTCACGCACGACAAGCGATTATGTCGGTTCGGTTTCAATACTCGGTCAAATCGTATCAGGACAGGATTTTCGCAGTTTGTTTGAGCTGAAAAGTGCAAACTTCACCATCGCATTTGCCGATGACATATTTACAATTACCACAAAAGGATATGGTCACGGGGTTGGACTCAGCCAAAGCGGGGCGAATATCATGGCGCAACAGGGTAGCACTTACGCAGAAATATTGTCGCACTATTACCCAGGCACGACTTTAAGCGACATCTCTTAATAAATTTTGATAGGAGCATTTGTATGAAAATTTTTGTTTTCAAGAAAAAACAAGCGATAATACTATCCTCAATTATCGTCGCTATTGTAATGATATTGTTCATGAGCTCGGGACAAATCGTGGCGCGCGTAGTGAGCGCTAGTCCATTGCTCCCGATATATTCTGTTGAAGTAAAGGATAAAGTGAAAGAGGTAGCGCTCACTATAAACTGTGCTTGGGGTAATGATGATATACCGCAAATCCTCACAATATTAAAAGTCCACGATGTAAGGGCGACGTTCTTTTTAGTAGGAGATTGGGCGGAAAAATTCCCCGATTCTGTGAAACAAATTAGTGATGCGGGGCACGAAATCGGAAACCATTCCATGAGCCACGCCGACTTCACTCAGCTTCCAGAAGAGGATATAGTCGCAGAGCTTGATGAAGCTTCGGACATCATTGAAGATATAATAGGGCAACGTCCACTATTGTTTAGAGCACCGTCTGGAGCTTACAATAATCTTGCGATAAAAACAGCAATGGAGCAAGGTTATTACTGTGTGCAGTGGGACTGCGATAGCCTAGATTGGAAGGGGTATACCACCGAACAAATGTTTGAAAACATTGAAAAGAACTTGACATATGGCTCTATCATGCTATTTCACAATGACACCGAACATACCAAAAGTGCGCTTGAAGTTGTGATTACTAATCTCAAGAGCATGGATTATTCACTAGTTACTGTAGGAGAGCTAATCTACACTGCTAATTACAGAGTTGACCACACGGGTAGACAATGGGAACTTGAAGAAAAAAGCGAAAACGAGTAAACTCTCGGTAATATAAAAGCGAAATATTACGGTTTTGCACCGCAATATTTCGCTTTTCGCTTTATTAATGACCGACTTCCGTATCGCCTTTGTCATCGGTATTATCTTCCTCGACAGGTTCGGAGAAGGTCGCATTTTCTTCAATAATAGGTTTTTCTTCAACCTTAGCAGCCTCTTCACTTTCAGCTGTTTCAAGAAGTTTTTTCTTCTCTTCTTCTTGTTTTTGAAGTTCATCTTCTACAGACTGCAAAGAAATATTGCCGTCCATAATATCTTTAAATGTTTTCGCATCGATTTTTTCGTACGCCAACAAATATTTCGCCACAAGCTCAAGTTGGTCTTTATGCTCTTCTAAGATTTCCTTAGCTCTTTCATAAGCACCGTCTATAAGCAGTCTAATTTCCTCATCGATTTCAGCGGCTACAGTCTCAGAGTAGTTTCTCTGATGGTTAAAGTCACGCCCTAGGAAAACTTCCTGTTCTGCTTGACCATATACAATTGGTCCTAAGCGTGAGCTAAATCCATATCGTGTAACCATGCTTCTTGCAGTAGCAGTTGCTCTTTCGATATCGTTTGATGCACCTGTGCAAATATCATCTAGCGTGATTTGCTCAGCCACACGTCCACCTAGTAAAAGCTGTAAACTCTCTTGCATTTTGCGTTTGGAAAGATGCGTTCTATCTTCTTCAGGTAAATTCATTGTATAACCAGCCGCCATTCCGCGAGGTACAATCGAAACTTCGTGTACTGGGTCCTGCGTTTTGGAATAATGAGCAACTACCGCATGACCAGCTTCGTGGTATGCTGTGATTTTTTTATCCTCATCGTGGATTTTATGTGAGCGCTTCTCAGGTCCTGCAACTACTTTTAGAGTAGCCTCTGCAATGTCTTTGCCTGTGATAGCTTTTCTTTTTCTTCTAGCCGCTAACAAAGCAGCTTCGTTTAGTAGATTTTCTAAATCTGCGCCTGTAAAACCAGCAGTACTTCTTGCGATAACTTTTAAGTCAACATCAAAGCCTAGCGGTTTGTTTCTCGCATGGACTTTTAATATTTCCTCACGACCTTTTACATCAGGGCGTCCTACTACTACTTGTCTGTCAAAACGACCAGGTCTAAGCAGCGCGGGGTCAAGAATATCGCTTCTGTTTGTAGCAGCAATTATGATGATGCCTTCGTTAACACCAAAACCATCCATCTCAACTAGTAGCTGATTTAATGTTTGCTCACGCTCGTCATGTCCGCCACCAAGGCCAGCGCCCCTTTGACGACCTACTGCATCAATCTCATCTATAAATATAATTGCAGGTGCACCTTTTTTTGCTTCGTCGAATAAGCTTCTTACCCTAGAAGCACCGACACCTACATACATCTCAACAAAGTCCGAACCGGAAATTGAGAAAAACGGAACTCCTGCTTCGCCCGCAACAGCACGCGCTAGCAAGGTTTTACCTGTACCAGGAGGGCCCATCAATAGTACCCCTTTAGGAATTCTTGCGCCTAGTTCGCTAAAGCTTTTTGGCTTTTTAAGGAATTCTACGATTTCAGCAAGCTCTTCTTTTTCTTCGTCAGCTCCTGCAACTTCTGCAAAAGTTGTCTTAACTCCTGTTTGTGCAGCGCTTTTGCTAACTTTGCCGAATTGCCCGATTTTGCCACCGCCACCAGCTTGGCGCATAGTGAAGATTGCAACAAAGATAAGTGCGCCGATTAAGAGCACTGTAGGAATCATGCTAAGATAAAAGCTTGAGTTGTCCACTGTTGCTTTATAGTCATATGAAACACGTTCTTCGGGGTTTTCTATGTTAAACTCCTCGATATAAGTGTTAATTGTTTCGTAAAACACAACTGGGGATGGGGTGCGATAAACCAGCACCATATCGCCTTCGTCGGTTTCTTTTGCTCCCTCGATTGTAACCCCTTCTTTTAGGACTGCGGTTAATTCTCCATTACCTAAGTCAAAGGTGAATTCCTCAATATTATCATCTTGGAATAAAAATATTACATCAGAATACTTTGGTGTTTCCGCCTGAGGTGAAAACATGGTTGTCATTAAATAAAGTCCACCTACTAAGAAGACAGCAATCAAAATATAAATGAAAATGGTTTTTTTGTTATTTTGCAATGTTTTGTTCTCCTTTTTTATAATTTGTCAAAAAATTTATGTATAAACTTCAGGTTTAAGCGCGCCTATATATGGAACATTGCGATATTTTTCCGCAAAATCCAGTCCATATCCAACGACAAATTCATCAGGAATTTCAAAACCTTTGTAATCAGCAACGATATCTTTTACTTGTCTGCGCTCTGGTTTATCTAAAAGTGTACATATGCGAATAGACTTGGGATTTCTCTCAAGCAAAATTTTTTTTATATAGCTTAGGGTCATGCCACTGTCTAGAATATCCTCAACGATTAGCACATCATATCCGTTGATATCAGTGTCTAAGTCTTTAATAATTTTTACTGTGCCTGAGGTTTTTGAGCCGCTTCCGTAGCTTGAAACGCACATAAAATCTATTGCGCATGGCAATTTTATTGCACGCATTAAATCCGCCATAAACACGACTGACCCCTTGAGCACGCTGATTAAAATAAGATTTTTACCAGCATAATCCTCTGTTACTTGTTTGCCGATTTCATCGACTTTGTCTTGCAATTGTTGTTGTGATATTAAAACTTTTCCAATATCATCTTCCATATTAATATGCATAGTACGCCTCCAAACTAAAATTTTTCCACTTTATCGACAGTTTTAATGCTGATAAAGCGCTTTGTATGTTCATCGCATGCCACTCTTGTTGCCACGCCGAAATTTTCTATTGCTATAGCACCGTTTTCGTCCGCAATTACGAATAATTTTTCGCGCAGACTAGTATCTATTTTAGCTTCATTATAAAGCTTTTTTAGCGATTTTGTATGATTTTTTCCAGCAATTTTTATGCTATCTCCTGGCAATCTTTGCCTAATAATGCTATTACCACATATTTTATCACAATCAATTAAAAAATCATAGACATTTTTTGTAGAAATGTAAAACTTTTGATTAATTTTACTTTTTGCTATGCTAATTTTGTATAGTTTACCAATTTTACTTTCGAAATTCCCTTCTACCAAAGGGTACTCATAGTATTCCACTGGTTCAATACGCTTTTTCAGACAAATATCATCACCGACTCTAGTGACAAATATATCGCCCTTAATATTGAATTTATCCGCCTTTTTATTTATTAAGCTCACAAACATATTCACATTAACTGCATTAACTTCAAGTTTGTGCTCATGCAAAAACATCATAGCAATCTTCGCTTTTAAAGCGCTGTGCACATTGGAAATCTTACATATGTTCAGCTTATCGTCTGATTTTGCGCTATCATATAATTTTGCTGCTTTTGTTGATATATAGTCCTGTTCCTGTTCCATAATTTTTATGAAGCTATCCATATTTGCTTCAAAAGAGGGATTAATCTCCTTCAAAATAGGAATGACATCATGACGGATTTTATTTCTTGTATAAATCGTCATGGCGTTAGTGCTATCTGTCACAAATTTAAGTTCATGCTTTGAGCAGTAGTTTATCACATCATCGCGTGTGAGCGAAAGTATCGGACGCACGATATTTTCCCTAGTTTTAGGGATACCGCAAAGCCCCTTACCACCACTTCCACGCAAAAGGTTTAATAAAACCGTCTCGCAATTATCGCTTAAGGTGTGTGCTGTTGCAATCTTTGCGCCAATATCATCTGCTACTTGCGCAAAAAAGTCATACCGTACTTTTCGAGCACATTCCTCGATAGATAATTTTTGCTTTTTTGCGAGAGTACATATGTCTGCCTCTTTGACAAAAAGCTTTATGCCCATATCTTGACATAAAGCTTCGACAAAGCGCAAATCAGAAACTGATTCTTCGCCTCTTAAGTTATGATTAACATGACAGGCGAAAATATCCAAATTCATTTTACTATTTTTGAGCATGTGTAATAGGCATACCGAGTCTGCTCCGCCTGATAAAGCCACTAGCACTTTATCATTTTCACAAAAGCATGATGTAATTTCATCATACAGGTGGCGCATCTCTGTATACCTCCAAATCGCTAAACTTAGTAAATTCGCCCATCCAGTGCAAGTCAATTACCCCAGTTTGGCCGTGACGATTTTTCTCAAGTGCACATTTTGCCAAATTCGCCTTGGTTACGTCTTTATCATAATAATAATCACTGTATAAAAACATTACGATATCCGCATCCTGCTCGATTGAGCCCGACTCCCTCAAGTCGGAAAGCATCGGTTTATGTTCGCTTCTTTGCTCAATTGCACGAGATAGCTGTGATAACAGTATCAGTGGAACATTGAGCTCTTTTGCCATGATTTTTAGTCCCCTGGTCATTTGAGATATTTCCTGAACACGATTTTCCGTCCTTCTGCCCGAAGACATAAGTTGTAGGTAGTCGATTACGATAAGTCCCAAATTTTTAAGGCGTCTCGCTTTAGCTTTTATCTCATTTACTGTGATACCCGCAGTGTCATCCAAGTAAATATTTGTTTTTGCTAAAATATCCGCACATGCTGCAAGCTGAACCCATTGCTCAGAGCTGAGTTTTCCTGTTCGCATAGCTTCACTGGGAATTCTCGCCTCAGATGATAATATCCTGCTAACTAGCTGGTCGCTTGACATTTCGAGTGAGAACACAGCGATATCTTTGTCATAATATTTTGCAACATTCGTCGCGATATTGAGCGCAAACGAAGTTTTACCCATACCAGGGCGGGCTGCGATTAAAATCAAGTCGGAATTATTGAGTCCGAGCATCTTGTCATCTAAAAGTCTAAAGCCAGTTTTTAAGCCGACATATTCTTGGTTATCGTTTTCTGCTAAAGTTTGCAGCTTATCATAAGCTTGTATAATTGCCTTGTCAATTTTTAGCAGCTGCGAGGAATCCCTACCTTTACGCAAATCGAATAGCTTTTGCTCAGCTATTTCTAAGATTTGGTCGGAGGTGTACTCGCCCTCTTTCGAGGTTTTTGAAATTTCGCTAGAAAGCAAGATTAGCTTCCTGCGATAGTATCTATCTTTAATGATACGACAGTACTCAGCGATATTCGAAGTGGTCGGTACAATTTCCATTATATTGACTAAATACACTTTTGCAGCTTGGTCATTGTCAAATACTTTCGCTAATGATACTTGTTCGAGAACCGTGATAAAATCGATGGTTTTAGACATATTGAACATGCCTAAAAAAAGCTCATACATTTTAGCGTGTTGAACTTTAAAAAACATCTCAGAACTAGGCAAATACTCAATAACCGAAGAAATAAGTTCCGGCTGTATGAGTAGCGACCCTAGCACTGACTGTTCAGCTTCCAAAGAATACGGCATCTCTTCGTATTCATATTGTTCGACTGCGTTATAATCCATATATCCTCCGAATTAATACATTCATCTGCTTTTTGCGATTATTCTTCGCAAACTTCCACATTCATTTTTACTACCACTTCTGTGTGTAGCTTAATTTCAAAGGAAAAAAGTCCGGTGGATTTAATGTCGCTTTTCATAGTGATTTTTTTCTTGTTCACTTCAATACCAAATTCTTTTTCAACTGCAGCTGCAATTTCGCTAGAAGTGATTTTTCCAAAAATTTTACCGCTACCTGTTCCTTTTGCAAACACTTTCACTGTTTTGTCTTCCAGTTTAACAGCAACTGCTTTTGCATTATCTTTTTGCACTTGTGCATGGTGTGCGCTAGAAGCGTCTTTAGCGTTTTTTTCATTAATTGCTTGTGAATCTGCTACAACAGCAAGCCCTTTTTTTATTAGGAAGTTTTTTGCGTATCCGTCGGACACATTAACTAAATCCCCTTTTTTTCCTGAGCCTTGCACATCTTGTTTTAGTATTACTTTCATTGTTTTATCCCTTTCGTTATTTATTCTTCTCGTGATAATCGTCGATACAAGCACGTAGCTTTTCTACAACATCACTGTAATTAGTATTTTTAATCTGAGCCGCTGCCATAGTTTGATGACCACCGCCGCCCATTTGCTCCATAATAATTTGCACATTCATTCTGCCCATTGAGCGAGCAGAAACATTAACAACTCCACCGATATCGTACATAACAAATGATGCGTTAACATGTTCAATATTTAACAGTTCATCAGCTGCTTGAGGAGCAACAATTCTGATATCTTTAACTTCGCCGTCGCTTTGTGCGATAGCGCAGTTTTTATATATCTCTGCAGCTGAAATTAGTTTAGTTCTCTCTTTAAATATATTCATCGAATTAGCAAACAGCCTGCGCACTTCTATAGTGTCAGCACCCATTCGTTTTAGGTAAGCCGCAGCTTCAAAAGTTCGCACTCCTGTTTTCATGATGAAGTTTTTTGTATCAAGCATAATCCCAGATAGCAGTGCTTCTGCATGATAATGCTTAACAAAATTTTCACCTTTGATATATTGCAAAAGCTCACAAACCATTTCCGCAGTAGAGGAAGCGTATGGTTCGTGTAATGATATTATCGTATTGTCGATATAATCCACCATTCGTCTATGGTGGTCGATTAAAACTATGTCTTTACAAGAACGGTAAACTTCTTCGCTCTCAACAAAATATGGCGAATGAGTGTCTACTATTATAAGTAAGGTGTTTCGTCTAATGTATGCCATAGCCTCGCTAGGCGAAATGAATATGTCATAATTTTCGTGCTTAGCATAATAATCAATTAGTGGGGTTGCAAGCGTTTTTTGTCTGTCGATTACGATATTCACCTGTTTATCCAGTGCAACGCATGCGCTAGACATACCGAGTGCCGCACCGACTGAGTCTAAATCTGAGAATTTGTGACCCATAATAAGCACATTGTCGCTGCGCTCGATGCTCTCTGAAAGAGCTGAGGCAACAATTCGACTTTTTACTTTCGTTCTTTTTTCAATGCCCCTTGCAGTACCACCGAAGAACTCAAAACCGTCCTCGGTTTTTATCGCAACTTGGTCACCGCCTCGCCCTAGCGCCATGTCTAGCGCTTGGAAAGAGGATTTTTCATTTTCCTCGAATTTTTTAGAAATATACCCAATCCCAATAGACAAGGTAACAGGAAGTCTGTCGTTTGAAGCGACGGACTTAACCGAATCGAGTATAGTGAAATTTTCCGCTTTGATTTTTTCAAAGAAGTCACTTTCAATGATTGCAAAATATTTATCTCTATCAAGCCTTTTGATGATACCGCCACTTTCGCCGATAAAATCCTCGAGGATTTTATTCGTGTCGCTTAAAATTTGTGTGCGTTCACTTTCTTTAGCGTTTTTCACGATTTCCTCGTAGCTGTCGATATTAATACGCATGATAACAGGGCGCGAACGATGGTATTCCATATATGTTTTCTGCAAATCTGTGAGCTCGATAAAATACACCATATTAACATGGGCGGAGTTTCCCTCGCCTGTTAATATATATGTTTTAAAATATTTGTCGTTGAAATTTAAAATTATCCCCTGATTTACCGCTAGCTCTTCGGCAGATTTTGATGTTATAGTCCTAAACTTTTGCCCATACATTTCTGTTGTCGTGCATGCAGTTGAGAAAATATTATTATACCATATAATTTCATCAGTCTCACTATTGTACACGAGCACAGGTATCGGCAAATCAAACATTGAATGCATATTACTTATATCAAATTTATCCGCCACAGTATTCCACATATGCTTAATATCTTTTTTGAGGAAAACTATTTTCCTTGTGGTATAATATATTATCAATATTCCTACGGGTATATAAATGTAGAATAAAATAGTGTTATACAAAAACGCAAAGGCACCGGTTAAAACAGTTAATAAAATTATTAGAACATACATGGGTTGCAAAAACCAAAAATTTCGTTTCTTCACAGCATCAGCTCCTCGTGCGCTTGCTAATTATATGTCATTTACTTAGTTTTGTTCAACATAAAGCAAGCTTAAATATAAATATCTTGCAAAATTTTCTTCTATCTTTATATCATACTATATTTTTGACTAAATTTCCATAATAATTGGCAAAATCATCGGAGAACGCTTAGTTTTTTTATAAATAAACCCAGAAAGTGAGTCTTTTATCGATAATTTTAGTGATGTCCAGTCCATAACATTGGTTTCTATGCACTTATCAATCGCTTGCCTAATAACTTCGCGGGACTGATTCATTAGCTGTTCGGACTCTCTCACGTAGACAAATCCTCTTGATACAATATCAGGCCCCGATACGCAAGTAGAAGTTTCCTTTTCTATAGTAGCTACCACTATAATTAAGCCGTCCTGTGCGAGTTTTTTTCTGTCACGCAAAACAATCGAGCCAACATCGCCGACGCCTAGACCGTCTACAAAGACGCCTCCGCTTTCGACTGTGGACACAACTTTCATGTCGACATTATCAAGCTCAATCACTTGCCCAACTTCGCCAACATGGATGTTTTCCGTCGCAACTCCAGAGGCAACCGCAAGCTTTGCGTGTGCTCTTAGATGCTTGTACTCACCATGTACTGGTATGAAGAATTTTGGCTTTGTAAGATTAAGCATAAGTTTAAGCTCATCTTCGCACGCATGTCCCGATACATGCACTTCGTACATTTTATCGTAGATAACGTCTGCACCGATTTTAAGCAGTTCGTTTATAACGCGCGTAACATGTTTTTCGTTACCTGGGATTGGTGTAGCCGAGATAATGATTAAATCTTCGGTAGTCACAGTAACTTTTCTGTGTTCGCCAGACGCCATTCTGGAAAGTGCGCTGAGTGGTTCGCCTTGGCTACCTGTAGTTATAAGCACAACTTTTTCATTAGGATACTTTACGATTTGGTCAAGTTCAATCAACAGATTATCAGGAATTTTTAGATAACCTAGCTCAACTGCTTTTCCCACAACATTAATCATGCTCCTGCCAGAAACCGCAACTTTGCGATTATATCTGTGCGCATTATCGATGATTTGTTGAATTCTATGGATATTTGATGCGAATGTCGCAATGATTATCCTCTTATCAAAAGCGGTGCTAAATAAAGTATTGAGCGATTGTCCTACTTTTGTTTCGCTCACGGTCGAACCAGGTCTTTCCGCATTTGTTGAGTCGGATAGCAAGCACAGCACGCCTTTTTTGCCTAATTGAGCAAATTTAGCCAGATCGATTACCTCGCCCTCAATCGGCGTGTAGTCAACCTTAAAGTCACCTGTTTGCACCACGACCCCGGTAGGAGTGTGTATAGCAAGCGCAACACTGTCTGGGATGGAGTGGTTAACACGAATGAATTCTACAGACATACATCCCATTTTAACCGTGTCTTTTGGTGATATCACGTTAAGCGATGCTCTGCCTAAAAGACCGTGTTCTTTCAGTTTGCCCTCAATAAGCCCTATAGCTAAGCGTGTTGCATAAATAGGTACATTTATCTTTTTTAATAAGTAGGGGATACTCCCTATATGATCTTCATGTCCGTGCGTGATTACAAGTCCTCTGATTTTATCCGCGTTTTTTTCCAAATACGTAAAATCAGGGATTACCAAATCTACCCCGAGCATATCAGCGTCAGGGAAAGCAAGACCGCAGTCGACGATAAACATATCTTGGCCACATTCGTAGAGCGTGATGTTTTTGCCGATTTCATTTAATCCGCCAAGTGGAATAATCCTTAGTGGAGTTTTTCTCACCTCAGTAGTTTTTTTTCTGCGAGCATTTGGTTTTGTTTGTTTTGCACCAGCTTGTGCTTGTGGTTTTGCTTGTGGCTTTGCGCTAGCATGAGATTTTGCGTTAGGTTGATTTTTTACATTTTTAGCAGGCGCATTTCCCTTAGTGTTTTTAGCAGGAGATAAAGGTTTTGATTCCTTTTCAACTTTTGCGTTTATTGTATTTGGGCTTTTCTTTTGTTTGTTTTGTGTTTTTTTGAAGACTTTATGCTTTTTTACAGCAGTTTTAACATCTTCGTTGTTTTCTTTTTTTACCACTTAATTTACCTCTCTTTAATTCACGGAAATATGTAAGTTGTTGGCATCAATATCAGCACCTACGTGCAATTAACATTTTTGTCCGATATTTATTGAAGTAATAATTTCTTTCATCACTTGGTGTAGCGAATTGTAATAATTTTTACATAAATAAAAGCATAAAAAATTTTAATTTTTGCGAATAGAAACTAAGATGTTATTCAAATCGATAAATAACATTAATAAAAACCTATATTTTTTCCGTACAAAATATATAATCAGCGAAATATTGCCTTAATAAAACTGCAATATCGCTTAAATTTAAAATAAATCCGAATATCGTTAATAACATTTTACTTTTTATTTGTGATATTGTCAAGTTTAGTTTGTTTGCGCAGCAGTTAACAGATATGTTTTTTGCGTAAAATGCGATTAATATTTTTTCTGCCTACATTATAATATATATATTTATTCAAATTTATAACGAAAACGAAAGCTTTGTACATTAATTATTGTATCATTAGTTAAAGCTTATTCACTAAGTACTTGAATGAAAAAAATTTGTTATAGTTTTACAATTACACAAAAAACTAATTATTTACATGCAAAAATATGAATTTAGCTGTTGTTTCTGCTAAAATAAGCGTAGTTTTTTGTTAATGTATACAAAAAAATATTAAATAAGTTACAAAACGGTTGCAATTACAGTTTCAATTCATTATAATTAACTTACATTGTTACAGATTTGTAATCATTGTAAAATCTGATAGGCGCAGAAAATGGTTGTGTCTTTCAAAAAAATAAAGGAGGACGTTGTTTTGATTGAAACAAAGAAGATAAAAGATAAAATCTTAAATCTAAAAGATAAAATAGTTAAGCAATCAAAAAATTTCCTTACCGATTTACCAAATAAGTTTTATAAATTAGGAAAATTTTCAAACGATCATGCGATTGAGTTTTCATCTATTTTCAGCAAAATCACAAAAAACGTATTTACCAAGACATTTAAAAGCATTGGAAAATGTGCTTATAGCATTGGAGGACTTCTAAACAGAGGGCTTCGTTTTGTGTTAAAAGTTATAACATATCCTTTTGTAAAGACATATGCAGCAGTAAAAGTTATCGGTATGGGGCTTTATCACTCGCGAGATATGCATGTAGGTAAAAAAGTTACAACAGTTTCCCATTTTGTGGGTGCTGGGTTTAAAAACAACAAGAAATTTTTTACAACTGCAATGAATTATGCATTACCTGTTGTGGGAGTATTTGTGTTTGTGGCTACAATCAATTTTACGAACACACAAACTTATGCAGTTAATGTAACGTATAACGATCAAGTTTTAGGCTATGTTGAAAATGAAAATACCGTTGAAAAAGCGAAAAAAATTGTGCAAAATATGATGGTATTTACAGATGATACCGAGGAAATCGCAATTAAACCTGAATATGAAATCACAGTTATCGAGGGCGAAAAAATGCTTAGCGAATATCAGCTTGCAGAAGCGATAATCGGCGAATCCGGTAGCGAAATGATTGAGGCTGAGGGGCTTTATGTGGATGGTACTTTCCACGGGGCTACTACTGATTTAGGGCATATTAATGAAACACTTGATTTCGTGCTTGACTCTAACAGCACAGGGCAAGAAGGCGAGCAAATCTCGTTTTCACGTAATGTTGAAGTAGTTGAGGGGCTATATCTAACAGAAAACATAGTTACTGCAGAAGATATGACAAACCTTTTAACTGGGCAAACAAAACAACAACAAGTTTACACAACTGCAAGAAACGAAACGCTTACAGATGTTGTGCAAAACGCAAATGTTGACACACAAACAGTAAAATCTCTTAACCCAGATTTAGCAACAGTTAGCGAAGACAAAAAACTGGCTGAGGGAACAGAAATTTTATTATCACAATCCGAGTCATTCTTGCCAGTGCAAGTGACGAAGACAATTACTTATTCAGAAGCAATTCCTTATGAAACAGTAGAACAAACTTCCGATGATTATGTTAAAGGTTACTCTTTCACAAGCCAAAACGGTGTTGAGGGCGAAAACCAAATTACTGCATCGGTAACATATCTTGATAATGTTGAGATTGAGAGAGAAATTGTGTCTTCACAAATTTTAACTCAACCACAACAAAAAATTATAACAGTAGGAACATCCGAACCTCCACAAATCGATGCTTCAATCGGCTCAGGGGTTAGCGCAGAAGGCTTTATTTGGCCTACAAGCGGACAGTTCTCATCACCATTCGGATCAAGATGGGGTGGATGGCATAGCGGTATTGATATCGCATCATCAGCTGGTACTCCTATCTATGCTGCAGCTGGTGGAACAGTTACTTTTGCATCATACAGTGGTGGTTATGGAAATATCGTTAAAATTGACCATGGCGACGGAGTTTCCACATTCTATGCTCACTGTAGTAGCATGAGCGTTTCAGTAGGGCAAGTAGTAGCGCAAGGTGATTACATCGCTGCTATGGGAACTACAGGTAACTCTACAGGTAACCACTTGCACTTCGAAGTGAGAATTAACGGAACAGCATACGACCCAGTTGCATATTTACCTTAATAGATAAAAAAGCCACTCTTTTAAAGAGTGGCTTTTTTTGTAGAGCAAATAAAAAATCCCACCGAAAAATAAATCGGTAGGATTTTTTATATATTTAAGCTCGATATAGGTAATATTATAACTTAAATCGAAATAATAAATGTCGATTTAAGTTGGGTATTATAGGTAAAATAACCCATAAAATTATTATACTACATTAATAAAAATTTTGCAAGTTATTTATGCTATATTAATAATATTGTAACTATTTTACAGAAAGTAATAATTGCAAAAAAATGTGGATATCGGCTGATATCCACATTTTTACTTATTTTTCTTGGTTTGCTCTATAAGCCAAAGTCATTAAACTATCGCTCATATGCACATTTTCAACTATAATATTATCGTACTCAACAGCTAAATCGTAATGGCTAAAGTTCCAAAAACATTTTATCCCAAGATCGGTTAAAACTTTTGCAACTCGCTTTGTCGCAGTTTTAGGAATACATAAAATCGCAACTTTTACGGCAGTGTTTTCGCAGAAACTGTTAATTTCATCGAAATCCTTTACGGTGAGAGCAGATATTTCTGTGCCTATAAGATCTGGGTTTTGGTCGAAAAGCCCGACAATCTGGAAGCCGCGTTCATTAAAGTTCATGTGCGAAACTACAGCTTTACCCAAATTCCCAACACCGATAACGATGGTTGGTAAGTTTTTATTCAGTCCTAAAATAATAGCAATTTCGTCGTGTAATGATGTCACATTATACCCGTATCCCTGTTGGCCAAATCCGCCAAAACAGTTTAAGTCCTGTCTGATTTGGGAGGCGGTAAGCCCCATTTTTTCAGAGAGTTCTCTAGAGGAAATTCTGGTGCAACCTGTTTTTAACAGTTCGCCCAAAAACCTGTAGTATCTTGGAAGTCTACGTATAACAGACATTGAAATAGATGGTTTATTAAGCATATTGTAAAATCTCCATTCATCGGTAAATTCCGAACACAAAATTTATTTTTGCGCAAATCACAAAATATTTTATGTGAGAGATATGCTTGTGGAAAAAGACTACATTTTTTCGATTGTTTCCATTACATAGTTACCGAAATCAATACAAGTCGCACCTGTATCGCGGCCTGTTATTGTAAGTTTTTTCTCTTCGTACATGCATATATCAAGCGCTTTCTCTAGTTTTTCGCTCTCTGCTTGGTAGCCGATATGTGAAAGTAAAAGTACGGTTGCTCTAAGCATTGAGCAAGGGTCTGCGTAGCCGCCTCTGCCTTCATCCATCATTCTAGGTGCAGAGCCGTGGATAGCTTCGAACATTGCGTATTTTTTACCGATATTCGCACTTCCAGCTGTGCCAACTCCACCTTGGAACTCGGCTGCTTCGTCAGTGATTATATCGCCATATAGGTTTGGCAGAATGAAAACTTTAAAGTCAGTTCTTCTTTTTGTATCAATAAGTTTTGCAGTCAGGATATCAATATACCAGTCATCAGTAGAGATGTGTGGGTATTCTTTGCCGATATCTTGGCACATTTTTAAGAATTTGCCGTCTGTAGTTTTAACAACGTTAGCTTTAGTGATGATAGAAACTTTATCTTTACCATTTTTGTCAGCGTAGTCGTAAGCTAATCTTGCAATTCTGTCGGTTCCTTGTGAAGTGGTAACAGTGAAGTCGATGCTTAAATCTTCGTCAACATTAACACCGCATGAACCTAGTGCATATGCACCCTCTGTGTTTTCTCTAAAGAAAGTCCAGTCGATGCCCTCTGCAGGCACTTTAACAGGTCTTACGTTAGCGAAAAGGTCAAGTTCTTTTCTCATAGCAACATTAGCGCTCTCGATATTTGGCCATGGGTCACCAGCTCTTGGAGTAGTAGTCGGGCCTTTTAATATAACATGACATGCTTTTAGTTCTTCTAACACATGCTCAGGGATAGCGCGGTTAACTTCTGCTCTTTTTTCTATTGTCAAATCTTCTATGATTTTAAACTCAATTTTATTCTTAGCGACATCGTCTTTAAGTAAAAACTCAAGGACACGTTGCGCTTCATTTGTGATAACAGGCCCAATTCCATCGCCTCCACAAACGCCGATGATGATTTTATCAAGTTTGGAGTAGTCTACGAAATCACCCTGTTCTTTCATAAATTCCACTCTTTTTAATTGATCGCGAATGAGCTGTTCAAATTGCTCCATTGTTTTGCTTAGATCTGCCATTGTTACACTCCGTTCCGCCGCTTTCACGGCTAAAAATTTATTTCACTTTGGTTTAAAACTAAAAATATACTATTGTCGCAGTATTTTTTCCATTGCCTTTCCGTTAGCAAGCTCATCGACTAATTTATCGAGATAGCGTATTTCTTTCATGATTGGCTCCTCGATTTCTTCGATTTTCACACCACAAATAGAGCCTTTTATTAAAACTCTGTTAGGGTGTGGGGAAGGCGCTTTGCTAAAAAATTCTCTCATGTCGACAGGGGTAGTGATGATTTGGGACAATTCTGATTGAGAATAGCCAGAAAGCCAAGAGATTACTTGGTTTAACTCATCAATATTTCTGCCTTTGCGCTCTATTTTTGCTAAATAAAGCTTATACATTTCGCCAAAACTATAAGCATATATATCATGTTTGCTCATAAGACACCTCAATGTTTTTACTACATAATAGATAATTATATAACAAAAATCTATCAATGTCAAACAATTAACAATGAATTAATTTATTTGTTATTATTATGTTCGCAGTTATCTATCGCGATTACAAGTGCTAAGAAAAATGCATGGTCTTGATTATCTGCAAGGTTTATCTGATATGTATCGCCCCATGATAATAGCTTTTTGCTGATTGCGCCCACAAATTGTCCGTTGAGTTTAATATCAAAGGTATAAGCGAAGATGTCACCATCTATTTCGATGTTGCCATACTGGCTATCTACTTCAATTTTGTGGGAAAGGAAGGCTATGCGCTTTTTAACAATAGCGCATAATGTATCGCCCTTATAAATTTCGTATGTAGGTAAAAAGTTGAGAAGCTTTTGTTTAATGTAAAAAAGCTCATTTCCGCTTAAATCGTGCAGACGAAGTTTTGCCCCAAACGAAAAGATTTGTGACTCAACAGTATATGCAGGGCTTTGGTTTTCGTAAAAGATATTGTATTTGTCACCTATTGCAAAGATTTTTTGTTTTAAGTAGTAAGTCATACTGTCCTCCATATAAATTTTGAATATAAAAAAGTTAGGGCGGATTAATCCGCCCTAACTCCATTGTTAAAATGATATATCATTAGCTATTTGAATAAGTTCACGTGAAATATCTTTAGTCATAGAAAGAGCTTCTTTAATATCGCAGTCAATAACATCATCGCCTTTAAATCCGACAACTCTATTTCCTACGCCCTCAGCCAAAAGTTCAACAGCGCGGTAGCCTAATTGGCTAGCAGCAATTCTGTCGCGAACAGTTGGGTTTCCACCTCTTTGTACATGTCCTAGGATAGTAGCTCTACTTTCGATACCAGTTTGTTCTTCGATAAGTTTAGCGATTTCCTCGGATTTTCCGATACCTTCAGCAACTAAAATGATAAAGTTTTGTTTGCCCATTTTATGTGAATATTTAATTTGTGCAATCATATCATCAAAGTCTGGTTTTACCTCAGGAACTAAAATATATGTCGCGCCACAAGCTATACCTGTGTTAAGTGCGATGTATCCTGCGTTTCTACCCATAACTTCAACTACGCTACAACGGTCATGAGATTGTGCTGTGTCGCGAAGTTTGTCTACCATCTCTAAAGCGGTGTTCATAGCAGTGTCGTAACCGATAGTATAATCAGTATAAGCGATATCGTTATCAATAGTACCAGGAATACCGATGCAGTTGATGCCTTTCATGGATAAATCTCTAGCTCCTCTAAAAGAACCATCCCCGCCGATTACAACCAAGCCTTCGATGCCAAGATCCAAACAAGTTTGTTTTGCTTTTTCAACGCCAGCGTCTTCTTTAAACTCTAAGCAACGTGCTGTGAATAAAGTTGTACCACCTTTGTTAATTATCATAGAAACTGAACGTGCGTCCATTTCTACTACGTCACCATTGATAAGTCCGTTATAACCACGTTTTATCCCCAGTACACGCATATCATTTCTTAGCGCAGCGCGAACCACCGCACGAACAGCAGCGTTCATGCCCGGAGCGTCCCCTCCGCTTGTTAATACTCCAATAGTTCTTTTTTTCTCCATATCGTTCCCTCACTTACTTAATTGAAAGCTATAATATTGTTAATTGGAAAATTGAAATTTCCCCTATTATACATTATAAACAGTTTTTTACAACATGTCAACGCCATTGTTTACTTTTTTCGATTTGCATACAACGTTTTGACTTTGCATTAATTTTTCGAGCTCAGAAATTATGTCTTTATCAAAGTTTGTGGTAAATCCTTCCTGGGGCATATTATATTTTTTGTTATCCTCAAAAAAGAAAACAACTTTGTATTCTCCCATGCTGTCTTTTAACAAAAGTTTTGCCTTTTCTATATTTTTGTCCTCTGCGGATTTAAATCGCAAAAACAGTCCTTTTTTGGGGATATTTTTATTTTCCTTGAGTTTTCGAGCTTGCTCATTTAAATCCTGTGCTTCTTTTATACTATATATTCGCTGACACAAAATTTTAGCATCCTCTTCTTCTCGTACAGAAACCCTACCTTCTATTAGGATAATATTCCCGTCGTCAAGTAAACTTGAGTATTCCTCGTAAACTTTTGGGAAAACCACAATTTCGATAAGCGAGCTTTTGTCTTCTAACTGCACAAAAGCCATGAGTTCATTCTTCTTGGTGCTCATAACTTTTTTTGTTTGCACAATGCCTAAGAGAAAGACGGTTCTGCCTGCGGGATAACCAGGATTATCTTCGTCGCCTATAATTTTATTTGCATAGGACAATGTCAAAGCGGCACTTAAATCTCCGACTTGGTCAAGAGGATGCCCTGAAATATACAGTCCTACTGTTTCTTTTTCCATAGCGAGCAAATCTTCGATAGCGTATTCTGCAGCAGGCTTTATCATATAGCCGACCGATGGCTTATCCGACATGCTAAAGAGATTAATTTGTCCCTTTACATTTTTTCTGCTATCGCTGTCTATCTCCTCAATTATAAGCTCAAAAGACATCATCATCTCGTAGCGATTATGCGGGAAAACATCGAATGCCCCCGATTTTATAAGCGATTCGACAGCTGCCTTGTTGACATCTTTTCCATACATACGCTTGCAAAAATCATATAAATCCACAAAATTACCAGCATGTTCGCGCTCTGCAATAATTGAATTTATCGCGCCACGCCCCAGCCTTTTTAATGCTAGTAGCCCAAAGTTTATGTCCTTGCCAGCTACTGTAAACTCCGCTCGCCCTACATTAATGTTTGGAGGTAAAACCTTAATTCCATTTGATTTACAGTTTGTGATATACTCATTAACTTTATCTGAACTTGATAGAATGCTTGAGAGTAATGCTGCCATATATTCACTTTTAAAATGGTATTTTAAATATGCAGTTTGGTAGGCTATCAGCGCATATGCAGCAGCGTGCGACTTGTTAAAGGCATATGCTGCAAAGCTTGACATTTCATCAAAAATGCTGTTTGCAACATCTTCGCTAACGCCATTTTTCAGCGCGCCTACACATTCAATGCTACCATCATCATTTACTTTGCCAAAGATGAAGTTTTTGCGCTCTTGTTCCATGACATCATGTTTTTTCTTGCTCATGGCACGACGCACTAAATCCGCTCTAGCATAGGAGTAACCAGCCAGTTTTCGACAAATCTCCATAACCTGTTCTTGGTACACGATACAGCCATATGTAACATTCAGTATGCTCTCCAAAAGAGGGTGCTTATACTTAACTTTATCGGGGTTATTTTTCCACTCGATATACTGTGGAATGGAGTCCATTGGTCCTGGGCGATATAGCGAGGTAACAGCGATAATATCCTCGAGGCTATTTGGCTTTACGCCCTGTAAAACTTGGCGAACACCGCCTGACTCAAGCTGAAAGACACCGTCGGTATCTCCGTGTGATAGCATGTTAAACACGTCTGCATCATCAAGTTTTATGTTGTTTATATCAAAGTGTGGATGGCTTTTTTTTATTTGATCCTCGCACGCTTTTATTACGGTTAAGTTTCGCAGTCCCAAAAAATCCATCTTAAGCAGTCCTAATTCCTCTAGGGTGAACATAGGAAACTGCGTTACGATAACCTCATCATTAGTTTGCAGTGGCACATAATCATCTGCACTCTCCCTCGTGATTACGACACCAGCCGCATGTGTGGAGGCGTGGCGTGGCATTCCCTCAAGCTTAATCGCGTTATCGATAAGTTCGTGCGATTGAGGCTCGGTTTCGTAGACAGTGCGCAAATCTTTGGAGCGAGAGAGCGCTTTTTCCAAAGTCATATTAAGCTCAAACGGAATCATTTTTGCTATTTTGTCCACTGCTTGATAGCTCATGCCCATAGCGCGACCAGTATCACGAATAGCAGCTTTTGCTGCCATTGTTCCAAAGGTGATAATCTGTGCCACATGCTCCTCGCCATATTTTTGTATTACATAGTCGATAACTTTTTGGCGCTTTTCAATACAAAAATCGATGTCAAAGTCGGGCATGCTTATACGTTCAGGATTTAAAAATCTTTCAAAAAGCAAGCTATATTTTATCGGGTCAATACCTGTGATACCGATGCAGTAAGCTGCGATACTCCCAGCACCTGAACCCCTACCAGGGCCTACAGGTATGTCGTTTTCTTTTGCATATCGGATGAAGTCGTATACAATGAGGAAGTAGTCGACATATCCCATTTGCACGATGATGCTAATCTCATATTCGAGGCGTTTTTTTAGTTCTTCGTCCGCGTCAGTGCCATAATTACGCTCAAATCCAGCCCAACACAAATCAATGAAAAACTGCTTGTTATCGAGATTATTTGGTGCGATAAATCTCGGCAATTTCGTCACGCCAAACTCAAAGTCAAAATCGCATTTATCGGCGACTTCTACCGTGTTGGATAGCGCCCCTTCAAAATTTTTAAATAGGGAGTGCATTTCCTCATAGCCTTTTATATAAAATTCGTTTGTTTCAAACTCAAGGTTATTTGTTTGCCCATAAATTGTATTGGTCTGGATACACATCAAAATTGCTTGCATTTTTGCATCATCTTTATTGATGTAATGCGAGTCATTAGTCGCTACCATTTTAATATCAAGCTCTTTTGCTAACTTGTGTAGTAATGGCAGAATTTTCTTTTGGTCGGCAATACCGTGGTTTTGCAGTTCGATATAATAATCTTCGCCGAATAAACCTTTATAGTACCGAGCAATGCCGACAGCTTTTTCGTAATCTGATGCGTTTAGCGCACGTGGGATTTCGCCAGCAAGACAAGCTGAGAGCGCAATAAGTCCCTCGTGATGTTCATTTAACAAATCGTGGTCTATACGTGGTTTGGAGTAAAAGCCATCAATATAGGCTTTTGAAACCATTTTGATTAAATTTTTGTAGCCCGTTTCATTTTTTACAAGCAAAATAAGATGATATGGTGAGGAGTCAATCCTGTGAACCTTATCAAATCTTGTGCGTGGAGCGACATATACTTCGCACCCGATAATAGGCTTGATGCCCTGTTTTTTACATTCCTTATAAAAATCTATGACGCCATACATTGAGCCGTGGTCAGTGATGGCAACAGCTTTTTGTCCTAAATCTTTAACTTTTTGCACAAGTTTTTTTATCCTGCACGCACCGTCTAATAAGCTAAATTCGGTGTGTACATGTAGATGAACAAAATCCGACATAATCTCTCCTTTAGTCGCTTTCTTCTTCGCTTTCTCGCAATTGCTTGGCGATTTTTTGCAGTTTTATCAGCCTATAATTTAGTGCTGAGCGTGAAATTTCTCCACCGAGCAGATGTGTTAGCTCGTTTAGTGAAGATTCGGGGTTCATGATGCGCAAAAGAGCTATTTCCTGTAGCTCTTCGGGCAAAAATTCAATCCCCTTAGTGTCTATGATGTACTTAATCTCCTTGCTTTTTTGCACAGCGGCTTTTGCGGTTTTTTGCAAATTTGCCGTCTCACAATTTGTTTGGCGATTGACTTTATTTCGCACATCTTTTTCTATTTTAATATTGATTATTTCGAATAAAGCGCCTAAAGCTTCGATAAAAGTGAGGAAGTTTTCGATTTGTTCGCTCTCTTTTGTATACACCACAAAGTTGCCTTTGCGAGTAGTTACTTTTGTCTCAACTCCAAGGCTTATGAGAAAATTGCTAAGTTTGTGACATGTGGTTTCATTTTGTGCTTTAAACTCGAGGTGGTACTCTTTTTGTGGATTTACGATAACTCCGCACGAAATAAAAGCTCCACGCAAAAACGCGCGTTTACAACATAAACTTTTTATAGCGGATAAATCAAGTTTGCCCGCAAAAGTGCGTTGTAGCTTTTTTTTGAAAATGCTCATATCCTCGACATTTTCGATAGCGATGCGGTAATGCTTTTTAAACTCTTTTTTATTTTGTTTTATCAGTGTTGCGATGACCCCGCTAACTTCGACAATGCTTTGTGCTACATAGTCGATGACAGCCTCGTTATCGCAAACAAAAACAGAATTATTAACAGGCTTGTGGAACATAAAAATTCCATGCAAAAAATGCAGTGCGCACTCTTCACAGTCAAACGCCTGAGCAACAATTTCGTTTTTAACTTTTTGGGAAAATGTCATATTATCGGTAAACTCCTACCCACCTTTTGCGAAATTTTTTCCGTTATTATTTTAGTATATCCCTATGATTTACAGTTACTTTTCTGTTCTCTTCGGTTAAATGCTTAAGTAATTTTTCCGCAAAGGTTACAGAGCGATGCTTCCCACCTGTGCAACCAAAAGCGATAACCAGCTGAGTTTTGCCTTCTTGGATATATAAAGGGATTGTATAGTCGACCAAATCTTTAATTTTTTCGTACAAGTTCACAGCGCTTTCAAAGCTCATAACATAATCGCTAACTTCGTGCATTACGCCTGTTTTCCCCTTAAGCTCTTGGATATAAAATGGGTTTGGTAAACATCTCACATCAAAAACAAGGTCTGCCTCTGCTGGGTAGCCGTGTTTAAAGCCAAACGACATGCAGTTTATGAGCATGCCAGCTCTTACATTGCTCAAAAAGATTGCACTAATTCTTTCTTTTAGCTGTATGGTCGACAGATGTGTAGTATCGATGATATAATCCGAGCGTAACTTAATGTCAGAAAGCCAGCTTTTTTCCTTGTTGATAGCAGCCTCAACAGACGAGTTTTTATCGGTAGTGAGTGGGTGCTTTCTCCTTGTTTCTTTGAAGCGTCTCATTAAAACTGAGTCGGAGCAATCAAGGTATAATAATCTATAGTCTATATTATTTTCGTCAAACCAGTCGAGCTCTTTTGCAAACTCGCTGAACATTTTTCCGTTTCGGGAGTCTACCACTACCGCCATTTTTGAAATGCTACCATCCGACTGGATAGCAATTTCGACAAATTTAAGTAGTAGCTTAACAGGCATATTGTCCACGCAGTAGTATCCGATGTCTTCTAGCGTGTCGATAACTCTAGATTTGCCAGCGCCTGACATTCCTGTGATGATTATCATTTCCATAAAAATTTCCTTTCTTACATGTTAACGTTTATGTTTTATGTTACAGCTATTGTTAATAGCGTTTTATCCTATAAGTTTTACTTCGCACTCAAGATTAATACCTGTTTTATTAAGTACATCTTGCTTTACATATTCAATTAAATCCAAAACATCTTTACAAGTAGCCTTATCATAATTTATAATAAAACCACTGTGTTTTTCGCTCACCATGGCACCGCCGACGCTTTTTCCTTTTAAACCGCATTCGTCGATAAGCTGTGCGGCAAACGCATTGGGCGGTCTTTTAAATGTACTGCCAGCGCTCGGGTATTCAAGTGGCTGTTTAGTCTTGCGCTTTAAATAAGTTTCGTCCATCAAAGCTTTAATTTCATCTTTTTCACCAAGATTAAGCTTAAAGTCGGCGGAAAGTATTATCCAGTCATTATCACAAAAATCAGTATGACGATATGAAAAGTTGAGCTCTTCGACCGACTTTTCGTGCACAGCACCATCTTTGTCAGCGTATCGCACCGATATGGCAACATCTTTCACCTCGCCACCATATGCACCAGCATTCATATAAATAGCACCGCCGATTGAAGCGGGGATACCAAATGCAAATTCAAGCCCTGTAAGCGAATTATCTTTAGCAAAATTGCACACTCGCGCAAGAGAGGCGCCTGCATTTGCTCTTATAATATTCTCTGCGATAAAATCTACCTTAGAAAAATTGCTGTTGACATATATCACAGCACCATCAAAACCTTCATCACAAATAAGCATGTTTGAGCCATAGCCCAAGATAAGGGTTTTTACTTCCAGTTTTGCGCATAACACATAAGTTTTTATCAGCTCATCTTCGCTGTTTGGGGAAACAAAAAGCGAGGCGTTACCTCCGATTTTAAATGAAGTGTATTTATCAAGCTTGACATCCGTCTTGAAATTTATATTGTTTTTTTGCAATTGTTCTATCAATTTGTTTAAATTAGACATTGTTTCCTCCGTGAAAAAATAATATAATTATTCTATAATATTTATTATACTAAAAAAAGTCAATATAATCAAATCATATTACTGAAATTTTGTAATAATTCTATGAAATGAGGTTTAACCTTGTCAAATCAATTTAAGTATTCCGATGATAACAAACGTTATCACACTTTTAACTACCACCTTAAACATAAATTTAATCAAAAAATATTTAAAGTTTCGCTCAATGCTGGCTTTACCTGTCCTAATATTGATGGGAGCAGAGGCGTGGGTGGATGTTCGTACTGCTCCTCAAAAGGAAGTGGTGACTTTGCAGGAAATCCTAAAGTTTCGCTGAAAGAGCAGTTTGAGAGCGTGAAAAGCTCGTTACACAAAAAATGGGAGAGCGCAAAATATATACCGTATTTTCAAGCTCATACTAATACATATGCGCCACTTGATGTGCTAAAAACTTGCTTTGACGAGGTATTAACTTACGAGGATGTTGTGGGCTTGGCGATTGCAACAAGAGCGGACTGCATCACCACTGAAATTGCGGATTATCTAGCGCAGTTACATGAGAAAACATATCTCATCGTGGAACTGGGGTTGCAGTCCACCTACGATGAAATTGGTGAAAAAATCAACCGCTGTCACACATATGCGGAGTTTTTGGAGGGATATCATCTCTTAAAAAGCAGGGGAATTAATATTTGTGTACATTTAATAAACGGACTACCTGGGGAAAGCGCTCATATGATGTTGAGAAATGTTCAGCGTGTAAATGAACTAGCACCACATAGCGTCAAACTGCATTTGTTGCATGTGCTAAAAGGGACTACGATAGCAAGCGAGTACGAAAATGGTGAGTTTGAGCTGTTGGAGAGAGATGAGTATGTAAATATTGTTTGCAATCAGCTTGAATGCTTAAACGAGGATATAATAATTCAGCGTATAACAGGTGATGGGGAAAAAGAAAGCCTTGTGGGTCCTATGTGGAGCCTAAAAAAGTTTGTTGTTATGAACGAGATTGATAAAGAGATGCTAAGGAGAAATTCTTATCAAGGGATAAAAGTGAAATGATTATATTAAAAAAGCGATGTGTTTTCACATCGCTTTTTTATGTAGCTTAGTCCTGACAAAAATATATTCCAGCAAAGCGTAGCTGTCTGCTGCCGACACCTAAATCCGCATAAGTAAGGTGAAGGATTGAATTATCGCTTCTAGTTGGAATGAATGAGCACCCATTTGCAGAGGTGTATCCGGTAATAATAGAACCTGTCTCTATGGAGCCTGAGGTCAGAACATTTATTATACCGCGCTCGATAGAGGTGAATGGTAAGCCCTCTAGGATAAAAGTAGTTGAGAATGCCAGCGTGATATTCATATCAATATTGGCATAGATATGCACAATATTTCCTTGCTTTGCCCATGTGGCGGTATAGATTTTTGTAATTTCTCCTAACATTTCGTTTATGCTTGGTGTCCATGTTCCTGTCTGCAACTGCATTTTATCAGCTAGTACTTTCCCCTGTGCAGCGGCTAAAGCGGCAGTGGTGGAGGTTGAGTCGAGTGAATTTATAACAGCTACTGACCCACCAGAGGAGCCAGATAACTGAATGTCGACTTGCTTATTTGTGATGTTCACTGGGACAGAGTTTATGCTGATTGACTCAATGGTGTTTTCTTGCGCGCCTGCTTCGACACCGCTAAGCTTGTTTTTTTCCGCTGTGGTGAATTTATTGAGTGTTGCCCCATCACTAAGCTCTTCTCGTAACAAGTCAACCTCTTCACTAAGCTCAGTATTTTGCGCGGTCAAAGTGAGTTCTACTTGCGAAAGTGAATTTTCTAAGGTGTCGATATTGCCTTGCAATGTTTCGGTAGTATCGTCAGCTTGAGTTTTAGTGTAGTACAGCCCTAGATTGAGCGAGTTTTTGATGTTTTCAATCTCAATTTTATTGGCTGAGGTAATGTCCGCATTTTCTTTTGCATCTGTCTCCGACGCTTTTGCGTTGTCTGCGCTTAGTTTTGCACTATCAGCATACTCTTTTGCAGCTGTTTCGCTCGCCTTACTTGCGTTTTGAGCGGCGACGGCAGCGTTTTTATGCACATCAATTTCCTTTGCGACTTCAGCCAAGGCGGCAACATCTTCGATTAGCTCCTCAGCCTGTGTAATAGCAAGTTGCATACCGTCAAGAGTGGAGTCGATGCGCATAAATTCTGTGTTGATAAGCTCCTGTTTTAGAGCGATTTCGTCCTGTGTACGTGAAATATCCTCAACGATGCCGTCAGTTATGCCCATTGTTTGTGTGACATCTTCACGAATTTGGTTGAAATCCTCCGCCCATTGCATGAAGGCGGTTGGTGAAGTCTTATATATCTCTTCATCGGAAATAAGACTGCCGGAAACTGTCAGCGTGAAAATTGTGCTTTGCCACACGGGACTTACCTGTGTAGCGGTGATAATTCCTTGAAACTGAATTTGCACTTCAAGCTCCCCGTTTACAAGGGTTGAGGTGGATGCGACGTCCCAGTCGAGGATTACAAAATCATCCTCCACAGTAGCTTGTGGATACAAAAAATCGTACAGCTCATATTTGTTTTTTGTTTTAATCATCGCCCTCAAGGTGGACAAATCCATCTCGCCCGAGTATCGTGGAACTTTAAACGAGAGCACATTTGTTTGATTGTCTCCTTGTACGAAGATTTCTTTTTGGCTATCAGGGATAGCAACTACATTTCCCACTATTTCAAACATTTTAATTTTTACCTCTTTCTTTTTTGGATTTTTGCAATACTCTTTCACTATCCATGTGGTATCGCATAAAAGTTGCACGCACAAATGCAACTTAATAAATTTGCATAAAAAAACCGACGAGTATATACTCGTCGGTTTGAGGTTTAATATAAAAATTACTCAGTTTTTTGAGGCTATAAATGTTTGGAAAAACTCTTCTATCGGCATGGGTTTATAAAAATAGTACCCCTGTCCGTGATTACAATGATATTTTTTAAGCAGGTCTGCTTGTTCTTTATTCTCGACACCCTCTGCTAAGATTTCCTTAGTTTTAAGCTCCTTTAGCATTTTAATAGAATTTTCGATTATCACAGCGTTTTTTTCATCCATACAAATATTATCCACCAAGCTTTTATCGAGTTTTACCTCGTTAAAATCGCTGGTCATCAATATGGATAAATTTGAGTACTGAGTGCCAAAATCATCGAGCGAAACGGAAAAACCAGCGGATTTAAGCGCTAATATTTTCCTTTCTAAGATGTCGTTATCCATCTTATCAATGCTCTCGGTTATCTCAACATATATCAGGTGATGAGGAATATCATATTCTTTGCAAATTGCTATGATTGAGTCCACCACATTATGCTCCATTAGCGTAATTCTAGAAAAGTTTATTGAGACTCTTAATGCGTGTCCGAGTGCGATATATTTTTTCATGCTTTTGCAGACTTCGCTCAACACGAAAAAGTCGACATGTCTGATGATACGCTCATACTCATACACTGGAATAAATTTTAGAGGTGGTACAATTTTGCCATTTTCATCAAATTTACGAACTAACGCTTCTGCACCAATGATTGCGCCTGTGTTTAAATCTACTTGCCCTTGAAGATAAACACTAAAGCGATTATCTTCGATTTCTTTTATCAAATTAGTGGCGCTATTGACTTTAAATTGTTGTTTTTTCTCGAATGTCTTCTTATAATAGTTTTGTTTTTCTACATGCATCAGCTCATCTGCGTAGTTTACTTCTTTTAATATATTAATGCCACCCTTTTTCCAAACGGTTCCTATAGAAAAGCTGGTTTCTGGATCGTCGACTGCATCTACTCTAAGCGCGTAAACAAGCTCCTCGAAAACGCCCTCGTCAATATCAGGATACAAAACTATAAATTCATCGCCACTTAGTCGGTAAACATGTTCGCTAAAAAATTTTCGCAGTAAGTTTGCAACTTTTGTTATGACATAGTCACCTTGAGAATGTCCGTACAAATCGTTTATCTGCCTCAAACCGTTGATGTCAGCGTTGAGAATACCTACTTGAGCAGGTGGTTTCTTTTCAAACTTTGTCACGACTTCATGGTATTTATGTCGGTTAAATAGTTCGGTCATAGGGTCGATATAACTTAAAGTTTCTAGATGTTTTAATATTTTTTGCTTATTCAAATCATCAAGAATAAATATAGAAATAGATCTCAAAAGATTTACATCTTTTTTATTGAATTTTGGATTGTCTACTCCGATAAAGCCAACGATAGTACCGTTATTGACTAGCGGAGCAGTAAGCAAACTGTCGATACCTTGTTGTTTTAACACTTCGTATATAGGGGAATCTGTTTGGTATTCTTCGTCTAAGTTTGAGATTGAAAATTCGCCTACTGTATTAAAGCGCTCCAACCAAGTGCCAATATGCGCCATATCAGCATTTTGAAGCTTATCTATCTGCGGGGTAACGCCTTTTCCACACCATTCAAATGTATTGTGTAACACATTGTTTTCGTAGTCCAAATCAAAGATATACGCTCTGTCAGAGGCGTAATGTGCGCCGATAATCGCCAAAATTTCGTTGATAGCATCCTCGATACTCTTGTCTCCAACTAAGGTTTGGATACAGCGGACTAAAGTTTGCTCGGCGGTAAGGCTGGACTCAAGATTTGTGATATGTGCGTGTTGCTCAGAAATATCGGTCGCAATTTCCATTCTAATTTTCCTATTAGCAAAGTTAAAATAGGTATCAACTAACGAGTATCTCTTCTTTACAACTTCGTTTACAATTTCCCACTCAATCTTTGTTTTGGTCAATAGTTGCTTATTGTTACAAAACTCACAAGGGGAGTCTTTGCCCTGGAGCACAGCATAACATTTTTTGCCACGGAAATCTTCATCCGAAGTGATGCCAAAACTATCCCTACCTAATTTATTGAGGTAAAGAAGCTCGTAGGTATCCATATCGGACATATAGCATATAAAATTTTGGTGATCCATAGCAATGGTAGAAAGCTTATTATTATCAATCTGCATCATCGTGCCCCCTAATCGTAATTAACTGTTTTTTGGACAGATACAAGAATATTATATTATAATAGCACAAAAAAATCAAGCAATTACAAACTATTTGCACAAAAAAAGTTATTGCTCTTTTTTGTCATAAACTATAAATATTATTTCCAAAACTTATTTAAGTAGCCAACAATGATATATTCATGCGACTTTAAATTTGATATTGTTGATAATAGTATATGTATATGTTAAAATTATTATAAGGGGAAATAGCCCCCAAAACAGCAAACAGGAAGATGTGTGACATGTTAAAAAAACTCATAAAACGTCCGCTAGAGGGATATAAAGATAAATATATAGATGAATGCAAACGCAAAAATTTTGCAATATTTTTGCCAACAGCACTGGCTCTGGGACTATCACAAGTAGCGCTAATCATTTTTCAGTACATCAGATTAAGGGAAGAACTCTTTGACTACTTCATATTCACGATATATGTGACTACCGCTATTGGAACATTGCTTTTTTATACGGTCTTTTCGCTTTATCGCAGTAAAAAGATAAAGCGACACCGAACTTATGTGGACATGGGATATGTGTTTTTTGTCCTAAGTATCGCAATAATAACGGATGTCGACCAAATTTTAATAGCCCCGAGTAATACTCTCATAACCGCTGCAGTTTTCATGATAGCGTCGATTTTGCATTTTTCGCTTCATAAAACTATAGCTTTGATTTTTTACACAATCGTGCTTTTTTCGCTCACGGTTTCATTTGTGGAAATGTCAACCGCGCTACATTTTGAGCTAGTACTGGATGTTGTAGTAATTTGCATAATGTCCATGGCGCTAACAATACCGTTTCATAATGCAAGAGTACAAAGTTTTAACCAAAAAATCGAGATAGAAAAAGCAAATGAAGCCTTGCGCATAAGCAACGAAAAGCTTGAGCTTCTTAATAAACAGCTGGAAATTAACGCGATGATCGATGCGCTTACAGGCGTGTACAATCGCCACGCATTCAACAATCAGTTAAAAAACAGTTGGGATGCGACCATTGCAAAAGAAGAGCCGATATCGGTAATCATGCTTGATGTCGACTACTTTAAAGTATATAACGACCACTTTGGACATGTAAAAGGCGATGAATGCTTAAAACAAGTGGCGCAATTAATAAAAAGCAGCTTAAAACGTGCCTCGGACGAAGTTTTCCGTTACGGTGGGGAGGAATTTGTGGTTTTACTCCCCTCTGTAGATAAAACCGGCGCAGAAATTGTGGTTAACCGCATAATGAGCCGTGTTAAAACAGCAGAAATTCCCACAGTTGGCGAGGGCAAAATCATTACAGTTTCGGCAGGACTTTATACCATGTACCCTACGGTGATAAGCACGGTGCAAGATATTGTAGAAAAAGCAGATAAGGCATTGTATCAGTCCAAAGAAGAGGGTAGAAATAGGTACACTGTGTACAAAGATTAAAACTTTTTTTAAAAAAGCTAAAGTATTTTTTGGCACTGTCGATATAATTGTTGAGCGGAAGAAAAACCGCACATTAATCAGTTTTTTACCCTGTTGCGTGTCAGGGCCCGATGCGCTAGGGGGCGAAAATATCATCAAATATTAAGCAAGGATGCTTGATATAATAAAATTAATTTCATGGAGGAAAAATTTATGCGTATTCAACACAATATTACAGCGATGAACTCTTACAGACAACTTGGTGGAAACAACTCAAACGTTGCTTCTAATCTAGAAAAACTATCATCAGGTTACAGAATTAACCGTGCTGGCGACGATGCTGCTGGTCTTGCTATCTCTGAAAAAATGAGAGCTCAAATCCGTGGTCTTGAAACAGCTCAAAAAAATGCTGCTGATGGTATCTCATTCGTACAAACAGCTGAGGGAGCTCTAACTGAAGTTCACTCAATGCTAAACCGTATGGTTGACATTGCTACTCAATCTGCAAATGGTATCTACGAAGATGCAGTTGACCGTGAAAACCTACAAGCTGAATTTGACGCATTGTTAGACGAAATCGACAGAATCGCTGCTAACACTGACTTCAACGGCAAAAAAATTCTTGACGGTTCATTAAGCTCAGCTACATCAGAAATCGGTGCAAAAATAGTATTAAACGACACAGCAGGTGGATTAGACCCACTAGTTTCTACAAAATTAGCAGGTCAAAAACACGAATCTACATTAACAATTGTAGATGCTGATTTTACAGATGGAGCAAAAAGTACTGTAGTTTTAGGTTATAGTGATGCCCAAGGCAATACACAAGATCTTTCAATTGAAATCACTGGTGGAGCTGATGCAACTGCTAGTGCTACTTCAGTAGTTAGTGCACTAAAAGC
>CAYJII010000009.1:0-64888 GCA_964370225.1 uncultured Oscillospiraceae bacterium | reverse complement strand
TTTGGGTTTTAAACAAGATGTCAACAAATTTCTAAACTTTCAACATATGGTTATTAACAGCTATTACTGAAAGATTTTTTCTTTCAACATTTTAAACAATTTGCGAACAAAAACTCAACAGAAATTTTTAGGCGAAAAATGCTTGTATTTACTGGGTTAAACGTGGTTTTAAACATTTTTAACAGCCCCTACTACTACTACTATTTTTTATTATATATTATATATATATATTATATATAGCGAAAGGATATATTTATGAAATTCACTTGTGAAAAAAATTTGCTCAACGAAACTATAAATTCTGTAGCGCTTGCAGTCGCATCTAAATCAACAATTCCAGCTTTAGAAGGAATTTATATCAAGTGCTCGAACAAAAGTCTTATATTAACAGGATACAATCTTGAGCTAGGTATTATTAAAACTGTCGATGTCAATGTTATTGAAGAAGGTGAAGTTATAATCAATGCCAGCTTATTATCTAATATTATCAGCAAAATGCCAGATAGTACTGTTCAGCTATCAAGCGATAAAAATTTATTAACTAAAATTATTTGCGATGATGCAAGCTTTACTATAATGGGATTAAGTTGCGATGAATATCCAGAGATACCAAATATTGATGAAGATTTAGGTATCAGCTTAAATGCTTTTACTCTAAAGGAAATTATTCACCAAACTTTATTTGCAGTTTCTCAAACAGATCAAAACCCCGTTTATACCGGAGTTTTGTTTGATGTTGAGGGTAGTGAGCTTAATATAGTTGCTGTAGATGGCTACAGAATGGCTATGAGAACAGAAAAAATAGCTGCAGCTTCAAAAGAAAGCTTTAATTTTATCGTGCCTGGTAAAACTTTATCAGAAATACAAAAGCTACTTAGCAAATTTGGTAACGATGAAGATGAAAACGAAGAAGAATTAAGTGTAAATATCAAAATTTCAAATAAACATATCATGTTCTCTATAAAAGGCTATGTTATTATATCTAGATTATTAGAAGGCGAATTTTTGGATTACAAAAATGCTTTCCCTAAGGATGCTGCAACTATAATTGATGTTTCTGTGCGTGAATTTATTAATAGCATCAATAGAGCGTCTATTAAAATTAATGACAGAGCGAAAAGTCCAATTAAATGCCTATTTAAAGATGGTACTGTTAATTTGAGTTGTGAAACTACATTAGGAAAAGTTAAGGATAGCTTCACTGCAAATATTACAGGAGATGATATTTTTATTGGATTTAACAATAAGTATATGCTTGATGCACTAAGATACTCCGAAAGAGAAAGAGTTATGATTAGAATCAATAGGCATGACTCCCCTATTACAATAGTTGATGAAAATGATGATAACTTTAAGTTTTTAGTGTTACCTGTAAGGATTGCAGAGAACAACAAAACTGAAGAATAAAGGAAAATTTATGAAAAATATGGAAGTTGAGATTAAAACTCCTTATATAAAATTAGGGGATTTATTAAAATTCAGCGGTTATGTCGTTATGGGTAGTGAAGCTAAGATGTTAATTTTACAAGGTGATGTTAAAGTTAATGGCGAAGTGTGCACTATGAGAGGGAAAAAAATTGTGAGTGGTGATATTGTCACCATAGATGAAACGACAATTAACGTAAAAAATCAAATTTGATTTAGGTGTAATAAGTGGTATTAAAAAAACTAAGTTTAAAGAGTTTTAGAAATTTAAAAGACGTGACTTTAAATCCATGCGATGGTATAAATATAATTTATGCAGACAACGCTCAGGGGAAAACTAATTTGCTTGAAAGCATTTGGTTTTTCACGGGACTAAACAGCTTTAGGAATGCTAAGATAAGCGAGTGCATTGGTTTTGGGGAAGATTTTGCGACGAGTGAGATTATTTTTGAGGATAATATGAGGGTGCAAAAAGCAGCCATAAAATATTCAAGTAAAAAGAGTATTACACTAAACGCAGTCCCCATAAAAAAAGCAAGCGATTTTATCGGAAATGTACTAGCTGTAGTGTTTTCGCCGCTTGATTTAGATTTAATAAAAAGCTCGTCAAAAGCGCGCAGAAAATTTTTAGATATAGCGATTAGTCAGATAAAACCTACATACTCAAATTATATCAGTTCGTATGAAAATATATTAAGTCAAAGAAATGCTCTCATAAAAAATGCTTATAAATACCAAAATTTAAGTGAAAATTTGGAAATTTGGGATTTACAGCTAGCTAAAATGGGAACAATTATATCGATATACAGAAACGATTATTTAAGTAAGTTTAATAAAATTGCTGCCATTATTTATGATGGTATTGCCGACAATAAAGAGAAAATGAATGTAAGCTTTGCCTCTAATGTTTTTTTAGAGGAAGAGATGTCAAATGAATTTGTCTATGATGATAAATTTGTAGATATATACTTAGATAAATTAGCACAAAGCCGTGAAAAAGACATAAAATCGGGTTTTACAAATATTGGTATACACAGAGATGATATTGATATTTTAGTTGATGGTCATGATGCAAAAGCATTTGCATCGCAAGGACAAAAGCGCTCATGTGTAATAACTTTTAAACTAGCTCAAGCTAAGATATTAAAGCTTGTGACTAAGGAAAATCCAATTATTTTGCTTGACGATGTTATGAGTGAGCTTGATAAGAAAAGACAGGATTTTATATTAAATCATGTGAAAAACAGGCAAGTTTTCTTGACTTGTTGTGATTATTCAAATATAGATATCTTAAAAAAAGGAAGAATTTTTAAGATGCAAAATGGCGAAATTTTAGAAGAAACGGAGATTTAAAATGTATGTACATTTAGGGCAAGAAACTATTGTCCCCGAAAGTCAAATTATTGGAATATTTGATTTGGAAAAAACCTCAATTTCAAAACACACAAAAGATTTTTTAAAGATAAAGACTAAAAAAAATGAAGTAATAAATATTTCGTATGAGATGCCAAAATCATTTATTTTGTGCACTGAAAACGAAAAAGAAAAGCTATATATTTCGCAAATATCTACTCAGACATTGGGAAAAAGAGCTAAAAACTCTCAAATAGATTAATATATATTCATGTGAATAATTGCCGCATATAAATTATTTACAAAGCAAAAATTTTGCGGCAGAATGGAGATTAACATAATGGATAACTTAGAAAATAAGGCAATATCAAACAATTATGACGAAAATCAGATACAGGTACTTGAAGGGTTAGAAGCTGTTAGAAAAAGACCGGGTATGTACATCGGTTCAACAGGTGAAAAAGGACTACATCACCTTGTATACGAGATTGTAGATAATGCGATTGATGAAGCTTTAGCCGGTTACTGCGACGAAATTTTAGTAGAAATTTTGCCTGATGACATCATAAAAGTTAAAGATAACGGACGTGGTATCCCTACTGGTATCCACCCAAAAGAAGGTATTTCTGCTGCAACAGTTGTTTTCACCGTGCTTCATGCTGGTGGTAAATTTGGCGGTGGCGGATACAAAGTTTCGGGGGGACTTCATGGGGTTGGTGCTTCTGTTGTTAATGCGCTGAGTGAATATCTTGATGTTTATATTTATGATGGAGAAAACGAGCATCATCAACATTTTGAGCGTGGTGAATATACTGAAAATTTAAAGGTTATTTCTAAAAGCAATCAAAAAGGAACAACTGTTTTATTTAAACCAGACTCAGAAATTTTTGAAACAGTTATATTTGATTACGATACACTGCTAAAAAGATTGCGTGAGCAAGCATTTTTAAATGCGGGAATAAAAATTGTTCTAAGAGATTTAAGGGAAGCTGATAATGAAGTTGAAAAAGTACTGCATTATGAAGGTGGGATTAAAAGCTTTATAACACATATTCATAAAACAAAACAGCTTGAAGTTGTGCATGAAGATGTAATTTTTATAAGCAAAACTCAAGGAGAAGCTATTGCAGAGATTGCAATGCAGTATAATAGCTCGTATAACGACGTTATAATGTCATTTGCTAATAATATCCATACGGTAGATGGGGGTACCCACGAAACGGGCTTTAAAACGGCTTTAACCAGGGTTTTTAACGATTATGGCAAAAAGCATAATATGATAAAAGAAAATGATGCTAACCTATCTGGTGACGATGTACGTGAAGGTTTAACTGCGATTATATCAGTTAAACTAACTGACTGTGAATTTGAAGGACAAACAAAAGGAAAACTGGGTAACCCAGAAGCAAGACCGCTGGTTGAGGGGCTTGTAACTGAGGCGCTAACAAATTTCTTTGAAGAAAACCCAGCTGTAATAAAATCAATATTTGAAAAAGCACTGACCGCACAAAGAGCAAGGGAAGCTGCAAAAAAAGCTAGAGAGCTGACAAGAAGAAAATCTGTGCTTGAGTCCTCTTCGCTTCCCGGTAAACTTGCTGACTGCTCGGAAAAAGATAGCTCTTTAACAGAAATTTATATCGTTGAAGGGGACTCAGCAGGCGGTTCTGCAAAAGGAGGACGAGACAGACGTTTTCAGGCGATACTTCCACTATGGGGAAAAATGTTAAACGTAGAAAAATCCCGTCTTGACAAAGTATATGGCAACCAAAAATTAATGCCTGTGGTAACAGCGCTTGGAACAGGTATCGGTGAAGAATTTGATATATCAAAACTCAGATATGGTAAAGTTATCATCATGGCGGATGCCGATGTTGACGGTTCGCATATCAGAACACTTCTCTTAACTTTCTTCTTCAGATTTATGCGCCCGCTTATTGAAAATAATAATATTTATTTAGCACAACCTCCGCTATTTAAAGTGAGCAGAGGGAAGCAAGTTTTATATGCATATGATGAAAAAGAGCGTGATATTTATGTCAAAGAGCTAGCTACTGAGAAAAATTTAAAAGTTGACATACAGCGCTATAAAGGTCTTGGGGAGATGAATCCTACTCAGCTTTGGGAAACTACTATGAATCCTGAAAGTAGAACTATTATTAGAGTTGAGATGGACGATGCTGCTTCTGCTGACGAAATCTTCACAATATTGATGGGTGAAAAAGTTGAGCCAAGGCGTGAATTTATCGAGAAAAACGCAAGATACGTACAAAATCTTGATGTATAATTTAGGTGAAGATATGAGTTTGAATGACACATTAAAATTTGAGTTTATATATAATTACACTGCTGAGGAGATAAAAACTGCGCTAACAGCACATCAAAAGCATAAAACAGGGAAGAAAAACAAAATTTTTATTGTAATACTTCTCATTCTTACTGTAAACTTTTTTTACAGTGCTTCCCAGAATATTGCACAGTCACATGTTAGCTTATTATTAGCTGGGGTATGTCTTGCGTTAATATTCATTATTTATTACAATCCGAAAAAATATGTAAAAAACATGGTGGAAGCTATCAATGCCTCAAAAGCGAATGAGAATGAATATATCTTGAGTTTTTACGAAGAATTTTTCACTTCTGGAATAGTGGAAGGTTTTGAACAAGAGGATGAAACTTTTGTTGATAGATTTGAGTATAGCGACAAAAATATATTTATTTACGAGATAAATGATTTATTTTTAGTCGAAATCGGGAGCGAAAAAGTATTTGTCCTCCCAAAACGTTGTTTAAACGAAAAAGAGCCAGAGTTTAAGGATTTGCTTAGACTTAAATTTGAAGAGAATTACAAAATTTTAGCTTAAAAAAAGCTTATCGCGGATAATATCCGCTGAGAGGGGAACTTATTTTGTACACTAATGATAACACAAAGATTATACCCAGAAATATTGAGAAGGAAATGAAACGCTCCTTTATCGACTACTCCATGTCGGTAATCGTAAGCCGTGCACTTCCTGATGTTCGCGATGGGTTAAAACCTGTACACAGACGCATACTGTATACTTTACATGAGAATAATCTAGGACCAAATTCTTCATACAGAAAATGTGCGGACACCGTCGGTGGTGTGCTTGCAAGGTATCACCCACATGGTGACTCATCTGTTTATGATGCTCTTGTGCGTTTGGCGCAGGACTTTTCTATGAGATATCCGCTGGTTGACGGTCACGGAAACTTCGGTAGTGTCGATGGTGACCCCGCTGCTGCATACAGATATACTGAAGCAAAAATGAGCAAAATATCCACACAAATGCTTACAGATATCGACAAAGATACAATCGACTTTAGACCAAACTATGATGATAGATTAAGTGAGCCTGAGGTTTTGACTTCAAGATATCCTAATCTATTGGTTAATGGTTCGACGGGTATTGCTGTTGGCATGGCAACAAATATTCCCCCACATAACTTAAACGAAGTTATAGACGCTGTAATTTATCTGATGGAAAATTCAGATTGTGAAATTGCAGATTTGATGGATATAATAAAAGGCCCTGACTTCCCTACTGGCGGTATTATTATGGGTTACTCGGGAATTCGAGCTGCTTATATGACGGGTAGAGGTAAAATAACTTTGCGCTGTCGTAGCGAAATTGAACCTATGAAAAATGATAGGTTTAGAATTGTTATAACTGAAATTCCTTATATGGTAAACAAATCTCGTTTGCTACAAAGTATTGCAGAATTAGTTAAAGATAAACGTATTGATGGAATAAGTGATTTGCGTGATGAGTCCGACCGTGACGGTATGAGAATTGTAATAGAACTTAAACGTGATGCTACTCCGGAAATTGTACAAAATCAGCTATATAAATACTCTCAATTACAAGATACAGTAGGCGTTATAATGCTAGCTTTAGTTAACAACGAACCAAAAGTATTAACGCTAAAAGAAATGCTCGCTCATTATATTGATTTCCAATATGAAATTATCCGTCGCAGGACTAGATATGATTTGAGAAAAGCACAAGAAAGAGAACATATCTTACAAGGTATGAAAATAGCGCTTGACTTTATTGACGAAGTTATTGCTATATTGCGTGCGTGTAAAACTATCCAAGAAGGTAGAGAAGCTTTGATGGAGCGCTTTGATTTATCAGAAATTCAAGCGGGCGCAATTGTTAGAATGACGCTTGGTCAATTAACTGGTATGGAGCGCATAAAAATTGAGGAAGAAATCGAAGGATTACTTGCTTTGATAAAAGAGCTATCCGATATTTTAGAAAATCATTCTCGAGTAGTTGAAATTATAAGAGAAGAACTTAATGAGATAAAAAGAAAATATGGTGACGAAAGACGTACTGACATCGAGATGGTTAGTGGCGAAGTTGATATTGAGGATTTAATTCCACAAGAAGACTGCGTAGTTACACTTACTCACTTTGGCTACTTAAAACGCCTTTCCACTGATGTGTACAAAACACAAAAACGTGGTGGACGTGGAGTTTCCGGAATGACTCAGCGTGAAGACGATTATGTGGAAGAGTTATTTATAAGCTCGACCCATGACCATATTTTATTCATCACGAATAAGGGTAGGATGCATAGGCTAAAATGCTACCAAATTCCAGAGGGAAGCAGAATTTCAAGAGGAACAAATGTAGCAAATCTACTGCAACTAGAGCAGGACGAAAAAATTGCGTACATGATTGGCGTGCCTGATTTTGATCCAGAAAAATATTTAGTTATGGTGACAAAAAAAGGTATCATTAAACGTACAAGACTTGATGCGTACAAGAACGTGAGAAAAAGCGGACTTATCGCAATTTCGCTTGATGAAGCGGACGAGCTAGCTTTTGCTAAGCTTACAAATGGTAGTCATGAGCTATTAATCGCTACGAAAAAAGGTATGGCAATACGCATTGATGAAAATAATGCAAGACCACTTTCGAGAACGGCGAGAGGTGTTCGTGTTATAAAACTTCGCGATGAAGATGAAGTTGTAGGGCTAGCAAGACTTCGTGAAAATGCTACTGTTATGACTATCACCGACAAAGGACAAGGCAGACGAAGCGACATTAGCGAGTACAGACTACAAAATAGAGGCGGTTTCGGCAAGATTAACTATAAAGTTAGCGATATAAAAGGGAATGTTGCTGGAATTAAAGTTGTAGACGATACTGACGATTTAATCATGATAGCTGACGATGGAATTATAATAAGAATTCGTGTTAGCGATGTTAGCATTATGTCAAGATACGCTACTGGTGTACGTGTCATGAGAATAACAGAAAATTCAAGAGTTGTTTCATTTGCAAGAGCTGAACATGACGAAACTGCTGAGGTTGAGGAAGTAGAAGTAGCAACTGAGGATGTTAGCGAAGAGGAAGCAAAACAAATTGAAGCAATGGAAAAACAAATGGAAGCAGAAGAAAAAAACATAAGTGAAGAAGAATAAATTATTTAAATCCTCCTCACTATTTTAGTGAGGGGGATATAATTAATTATAGCGTAAGGAGATACTATGAATAATAAAATAAACAGAATTACTCAAGCTGGATTATTATGTGCACTAGCAATTGTAATACCCATGTTTATGCCAAAATTTGTAATGGAACCAGCATCATTCACATTAGCAAGTCATGTGCCAATTTTTATAGCAATTTTCATCTCCCCCACTGTAGCAATTTCGGTTGCGCTTGGGAGCACAGCTGGATTTTTCTTTGCTGGCTTTCCGCTAACAATAGTGGCAAGGGCTTTTAGTCATATTGTATTTGTGCTTATAAGTTCATACTATTTAAGAAAAAATAATAGCGTTCTACAAAAACAATCAGGAAAAATCACGTTCGGTATTACAGTTAGTATAATTCACGGAGCCATGGAAGTACTCGCAATATTACCTTTTTATCTACTTGGGGGCATGAGCGAAACATATTATAATTCTGGATTTTTTAACTCAGTATTTTTATTAGTGGGTGTAGGAACAGTTATACATAGCATGGTGGATTACTTTATTGCAATCGCAGTTACGATGCCAATTTCAAGGCAACTTGGGATACGTGATAAATTCAAAAAGATAACCGCGTAAAAAATAAAAATGTAATAGGAGTGGACTTTATGGATACTTTAGCAGCTCAAAAGAGAGTTTATCAAAACAAAATAGACAAGGGATTTGACACAAGCAATATGGATTTGCAATTTCTCTATATGCATTCCGAAGTTACTGAGGCGTTTGAGGCGTTTCATAATAAAGGTGATTTAGGATTAGAACTTGCCGACATTGCTATATATGTGCTTGGTTTTGCAGAAATGCAAGGCATTAACTTGGGTGAAGAAATAGAGAAAAAAATGGCTATAAATGAACGCAGAACTTACGTGGAAGTAGATGGTGTTTGGACAAAAATCGAGGGAGCAATAGATTAAAGGAGAAATAAAATGATAAAAAATATTTTCGATTCGCACGCGCATTATAATGACGAGCGTTTTAAGGAAAATCAAGAGGAAGTTATTAATCATGTGTTTGAAAACGGAGTGCGAGCGATAATAAATATAGGAGCGGACATTAAAACATCAAAAGAAAGCATAGAAATAGCGAGCAAATATGATAATATTTTTGCTGCAGTGGGTATTCACCCGCACGACGCTGCCCTTGTTCCAGAAAATTATCTTGATGTAATAAAAGAGCTTGCTGCACACGAAAAAGTAGTTGCAATTGGTGAGATTGGACTTGATTATTTTTACAATAATTCTACAGTTGATGCGCAAAAAAAAGTATTTGAAGAGCTGCTAATTTTAGCTAGCGAATTAGATTTGCCTGTAATAATTCATTCAAGAGATGCGACAAAAGATTGCATGGAACTATTAGAAAAATATAGACCTCGTGGAGTGGTACACTGCTTCTCAGGCTCGAAAGATACAGCAAAAAGAGTAGTTGACATCGGAATGTATATTAGTTACACAGGGGTCGTAACATTTAAAAACGCAAATAAGATAAAAAACAGCGTGTTGCATACACCAAAAGAAAATATTATGCTAGAAACCGATTGTCCATACATGGCTCCAGAACCGCATAGGGGCAAGCTTTGTACCTCTGATATGATAGCGCATACAGCAAGCGCAATCGCAGAAATAAAAAATATGGACGTACAAGAATTAGTTGATATTGCTACAAAAAACACCTGCGATTTATTTAACATAAAGTTAAAATAAAGATTAAAATTACAATTAGTAAATAAATTTGAGAACAAAAAAGGAGAAAAATATGAGAAGCGACTTAATGAAAAAAGGTCCACAACGAACACCACACCGTTCGCTTTTAAAAGCGCTTGGTATAACAGATAGCGAGATGAGAAAGCCATTTATTGCGGTGGTAAGCTCAGCGAGCGACTATTTACCAGGGCATATAAATTTAGATAAAATTTCACGCGCAGTAAAAGACGGCATTAGAAATGCGGGCGGAGTTCCGTTTGAGTTTAACACAATCGGAGTTTGCGACGGTCTAGCGATGAACCATGCTGGTATGAGATATTCTCTCGCTTCACGTGAACTTATTGCGGATAGTATCGAGGTAATGCTAACGGCTCATCCAGTCGATGCGGTTGTTTTTATACCAAACTGTGACAAGATTGTGCCAGGCATGTTGATGGCAGCGATAAACATGAATTTGCCATCTATCTTTGTAAGTGGTGGACCTATGCTTGCAGGAAATGTAATGGGGAAACGCGTAGGATTAAGCGAAGTTTTTGAAGCAGTGGGAACACATGCGATGGGTAAAATCACAGATGAAGATTTAATGGATTTTGAAAATAACGCTTGCCCTACTTGTGGTTCATGTTCGGGAATGTACACTGCAAACTCAATGAACTGCTTAACTGAGGCTATCGGAATGTCGCTTCCTGGAAATGGTACTGCTCCTGCTATTTCTTCAAAGAGAATTCGCCTTGCAAAAGAGACTGGCGAATACATCATGACTGTGCTTGAAAAAGATATTAGACCGTCAGATGTTTTCAATCGAAAAGCTTTTGAAAATGCGCTTGTTTCTGACATGGCGCTTGGTTGTTCGAGCAATACAGTTCTTCACTTGCTCGCACTAGCGAAAACAGCAAAAGTAGATATCGACATGAAAGCAATCGACGTAGTGAGCAAAAAAACACCGCAGATTTGCAAACTTAACCCTGCAAGCGAAATCTTCATACAAGATTTAGATGCTATGGGTGGAATACAAGCAGTATTAAAAGAGTTAGCTCGTGGCGGACATATTCATAAAGACGCGCAAACTGTTACAGGTGCGCAAGAAATGCGCATGGAAAAAGCGCAAAAGGCAGATGGTGTAATCATCAGTACGCTCGAAGCTCCAATTAGAAAAGATGGTGGTATTGCTATATTATTTGGCAATCTAGCAACTGAGGGCGCAGTGGTAAAACAAGGCGCAGTTGCAGCAGAGATGATGACGCATGAGGGCAAGGCTAGAGTGTTCGATAGCGAAGAAGCCGCCTCAGAAGCGATTTTAGGCCAACAAATCAACAAGGGTGATGTAGTAGTCATCAGATACGAAGGACCTAAAGGCGGCCCTGGTATGAGGGAAATGCTAGCACCTACTGCCCAAATCATCGGGCAAGGGCTGGATAAAGATGTAGCGCTAATCACAGATGGACGTTTTTCTGGAGCAACTAGGGGTGCTGCTATTGGGCATGTGTCTCCCGAAGCGGCAGCCGGCGGAGTTATTGGTTTAGTAGAAGAGGGAGATATTATTAGTATAGATATCCCAAATAGGAGCATGAGCCTGTTGGTGAGCGAAGAGGAGCTTAGCGCACGCAAAGCGAAATTTGTAGCACCGAAGAAAGAAGTTAAAGGCTACTTAAAGAGATACTCAAAACTTGTTACTTCAGGAGCAAGTGGCGGAGTTTTCGAAGACTAATTTTAAACATTAAAAAGCGTTATCGGTTGAAAATACCGATAACGCTTTTTTGTTATTGTGAAAATAAAAATAGTGGAATATCAAATTTGATATTCCACTATAAATTATAGTAAAAAGCTACTATTTAATTGTTTTGCTTTTGGCTTTTGATGCCTGTGGAAGAGCAACTTCACTACTTCCGATATCTTCAAACACAAGCTCATCAAACTCGTCAAAGTCGTCATGATAGTATCTGTCAGGGCGTTTTTCTCCTGTTTGCTCGTAGTATGGAGAGATTACAAATTTTTCGATAACAGGGTATGTGTTAAACGCAATGATAAACCAAATTGTTGAGAAGTAAAGAATAGGTACTATTAAAAGGCTTATCGGGAAAAGTATTATCATCAAAAATGTGATTATTCCAACAAAAAGCATAGTGAGTAAATTTGATTTAATGCCAACTATTGATAGTAAAAATGAATTTTTAATCATTGGCTTAAATTTCATATCAAGCACAGGAATCATGATGTATAAATAAAATCCCATCATAATTAATATGAATGCTAGACATGTAATTATTCCGAAAGGAATTAGGTACATCCAGTTGAAGCTTGAGTTGTATGAATAGTAGGAAAATGATACATATACCAAAAATAGCAGTAATGCATTTATAATTCCTAATAAGAAGCTTTGCTTAAAGTTTTTCTTAAAAGCATCAAAAAAGTCTGAGAATAAGAAAACAGGACGCTCCAGCGAATAATTTTTAAGAACAAGTGCCATAGCAGTAGTAGCAGGGCCGATTGTGATAATCGGGATACAAAACAGAATATAAATTAAATTTAAAGTAATTAGTTTCCAAAACTTTCTGAAATATAGTTCGAAAAAAACAAAAATCCTCTTTTTCTGAGGTGAGTTTTTATCTACACCCTTTCCAGGTTTAGTGTAGTCAAAAAGACCAAAAAATCCCGCCATTTTAATTTCTCCTATTCGCGCCTTTTTTAAAGGCGGTTTTATTTTAAACGATATATTAAACAATCGCAAAAGCGTTTTGTTTAAAACTTAAAAAGACCCAAAAACAAAAATGTCATCACAGCATCAACTACAGATGCTAGAAGTATTAGCGCGTAAAACACAGCGCTTTTGTACAAATATAGTTTTAAGGTGTACCTACTAATTTTGCAAGTGTTTTTTGCAAAGCCCATGAATATCATATTTGACAGTTTCATAGATTCTTTTGCAAGCATGATAAGCGAAAGTGTGCCTATAACCGTGGGGACTAAAATAATCAGCACCGAGTATAAAAGCCCCGTCACCGAATAATTGATGTACATGTACCCAACAGAAGAGCCAATTCCCAGCCCTTTTATAAAAATAACAGCAAATGTCATCGGTTGTGCTATTGCGCTAAACCCCATCAAAAAGATTACGGTAAAAAACACAGTCGAAGAAGTGAAAGCCTGTAAAAATGTCGCAAATAGCGGTTGAGTCTGCCTTTGAGTAATATTAGTTTCATTTATCATTGACATATTATCAAAAAAAGTGTGGATATCTTCTCTTATTAAAATCGCTCCGTAAAGCAGTCCTAATATAAAAGCGATATATAATAATAACAGCATTTTTTTTGATTTAGCCCTACTCTTTTTTAGCTGAGTAAGCTGCCTCTCCGGTTTTAAATCCGCGCTAACCTCGCCACCACTAGGTTTTTCACTATCACTTTGCTTTTGTAAAATAAATTCCTCTTGAATTGCTGGATTTCCCAGCATACTTGTCCTTTTCATTATACTCACCCTATCACAATTAATATGATAATGTATATGAAATCTCAAAGTAATTTATACCCACGAAAATCTACTTAGCTAGCTCGAATGCACGTTTTGCGCAAGTTTCGCAAGCTTCAACAATGATATTATCCAAATTATTTTCCTTGAAAACTTCAAGTCCTGCAACTGTTGTACCACCCTTAGTGGACACCATGTTGATTAGTCCATCTAAATCTTTGTTTTGTCGCATCATTTCAGCTGCGCCTTCTAATGTTGCACAAAATAATGCTAGTGATTCTTCCCTATCAAAGCCAGACTTTTCCGCATAATTTACAAAATGCTTTGTAATCTCGTAAATAAAAGCGGGTGAACTTCCGTTAATTGGGATAATATAATTCATCTTATCCGCATCAATAACGCTGATATGCCCCATTAGTGCAAAAATTTCTTTTACAAATTCAAACTCAGCATCGCTTGTCGGTGCAATTTTTGCAAGTGCACTAGCGCCCTTTCCAACAAGCAAAGGTGTGTTAGGCATGACAGTAACAACTTTTGCATCATAACCCAAACATTCTTTGATAAAATCAGCAGTTACTCCTGCTGCAATTGAAATTATAACAGCATCTTTGTTTATATCCTCTTTTAGATTTGGCAGAATATCGCCAAACTGAAAAGGTTTAACCGCCATTATAATGAAATCGCAAGTATTAGCAATTTTGCTTTGAGTGTCTGCAACAATTACATCTAACTCTGATAGAGCTTTTACTTTATCAAGGTCGATATCATTTGCATAAATTTTATGTTTTCGCTCGCCTTTTTGCAAGCCTTTGATTATGGCTGTAGCCATATTGCCAGTTCCGATAAATCCGATTTTATACATATTACTTCCTCACCTTACTGTGATATATTGTCGTTTAACTAATTTTACGTCTAACTCTGCGTCTTCTCCTCACAAAAAAGCTTGCTATAAACGAAGAAAAAATTATTACTCCATATTTTATGAAGCTTAGCGAAGATACTGGTTCCCTGTAAAAAATCAAATTGATGATGACAAGGATTATGCAAATGATTATTCCACATGCCAGTGACATGGCGTATTTATCACGCCTAAATGCCATTGAAGTCAATAGTCCGCCGATGAAAGCACCTGCACCAGAACATATGTAAGACGAAATAATTACAATATTTTCGTAGTCATCAATATTAACTATAAAAGCGGATATTATAACTGCGATTAGAGCAGTGATGATTTCCGCAGCGATAATACAAATTACCAAAGGGAAAACTACCGGCCTTTTAGCTGGGTTTTTTCTGGCGACATTTTGCATAAATTCCCTCCCATAAAATAATTTGAATGCTACATATAGACTTTCAGAAAGCAGTTTAATAAAAAACTGCTTTCTGAAAAAAATTGACATAATCTCACTTATTAAAATGTATTAAAATAAAGAAGATATTATGCAAAATTATTCAGCAATATCGTCATGAACTGTTTCATTTGTTTGAATAGCCCAACGTTTTATTCTGATTTTGTTTCTTTCGCCTGCTGTTTCGATAACAACAGTATCTTCTTTAATGTTTACCACTAAACCTACAATGCCACCAATAGTAGTAATTTCGTCCCCTACTTGAACGTTGTTTCTCATTTTTTGAGTTTCTTTCTCTTTTTTTCTTTGCGGACGAATTAGAATAAAGTACATTACCACAAAAATTAGAACCAGCGGTCCAAAATTAATGAGCACCGTCATAATTGAATCCATTGAATAAACCTCCAAAATTTTTAAAAATATAGTTTTTATTATACACGTAAAACCGATATAATTCAAGAATAAATTATTAATTTTACTGTGAAAACGCAATAAAATCGGCAAGCAGAGCCGTTCTGCTTGCCGAAAGCTTAATAATTAGTCATTAATTTGGAACATTTCGATTACTTCGCCATCAGGACCTAAAAGAAAAGCAATTCTAATATTCATTACAGGGTTTGATTGGATAGCTGCATCCATAGGTGATTTTGCGCTAACTGCACCAGCTTCAATTGCAGTTTTGTATGCTGCGTCTGCATCGTCAACTCTAAAACATAGGTGTCCCCAAATACCTGCATCAAATTTTGGAATTTCGTCTAAATTTTCTGTTGTAAATTTATCTCTTAGGTTGTATGAGTTTTTAGCGCCACCTGCGAACATTTCGATACATCCACCATCACCAACATCAAGCATAACCGCTCTGCTGTCGCCTTCGCCCCACGCACGTGATACTGTAAATCCTAGACCTTTTGTGTAAAACTCAAGTGATTTGTCAAAATCAGTTGTGTGCAAAGAAATGTGATGAAAACCTTTAATATTTGCCATAGTAATTCTCCGTTCCGCCTTTTCTTGGCATAAAATTTATTTACTTGCGAAAAATCGCAAAATAACCAATATAATTTTTACCTAATGCTAAAATTTTTCTTTATCGCTCTTTGCGTTAGTAGGATTGCAAGAAGATATAATGCAATCTCAAGCGTGAATATTATTCCCCATGCGATAAGAATAAAGTTGATATCAGTATTAATTATAATCAGTAAGGACAAAAAGGTCAAGAAAATAAAGAGAATACCGAAGATTTTACTAATTTTCCACCAATAAATTTGTGCGAATACATAGGTTTCGTCGCTAGATAGAGCCAGTTTTGTGCAGTATCCTTGTGATGAGCTTGTTTGAGTAAGTGAAGCTCTTGCATTTTTTAGTGCAAAAACAAGCCATAATATCGGAAAAGGCAATAGCGCAGTAATGAGCAGAATGACTACTATATTAATATTGTCCATAGCACTACCCCAAATCTTTAAACTGCTCTACACCTTTCGTGCTCATAATTTTGTAGCATACGATTGATCCGATAAGATATAGAGTGGTTATTATTATTGTGATAACAGGAGCTGGCATGATTCCCAAAGACATGACAAGCACTGAAAACATAACGCTAGCAAAAGATATCCCCATTTGTATGAAAACATAAAACATTGCAGAAGCACTATTTTTTACAATAACAGCTTCGTTTGTCCAGTCGATATTTGGATAATTTAAGTTTATAACCATTCCAAATAAAGAAGAAAAAACAGATATTACTATCGGGGTAATCAAAAATAGCAAGAAAACATCCAGAGTAAATCCGAAGGCTATTGCTAAAACTACCGCAGAAATTATAGTAATAGGAAAGGTTATTATCCATGTTACTGCAAGCTTTGATAAAAAGATAGATTTAATATCAATAGGGCAAGTTTTTATTACCCACAGACTTTTTCCCTCGTAGGAAACTGAGTATGCAGTTGTACAGGAAAGCGAAACTAGCATCCCTATGAAAACTGGAGCTAGTGCAAAGACACTTTGTATAGGCAAATTAATTTCTGCTATTATATCAAACACCATGTTTTTGTATACAACAGCTGCAACTACTGCTATTGCTAGCATTACCATGCCGAATAATGTGTTAAACACATATGGTTGTGAGGAAAAATAAATAGTAAGCTCTTTTTTAATCAGCGAAGAAATAGGTGAATTGCTTTTTTGCGCAGTCATCTTATATTTTGCAGAAGTAGGCTTTTTGTTAACGCTCTCGTACAGTGGGATGAAGTATTTTGACATTATAGCTACATATATAGCAAATAATGCTACACCAATTCCGATAAATGCTAAGAGCGAGAGTAAGTCACCATAGCAAACACCGCTGACATATAGTCCTGCTAGTGGGTAGATTTGGTTAATGCTGTCTAAAAGCACAGCTCCAATTTCTCCAAAGTTTTTTAAATTAGAGCTATATGAATACGAAAGTAAAATTATACCGATGAAGATGATGAATAATAGCACTGTGCCAATGTGTTTGGTTGCCTTAAAGCGAGAGGTGCAAAATGCTATGAAAGTGCCTAGTATTGTAGCTATGATAATCGGTATGAATGGTATAACAAGCGCTGTTAGGATAAAGCTTAATACAAATGTAGAGTTTACATATGTATTTGTAAGGTAGACTATGAATGCTGGGAGCATGATTATCACAGTGAAAATGATATTTGAGAAATAAATTACGATAAATCTACTCATAATAACAATTTTTGTGGAAACTGGTAATGACATTATCATCTCATAATCCTTAAACTCAAACATGGTATTTTGCACCATTCCCACAGAGAAAAATAAGGTCATTATGCTAGTGATGGCCATCATAAGCCCCAATTGCACATGCATAAGATTTAGCGGGGCGAGCACTGACGCAAACTGTGAGTTTATCATGAATGAGTAATAGAGTGTAAGCCCGCCGATAAATGCCAATATGCCGATTGAAGAAAAACGCTTCTTTTTACTATTTACTGAAGAGGAAGAGCTTAAACTGTCAAGAACTGATAGTAATGTGGCTTTTACTAAAATTATTAATTTACTCATCGTCAGTCAACTCCAAAAAGATATTCTCAAGGCTTGAATTCCCGACGATTTCTTCAGTTTCGCCCACTGCGAGAATTTTCCCCTCTTTAATTATAGCAACTTTATTACAGAGTTTTTGCGCCACCTCGAGCACGTGGGTGGAGAAAAAGATGGAATTGCCCTGTGCGCAAAAATCGGACATAATCTGCTTTAACATATGCGATGCTTTTGGATCAAGTCCAACAAAAGGTTCATCTAAAATGAGAAGTTTTGGCGAATGAATTAGCGCTGAGATTATAGCGAGCTTTTGTTTCATACCATGTGAATATGTGGAGATAGCATTTCCCAAATCGTCTGTGAGCTCGAACATTCCAGCGTATTTTTCAATGAGAGAGTTGCGCAAATCCGCAGGTACTGCGAACATGTCAGCAATAAAGTTTAGGTATTTTATCCCACTCATAAAATTGTACAAATCGGGGTTATCAGGTATATATGCTGTAATGCTTTTGCATTCAATCTGATTTTTTCTATTATCCATATTGTTGATATAAATTTCTCCGCTATCATAACTATGGATACCAACCACCGCTTTAATCAGTGTGGTCTTCCCTGCTCCGTTGTGCCCGATAAAGCCGAATAAATCTCCGTCCTCCACCGTCAAATTTACGTTTTGTAATGCAGTTTTGCCGCCTTTGTAAGTTTTTGTAACATTGTTAATCTGTAGCATGATTTCACCTCAAAATAAATTTCTGTATATAAAATAAAACTTCCCTTTGCTATCGTTATGATATCATTATAATATCATACAATCGATTTGTCAACAGGGAAGTTTATTATTTTTTACTAATTTCACATAATTACTTGCAAATTAGCTAAACATCGTGCCTATACCTTCTTCAGATAATAGCTCGATTAGAATGGAATGTGGTATTCTTCCATCAATAATGATTGATTTTTTAACTCCTCGTCTAATGGATTCCACACAGCACTCAATTTTTGGTACCATACCGCCTGAGATGATGCCTTGACGGATTAAGTTTGGAACATCGCTTACATTAACCGCTGGGATAAAAGTGCTCTCGTCGTCCTTGTCACGCAGCAGACCTTTTATATCCGTCATCAAAATTAGGTTTTCCGCTTTAAGCTCAGCCGCGATTTTTGCAGCTGCGGTGTCGGCGTTAATATTGTAAACCTCGCCATTTTCATCAGTAGCAACAGTTGAGATTACAGGGATATACCCTTTATCCAGAGCGTCGTTTATCATCTGTGGGTTAACTTCGGTGACATCACCAACATAGCCTAAATCTACATCAGAATTTATCTTTTTACAAGTCATCATATTTCCGTCAATTCCACATAACCCCATAGCTTTACCGCCATGTTGATTGAGTAGTGACACTAAATTTTTATTAATTTTCCCAGCCAAGACCATTTGCACAATCTCAGCGGTTTCTTTGTCAGTGTAGCGCAGTCCGTTGATAAATTTTGATTCTTTACCAACTTTACCGAGCATTTCGCTAATTTCAGGACCACCACCATGCACTAGCACGATTTTTATCCCGACTAAAGATAATAACACAACATCGCTCATTACAGCTTGTTTTAGCTCCTCGCTTGTCATGGCGTTTCCACCATATTTTACCACGACGATTTTGTCATAATACCTTTGTATATATGGCAGTGCATTGACAAGCACTTGCGCCCTAATCGCATTAGATATATCCATTTTATCCACTCTTTCCATAATAATTTATGTTCTGTAGTCACCGTTAATTTTAACGTAATCATATGTTAAGTCGCAACCCCATGCAACCGCGCTTGCAGTCCCATCGCCTAGGGTAATGATTATTTTTATCTCTTCTTCTTTTAGAATTTTTGCAGCAAATTCTTCACTGAATTCTACACCAGCACCATTTTTGCAAACTGCAATTTCACCAGCAGTCGAGGTTAAATGTACGCCAACTTTATTGATATCAAGCTCGGCTTCACTATAACCGATTGCGCAGAGAATTCTGCCCCAGTTAGCGTCTTGACCGAACATTGCGCTTTTAAATAAACTTGATGTTATAACGGATTTTGCCACTGCTTTTGCAGACGCTGTGTCGCACGCACCAGTTACTGTGCACTCAAGAAGTTTCGTTGCACCCTCACCATCAGCGGCAATTTCGCGCGATAAATTCATGAGCACTGCATAAAGTCCGTTTGCGAAAATTTTGTATTCCTCGCTGTCAACATCCTCGATAATCGCATTACCAGCTAAGCCGTTTGCCATGATGCTTGCCATGTCGTTTGTGGAAGTGTCACCGTCAACGCTCACCATGTTAAAAGTGTCGTTACAGACATCACTTATTGCTTTTTGCAGTAAATCTGCACTTATATTTGCATCTGTTGTCAAAAAGCAAAGCATGGTCGCCATGTTAGGGTGAATCATACCACTTCCCTTAGCAATACCGCCAATTCTTATTTTTTTGCCCGCAAGCTCAAACTCAATCGCAATTTCCTTTTTCTTAGTATCCGTTGTGAGAATAGCATTCGCAGCATTTTCTCCGCCGTTTTCGCTAAGCTCGGATACTAGAATTTCCATTGCATTTTCGATTGGAGTAATGTCTAAAACTTGACCGATTACGCCTGTAGAAGCAACAATAACATCGTTTGCATCTATTCCTAGCGCGTCTGCGGTGAGCTTGCACATAAGCTCAGCTTTTTGTTCGCCATCCGCATTGCAAGTGTTAGCATTACCGCTGTTAACGATAACTGCTTTTGCTTTTTTATCTGAAATATTTGCTTTTGTCACTGCAATCGGTGCGCCTTTAACTTTATTTAGAGTATAGACCGCAGCGGCTGTGCACTCTGTTTGGCTATAAATTAGTGCTAAATCTTTTTTATCTTTATTTTTCCTTATTCCGCAGTGTATGCCCGAGGCAACAAAGCCTTTTGGCGCACAAATTCCTGCGTTTTCAAGGATATTAAACCCTTTAAATTCGATGATATTCATTTTTTTCTCCATTCTGCTGTTGTATGCAAATGTATTCCGTCGCTGATGTCCACATTAAAATGATGGTGGGATAATATCAAGTCCGTCGCGCTCGTCAAGCCCCATGAGCAAATTCATGTTTTGTATCGCTTGCCCAGCTGCACCTTTCACCATGTTATCGATGGTGCTCACGACAATAAGTCTGTTTGTGCGCTCATCTTTGTGCACTGAAATGTCACAATAATTAGAGTATTTTACATCGCGCAAATTTGCGACATTGCCATTTTTAAGCACACGTACAAATTTTTCGTTTTTATAAAAATCGCTATAAATAGTATTTATTTCCTCAATGGAAATTTCTTTGCTTAAGCTAACATAAATCGTGGAGACAATCCCCCTATTTACAGGAAGAAGGTGCGGTACAAAAGTAATTTTTACCTCTTCGCCCGATAATGCTTTTAGCGTTTTTTCTATCTCAGGAGTATGGCGGTGATTTGCCACTTTATATGGCGAAAATGCTTCGTTGCAGTCAGGATAATGTGTGTTTTGTGCAAGTCCACGACCAGCTCCTGTAACGCCTGATTTCGCATCAATTATCACAGTTTCAAGCTTTGCAATCCCCGCTTTTAGCGCTGGGGCTAAACCAAGCCCAATTGAAGTTGGGTAGCAACCTGGGTTCCCGATGATTTTTGCATCACTGATATTATCTCTGTGAAGCTCAGGTATGCAATAACATGAAATTTCATGCAGCTCAGGATGTTTGTATTCCAAAGAATACCACTGCTTATAGTCCTCTTCATTTTCAAATCTAAAATCTGCACCAAGGTCGATAAAATATTTGTTTTTATCCACACATTTTTTTGCAAGTGCTTCACAAATACCATGTGGAAGAGATGCAAAAATAACATCGGATTTTTCTATAACTTCGTCCTCGTTGGTTAAAATTTCGTCGCATATATTATAAAGAGAAGAGTAAACTTCGCTGATTTTTTGTCCTTCAAAACTAATGGAGCTTATCGCACAAACCTCAACATTTTTGTGGTTTAGCAGTAGTCGCAAAAGCTCAACTCCTGCATAACCAGTCGCGCCGATAATTCCTACTTTTACCTTATTCATTATTACCCTTCTTTCAAATTTTCTATTTCAGTTTTTGCGCTAATTATTTGATTTTCTACAGATTTCGCCGACGGGCCACCCAAACAGTTGCGCATTTCCACGCATGTGTCCAAGCTAATTGCTTCGTAAATTCCCTCGTCAAATATAGCGGAGTGCTCTTTGTAAACAGGCATATCAAGCTCTTCTAGCACGGTGTTATTATCGATACAATAAGCAACAAGCTCCCCTGTTATTTTATATGCATCACGGAATGCCATGCCCTGTTTTACTAGATAATCTGCGCAATCAGTGGCGTTTATAAAGCCACGAGCTGCGGCTTGGCGCATATTTTTTTCGTTTACACGCATTGTTTTAACCATTTTTGTAAACACGGGTAAACATAATTTTACCGTTTCTACGCTGTCAAATACAGCCTCTTTGTCCTCTTGCATATCCTTGTTATATGCAAGTGGCAGTCCTTTCATCACAGTGAGTAATGTGGTTAGATTGCCAATTGTGCGACCTGCTTTACCGCGGACAAGCTCTGCGATATCGGGGTTTTTCTTTTGTGGCATGATGCTTGAACCTGTGGCATAAGCATCATCAAGCTCAATAAATTTAAACTCCCATGAGCACCACATGATAATTTCCTCAGAAAGTCTTGATAAATGCATCATAATAATTGCGATATCATTTAAAAGCTCAATGCAAAAATCTCTGTCAGACACGCCATCAAGGCTGTTTTGTGTAGGGCGCTCAAACCCCAAAAGCTTACTCACCATATCCCTATCAATCGGATATGTGGTCGAAGCTAGCGCACCACTGCCTAAAGGCATAATATTCATACGTTTATACGTATCATTTAAGCGGGAGATGTCGCGCAAAAACATTTGTGCATACGCCATCAAATGATGTGCAAAAGTAATCGGCTGTGCTCTTTGTAAATGCGTATATCCGGGCATAACTGTGTTTAAATTTGCACTGGATAGCTCGCAAATAACCTCCACAAGCTCTAAAAGCATTTCGCGCAAAGTAATCACTTCGTCTTTAAGATACATTCTAATATCGAGCGCTACTTGGTCATTGCGACTGCGCGCAGTATGTAGCCTTTTGCCTGTTTCGCCCAGACGTTTTGTTAGCTCTTCTTCAACAAACATGTGAATATCTTCACTTGTCATATTTATTTCAAGACTGCCACTATCGATATCTTTTAGTATTCCCTCAAGCCCGCTTACGATGGTATCTGCCTCGTTTTTGTCGATGATATTGCACGCACCCAGCATAGTAGCATGAGCGATACTGCCCATGATGTCGTGGCGATACATCACCATGTCAAACGATACCGAGGAGTTAAAGTCGTTTACCTTTGAGTCCACTTCTTTTTTAAAGCGTCCTGCCCACATTTTCGCCATAATTTTCAGTCCTCACTTAAAATTTAGTTAGTGCGAATAAAACACACTTTGCTTATGTTACTTTAGGGTGGATATATATCCACCCTAAAATTTTATCTTAACCTTTATTTTTTTCTGCATCGATTAGTGCTTTTACAGTAATCGGTAGTCCGTATAAGTTTATGAAGCCCTCTGCATCTTTTTGGTTATATACTTCATCCTCGCCAAATGAAGCGAATTCTTCGCTGTATAGTGAGTATGGAGAAGTAACACCAGCGTTGATGATATTGCCTTTGTAAAGTTTTAGTTTAACTTCACCCGTAACGGTTTTTTGAGTTTCGTCAACGAATGCGCTCAGTGCTTCTCTTAAAGGAGTGTACCAAGTTCCGTTGTACACGATGTCTGCAAATTTTAATCCGATTTGTTGTTTATAGTGTTGAGTTTCTTTATCTAAGCAGATAGTTTCAAGCACTTCGTGTGCGTGGTATAAAATTGCTCCACCTGGAGTTTCGTACACACCTCTTGATTTCATTCCAACAAGTCTGTTTTCCACGATATCAGCAAGTCCAATTCCGTTTGCGCCGCCGATTTTGTTTAGCGTTTTGATTAGAGTAACGCCGTCCATTTTTTCGCCGTTTAGCGAAACAGGGATACCGCACTCAAAACCTAATGTGATTTCAGTCTCTTTGTCAGGAGCTTTTTGTGGAGAAACGCCAAGCTCAAGAATTTTATCATAATCAGGTGCATTAGCTGGATCTTCAAGATCTAGACCTTCGTGTGATAGATGCCACAAGTTCATATCTTTTGAGTAGTTAGTTTCACGAGTTAATTTGATTGGTACATTTTTTTCAATAGCATAATCTATCTCATCATCACGTGATTTTAGATCCCAAATTCTCCAAGGTGCGATTATCGGCATTGTTGGAGCGAATGCTTTTATTGTTAGCTCAAAACGCACTTGGTCGTTACCTTTACCAGTACAACCATGGCAGATAGCGTCAGCACCTTCTTTTAGTGCGATTTCCACAATTCTTTTTGCAATCGGAGGGCGAGCAAACGATGTTCCAAGTAGATATTTATTCTCGTAAACTGCCCCAGCTTTTAGTGTTGGGAACACAAAGTCGTTAACAAATTCTTCTTGTATATCTTCAATATATAGTTTGCTAGCACCAGTTTTTAGCGCTCTTTCTTCTAAGCCGTCTAATTCAGCGTCTTGACCAACATTTCCAGCCACGCAAATAACTTCACAGTCGTAGTTTTCTTTTAACCAAGGGATAATTATAGAAGTGTCTAGTCCTCCTGAATATGCGAGCACCACTTTTTTGTATTGTTTTTCCATAATAAATTAATACCTACTTTCATAAATTTTCATCATTAATGTATATTATACACGATATTCTGCATAAATCAAGTGTTTTTTGAATATTTATTCGCAAAATATAAATTTTGTTACTTTGCATAAATACATTAAAATATATTACCCAAATTTCCTAATTTGTCTATATTATACTCTAATAAAGACAAATTTTCAATCTAATTGCTTGATTTTTGTGCAAAACTACATTATACTTATTATGATTAATACAATTTGAGGAGGCTTTCCATGATTGACATTATAAAATCATTAGAAAATGAGAAGATTGTTCCAGTCGTAAAGTTTGATGACATATCAGAAGTATTACCGTTTGCGGGTGCATTGCTCGAAGCTGGTTTAAATTCTATAGAAATCACTTTTCGCTCGGATTGCGCAAAAGATGCAATCTCGCTAGTGAGACGAAGCTACCCCAATATGCTTGTGGCTGCGGGTACGGTTATCACAAAACAGCAAGTGGATGAAGCGATTTTAGCGGGGGCACAGTTTATTGTTTCACCTGGAATTGACAGCGAAATTACAAAATATTGTATAGATAAGGATATGCTGATTATACCGGGGTGCGTTAATGCTTCCGAAATACAGCGCGCGCTGTCGCTCGGGCTTAAAGCTATCAAGTTTTTCCCAGCCGAGCAAAGCGGTGGGATAGATACGCTAAACGCATTATGTGCGCCATTTTCCGAATTAAAAGTGATGCCTACAGGTGGGATTAGCCCCAAAAATATCAATAAATATCTTGCGCACCCAAATGTAATTGCGTGCGGTGGAAGTTTCATGGCGCCTGCTAATTTGCTAAAAGAAAAAGACATAGCAGGGCTAACAAAACTGTGTAAGCAAGCGTATAGCACAGTTAATCCTAAAAAAGAAGTAGTGGAGTTGCCAAAGCGTGTTTCGCCAATCGAGTTTTCTGTTAAATTTAGCTCGGATAAAAAATATGACCTTGTTGGATTGGGCGAAGTTTTGATGCGTATGAGCGCACCGATAAACGAGAGGATTGCTTCGTGTAGCGAATTCATAAAATATACTGCGGGGGCAGAGCTTAATGTTTGTGCTGGGGCTGCTAGCCTTGGTTTATATTCAGCGATGATAACAAAATTGCCGAACAACTCAGTTTCAGACTACATTATAAAGGATATGAAATCCTTTGGCATCGACGATAAACATGTAATTTTTGACGAGGAAAAAGATGCAAGGCTTGGAATTTATTATTTTGAGGGCGGTGCAACACCACGCAAACCAACTGTTGTGTATGACAGAAAATATTCATCTTTCACTAAGCTAAAATTTGATGATATAGACGAGGATTTATTTGCAGAAGCTAAACTGTTTCACACTAGTGGTATATCGCTTGCTGTATCGAATACAACATGTGAGCAAGTGATTGAGATAATGAAAAGATTTAAAGAAAAAGGTGCAGTGATTTCATTTGACGTAAACTTCAGGGCGAATTTATGGAGCGAGGAAGAGTCATACAGTGCTATTAGTAGCATACTACCTTTTGTGGATATTCTTTTTATTTCGCAAGAGAGCATGAGAAAAATGTTTAGGAAAAAAGGCGAGCTCAAAGATATAATGGAAGAGTTTTGCGAAGAGTACAATATCGCAGTAGTTGCGACGACAATGCGAGAGGCTATTAGCCCGAAAAAGCATAATTTTAACGCAGTTATTTATTCGTATGCTGAGAATAAACTTTATACACAAGAGGCGTATAATAATGTTGAAATCATAGATAGAATTGGTAGCGGTGACGCTTTTGTAAGCGGTGCGTTATACGGGTTAATCAAACATTTTGATATAAAAAAATCGCTGAGTTATGGTTGTGCGCTCGCTACGTACAAAATGACAATGCTTGGAGATTTGCCGATTTGCACATTGCGCGATATCGATAATATCATAAATGAGCATGATAGCGATGCTCCGACAAGTGAGATGAACAGATAAATATATTGGGTGAATAAATAAAATGAGCAGTGCTAATAACGATGGTAATTTGTCGTTATTAGCACTATTATTATGCCTTTTTTGGAATAAACTTAGTTTGTACGCATATAGTTATTGTAGAAAATATTATATTTACAGAAGAAGCGATATTGTAAAAAAAGGAGTTTGGTGAAGTATGGATTTGCGAGTATCCCGTGAAAATATATGTATGGACGAAATCGTGTTCAAGGGGGTGTTAGAGCAGAGTGTTTCCATTGATTATGCTCTGCCTGATTATTATCCCAATATCTTTAAAGTAATATCCAGCAAACTAGATACAAGCATTACCTCAAAAAAAGTAATGGGCAACAAGATTGTGATAGACGGTGTATTTAATATTAAAATGACCTATATCAGTGAGGAAAATGCAAGCATTAAGCAAATTGAGTATAGACAAAGCTTCACTAAAAATGTGGAGCTAAAAGAGAGCTATGACACATTAAATATTGATGTAAAATGCAAATGCGACTACATAAATATTAGGGCGCAAAACCAGCGCAAACTAGATATAAGAGGAAGTGCAAGCTTATATGCTTTAGCGTATGCAAGCGTTAGCAAAACGCTGATTAACGGCTGTGAGGGTCTACAAAGTAAAACCAGACAAACACAAATTTGTGGCGAGAGGCTTTATGCTTCTAAAGAGGTAATTGTAAAAGAAACAGTCGAAATTTCCGGTGGAAAACCTCCTATTTTAGATGTGATAAATTATGAAGCAGTAGCACATATTACCGAGAGCAAGATTATAGCAAACAAAGCTATTTTAAAAGGTGAGCTTATACTCCACACGCTCTATATTTCAAGTGACAGGTCACAGCGCCCCCAAATAATCGAGCATCAAATCCCGATTAGCCAAATTATCGAGATGGATGGAATTGATGAGGATTATGCATTAACATGCTCTGTATGCGTGCAAAACTACGATATAGATTTGCAGGTGGACGAAGATGGCGAGTGCCGCAACTTTATCGCACAGCTAGCTATGTGCATTGAATGTGAAGCCGCAAAGAATAAAGATGCACATTTAGTAATCGACTGCTATTCGACTATGTACGAAACAAAATGTGTTGCTGATAAAATTGCAGTGAGCAAATACATTAAGCAGGTTAATGAAACTAAAATTGTTAAGCATGTGCTAAAATTGGATGAGGTCGAGCTTCAGAGCGTTTTTGATATTATGCCACAAATGGGCGCTGTTTTAGTGCAAAAACAGGAGACGAGCTTAGATTTATCCGTCGATGTTGCGGCGACATTACTTGCTATGGATAGCGAGGGTAATGCGATGGCGTACAAGCAAAATTTTGAGGCGCAGCTTAGCATAGACTGTGAAAAAATAAGCGCGCAAGTAGAGTTCAACTCCAATTTGGTGATACTATCAACAAATTATACTATATTATCTTCTAGCGAAATCGAGCTGAGGATTGAATTTAAAGTGAGCGGTATCATCTATACAAAAGAGGAGATAAACGGAATAAGCGAAATACTGATAGATGAGCAATCGGATAAAAAGAAAAAAGATAATTACGCAATTCGCATGTATTTGGGTGAAGTCGGCGAAAATGTTTGGGATATAGCAAAAAGGTATAATACGTCGATGAACGCTATTTTGGAATACAATTCGATTGAGGCGGAAATGCTGACAACACGCTCAATGATATTTATCCCCATTGTGGACTAGGAGGAAAATAGTATGGAAAATAGTAATATTTATAACGATATCGCACAGCGCACACAAGGCGATATTTATGTGGGGGTCGTAGGTCCTGTGCGCAGTGGGAAATCTACGTTCATAAAAAAATTCATGGAAACTCTAGTAATCCCCAATATTGGTAGCGAGTACCGCAAAGAGCGAGCTGTGGATGAATTACCACAGTCAGCTGCGGGAAAAACCATTATGACGACAGAACCTAAATTTATACCAGAAGAAGCGGTTGCTATCGAGATTGAGAGCAACACAAAGCTGAATGTTCGCCTAATTGATTGTGTGGGATATATCGTGCCAAGTTCAATTGGGTATATCGAAAACGAAATGCCAAGAATGGTGCAAACTCCGTGGTTTGATGAAGAAGTCCCATTTAACATGGCGGCTGAGGTGGGTACGCAAAAAGTTATAAGCGAACATTCTACTGTGGGGATTGTGATAACAACGGACGGAAGCATTACCGACATCCCGAGAGATGAATACGAGGAAGCGGAAGAGCGAGTTATAAGCGAGCTTAAAGAGCTTAATAAACCATTTGTTGTACTATTAAATTCAGTCGAACCGACTAGCAGTGTATCGGTACAAATGGCAAGCGAGCTTAATATAAAATATGGGGTACCAGTAATCCCAGTAAACTGTTTGGAGCTAACCGAGCAGCTAATAAAAGAAGTGCTCAAAGGCATATTATATCAGTTTCCAATAAAGGAGCTTGCGTTTGAAATGCCAAAATGGATAAATATGCTCGAGAAAGAACATTGGCTAAAAAGCTCAGTTTTTGGCTGTATCAAAGAGAGTGTGGCGGATATTTATTCGGTCAGCGAAATTTCAACAATACTAAATAAAATCTCAGTTTGCGAGCATATAAACCAGGTTTTCCTTAAAGGAATGGATTTGGGCACGGGCAGTGCTTGCGTGCAGGTGAGTTTGAGCGAAGATTTATTTTACAGTATTATAAGTGAAAACACGGGACTTGAGATTAATAACGAGTCCGAGCTTATGCCTGTACTGATAGAGCTTGCGCAGATTAAAGCGACGTATGAGAAGGTGCGCTGTGCACTCGAGGAAGTAGAGGCGACTGGTTATGGCATTGTTATGCCAGGTATGGATCAACTTTCACTTGAAGAGCCGGAAATAGTAAAGCAAGGTGGAAAATATGGCGTAAAACTGAAAGCGAGCGCACCGAGTATACATATGATGAAAACGAATATTACTACGGAAGTAAGCCCAATTGTGGGGAGCGAGCAACAATCTGAGGAGCTTGTGATGTATCTGTTAAAAGAATTTGAGGAAAACCCTGTTAAGATATGGGATTCCAATATTTTTGGGAAATCACTCCATTCGCTCGTAAACGAAGGATTACATAATAAACTGTACCGCATGCCGTCCGAGGCAAGGTTAAAATTGCAAGAAACTATTGAGCGCATAACAAACGAGGGCTGTGGTGGGCTTATCTGTATAATACTTTAAATAATTCCAATGAAATAAGGGCTATGAAAAGTTTAACTTTTCATAGCCCTTTTGTAATATATATTTATATATCTGCTAATTAATGGTGGAATAATCTCATTTTAGTAAATGCCATCGCAATGTTAAATTTATCGCAAGTTTCAATAACATTATCATCTCTAATAGAGCCACCTGGTTGAGCGATAAAGCTAACGCCGCTACGTTTTGCTCTGATAATATTATCGCCAAATGGGAAGAAGGCATCTGAGCCTAAGCTAACACCAGTTAAAGTTTCAAGCCATGCGGTTTTTTCTTCTTTTGTCAGTGGTTGTGGCTTTGTGTTAAAGAAGTTTTCCCATACACCGTCGGCAAGCACGTCCATGTAGTCCTCTGACACGTACACATCGATAGTGTTATCTCTGTCTGCGCGTCTTATATCAGCTTTAAAGTCTAGGTTTAACACTTTTTCGTGTTGGCGTAAAAACCAAACATCAGCTTTATTCCCAGCAAGTCTAGTGCAGTGAATTCTTGATTGTTGTCCAGCGCCAATGCCAATAGCTTGGCCATCTTTAACATAGCAAACGGAGTTAGACTGAGTATATTTGAGTGTGATTAGCGATATGATTAAGTCGCGTTTTGCGTCGTCAGTAATATTTTTGTTTGTAGTAGGAATTTCTTTTAGCATTTCATCACTAATTAATAGCTCGTTTCTGCCTTGCTCAAAAGTTATGCCAAAACAGTCTTTATGCTCGAGAGGAGCAGGCACATAGTTTTCATCAATTTTAATAATATTGTACGAGCCTTTGCGTTTGCCTTTTAAGATTTCTAACGCCTTGTCCGTATAACCTGGAGCGATAATTCCATCTGAAACTTCTCTTGCGATTAAAGTCGCAGTCTCCTCGTCGCAAATGTCGCTAAGCGCAATAAAATCACCGTATGAAGACATTCTATCCGCGCCCCTTGCTCTTGCGTATGCTGTAGCTAGTGGGGATAATTTTAAATCGTCCACAAAATATATTTTCTTTAGCACTTCGTCCATTTCAACTGCAACAGCAGCACCCGCAGGGCTAACATGTTTAAAAGAAGTTGCAGCAGGAAGACCTGTTGCTTTTTTAAGTTCACGCACTAATTGCCATGCGTTAAACGCATCTAAAAAATTGATGTAACCAGGCTTGCCATTTAGCACCTCTATAGGCATCTCTCCCTCTTTCATAAAAATCCTTGAAGGGATTTGGTTTGGGTTACAACCGTATTTTAATTGTAATTCACTGCTCATAATAAACTCCATTCCGCCGACTAACACGACATTTTGTATTTACTTTATTTTAACATAGTTTTGCTATGTTTTCAAATTATTTTTTTGCGTTTTGTGGTTTCATAGTCAGCGAAATACGCTTTCTTTTCATGTCCACATCCATTACCCATACAGTAACTATGTCTGAAACGTTTAAAACTTCCAGTGGGTGTTTGATATATTTATTGCATATTTGTGATATATGCACAAGCCCGTCTTCATGAACTCCGATGTCAACAAACGCACCAAAGTCGATAACATTGCGCACGGTGCCTTTTAGCTCCATACCAGGTTTTAAATCCTCCATGGTAAGCACGTCACTGCGCAAAATTGGTTTTGGTAGCTCATCTCTCGGGTCGCGTCCTGGTTTTAGCAGCTCGTTTACAATGTCGTTAAGCGTAGGTCTACCGATTTCAGCTTTTTGAGATAAGTCATCTTCACCGATTTTCCCTACAATTTGCTTTATGTCCACAATCTTATTTGCTTTGATATCTGCGGAAGTAAAGCCACATTCTTTTAAAATAATATTTGCTGCTTTGTAGCTTTCTGGATGCACAGATGTATTATCTAAAATTTCGCTACCACCGCTCACTCGCAAAAATCCAGCGCATTGAGTAAACGCCTTTGCCCCAAGTTTTGGCACTTTCATCAGCTGTTTTCTCGAAGAAAATGCACCGTTTTCTTCCCTATATGCTACTATGTTTTTTGCAACAGTGCTGTTTATTCCTGCGATGTATGAAAGCAGGGAGTGCGATGCAGTGTTGAGGTCAACCCCAACTGTGTTAACACAGTTTTCCACGACACCCTCGAGCGCTTCACTCAACCTATTTTTTGGCATATCGTGTTGATACTGCCCTACACCGATTGCTTTAGGATCAATTTTAACAAGCTCGGCAAGTGGGTCTTGCAGTCTGCGCGCTATTGAAATTGCGCTCCTTAGCGATACATCGTAATCGGGGAATTCTGTCGCTGCTAGTTTTGAAGCGGAGTAAACACTCGCACCAGCTTCTGATACAACTGTATACGAAATATTTAGGTTGTTTTGCTTTATTAAGTCTACGATAAAAGCCTCGCTCTCACGTGAAGCGGTGCCGTTACCAATGCAGATAACTGTAACCCCATGCTTTTTAATGAGCTTTAGCAGAGTAGCAGCGGCTTGCTCAGTTTTATTTTGAGGTGGTGTTGGATAAATTACTGTAGTGTCGAGCACTTTGCCAATTTCGTTTACAACAGCGACTTTACAGCCAGTCCTGTAAGCAGGGTCAACTGCTAGTGTAACAGTATTTCCCATAGGTGGCTGCATAAGCAGTTTTTGCAAATTCTGCGCAAAAACTTTAATCGCTTGCTCGCACGCATTTTCCGTCAACATATTTCTTATTTCACGCTCGATTGATGGAGAGATAAGCCTGTTAAAACTGTCTTTTGCTGCCTCGCGCACTAGCTCAGATAGTTCGTTGTCCGCAGTTACATAGTTTTTGCAGATGATGTAAACGCATTCTTCCTCTTTGACTTCAACGCTTACTTTAAGCACATCATCGCGCTCTCCCCTATCAAGTGCGAGAACTCTATGCCCCGCTATTTTATTAACCGACTCGCTAAAGTCGTAGTACATCGTGTACACAGACTCAGCGGTAGCATCTGCTGCTTTTGAAACGACAAGCCCAGTACGGATATATAGTGCTCGTAAAAGCTTGCGGATTTTCGGGTCATCAGAAACAGTTTCTGCTATTATATCAAGCGCACCTGCTACTGCGTCTTTTGCAGTGGGTACTTCCTCGGTGATAAATTCAGCGGCATACTCCATAATATCTACTTTGACTTCCTGTGCCAAAATATATGCGCTTAGCGGTTCAAGCCCTCTTTCACGTGCTGTGGATGCTCTGGTTTTACGTTTTTGTTTATATGGGCGGTATATGTCATCAAGTTCGGTCAAAGTCTTCGCATTTTCGATGGACAGAGCAATCTCGTCAGTCATTTTTTCTTGCGAAACGATTGAATTTGTAATCTCTTCTTTGCGCTTAATTAAATTATTAAGGTAGTTTAACCTATCGCTAATTTCTCTTAAAATTTGGTCGTCCAGTGAGCCTGTAACTTCTTTGCGGTATCGGGCAATAAAAGGGATTGTGTTGCCCTCGTCAATGAGCTTAATAGTGTTCTCAATTTGCGTTTGTTGCACCTTAAACTCGGTTGCAAGTATTTCGATTATATTCATAAATAGCTCCTCAATTATTATTCTCTTAGCAATATTTTACCACATAAGCGCATTAATTAAAACCCTAAAAATCAATTTTTATCGCTTTTTTAAGATGTAGCGAATAGATATAGCACTCATTTACCCCATTGTCAAAATGGCTGTCTAGCGCCTCTTTGTATATCAAAAGCTGAGTTTGATATCTCTCTATTAACTCATCCTCGGTTTTGACGATATCCGTTTTGTAGTCCAAGATTACAGCTCCGCTATCTTCTATAAAAATTGTGTCCGCAATCCCCTGCACTACAATTTTTTGGCTTTGATACTCATCTTCCAAATGGGGATAAATTTCGCCAGCGTTCATCTCGTAAATAAACTGATATTCACGAAATGTTGATACCGAATTTTTTATGCGAGTGTAAATATCAGATTTAAAAAATGCTTTTATCTTAGCTTTGTTTAACAGTTCTGACTCGCTTTGTAGCAAAAATTTCTTATCCACCAGTCGACGGATTTCTAAATCTAAATTAGCACTTGCATTTTCATAATCAGCATACTGCATAAATGAGTGGAGTACAGTCCCCCTCATCGCTCCTGTAATCTCGTCAGGCTCGTCCAAATGCAGATTATCAAGTTTAGTCGCAAATAAATCCTGTGATGATTTTGCGATTTGTGTAACTGTAATTTTTGCGGGTATCTGCGATAAGCTTTCATGCTTATAGGTAAAGTTTAGCTTTTGTGCAATCTCAGATAATAGCTGCTCATTTACACTGGCTTGCTCTACCCCCTCGCTCTCGACTTTCCCATTTTGCGATATGGGGAAAATCTTGATGTACTTGTCAAAATCAAAGCTATCATCTAAGCTTTTCTTTTTTGCCATTGCGCATAATATCCACTCGAGGTATGAATTATACTTCATAAGCGACATGGTAATATCATCTTTATTGTAGCTAATCATGCTTTTTATTTTCTCAATTTTTGTATCAATATCGCTCATTCCACCAACTACAATAAGCTCGCTTTGTGGTCTTGTCATAGCAACATATAATGTGCGAAGTTCTTCTGATAGCGTTTCTTTTTTGCTGATGTACTTTATCGCTTCGTACGGCAAACTCGTGTAGGATTTGTACTCTTCATGCTTTGTCACTTTTATTCCTATTCCAAACTCAGAGTTTAAAATATATGGTTTTTTCATATCCTCAAAATTTGGCTTTTTCGTCGCATTTGCTAGTATGCAAATAGGAAATTCCAAACCTTTAGAAGAGTGTATTGTCATGATTTTTACCGCATTTGAATTTTGAGGCAGTACATTTGCAGCGGAGAAATCTTCTCCGCGCTCGATTGCAATATCAACATATTTGATGAAGCCACTAACCCCTCTGTAACCGATATTTTCATAGCTTTGTGCATATGTGAGCAAGAGCCTTAAATTTGCTCGGCGCTCCTCCCCTGCTGTCATCGACTGCACAATATTAATAAAACCTGTGCTATCATAAATCATCTCGATGAGTTTGTGCGTGGAGATTATAAGCGATTGTTGTCGAAGATGTTCGATAGAAGCGATGAACTCCTTGCATTTAGTGTCATCTTCAAGTTGAGCTTTGAGCGTTAATGCGACATATAAAGGCACATCTTTGTCCATGACTCTGATGCTTGCTATATCGTCGGCTGTGAACATGTACAAAGGCGAGAGCATTACCGAGAACAGCGCAATATCTTGCAGCGGATTGTCGATAATTCTGAGCAAATTGAGCATAACAGAGATTTCAAAAGAATCGAAATATCCGTTGTTTGCATCACAAAAGCAGTCGAGTCCTTTTTCTTTTAACGCTGCCATGTAAACGTCAAATTTGTTTTTCTTTGAGCGCAAAAGTATACAAAAATCGGAGGGTTTGCATTTTCTCAAGCCACCATTTTCACTGATTTTATGTCCATTTTTTAGCATATCTACGATGATATTTGCAATATGAGCCGCTTCAAAATCCATCGTGTTAAGGTCGCCTAGCTCTTTTTTCTCTTCACCTTTTGGTATGTCTAAAATATGCACCTTCGCTAAAGCGTCGTCATTAGTGGGCATTGGCAAACTCGGAATTAGGTACTCGTCTTGGGTATACTCAATCTCGCCAAAATTTTTGCTCATTATCTGCGAGAATACCAAATTAACAAAGTTGGTGACATACTCGCTACTCCTAAAATTATTTTGCAAGATAATTTTAGCCATATCCCCTCTGCTATAGCTCTCTTCGTCAAAATGTGCGGATATATTAGACTTGTTCACAAAAAGCTTGGGCATCGCATTTCTAAAGCGATAAATGCTCTGTTTAACGTCACCTACCATAAAGAGATTTTGGCTGTCTTTTTGTATGTGTGAAAAGTCATTTTTCACGCGGTCACTAGATTTGGAAAGTCCCCAAAAAATTAGGTTTTGTACCGTATTAATGTCCTGACACTCGTCAATCATGATTTCTTCTAATTCCTCGCTGAGCTTTATCCCTATCGGTGTTTTTACGTAATAATCGCCATCTCGACACACTAAAAGTTCTAGCGCAAAATGCTCTAAATCCCCAAAATCTAAAATATTACTTTGCTTTTTTTGCTCAGCAAATTTTGCGTCATATGCCTTCACTACTTCAAACAGCTTCCTTAGAATTGGTGTAATTATCGCAATTTCTTCTTTATATTTTTCGCTATTTACCACAAAATAATCACTGCGCAATCCCTCGAGTATGTCGCATGCATCGTTTCTGACCGACTGCAAATAAGCGGTAAAGTCCTTATCATCAAATGTTACGCGCCCCAAACTAAGCTTTTTGTAAGTGGAAAAAATGTCGCAGCAACGCTCCCAATCCTCTAAATCCGCTTGTTTAAGCAAAAGTTTTGCGGTGTTTAGGTCATTTTCATACGCCTCGCTATATTTCGCTGCGATAGCTGGGAATTTATATATATCGTCGTAAATCTGCATAAACATGGTGTGCGCCGTGCGTATTCTCGCCTTAATATCTGGGAAAAGCGCCTTCACCCAAATGTTTTCGTTTAGTGGCTCGTCACCTTGATACATCGCTAAAAATTCATCGAGCATATCTGTGTAAAATGGGAATGGGCGCACAAATTCATACACATCTGAGATTATTCCAAAAAGCGGACTGTCGTCTTTTTTGGTGTAATACTCCGCCAATGTGAGAAAATCTGCGTCGCCCGAGTCGTAAAACTCGTCCACCACTTGCTCGAGCACTTGCGTTTTTATTATCTTTATCTCGTTTTCCTCTGCCATTCTGTAGTTAACAGATACATCGAGTGCTTGGAAATTTTCTTTAATCAGTTCTCCACAAAGCGAGTGGATTGTGGAAATCCTCGCCTTTGAAAGCATGGTTAGTTGCGACTGCAAAAACATGTTATCGGGCTCGCTTTGTGTGAGTTTGCGCATCATTTTTTGTATGCGATGCTTCATCTCGGCAGCAGATGCGTTTGAGAATGTCACCACAACAAGCTGCTGTGTGCTCACTGCATCTTTACATGTCAGCTTATCGATAACACGCTGAGTGAGTACTGCTGTTTTTCCAGAGCCTGCCGCGGCGGAAACAAGCAAATTTCCTGTGGGTGCAAACGCCGCATTAGCTTGGTTTTTCGTTAGTTTTACAGCCATCTATTTATCCTCCTTTTGCGAGTCTAGGTACTCAAAAATTTCCTTCTTGCTAAGCTTTTTATATTCGTTTTTCGCATCGCCATCTTCATGGGCGCAGATGAGATTGAAGTTGCAAAAATCACAAGGTTTTATGTCCGCGCCAATGAGTGGTTTTGCTTCAATATTACCGATATAAATCTCATGAGCCATATCGTAAAGCTTTAACTTTATGCTGTCAAAAAGCTTGCCGATTTGCTCGCTTGTAAGCAGGCTTTCTATACTGCTTTTTGTGAATTTTTGCTCGTTTATCACACCATCGACAAAAATATCGTCTGAGATTTCACCGTTCTTTCGGCCGTTTGCCTTTAGGCTAATTGGCAAAAAATCACCACTGATTTCTTTGTCCATTGCCATCAATACGTCTCTATTTTCTAAAACTGCACCACTCATTTTATAATGTTTATTTAATAAAGACTGGGCTTGAGCTTCGCTATCATCACGTTCAAGTGAGGGGGATAGCTCCCTTGCTGGCATGTATAAAACTCCAGCAGAGTCGGCGTCACTGTACTTTTGTTTGCCCTGATTTAAGCACATGAGGTAGATAAACATCTGCAAATTTATGCCATTAATGATGTTTGAGAGCTCAAACTTTTTGCTCCCTGATTTATAATCCACGACCCTAATATAGCGCTTGCCAGTTTTTTCTGTGAACACATCCACCCTATCGACTGTACCGATGATGTTGATGTTTATATCATCCGCTTTAAGTTTGAGCGTGTTTTTATTCTCGGGAGAAATTTTGTACTCGAACTCACTCGGTGTAAATTCGCTTTGCACAAGCTCAGAAAATAATCGTGATACTATATCAAAAATATTTTTGCAAATTTTGGTGTAGAGATAGAAAAATCGCTTAGATTTATGTTCAAAGCCACCTAAATTTATCACGATAAACTCATCGACATACTCTTTAATCTTAGCGCGGACTTTGTCCTCATCAAAACTGCTAAAATCCGTAATCCCAAGGAATATTTTTGCTAGAACTTCGTGAATTATAAGTCCCTTATTTAATGCATTTAAGCGAATTCGCTCGCGCTTTTTCAGGCGCAGTCCCTGCTCGCAAAAATACATGAACTTACATTTGTGGTACTGCTCCACCCTAGTTGGCGACATGAATACATTCTCGCCATATAATTTTTTTATTGTGTCTTTATCATTTAGTTTAAATGGCTTTTTCTCGTGTAAAGTTTTTAGCTTATCAAGTCTGCTTTTGTAGACATCATCGCTTGCAAAATACTCGTGCAAAGTAGCGTTAAACTCGGTGTTTTCACCATAGTGCGATGTCAGCACACCAAATGCAGTTTCTTTCGTTGCACAAAAAAACTCATAGGGCAAATTTTGCGCATCAATGTGTATTTCTTCGCCGAACATTGCGCATATTTGCTCGAAAATGCTCGAAATTGCATGAACTTTCCCTTTTATATCGGATTTTCTTCCGCAAATATATAATTTCTGTGATGGAAGCGCCATGGTTTTGTATGAAATAAACTGCTCTTCCTTTATCATATCTCTAATGTCTACTGAAAGCTTTATACCCATCTCGCTCAGCGTCTGAAGCTCAGAGTTTGTATAAAGCCCCAAATTTGATGGGACATATGGGAAAACGCCTTCATTTGCGCCGATGATAAAGAGGATTTTTGGTGCGTTAGTACGTATACGCTTTATATCCCCAACTAGCACATTGTCAAGCGATTTTGGGATACTGCCCATATCGAAGTTTTTGCAAAGCAAATGGAAAAGCTCGCTATACTGTTTTAGGCTAATTGGTCTATCGGGTGCGGTGCTGTTTATTATGTTGATGATATTCCCTAAAATTTCCCACACAGCTTTGTACTCAGAGCAAAGAGAGAGTATCTCCGAGGGTGGCAAATCTGAATTTTCAAAGCTTTGTAGCTTCGTTTGGATATGCTCTGCAATTTTAAGCTCACAAAGCAAATCAATCAGCGCTGTAGAAATTGCATTAACATTAACATTCTTGCAAGCGTTGGCGAAATATTTAAGCTGTGGGTATATGCTATCCTTGATATAATTAAGATTTTTAAGCGCGTCGATATTTTTTTCTTCCGCTTCGTCATCATTTATTTGCGCTGTAAAAAAACTGCTGTAGTTAAAATCGTTTTCCCACTCTGCAATTTTTATGTCCCACACATAGCAGTAATTTTCAAGCTTTGCAATATCCTCATAAGCATGGCCGCAAAGGTCAAATTTAAGCAGTGAAATTATGTCCTCGCTAGCAAGCGACGTGGAGCAAGCTGATAAAATTTGGCTAACAAATTTTATCAGCGGTGAGTGCTCGATAGATTTTAGTGAATCAAGATAAATCGGGATATTATATTTTTTCGACACATTTTCGATTATGTCGGAATATGTTTGAAGTTCTCGGGTAACAATAACGATATCGCTGTAGCTAAGCTTATCTTCTCGCACTGATTTAGAGATTTGCGACATAACATACTCAACTTCTGAATACTCGTTTTCACAGCTGACTAAATTCATTGCACCGTCATTTACATCACAAGTTTTTGCTTGTGGAGAAAAAATATTTGCCTCCAAATGACTTAGCATTTCGCTCTGGTAACCATGGCTTCCTTCAAGCGAAATAGGTAGCGAAATTTTTACATTATTTTGGCGTGCTATGAGCGAAATTTCGTTATAAGTTTTTTGTGAAGAGTCAAATAAATCAGAGTGACGCTCCCCGTTTTTAGGCATACAAAGTGAGAGGTATACCTCGCTTGCTTGCAGTAGCATTAAGCGGATAAGCTCAAGCTCACGTTGCGTAAAATCTTTAAATTCGTCGATAAAAATTAGCGAATCAGCAAAAAAATTATGCTCATGAATCAGCTGACAAGCTTTTACTACATCATCAAGCTCGTCCTTATAATTTTGTGATAATGCTCCATCATATACCGAGTATATCAGCGAAATATCACGGGACTTTTCTTTAAGCAAGCCACCCTCAAATTTGTTTATAGAAGCTAAAAATTCTTCGCTAGACACATTTGCATGCTTAAAATTAGTGATGAGAGAGAGCATGTTTGAGGTAAAATGAACATTCGCAGCAGATTTTTTGTACACTGTCAGCTCGTGCTCGACTTCCCTAAGTGCGCTATACATCGTGATAAGCTTAACGCTTTCGTTTGCATAGTCGCTACACACGCCGCCATACATCTTAAAAATATGATGCGCAATGCGAGAAAACCCCATGATATTTACGTTTTTGAGCCTTTTTGCCCCTACATACTCCAAGTATTTTTGCTCCATCTCAAATGTATACTGATCAGGAACAATCAAGAAAATACGTTTGTCAGAATTAGAGCAAATTTGCTTAATGCTGTCCATAATATGGTGGGATTTACCACTTTTACTGCGACCGAGAATAAAATTTAACATAAGCTTACCTCATATAATTTTGATAATATCATTTTACTATAGTGGATGTACCGTTTTTTACTCATATACATAAATTTTTGCTGGGGGATGGTGCTATGCAACATATAGTTTTGCTCGCAAATAAAGATGAGGCCACGCAGATAATCAAGATGCTAAAAAAGGAAGATGCGCTCAAATGCGGAGTTATTACCGCGGAGGAAATTTCGCTTTCTGCATCTGACAACACGCTTATTATCAGCACAAATTCGCATAAAATTACGCTCGCTGACGCCATAATATGGGTGGGCAAAAACTATGAAATTAAACCGCTGATTTTTTGCGGTGAGCATAATTATATCCTTGTGAATTCTGAGAATAAAAAGCAAATCGAAAATTTAGCGAAAATAAAGGCAAATGTGCTTACAGTGGGGCTATCTGCAAAAGATACGATTAGCATTTCGAGTTGCGATGAAAACCAAATCATCGCCTCGCTCCAGCGCACGGTCGTGATTTCAAAAAATCACGTCGTGGAGCCCATGGAAATCCCCTATATAAACACAGAAAACTATGATATGCACTGCGTCTTAGCATATCTGGGGATAAAAATACTGCTCATGGGCTAGTTTTTATCACTAAAAACGAATTCGCACTTGCTGTTTTTTGCGAGTGATAAAAACGCGCTGGACACAGGCTTGTCCGTTAATATGTAGTCAAAATCGCTTATAGTAAAGCTTTTGCACAAATATTTCGCATTAAACTTACCGCTATCGCAAAGCAGAACTTTGATATCAGATCCGTTTACCATAATGTTTTTTATGTTTGATTGCTCAATAGAAACATCGGTGATTTGTCCGTCTTGGTCAATGCCACTGCAGGAAACAAAGCATATATCCGCGTTAAATCTGCTTAAAAAGACAGTGGTATCGCTCCCCACGATGGAGTTAGAATTGCTATTTACCATGCCACCTGCAAGATAGATTTTTGCGTCGGTGCCCTGTGATAAGAGCATCGCATTTTTTAGACCAGTCGTGATGACGGTGAGCGAAGAGAATTTTTTTAGCAAGGGGATGATGTTGCTAACAGTGGAGCTTGAGTCCATAAAAACTGTGTAGTTATCGCGTATGAAATCGACAGCTAGCTCTGCAATAGCTTTTTTCTCCTTGATATTTTCTTGTTCGCGCACTAAAAGTGAGCTTTCAGCATTATTGCTCTCAAGCAAAACTGCTCCACCGTGCGAGCGTTTGAGGAGTCCCTGCTTTTCCATGTCACTCAAATCTCTGCGGATAGTTGCTTGGCTGACAAATAATTTTTTTGCAAGCTTAGCAACAGTAGCAGATTTTTTCTTTGTCAAAAAATCAATGATATGCTGTTGTCTTTCGTGTGTTAACATAAAAACGCTCCGTTCAATATTTTTCTGCGATTTTTCACGTGTGTTCGTGCTTGAATTTGCTCATATTATACCATATTTTTGTTTTTTTATCAAGATATCGAACAAATATAGACAAAAACGAGCCTAAAATGTTATAATAAACGCAATATATTTGTTCGGAGGGAGAAAAAGATTTTGAGACATAAGAATGTTTTGGCGTTTGATTTTGGGGCGTCATCGGGGCGTGCTATGCTTGCTTCGTTCGACGGTGAAAAGATAAATATGACGCAGATACATAGATTTTCAAACGATCCAGTCGAAGTAAACGGAACATTTTACTGGGACATAATGCGCCTGTTTTTTGAAATTAAACAGGGGATTGCAAAAGCTTTGGCGCATGCGAAAATTGACGCTATCGGAATTGACACATGGGGGGTGGATTTTGCCCTAATTGACGAGCATGGGCAAATGCTAAAAAACCCAGTACATTACAGAGATGAGCGTACATATAAAGTGGTGGATGAAGTTTTTGAGCTCATCTCCAAAAATGAGATTTACGAGGAAAGTGGAATACAGTTTTTGCACTTTAACACGCTTTATCAGCTTTACTATATGTCAAAATATGAGCCAGAAATTTTAGCTTTAGCAAAAAATATATTGATGACACCTGATTTACTTGCGTATTTTTTGACAGGGCAGATGCGCAGTGAACTTACGATTGCATCAACCTCAAATTTGATTGACCCACGCAGTAAAACTCGTAGCAAGAAAATTTTGAGTGCGCTAAATATTGACGAGAGGCTTTTCCCACCGATGATAAAGCCTGGCGAAATTTATGGCACACTTTCGGATAAGATAGCAAGCGAGCTTGGATGCGATAATATACCTGTTATCGCAGTAGCCACGCACGACACCGCATCCGCAGTAGTGGGTGCGCCATCAAAAGAGGAGGATTTTGTGTACCTCAGCAGTGGCACATGGTCGCTGTTTGGGATAGAAAGTGACGATGCTATCATCACAAAGGAAAGCCAAAAAGCGAATTTCACAAATGAGCTTGGTTATGGGGGAAAAGTTCGCTTCCTAAAAAATATAATGGGGTTGTGGCTCATTCAGGAGTCACGCAGACAATTTATTCGTGAGGGCGACGAAGTCAGCTTTGATAAACTTGAACAAGAGGCGCAGCAAGCAGCACCACTAAAATGCTTTATTGACTGTGATGCAAAAGAGTTTGAAACTCCAGGGAATATCCCACGTAGGATAAAGGAATACTGCAAAAAAACAGGGCAGTATGTGCCAGAGAGCAGGGGCGAAATTATGCGCTGTATTTACGATAGTTTGGCGCTAAAATATAAGAGTACCTTTATGAATTTACAGGAGATTACGAACAAAAATTATACTGCAATTAATATTGTCGGAGGGGGAATAAATGCAAAGCTTTTGTGCAAACTCTGTGCAGATGCATGTAAAGTAAAAGTTTTTGCAGGCCCGTCAGAGGCTACCGTTATGGGGAATATCGCAGTTGGGCTCATTGCGTTGGGCGAGATTAGTGATTTGAAAAAAGCTAGGGAAGTAATAAGGAATTCTGTGGATATCTGCGAGTATTTGCCGAGTGATGGGGACAAATGGGATGAGACTTATTACAAGTACAAACAAATTATCGGTGAGGTGTAAAGATGGGCGATACAAAAAAATTATATGAATATGCAAAAAAAATGTATAAGCAAATCGGTGTCGATACAGATGAAGTCATGCAAAAACTTAAGGCAGTGAAAATTTCCATGCACTGCTGGCAGGGCGATGATGTTGCGGGATTATTGTTCGCTGATAATGCGCTCAGTGGCGGGATACAGGTGACGGGGAATTACCCTGGAAAAGCGACAACTGCGATAGAGTTACGCTCGGATTTAGAGAAAGCACTTTCGCTAATTCCCGGCAAGCATAAGGTTAATTTGCATGCAATTTATGCGGACACTGATGAGAAGGTGGATTTAAACGAGATTGAGCCAAAACATTTTTCGTCATGGGTAGAATGGGCGAAAAAGTTGGGATTGGGGCTTGACTTTAACCCGACGTGTTTTTCGCATCCGATGGCGGATAGTGGATTTACGATAAGTAGTGCGGATGAAGAAGTACGCGCTTTTTGGATAGAGCATCTCAAGCGTTCTCGTGTGATTAGTGAATATTTTGGGAAGGAGTTAAACCAAAAATGTGTGACTAATTTTTGGTTTCCTGATGGATATAAAGATGTTCCTGTGGATAGGGAAGCGCCGAGAGCAAGAATGAAGTCTGCGCTTGATGAAGTTTTTTCGCAAAAGCTTGATGGGAAATATCATCTCGATGCGCTTGAAAGTAAGCTGTTTGGGATAGGGGCAGAGAGCTACACTGTTGCGTCGCATGAGTTTTCTTTAGGGTATGCGATAAAAAATAATATCGCACCATGCCTCGACTCAGGGCATTTTCACCCAACTGAAATGATATCTGACAAAATTAGCGCAGCACTGTTGTTCACAGACGAGCTCTTGCTACATGTGAGCCGCCCAGTGCGCTGGGATAGCGACCATGTTGTCGCTTTTGACGACGAGCTTTGTGCTATAGCGCAGTCGCTAGTTCGTACAAATTTAATCGAGCGCACGCATATAGGACTCGACTTTTTTGACGGTAGCATAAACAGGATTGCGGCATGGGTCATCGGCACAAGGAATATGTTGAAAGCACTGCTAAAAGCATATTTAGAGCCTACACAGGCGTTAAAAGAGCTTGAAAATTCGGGAGATTATACATCAAGACTGGCGCTGGTAGAGGAGTATAAATCATATCCTTTTGGTGCAGTTTGGGATTATTATTGTGAGCAAATGGGTGTGCCTGTGGGGATATCTTGGCTTGAAAATGTTAAAAAGCACGAGGAAGACGTACTGCTAAAAAGAAATTAGGAGGAATTTTTATGAGAGAATATAAAGATATATTAAAGTCGCCGTTCATCGTCGACATGTGTCGCATGACTTCGAATATGTATAGACTGGGTTGGGACGAGAGAAATGGTGGCAACATAAGCTATATGCTAGAGGAAGATGAAGTCGCAGAATATTTGGATATTAACAATACTTTGCGTAATATCACGATGGATTTCGATGCATCGTATCTATCTGGGAAAATATTTTTGATTACAGGTACGACGAAATACTTTAAAAATATGGAGTATGACCCTGCAAATAATTTGGGGATAATAAAAATTGCAAGCGACGGTAAAAGCGTTGATTTACTGTGGGGATATGAGGATGGAGGACGCCCGACGAGCGAGATGGCAGCACATTTTATGAGCCATATAGAAAGGCTTAAGGTGAATTCATCCAATCGCGTAATTTTACATACTCACGCGACGAACACATTAGCGATGACATTTGTGCACACGCTAGAAGAAAAAGAGTTTACTAAGACATTATGGCGCATGATTACTGAGTGCATGGTAGTTTTCCCCGACGGAATAGGGGTACTGCCATGGATGCTATGTGGCACGGACGAAATTGGGTATAAAACTGCGGAGAAAATGCGTGAATTTAGAATTGTTGTCTGGGCGCAACATGGCATATTTGGTGCTGGAAATGATTTAGACGAGGCTTTTGGCTTAGTGGAAACTGTGGAAAAATCCGCTGAAATTTACCTGAAAATTATGGACAAACCAATCTTACAAACTATCACAGATGAGCAGCTAAAAATTATAGCTGACGGTTTTGGGAATACTCCAAAAGCAGGATATCTTGATTAATATATAGCTAAATAAGAGAAGAAACTTAAAAAGTTTCTTCTCTTATTTTTGTTTGAAGGTATTATATTAGCTAAGCTATAGCAAAAGCTTGTTTTACAGAATGTTTTGTGATATACTTAGGTATTACAAAGAGTAAAAATGATTTTTCTTTAGCGGAGGCAAAATGGTAAAGCTAAATAACGATTGGGACAATATACTAGCGGATGAATTTAGCAAGGAATATTATATTAAGTTAAGAGAATTTTTAAAAAAAGAATACAAAAATAATGTGATTTTTCCACATATGAATGATATATTTAATGCATTAAGGTTGACTTCTTTTGCAAATACAAAGGTAGTAATCTTAGGGCAGGACCCTTATCATGGCGAAAACCAAGCTCATGGACTTAGTTTTTCTGTGAAAAATGGGGTGGCATTACCGCCATCACTTGTGAATATATATAAAGAGATAGAGCGCGAGTTTTCCGTAGAAATGCCAAAAAGTGGTGAGCTTGTTTCGTGGGCAAAGCAAGGCGTGCTATTACTAAACACAGTGCTTACCGTGCGCAAAGCACAGCCGAATTCCCACAAAGGCATGGGGTGGGAAAATTTAACCGATGCAATAATAAAAAAGCTTGACGGCTCAAATTCTCCGATAGTGTTCATGCTATGGGGGAATAACGCAAAAAGCAAAGCGAAACTTATAAACAGCGAAAAACATTTAGTTTTACAAAGCGTGCACCCGTCACCACTCTCCGCCTACAATGGCTTTTTTGGGTGTGAACATTTTAAGCTTGCTAACAATTTTTTAGCAGAAAATTCGCTTTCCCCCATAAATTGGGAGGAGCTCTAATATATTTGACTAAAAGGAGTATACTTATGAATAAACAAAATATTGCAGTACTTTTCGGAGGAGTTTCATCAGAACATAGCATTTCGAGGATTACAGCTACAAATATTATAAAAAATCTAGATAAAGACAGATACAATGTAATTACAATCGGTATTACCGAAGATGGAAAAATGTATAAATACACAGGAGATATCGCAAAAATTAAAGGGGGCGAGTGGCAAAACACTGCCGACATCTGCCCTTGCACAATCAGCCAGGACCGCAAAAGAGGCGGGCTTATCACATTGGAGAAAAACGCATACAATGTAGAGAATATCGATTGTGTGATACCTGCGCTCCATGGTAAAAATGGCGAAGATGGCACAATCCAAGGCTTATTTGAGTTTGCAAACATCCCATTTGTAGGATGTGGTACACTATCAAGCGCAATTTGTATGGATAAGGAAATGACGCATATCGTATTAGACAGTGTAAAGATTAAGACTGCAAAATATATTTCCGTGAAAAAAAGTGAAGTTAATGAAAATTTGTTCGATAATATATATGACAGCCTAGGTTATCCTGTCTTTGTAAAACCTGCAAATGCGGGCTCCTCGATTGGCGTGTCAAAAGCGACAAATAGGGTAGAATTAATCAAGGCGATTGAGATTGCTTTTGAGCATGACAAGAAAATTTTGGTGGAAGAGGCAATAATCGGCAAGGAAGTTGAGTGCGCTGTTTTAGGCGATAACGAACATCCAGAGGCGTCACTAGCGGGTGAAATCGCTTCGTGCAACGACTTTTATGATTTCGAAGCGAAATACACATTACCAGATTCCGTTGCAACAATCCCTGCGGATATTCCAAACGATACTATGCAAATATTAAGAGAAACCGCAAAGAGAGCGTTTACAAAGCTCGAGTGCGATGGGCTTGCTAGAGTGGACTTTTTCGTGACGGAAGATTATGACATCATTTTAAATGAAGTGAATACTTTCCCAGGGTTTACAGATATCAGCATGTACTTTAAAATGTGGGAAAAATGCGGTACTCCGTTGCCACAGCTACTCACAAAATTAGTTGAACTCGCATTATTGCGAAAAGAAAATCTCGCGACAAAATTTTAATCATAGGAACGGAGCTTTAAATGGATAGAAGAGCAATTGGTGTTTTTGATTCTGGGCTTGGTGGGCTGACAGCGGTAAAAGAAATTAAAAAAATCATGCCAAACGAAAATGTAATATATTTTGGTGATACCGCAAGAGTACCATATGGAACAAAAACAAAATCCACAATTGAAAAATATGGAGCACAGGACATAAACTTTTTATTAAACCAAGATGTAAAAATAATAGTAGCAGCGTGCGGAACGGTTAGTTCGAACCCATCGAGTATTATAAAAGATTTGCCGATAGCGTACACGGGCATATTAAACCCTGCGGTAAATGCTGCGGTAAATGCGACAAAAAACGAGAAAGTTGCAGTAATTGCGACAAATGCAACGATAAAAAGTGATGAATATAAAAAGACAATAAAATCAATTAACCCCAATATAAGCGTGTTGAGTAAAGCGTGCCCATTATTTGTACCATTAGTAGAAAATGGATATATCTATGAGTACAATAATATCACGACTTTAGTCGCCAAAGAATATTTAAATGAAATAATAGAAAATGAATTTGATACTATAATTTTGGGATGCACACATTACCCAATTATTAAAAAGCTCATTTCACATTTAGTAGATGAAAATGTAAAATTAATTGACCCGGGTAAAGAAACCGCGCTTTATGTAAAAAACTTACTTTCACAAAATAATATGCTAAATGATACTGAGAATATCGCCTCATATAAATACTTTGTGAGCGACGATATTGAAAATTTTTCAAATATTGCAGAGATATTTTTAAACGAAAACAACATAAAAAACAACGCGCAGAAGATTAACATTGAAGAGTATTAAGGGATAGAGAAGAAAGAGGTGCGATGTTTATGAAAAAAGAAGTACTTATTAGCATAAAAGGTATTCAGGTTGTTGACGGAGAAGAGGATACCACAGAATTATTTACAACGGGGAACTTTTATTTAAAAGAAGATAGCTATTATATAACATATGAAGAAAGTGAAACTACTGGTTTTGAGGGAACAAAAACTACGCTAAAAATTGCTCCTGATAATATAGTTTCACTGATAAGACATGGCGAGTTGCGCTCAAATTTAGTGGTAAAAGAAGGCCAGCGCAATGTTGGGTATTATTACACAATGCAGGGTGAAATTTTAATTGGAGTGAGTGGCTCAAAGGTTAAGATTAACTTAGATGAGCATGGCGGAGACTTAGAGTTTAAGTATTCACTTGATATAAACTCAAGCCATGTGAGCGATAACGAAGTGCATATAAATATTAAAGAAGCAAGTGGCGATATTACTGCACAATAAAGTCGATTTACAGTATTTTGGAGGAAGAAATGGACGTCGATTTATCCGTGCCGCTTATGATGAGTGGCATAAATAATAAAAATTATTATAAGAATATAAGCGAAACTGAGTGCCCTGCAATATGGGCACTTAATAACGCGTGTGAGCACGAAAAATTTGTAGAAACACAAGTTTTGTCAGGTGCTGATATTATCTTCGCTCCGACTATGTTTGCGACAAGCGAACATCTAAAAAAATGGGGAGTAGATGGGGATATTGAACAGATTAACACGGCGCTTGTGGAAAGAACGAGGGAATTTGCAGGAGAAAAAGTCATTGCAGGCGTGATTTCTGAGGTTGACCTTGTGCCAGAACCTTTTGGCGAAGTGCTTTTTACACAGCTGATGCATATTTATAGACGACAGGGGAATATTTTAGTAAGTGCTGGTGTGGATGTGATTTATCTAAACGAAATGACCTCAATCGCACATGCTAGGGCGGCAGTTTTATCGCTAACTAAATTCCATAAACCTATTTTTGTGAGCATGAAAACTGACGAGGATGGGATGCTTATTAACGAAAAGAGTGTGCTCAGTGCGCTTATAATGCTACAAAGTATCGGTGCTAGTGCAGTCGGATTTAGTAGGAGTATTGACAGCACAGAAACGCTCGAGTTGAGAAAAGAGCTGGAAATTCATGCGAAAATTCCGCTGATTGTACCAAGAGAAGACGAGGTTTTTTTCGTGGAACAAATTCCAGTATCCGATGAGGATACTGGCGTGGGCGAAATTGTGCTAACGGACGAAAATCAGGTGTACAATCTATATTACGATAGCATTGAAGGCTCGCAGATTGTCGAGTGTTCTGTGGATATGGCGGATGTGTTTATTGAGCTTGAGGATGAGAGCTTTGATGTCATAATGATTGAAATTAACACAGTAGATGACGCAAAAGACTTTGGAAAAAATGCGCATTTATCAAACTTGCCATTTTGCATTTGCTCGCATGATGGGATTTCGCTGAGACTAGCACTTATGCTATATAGTGGGGTAGCGATGATAAACTCTGATAGCAGCATACCAAAAGAAGAGCTAATGGAAATCGCAGAGAAATACGGTGCGGTGATATACTGATATTAAAGGAGTATTAAAGTGAAATTAACAGAACAAACTATAGATAGCCAAAAAATTTTTGAAGGACGAGTGATAACACTTTACAAGGACACTGTAAAGCTTGAAAACGATGCAACTGCAATAAGAGAAGTGGTGCACCACAACGGGGGAGTATGCATAGTAGCACTGACTGAAAACCACGAAATATATGTGGTTAATCAGTTTAGATATCCATACAGGACGGTGCTCATGGAAATTCCAGCAGGCAAGCTTGAAAAGGGTGAAGACCCACTAGAATGCGGTAAACGCGAACTACTAGAAGAAGTGGGCGTTGTGGCGAAAAACTATGTTTCGCTCGGCGAATTTTATCCGACAGCAGGTTATTTAGATGAAGTTATATACACTTACCTTGCGACAGATTTGCATAAGAGCGAGCAAAATCTAGACGAGGACGAATTTTTAGAGGTGGACTGTGTTCATATAGATAAGCTCGTTGAGATGGTAATGAATGGTGAGATTAAAGATGGCAAGACGCAAACAGCTATTTTGAAGACGAAGCGAATGATTGATATCGGTACTATAAAATAAGTATGAAAAAGACTGTCCTAATTTTTATTGGGACAGTTTTTATTATTTTAAGGATATTATGATAATAAAATGCATAAAAGCGAATTTGTGACGGCTGATGACTTGCAAACTGTATGGATTTGTACTATACTTAAATAAAAGTAGAACTCTATAATATCGGAGGATGAAGTATATGAAAATTTTCGCGCATAGAGGGGCAAGCGGACACGCTCCTGAAAACACTATGGAAGCATTTAAATTATCCCACGAAATGGGTGCAGACGGCATCGAGCTTGATGTGCATCTAACTGCCGATGATGTGCTTGTGGTAATTCACGACGAGGATATCAAGAGGACCTCGAATGGGGAAGGGCTCGTCATGAATAAAACATATGCAGAGCTTAAAAGTTATGACTATGGTTCATGGTACGCAGATGAGTTTAAGGGTGTACAAATTCCAACATTGGACGAAGTTTTAGATTGGCTGAAGACGACTGACATGGAACTTAATATTGAGATTAAGACATTGCCCGCTTGGTATAATAAAAGGCAGACGGAAAAAGTGATGGCAGCTGTCGAAAATTCTGGAATTGCACAAAGAATTATCATCTCATCTTTTGATCACCAAGCGATTAAAGATGCAAGAGCAATTAACTCGAGTGTGAGAATGGCTCCACTTTATGGCTCGAATATTTTGGATGTGCACGAATATTGCAATAAGCATGAATTTAACTGCATTCATCCGTTTTACTATTGTGTGACGAAAGAAATTGTAGATAGCTGTCATGGCGAAAATATCGCTGTGAACGTGTGGACAGTCAACGAGAAAGAAGATGCGTTAAAGCTAAAAGAGCTGGGTGTCGACTGTATTATCACGAATTACCCTGAAATATTGAAGTAAAGCAGAAAACAACCTCAAAACTATTTGTTTTGAGGTTGTTTTAATTTTATTAGGCAAAATTCATTCAATTGGCAAGTCGTTCATTTTAAGGAAACTCAATTTATCCATATATCCACGTTGGAACACAATTTTCCCGTCAACAATATGGAAAAAACCGCAACCTCTAAAACCTTTTGGGTCACGCCATTCCATTATTGCCCACTCGCCATCTTCGAAAATATTATCGAGAATGCACACCATTTCGGCTGTGTTAAACTCTTCAACAAAGCGCTCGAAAATCGCACTTTTGCCCACAACAGGGTCAGTTACAACTTGGTGGTTAACTGCGTTTTCTGCATAAAGCTGAGCTAAATGGGTTGCGTTTGCATTGTTAAAACTGTCAATCCATTTTAGCAAAATATCTTTTGGAGACATGTCTTCTCCATTAATTTTTCTTTTATACACAATGCGACTTCCGCCGTCACCATCAACTATACCGCAATTTTTAAAGCCCATTTTCTGATAAAATCTGTTTGCTCGTGGAGAAGTCACGAAGCATTCGAGCATAATCTCGTCATAGTCAGCGAAAATATTTGTGCTAGCGTACGCAATTAACTTTTGCGCGATACCTTTGCCCCAGTAAGGAACATCGACAGAAAGCCCTTGGATTTCGTTTTTGTCGGCAAACAAAAAGCCAGCAAGCTTGTCGTCGTCTAAAATAATAGTAGCGTTATCATAAATTTTGCTTAAGTCGCGGTCGCAAGCGCCACTGTTAATATAACTGTCTGCTGCTTCGTCGCCTAGATGTGTGCGTTCGTACACATCTACAGTTTTGCGTCCTAATGCAAGGACAGCAGATTTGTCGCTGCCTGTAGCTTTTCTTATTGTAAAACTCATTTTTTTCTCCTTTATATAATCGCAAATTCAAATTGTTCGTCATCACCGATGTCTTTTCCGATGTTTTTGCGAATGGATATTAGCGAAGTTAAGGTACATTATAGCAAAAAAAGTATAAGAACACAAGAAAAATTTGCGCAAAAAATTCCTCCACGATTATTACCGTGGAGGAATTTATTTATACTAATATTAGTTAGTGCAAATTGCTCTTTCTGTTTCTTTATCAAAGATATGAATTCTGTTAACATCGATAGCAACTTTAATAGTATCGCCAGGTTTAGCAGTTGAACGAGGTGATACTCTAGCAGTCATGTTGATACCATCTAAATTTAGGTATAGATAAGTTTCAGCACCCATAAGCTCAGTAACGTCAACTTGGCATTCTACGATACCAGTAGTAGCAGTAGATAAGAACATTTCTTCATCATGTAAACTTTCAGGACGAACGCCTAAAATAACATCTTTACCAATAGAAGCTTTAACTGCTTCGTTGATTTTTGATTCTGGAAGTTCTAGAGAATTAACAGTACCATTTCCGAACTCTAAGCAAATTTTTGAGTTTTTCTCAACAACTTTAGCGTCGATAAAGTTCATTTGTGGTGAACCGATAAATCCAGCAACGAAAAGGTTAGTTGGTTTTTCGTATAGGTTTTGAGGAGTATCAACTTGTTGGATGAAACCATCTTTCATAACAACGATTCTAGTACCCATTGTCATTGCCTCTGTTTGGTCATGAGTAACGTAGATAAATGTAGTACCAAGACGTAAGTGTAGTTTTGAAAGCTCAGTCCTCATTTGTGCACGCAATTTTGCGTCAAGGTTTGATAGTGGTTCGTCAAGTAGGAATACTTGTGGTTCACGAACGATAGCACGTCCCAAAGCAACACGTTGGCGTTGACCACCAGAAAGTGCTTTTGGTTTTCTGTCAAGAAGGTGAGCGATGTCTAGAACTCTAGCTGCTTCTTCAACACGACGTTTGATTTCGTCTTTTGGAGTTTTTCTTAGTTTTAGACCGAAAGCCATGTTTTCGAAAACTGTCATATGTGGGTATAGTGCGTAGTTTTGGAACACCATTGCGATGTCACGGTCTTTTGGAGCAACGTCATTAACGATTCTGTCGCCGATAAGTAGTTCGCCCTCAGAAATTTCTTCTAATCCAGCGATCATACGTAGTGTAGTAGATTTACCACAACCAGATGGACCAACCAAGATTATAAACTCTTTGTCTTCGATATCAAGATTGAAGTCACTAACAGCGACAACATTTCCTGCATATTTTTTGTAAATACCTTTAAGTGTTAAACTTGCCATAATATATCCTCCTAAAAAATTCTTTGGTAAATTTGGTAGTAAAATTAACTGTTATAACTATATCAAAATTTTATCACAAAATATAGTACCTTATTACCCAAAGTTTCAAAAAATACTTTATCTATATTGCCTAATATTGTACAAAAAGTAACCTTTTTGACAAAAAACGACTTTGTCCAATCACAAAATTCTTTCAACATCTTTGTGCATTTTACCATTTACAGGAAGATGATTTTGTGTCATATTTATTACTTTTTATATTCTTGAGGTATGGCATGGTCGCAACTTCTTATATAGTGGAATATGTATTGTTGTGCTATCCCAGCGTAGTGTGAGGCTTCTTTTGGGAAACCGTCTGCATAAAAGTAGTCTAAAGCTTTCTTTATCCATACGTCAATTGGAAATGCTTCCATGCGATAAAAACCAAAGAGTAAAGCGCATTGTGCTACTTTTGGACCAACGCCTACAATTTGTTCTAGCGATTTTTGCGCATCGGTTAGCTCCATTTGCTTAATCGCCATTACATCGATTTGTCCACTTGCAATTTTTGTAGCTGCATCTATAATATACTTCGCCCTAAATCCAGCTCTAAGACATTCTAAATCGGAAACTGTTTTTTGAGCAAGCACCTCTGCACTTGGGAAAGTGTAAAGTGCACCTTTGCCTTCTTCCTCGCAAATGTAATTGCCAAAATTTTCACAAAGCCTAGCGATAATTCCTTTTATCCTCGGGATATTATTATTTTGCGAAATAATAAACGAACAAATTGCCTCCCAAGCGTCCTGACGCAAAATTCTTATACCAGGACAATATGAAATTGCAGCATTAATAGTAGGGTCAAATGAAAGCTGTGACTTTATTTCGCTATAATCTGTGTGCAAATCAAAAAAATCACACCAAATCCGCAAAAAATCGTCTTCGCTCGTGTCTTTAAATAAAACGTAATCTTCAAATTGTGTGATATGTAGTCTTTTGTTTAAATGGACGCCAACAAAAGATTTCTCGCAAATTTTATCAAAGCGAAAACATTGTCCACAATCCAATGTATCATTCACTGAAAATTCATCTTCCTTTATATAGTAGAGCAAATCATTACCATTTATTTCATAATTCATAGATATTTCCTTTAAAATTTTCTTTTAATTATAGCATATATGTGTTATAATAGCTACTACTTATATTAATGTTTTTACAGTAAAATATTTGAAACGGAGAAAAATTATGAGAGATAGCATATATACTATACCGATTAGCGAGGTGTTTGAACCAAAATGTGGCTGCCCGATTTGTAGCATATCCGATACTTTAGAGAGTCGTTGTATCGAATATATCATGGGCGCTGCGATGATGGAGCCAGATATTCGTCAAGAAACAAATAGACTGGGATTTTGCAAAACACATTTTGACATCATGATGAAGTGCAAAAACAGACTTTCACTTGCTTTAATGCTACAGAGTCTACTTATAGAGTTGCCACAAAATGTAGGGAACAAAAAAGCTTCTGTGAGTGGCATGTTTTCGCGAAAAAAAGACGATAAAGTGGAAAAAACTTGCTTTGTTTGTAGTAAAATCGATTGGGCGAAAGAGCGCATGTTCTCCACTATTGTTAATATGTACGAGCAAAATGCTGAGTTTAGGCAGCTTTATAAAGAGCAGGAATACCTCTGCCTACCGCATTATGAGGAGCTGACATCTTTTGCAAAAAGCAAAATGAATAAGAAGACAACCCCAGAGTTTATGGCGATTTCAGAAGAGCTTTTTAAGCGCCAACTTGATATTTTGTCAAAAGATGTGTCGCATTACTGCAGTATGTTTGATTACAGAAATACTTCCCCAGACGCAGATTGGGGCAATTCGAAAGATTCTATCGAGAGAGCTATATACTTTTTAACTTCACGTAAAACAGATTAGCACAAAAAAAGCGAAATGTCAGACTTGACATTTCGCTTTTATATATTTTCACAATAATTAGTTTCACGTGAAACAAAATCTTTACACTAAGATTGTGCCATTAGTAGTAAGAAAAGGCAGATTTGCCAAACAAAGTATAATCCGAGCAGAATAAATATCACAGTTTTTGATACAGACCCCTGTTTTGTCAGCTGTTTATTATATTCTTCATGTTCAGTATAAGTCTTCTCGATTGTCTTGATTTTTTTAACACAGTGATTTTTATACAGCTTATTTGCAAAAGCTCCGCAGAAAAACATCGCCAAGAGATTGAGCACTGAAAAGATAAAATTGGCTGTATACATCCAATCTGCAATATTGATATCAAAAAATTGCATTCCCATAGTTTGTTGCAAATTATCAAACTGTATTATATAAGCGGGCAGTGCTGTGATTACAGTTAGCGCTAAAAACAATATGCCCAGTGCATACATTTTGCGGTACAAAAAGTATATCCCCGTAAAGATAAATGCCGCAAAGTTAAAAGAAGTGCTCTTCGGATTATCGGAGTGCTGCTTAAATTTCGGTATAAAGTACGGTGTATTTTGGTTTACGAATATCGTTAAGTCTTTAACGGAAACGTCATCTATAATTTCATCAGGGTTAACTCCACCAAAAGGAGTGGTGAATGGGTTTAGTCCCATAGATGCCATCGGGTTAAAAGGTTGAGCGCCGGGCATTTGGGCTCCCATGTTTTTATTAAAGTTTTGTTGTTGAGCCTCGGAAGAGTTAAGTGTATTTCCACATACTTCGCAAAAAAGTCCATTAATAGGGTTAATTGTGCCACAGCGTGAACAACGCTTTGGCTCGTCTCCTGCAAATTTTTGTGCTTCTTCCTCTTTTGGTTTAGGCATCTCCCACGATTCGCCCAATCTGTGCAAATCAGCGTAGATACAGCGTTTATCGACCGCTATACATTTTCTGTGATATGGTGCTCCGCAGATATCGCAAATTACAATATCTTCTCCATTTTCCAATGCACTATTACAAATGGGACAATCTATGTCTTTGAATTTCCCCATGCTATGCTCCATTCTGCCTTGTTTTGTCGGCTAATATTATATCTAGTTTGTCTTACAGTATACCATATTTTTGTGAACAATCAAATAGTATTTAATGTTAAATTTTAATTAATCTTTTTTTTAGTTGACAAAAGCATAAAATATGATAAGATAATACTTAAAATTACATATAATAAGAAAGGTTGGTTTTAATATGAAGATTATTGACACAAAAAATGCACCAGGTGCAATCGGGCCTTATTCACAAGCAATCGTACATTCGGGGATGGTATTTACATCGGGACAAATCCCGATTGACCCAGCTTGTTCGGAAGTTGTTGCAAATGATATTACAGGACAAACAACACAGGTTATGGAGAATTTAAAAGCGGTGCTTATAGCTGCGGGTAGCGACACGGACAGCGTAATAAAAACTACATGCTTTTTAAGCGATATGGATAATTTTGCTGCATTTAACGAAGTGTATGCAAAATACTTCACAGGAACTAAACCGGCAAGAAGCTGTGTGGCTGTAAAAACTCTGCCAAAAAATGTTTTAGTAGAAGTAGAAGCAGTCGGTGTTGTTAAGTAGAAAAATACCAGTTGCAACTTATAAACAATATGTTAAATAGTATTTTTAGACTGGACTTTTAGGTGGATTTAATGTATAATGTAAAACAATCTATTTTTTTACCTGAAAGGATGGCTTTTACCAATGTTTAAAAAATCAAGACTTCTAGCTTTATTTGCTTCAGTTGTAATGGGTTTAGCGCTAACTTCTTGCGCAGATACTAATTACGCGATGGAAATTAATTCACAACAGATCCCTGCAGGCCAATATATTTTGTATCAAAATCTTGCAATTAGCGAATCTCAAAATCACGAGGATTATGACATAACGCTTGAAGATTACTGGGATAACAATTTAGATGGTATGCCAGTTGAAGACTGGGTTAATGAAAAAGCTGTTTATATCGCAAAACAAGTTTATGCTACAAACGAGCTTTTTGACGAATTAGGATTAAGTTTATCTGAGGATGACTTAGCTGCAATCGAGTACGATATGGAGACATGGGACGAAGTGCAAGACGGCTTTGAAGATCTCGGAGTTGGAGAAAGTTCATACGAGGCACAAATTACAGATACTTATAAATCTTCACTAGTATTTGCTCAATATTATGCAGAAGATGATGGCGTTGAGCCTATTAAAGATGAGGATTTAGTAACGTATTTTGAAGATGACTTTACTTTATACAAATCAATCAGCTTCTCTAAACTAGATGCTTACACAGGTACTATGATGACTGAAGAAGCTATCGAGTCAGTTAGAGATAGAGCTGATGACTATTATAAAAAAGTTTTGGAAAATCCTGAGGATATCGATGCAATCTTAGAAGAAAAAATCCTAGAAGATTCGATTATATTAGATACAGAAACTCCTGTTTTTGAAGATGAAGCTGTTTATATGCAAATCGCAAAAAAAGGTGAGGGAGATATATTTGAATCGTACTATGTGTCACAGGATATCGAAGATGCGATTTTTGCAGATGCAAAAATCGGTGAGCCTAGCGTTATCGAGGATGAAAATTCAATTTATGTAGTTTTAAGACTTGATATTAACGACCATCCAGAATATTTTGATATTTTAAGAGAAACTTTACTTGATGATTTGAAAAATGATGAGTTTACTCTTGTGTTAGAAGAAAAAGCGGCAGATTTAGATGTAGTGTTAAATGATGCTGCAATCAACCGCTACTCTCCTAAAAAATTACTTGGTTAATAAAATGATTATGCTAACTTTCACCAATTAAGTGAAAGTTAGCTTTTCTTTACTTGAAAAAACGCTGTAAAGGCTGTATAATATATTTATAGATAATCAGTCGAGATACTCGACAGAACGGAGCATTAAAATGGAATATACATGTTCAAAATATCAAATTGTAAAAAAAGAAAATTTAGCTAAAAATGTCTATAGCTATACCATAAAAGCAAAAGATGCTGCAGAGCTTGCTTTTGCAGGACAATTCGCTCACATTAAAGTGGACGGATTTTTCTTAAGACGCCCTATCTCGATTTGTGAAATCGACAAGCAAAACGGTTGTTTTCGCCTTGTGTTTGAGGTTAGGGGCGATGGCACAGATGCTTTAGCTAGGCTTAACGAAGGTGAGCTCATGGATGTGATGCTTCCTTTAGGGAATGGGTTCACGCTACTGGACAGTGATAAAAAAGCTGTTGTAATTGGTGGTGGGATTGGAGTTCCACCTATGCTTGAGGTCGCAAAACATTATGGCGAAAACGCAACTGCGATTGTCGGTTTTAGGAGTGCGAATGCAGTGATACTCGCCGATGACTTCGCTTGTGCGGGAGCTAAGGTTAATGTCTGCACGGATGATGGCACGATGGGCGAGCATGGTTTTGTTACCACTTCGTTTAACAAACTGCTGGAGGGTGAAAAACCCGATATCGTTTATGCTTGTGGACCGCATGCTATGCTAAAAGCGGTTGCGACTGCATGTGAAAAAGAGGGGATAAAATGTGAGGTTTCCCTCGAAGAGCGCATGGGTTGTGGTGTTGGAGCATGTTTAGTTTGTGCGTGCAAGGCGGTCAAAGATGGCAACGAATATTTTGCACATGTCTGTAAAGATGGCCCTGTGTTTGATGCGAATGCAGTTGTACTTTAAATAATCAAGAAAGGCTTTGAAATTATGGCTAATTTATCTGTTAATATAGCTGGGGTAGATTTTAAAAACCCTATAATCCCTGCGTCAGGTGCTTTTGGATTTGGCAGGGAGTATGATACATTATATGATATCGACTTGCTTGGAGGATTTTCTTCTAAGGGGCTTACTTTAAACCAAAAAGATGGAAACTTGCCGCCGAGGGTAGCGGAAACTGCGATGGGTATGCTTAATTCCGTAGGGCTGCAAAACCCTGGAATCGACTACTTTATCCAAAATGAGCTACCATATCTTGCTACAAAGGACACGGTTGTTATTGCAAATGTTGCGGGGCAAACAGTGGAGGATTGTGTAGAAATAGCAAGGCGCTTAGAAGGAACTAATGTGCATATGCTAGAGCTGAATATATCCTGTCCGAATGTTAAGCATGGAGGTGCAGCTTTTGGAATATTTGCTGAAACTGCTGCCGACATCACAAAGCATGTGAAAAAGGCAACGAGCAAACCTTTAATGGTTAAACTTTCGCCGAATGTTACCGATATCACAGAAATAGCAAAAGCAGTTGAAGCTGAGGGTGCGGATGCAGTTTCTTTAATCAATACGCTTTTGGGAATGCGAATTGACATAAACTCAAGACGCCCGATACTAAAAAATAATGTTGGCGGACTTAGTGGGCCTGCGGTTTTTCCTGTTGCGCTTAGAATGGTGTGGCAAGTGGCGAATGCAGTGAAAATTCCTGTTATGGGAATGGGTGGCGTTTGTACATATAAAGATGCTGTGGAGATGATGCTTGCTGGAGCAAGTGCAGTGCAAATGGGAGCAGCGTTGTTTAACAATCCGTATGCGCCGATTGAAATTATCGATGGTTTAAATAAATATTTAGACGAGAACAATATAAATAACATTACCGATATTATCGGGAAAGTTGAAGCATATTAATAAAAAAGGTGGAAGAAAATGAAAATTATGGGTGTAGACTTCGGTGATGCGAGAACAGGACTAGCAGTTTGTGATAAGACTGAGTTTTTGGCTTCTCCAGTTGGCGTAGTACATGAAAAAGATTTTGATGCTTGTGCTCAAAAGGTTGCATATATGGCAGAACAATATGAAGTTAAGATGATTGTTGTTGGTGTTCCGAGGAATATGGACGGCAGTTATGGTGACAGAGCAAAACTTTGTCAGGCGTTTGCTGCGTATTTGCGCGAGAGAACTGGCTTGCCTGTAGAAGAGTGGGATGAGCGCAGAAGCACAATCCAAGCGACAAACATGTTAAACGAGATGAATGTAAGAGGGCAAAAACGTAAAGATGTTATAGACGAGCTTGCTGCTACTATTATATTAGAAAGCTTTCTTGAATACCGCAAAAATAATAACGCATAAAAATTTTAGGGAGGGGAGCATATGACACCGACTAATAAGCAGAAGCTTTTTATAGTTTCGGGTGCTAGCGGAGTGGGTAAATCCACGGCATGTGAACTGCTTTTTAAGCAAGAGACAGATTATATTGTGCTCGAGAGCGATTTGTTATGGAATGATATGTACAATACTCCCGAGGATGAATATTTTGCTTATCGCAAACTTTGGCTAAACCTGTGTGCGAATGTTTCGCAAATAGGGCTGCCTGTGGTGCTATGCGGTTGTGCTATCCCTTCACATTTTGAGGAAAAAGATGAGCGGGAGTTGTTTTCACAGATACATTATGTTGCAATTGTCAGCGAATTTGATAAGCTCGATATGCGCATGCGTGATGGTAGAAACATTAGTGACGAGGGGCATTTAAAATCCTCCGCTGATTTTAATGAGTGGTTAAAAGAAAATGCGAAGAATACAAATCCACATATGCATTTAATAGATAACTCATACCTCACAGCTGAGCAAACTGCTGAGCAGATAGATAAGTTTATTCGCTCAAAACTTTAATAATTATCAACTAAAAAGGCGAAGAATAGTTAAAAACTATTCTTCGCCTTTTCTTTTACCTAAAATTAGTTATGTTTACTCGCTAATTTTTCTTCTTTTTTCTTTTTCCTTGCAAGCTTTTTTTCTCTGCGCTTATCACTGTGCATGTATTCATACATAGCAGGAACTAAAAACAGCGTTAGTATGGTGGAGTAAATAAGTCCACCGATTGTCGTAATTGCCATTGGTCGCATCATTTCCGAGCCGCTAGAATTGTCAAACGCCATTACAACAAGTGCTATTATTGTAGTCAGCGCTGTCATAAGGATTGGTCGCAGACGGTCATGCGCTGCTATAAGCAAAGCTTCTCTCGTGGTTTTGCCACGTTCTCGCTGTTGATTTGCATAGTCAACGAATACGATACCATTGTTAACTACAATTCCGACTAGGATTACAAGCCCGATTAAACTTACTACGCTTATAGGGGTGTTTGTAAGGAAGAGTGCTAAAAATCCGCCTGTGAATGCTAGTGGGATTGTGAACATTACGATGAATGGCGAGGAGAGTGATTGGAATTGTGCTACCATTACAAGGTAGATGAATACAATTGCGAGTGCGATCATCAATGTTAAATCGTAGAATGTTTGCTCTATTGTTTCGCTTTCGCCAACAATCTCAAATCTTGTACCAGCAGCTAAATCCAAATTCTCAAGCTCTGTCTCAATTTCTGCATACACGTCACCGGAGTTTACACCTGTTTCGATAGAGCCTGTAATGCTGAGGTAACGCTCTTGTGAATTGTGGCTTATTGAAGAGAATCCATCAGCTTCTACTAATGTAGCAACATCTTTTAGCAAAATGTTACGCTCTACCATTTCGCCCTCTTCGTTTTCTTCTTCTTTTGTAGCTACAACTATATCCATAATATTAGTTTCATTTAATGCATCGTCACGCTCATCTTTAACATATACGCTAAAGTCGGATTGTCCTTGCGTGAATTCGGTCACGACACTACCAGCTTTTATATTATCATTTACAGTTTGGTATATTTGCGCGGTGGTAAGACCTTCTACAATCGCCTTGTTTTTGTCCACGATAATGCGCATCTCAGGAGTTGTTGTGCCAAGTCCGTCGTTTACATCCACTGTTCCATTTACTTCCGAAATTGTATCGGCAATAGTTTTCGCAGTATCTCTTAATGTATCCAGTTCATTTGCATATACATTAACTACTATTTGTCCGCCGCTTAATGCGTTTAAATCTGTGTTGGAGCTTTGAGCAGAGAGTTCAAAATCGAAGTCTGCAGATTTATCACGGATTTCCTGTATGATTTCATCAGTAGTAGAAACTCTTTCTGTGTCTAGTAGCACATATACGGTTGTACCACTGCCCATTGCCATGGATGCCATCATTCCCGATGTTCCGCTACCCATGCTATCGATTATGCCGACTGTGCTGATGTCTTCTATAGTAAGAAGCGTTTCATTTACCATATCTAATGCTTCAAATCTTTGCTGGGATGTGTATTCTTCAGGCATGTCGATAGAAACTGTGATAGTTCCGCTGTCCATAGATGGGAAAAGCTCCGTGCCTGAGGACATCGCCGCATACACGCTGGTTGCGAGTAGGGCAATTGCTACTAAGACTACCGCCCACTTTACATTTAAAACATGATTTAAAAATTTCTTGTAACCGCCTGAGATTTTATCGATAAATGTTGGTTTTATCTCAAATTTTCTGCGCATCATGATACCGCTAGCAGCAGGTACCAATGTCAGCGCTACTAATAAACTGGATAGTAATGAGAAAGTAATAGTTAAAGCCATGTCGGTAAATAGCTGTCTTGTGATACCGCCTGTGAATAATATAGGAACGAAAACTATTACAGTTGTAAGCGTTGAGGAAAAAATGGCGCCGCTTACTTGTTTTGCGCCTTCGATAGCTGCATATTTTGCGTCCATGCCCTCTGCTTTTTTACGGAAGATATTTTCGATAACAACAATTGAGTTCTCAACAAGCATGCCTACACCAAGAGCTAGACCGCCCATTGAAATTAAGTTTAGCGTAACGCCACTAAAGTACATTAAAACAAATGCAGTGATTACACTAATTGCAATTGAAGCTCCTACTATTATAGTAGGGCGAATTTTTCTTAAGAAAATATATAGGATTAACACTGCTAGCGCGCCGCCAAATAATAAGTTTTGAATTATAGCATCAATCATTATTTGAACATACTCACCTTGGTCCATTAAAACCGCAGTTGAAACGCCATCATAATCTATAGGAAGCTGATCTAATTTTTCGCGGACATTAGTTGACACATCAGCAGTAGAAAAATCAGGTTGTTTTTGGATTGAGAGCACAACTGCATAGTTGCCATTTACTTTTGAATATGAGTCCGATGCATTGTCATATGAATGAACTTCGCATACTGTATCAATTAAAACTTCACCGTAATCTGGGATATCCATTAGCTTTGTTGATTTTATCTCATCAACAGAAGCGTATTTGTCACCCACACGAACTAGGTTGGAATCACCGTCGCTAGTGTCGATGCTACCTGCTGGGAGAGAAAAGTTTTGCGCAGACAATATTCCTGTTATCATATCCTTAGTGATTTCAATTTCGGGAATTTCAATTTGCGCCAATTGTTCTTGCACAATTTCATTTACTGCATCCGCTGTAACAATCTTACTTACCTGGCTCACCACTTGCCCATACGCTTGTGAACGAGCGGGAGCAATTGCTGCCTCTGCCATTTCTTCAGTCATGCCTTGCGCAATCATTGCGTTCTTTTGGTCGCGGAAGGTAATATAAATCTGGTCTCTAACTTGAGCTTCTACTTCGTACCACATTGCATCTTCGACTTCTTCAAATAAAGTAGCTTCCATATCAGTTAGAAAAGTATTCTCAATATCAGCGTTGAGAGCATCAATTTTTTCTTGAGATATTGTGATGTCAACCATGTTTTCGATAATTCCGTTTGCTTCGACTGAGGCAACACCATTAATACTGTTAATCTCTGGGATGAGGCGCTGGTTTATATATTCGCCTGCCTCGGCATCATCCATTCCCTCAACCGCTATAGATATAGACATTATCGGCATCATATCTGGGTTGAGCTTAATAATAATCGGTGAGCCTACTTCGTCGGGAAGATAACTTGTAACTAAGTCAAGGTTCTCTCTCATTTCAATCATTGCACTGTCCATGTTTGCATCTTCATTAAACTCAAGTATTATCATCGAGGAGTTTTCTGAGGAGACGGACTGTATATTCTTTATATTATTTAATGAAGCTAGCGATTGCTCGAGCGGTGTGGTTACCGTGAGCTCAACTTGCTCCGGTGTTGCGCCATAATAGGAAGTTGAGACTACTGCATACGGCAAGTTTATACTAGGGATTAAGTCAATGCTCATGCCAGTGTACGACACAACTCCTAAAATTAAAACAATTACAATAGCCACAAAAACTGTATATGGCTTTCTTACGCTGTAACTAGAAAACATATAATTTCTCCATTCTGCTGATTTAACAGCTAAAACACTATTTTGATAATGCGCATTTTCACCTACTTATATATATAGGAAAAGAAATCACTGTTAATATTGGGTTTAAACTAGCGGATTTACGCCTTATCGTTCTTTAATTATATTATTATACTGCCAATTCCACAATAAAAAATAGTTACAATATTGTGAATAGAATGTTAACAATAAATTGAGAAAAAGTGTGCCTCTTTGGTGGGTTGTATATTCTTGTTGTATCTTGACTAAAAATGTACTCATATGTTTGTCGTTATTATAGTAAAAGTCTAAATAAAATCTTTTTGCGAAAAAGTGTTGACATGTGTGGAATACCGTGCTATAATAATCAAGCGTCACAAACGAGGGCAAGAACAAAGGGACGCGACAGGA
>CAYJII010000008.1:39654-65148 GCA_964370225.1 uncultured Oscillospiraceae bacterium | reverse complement strand
CAATTTTTCATATGTATTTTCCGTTTGAGAAATAGCAACATTTTTCATATATATTACCCCTTCCGGTAATACATAATCAAATCCTAATCTTTGAATATTATCAAACATATACTCACTCCCACCCTCTCCACAGGCTGTGAGGATGAATATAAATGTTAGTGTTAATGCAATTAGTTTAGACTTTTTCATAAAATCACCTCGAATATGTTCTTAAAATTTTAGTATCTATTTGTATTTAAAGTAGACCGGAGCAGTAATTTTACTATTTATCTATCTCTATTCAAATATGCCCCATGCCCCTGCCAGTCTACAAAGTATTGTGCACTAGCAGAATCATATGCATTAAACGGAGCCAATGCCTCTGCCTGCAAATATGTGCCCCAAGTACTACTTGATTTAAAATTGCTTTCTATATGTCCATCATTTCTATGTCCATATACTCTTAAATCAATAAATAGTTGATGGCTAATTGGTGCACTTATGGTACGCATAGTTGCTCTTGCAGCAGTATATGAGTTGATTGGATATAGGTAAATGTCAGTTTCTACCCCGTTTATGGTTCGTCTAACCGCCATTGTCGGTACTACCATCATCGAGAAAACCAATGCGAATGTCATTAATAATGCGATTAACTTTTTCATTCTTTTTTCCTCCTTGTTTAAAATCAGCTCCGGTCTACTAAAAAACTGCTTTTATCTGTATATAAACTGTGTTTCCAGTGAATATGTAAATTTCTGTTGCTAATTCATAAAAATTATGGTAAAATTTAGTTATAATAATTACCTTCACTAATATAAACGTATGAGAGCACACTTTTGTGACAGCTTTTTTAAAAAAAAATTAAAAAATTAATAAAATTTACAACACAGGAGAACAACCATGCTAATAATCTACTTAAGCGCGATTGAAAATAAAGCTGATGAAATTAAAATGACAAGGCTATATGGCGAGTATCACAAGCTCGTTTTCTCTATAGCTATGAAATATTTGCGCAATCGTGAGGACGCAGAAGATGCGACTCACGAAACTTTTTTGCGAATTTTAAAGCATTTAGAAAAAATTAATGAAATTTCTTGTCACAAAACTAAGTCGTTCATCGTTATTATTAGTAAGAACATTTGTATGGATAGGTTAAGAAGTAAAAATAAAGCACAAATGATAAATTATGAAGACATGGAATATCAAAGTTCAAATGAAAAAGAACTCGAAGAAATCGCTGATTCTCATTCAAAATCCGATATCGTAAAGAAAATTATTTCCGAGTTAGATCCTATCTATAGCGAAATATTAATACTTCGCTATTATAACGACTTATCTTATGACGAGATATCCGCTTTGTTAAAGATAAAAAAATCCACTGTAAGAAAAAGGGCTCAGAGGGCAAAGGAATTCCTTTCCGAAAGGTTAAGTAGTAACCGAAGTTTCGAGGTAATTAAATGAAAAGTAATAAAGATTATGATAAACTTGATAAAGATATAATGGACGGCATCGCTATGCATGCCGAAGAGTTTGCTGATAAATATCCTAATTCTGAGGATTTGGCAGAGGTAACATACTCAAAAAAACATAGCCGCAAGATGGAAAGAATGCTTAAACGCCATAATAGTTTTTTCTATGGTATCACAGCGACTCCAAAACGTGTGCTAGCTACAATCTGTGTATGTGTGTTCGTAGCGCTTAATGCACTAATTTTCTCAAATACTGAAGTAAGGGCATTTATATCGGATTTCTTTTTGGAAAACTTCGGTGAGTTTGGTGAACTGTATTTTCATACGGAAACTGAAAGGCTCGTAGATATAGAAACATACTACAGCCCCAACTACGTACCTGAGGGATATGAGATAACCTTACTTGAACACACCCCCTCTGATTTGTATATTGAATATATGAATGGCGATAAATATATTACTTACGATCAAGACCTTGTTGCTGTTGAATCCACACATATTAATACTGAAGCGTCGAATATAGAAACTATTGAAATAAATGGAAACGAAGCCTTGTGTATATATGATCAGAGATATGAGTATTATAGAATATATTGGGCTGATGGACCATATAAATATAGATTGAGTGGAGGCGATAAAGAGGAATTAGTAAAAATGGCTGAATCATTGGAAATTCACAATTTTGATTAAATTATTATTAAATTGTAGCAAAAAACCTCAAGATGCTTTTCGTATCTTGAGGTTTTAGTCTAACTATAGTATTTTTGTTCAAACTCGCTCATAGGCATCGGTCTTGAATAATAATATCCCTGAGCAGCATAGCAATTAATACTTTTTAAGAACTCTATCTGCTCTTGGCTTTCAATACCCTCTGCTACAGTATGCATTTCCAGTGCTGTAGCTAAGTCTATTACGCTTTTTACTACGTGATTTCCCCTTTTAAAAGCAAAATCATCGTTGGCTTCAACAAAAAAGCTTCTATCCAATTTTAATGTGTTTACCTCAAAATTTTTGAGCATACCTAGCGAAGAATACCCTGAACCAAAGTCATCAATCGATACTAAAAATCCCGCTTCTCTCAACTGCGCCAATACGCGCACTAGCTCATTTTCATTTTCAAGCACGGTCGTTTCTGTCAGCTCAATTTCAATATATGATGTGTCAACCCCGAACGAGGACACTATCTGCTTAAGCTCATGGACAAAGTTTAGATTATGCATGTGTAATCTTGAAAAATTGACTGAAATCGGAATTAATTTTTTACCTTTTTCTTTCCATGTTTTGAGCATTTCACAAACACTTCTGAGCATGTATTTGTCAAGCTCAATAATAAATCCATTTTCCTCAAACAGTGGTATGAATTCATTTGGATACACCATATCTCCATTTGGTTCAACCCATCTTACCAAAGCTTCTGCTCCGATTAGTTCTTCTTTTGTAATACTAATTTTGGGTTGTAAAAACGCTTTAAACTCATTGTTTTTCATAGCGTTTTTCATTTTATTTGCAATCTCTACATCTTTTAAAACTTTTTTACTGTAATTATCATCATAGTCCCAAAGATTGCTCATATTTTTTGTTTTAGCAAATTTATGCGCGATATCCGTCTTATTTATCATTTCATTAACATCAGTTTCACCTGGTTTAATTAAATAACGACCATATCTAAAGTAGAAATTATGCTCATTTAACTCTGGTAACAGCGATTTAAAATAAGCTTCATACTTATCCTTTCTTTCTGCTAAAAATTCTATGTCATCTCCACCAGAAAACATTATAAATTCATCAGCGTGCACTCTTGCCTGGATAAAGGTTTTCTCTTCTACATTTTTCCCTGTTTTTGCAATAGCACAAAGCGCTTTGTCTGCCACTTCAAAACCATATACTTCATTTATCGCCTTGAAATTAGCTACATCAAACTTAACCATCCCATACTTCCCATTAGGGTTATTTTCCACAATTTCTTTTACATGCATTTTAAACTTTAATAGATTAGGGCTACCCGTTAATCCATCATAGTATGCTATCTTTTCAAGACTTTTGGAATAAGTTTTTCCAGAATACATTATTATTAGGATAATCGCAAAAGAAAAAATTATGATAGCTATGCTTATCAGTATCATTCTTGCTGAAATATTCGTTGTACTTTTTGCTATTTTTTCTTCGGAAATTTCAAAAAATAGTATCCAATCATTTATCTCTATCGGACGATATTCCCCTAGCTTTTGCGTACCATTTAACTTATATGAAATACTTCCGCTATTCCCGTTTGCAAAATCACTAACAACCTTCTCAAACGTCATTCCATCGTTGAATTCCGCTGTTGCAAAAGCATCAAAACTTATTACAAATTGGTTAGTACTTACCATTATTTCGCTATCTTTATTCACCACTAAGTTTAGTCCATCTTCGTCTGTGAATTTTGTAAGTAGCGAACCTAGATATTCTACTGAAAATTCCACTGATAACACACCCACTATTTCGTTATTAATATATATAGGTGCAGCAGTGGTAATTACTTCTTTATCTGAATAAGGCGATATGTGTGTTTCTGATGCGTACACATCAGCCTTCATCGCTTGTTGAAAAGGCTCTTGATTTGAAATGTCTGTTGCTGTAGTAGTCGATAATAGCACTTCGCCGCTTTCATTTGCAACACTTGCGCTCTCAAACTGCAAAACTGACTTTTTTGCTGTTAAATAATCGAGTAGTGATTCGTCCTCAAGCCCCATTAACGCTATTGTTTCAGACATAGTTACTAGGTTATAGACTAGGCTTTCTAGCTGTCTGTTAATTGCAATTTGTTGTTGATTTGCAAGTTCAATCAGAGTATTGCGTTCATAATCTTCAAACTCTTCATTAACGGTATTGTTGAATAGTATAATACTTATTACAATTATTGAGAAAAATATTATTCCAAGTAAAATGGCTATTTTATTTGTTTTTTTACTCAAAGCGACCTCCTCAAATATTATTAATTTTAATTACATCATCGGTAAAACTGCATTTTTTTCAATAGACATACTTTTCTTAAAATAGGTTGTATACTATAATTATACATCATTTAAAATTAAAATCAATAGCAAAGAGCTCTTTTTGGCATATGTAATAAATCACATAATATTATGCGATTATTAATAAAAACAAGGATTTCGGTATAATTCCAAAATCCTTGTTTTTTCGACAATCGTAAACTCTTAATATATATGTGAGCGCATCACACTCTCCGCTAAACTCACAATATCATATACTTTTCGCCCTGTAGCTTCTTCCACCGCTTTTGCATATGGTGGCATATTTGTACACTCAAAAACTATAGCACCGATATTTTGATGTTCTTCCACCATTTTTGTCGCTACGGCTATCATTTCACTTTTGGCTAGCTCTTCGTTCAAAGTATCACTATTCCCTACAAACACTTCGCCAAATTTTGTTTTTTCCATGCCGTATACAATTTTATCGATTTTATCTATCCCCGCACCAATATAGTGTTTTTCTGATAATGTCTCGCTATTCGCAGTCAAAATGCCCACTACCTCACCAGTTTTTAGCATGCTTGACACAGTAGCTACCCACAATAGCGCAGAGGTAAAAACTGGTATTTTTACTGCATCAGCCAGCTCCTTTTGGAACATCGCCAAAAAACCACAACTTGTTGTAATCGCACTAACACCTGTGTTTTCAAGTTCGATGGCAGCGTCAATAAAAGGCTTTAGCAGTTTCTTATTTCCGTCTATCACAACTGATTTGGGGTCAGCACCACTTATTACTTTTTTTACAATCGGGAAAGAAAAAGAATTCTCATTCCCAACATCCCCAGGTATTCGTGGAAATTTTGTATCAAGCATTAATATGCCTAGTTTTTTACTCATATTCTACCTCATCTTAAATATATAAGAACACTAATCCCATTACTAGGAAGCATATGCACATCGGAATTGAGTATACCATGGATTTTATCGGATCAACTTTTTTCCCAAACTGAGCTGAAACTATGCCAGCTACTACGAATGTAGTTAAATCTGCAGGTGGTAGACCCTGACCAGCCGCAGCTAAATTTGCCCCTGCAACTGCTGCAAAGACTGGGTTTAGTCCGATACTTACTAGAGCAGGACCAAAAAATGAGAATATTACATTTTGTGTTGTTGATTGCGAACCTGTAAGCATCCCAATAAGCAGCATTGCCGCTACTCCGCCAATTTTTAGGATATTACCATCTAAGTTTTGTGCGAAAACTGAGATTTCGTCAATAGCTCCTGATGTGTAAAACGCTCCTAGCATGAATGCACAGGAAATCTGTAATACTACAGTATTTTTCACCTTGTCCATACCTTGCACTACTATGTCTTTTGCATTATGTTTTACCACTGGGAAGAAAAACGAAACGCCGATTGCACATATAATCGAAAGTACAATCCCATTTGTAAAACCTTTTAACCCAGTAACACCGGATAGCCAACTAAAAAGCGTTACTTTCTCACCGCTATCCAATGTATAAAGCGTTATGCTATCTAATATTGTTGGTCCTAAATCCACACCCACAAATGGAACATCTACCGTGCGAAGTAACACTATCAATATTAGTATTCCCATAGGGATTAACGACTTCCAGTTTGATTTTAATATCTCACTAGCCTTTTGCCCTGAAAATTTTATTTCCACTTCACTATTTGCTCCAGGCACATTTTCTTTGCGCACCAAAAACAAACTGCAATATAGCGCTATCACCACAAATACTATACCCACAGTAATATATCCCATGTTTATTACTGTGTCTGCGTCTGCTTCAACTAAAGAGGATGCTAATGCGAGTGCCTGTGTCATCGGTGGCATAATCGAGCCAATACATGCTCCCATAACAATTATAGAGCATATGCGCTCGTACGGCATATTCATAGAAGAAAGTATGCCTATGGTCAGCATCCCAATAACTGTTGCCGCTGCAATCGCATCGCCTAAAAGCGAACCTGCAAGTACTAGCGCAAAGAGTATGCACACAATCAGTATTCTAGGGTATCGACCAAACTTTGCGGTTAATGTACCTATTATCGTGTCGATTGTGCCCAGTCTTGAGGATATCTCCGCAAAGATACTGCCTACAATTGATAGGGCGATAATCCACCCCAATCTATCAAGCCCGTCTGCCCACGCGACTACCCAGTCGCCAGGGTTGTACATTCCTGAGAGTATCAAAGTCAGCATGCCTGTTATGATAAGCGCTATGTTTATCTTCCCACCGATAATCGGTAACTTTTTCACCAGTATTATTATAAGTAATACTGCCATAGGAATGATAATTCTAATCATTATATTTACCTACTTATTCATTATTTTTCGCAAAACCTGTTCGGGTTAAAGTCCGATAAATCATACGAACTTTTTCCATCACATATAATTTCGCTAATTAATTTCCCTGTAATTGGAGCTAGTGCAATTCCATCTCCCTCATGTCCAGCTGCCATGTAAAAATTATCGTATGCGTCAACTTTCCCAAGTAGCGGTAAACCATCTGGAGTGAATGGTCTAAAACCTGAGAAATAGCGCACCACACTAACATTTTTGAGTAGTGGAAAAAATCTTGTAGCTCGATTCATCATGATTTCGATTGCTTCAAATGTGTTCTCATCATTAAACTCCTCAAACTCACGTGTTCCACCAATTATAATGCTACCTTCTTCAGTCTGTTCGATACTAAGCGAAGACCCTAGCTTTAATACTGCTTCATCTTTTATCGTTTCTGGTCTAAATTTTATGATATTATATAGCGCGCATTGCACTGTCGCTTTCATGAAAGGAGCAATTGGCTCAGTTACTGCGAGCTGACCTTTTCTAGGTTTTATCGGCATATAAAGATTTAGCATATTTGCTATTTCACCAGCCCATGCACCTGCTGCATTCACGATAACATCAGCGAAAAATTGACCTTTATTTGTACGCACTCCCAAGATTTTTTGTCCATCTATAATGAAGCTATTCACTTGTGTGTTATTGTTTACTACTGCCCCTAGTTTTTTTGCCGCTTGTGAAAAAGCCATAGTCAAAGCTATTGGATTTACTTTCCCACCTGTTTTTGAATATAATGCACCGTAAATATCTTTTGCAATTTCAGGCTCAATTTCAAACGCTTCTTCTGCGCTAATCATTTTTATGTCTACACCGCTTTTTTTCTGCTCTTCCACCATTGCAAAGAGCATGTCGTACTGCTCTTTATCCTCTACAGGTTGCATACCACCAGCGTTTTTTTCGTATTCAATATCATAGTCTAGTTGCTCTGATAGTCCATCAAACATCTCGATTGACTGCACTGCAAGATCAAGCTGTGGGCCTGGTTTTTTCGTATGATATCCCACAACCCCATCGGTCGCTCCTGCTGCTCCTGATGCAACATCGCTTTTTTCTAAAACGATTACACTTTTACCTCTTTTAGAAAGCTGCCATGCGATAGAATTTCCCATTATTCCTCCGCCGACTATAATTACATCGCTCTTATTCATTGTCTTCCCCCTTAAAAACTCCCAGCTTCACAGGACGCACTGGCATTCTGCTTTTTTGTGGTGGGATTTCTTTGGGAGAAATACCTGTTTCTTTTGCTACTATATTTTGCACTAATCTTGAGCAAGTTTTTCCTTGACATAGTCCCATGCAAGCATGAGTGCGTCTTTTAACTCCGTCTACTGTAGTCGCCCCATCTTTTATCGCGTCTACTATTTCTTTTTTCGTCACTTCTTGACAGCGACATATTATTAAATCTTCCATATACTCCCTACTTCCCAAGCCTTTTCATGCTCACAACTTCATCGGCGTACTCCATCGGCACACTCATCGAAATCACAGTGGTTGCATCGTACGCTTTTAGCTTTTTAATGCTAATAATTTCACCTTGACAGACATAGTTACCATCACGTCCCACCGCATCAACAATATCCCCAACACTCGGTAGCGGTAAATATTCAAATGGGAAGTCAACTTTTGCATGAGTTTGGGATTTCGATTTATCTATCATTGTTATCGCAAGTCCTGGACAATTAGCCACACATAATCCGCATCCCGTACATTTTTCTGCGACAAGTCTTGGTAAATCTGTAATGTTTTCGCCGATTACTATCGCACCTGTCGGACAAATACCTTCACAAGGATTACATGGAATTTCTTGTACACATTCAATTCTAGGAATGCGCTTTTCTCTCATTATCTCTTCACTGGGCATACCAGGACAAGTGCTTAGCTCCTCCTTTGATGGTACCCCTGTGTAAATTACACCGTTCATCATACTACTCCCCTACTATTCGCTTTTTCATGCTACTGATTTGAGACTCTTTTGCCACTCTTCTTTTTTCGCCGAACATTCCTGAGCGTAGCACTGATAATCTTGCTTTAATTTCGCTTTTTTTCTCTGTGGCTGTTTGTGCGTCCATATATCCCAACGACTCAGCTGCACATACTCCCGCTAAATTGCCTTCTTCCATCGCAGAGGACGCTTCCTCTACTCCGGTAACATCGCCTGCAACATATAGTCCTTTGACAGTAGTTTCCATGTTTTCATCATGTAGCGGTACATGTCCTCCAAACATCGGTATAAAATCAAACTCACAACCAGCCATCCACACTAGCTCTGACATAGGATTAAGCCCAACTGCAAGACAGACTGTATCAACTTCAAAGATTTTTTCGCTACCTTTTATTTGGTTCCATTTATCATCTAGTGCGACTATTTCTACTCCTGTAACTTTATCTTGACCCATAACTTTTTTTATGGTGTGTCCCACAAATATTGGCACACCTGCTCGTTTGATTTTACCAGCATGCACTGCATACCCACCAATTTGTGGTGCACCTTCGACTAGTGCGACAACATCTGCACCAGCTTGCATTAGCTGATATGACACGATGAGCCCAACATTTCCACTTCCAAGCATCAAAACTTTTTGCCCCGGTAACACTCTACTTACATTTATCATCGTCTGCGCCGCGCCTGCTCCCATTACACCAGGCAATGTACTCCCTGGGAATGGCATGTAATTTTCCTTAGCACCTGTTGCGATAATCACTTTTTTTGCTTTTATCACATAATGCTCATTATTATATATTGCGCCCAAATTGCAATTTTTTTCAATCCCATATACCAGCGCATTAAGCCAAACTTCAGCTCCACTTTCATCTACTTTTTTTAGCAGTTGCTCTCCTATCGTAAAACCACGCACTCCCGCTTGATGCGCTCTTGAACCAAAAAATTTATGTATCTGCTTAAATAACTGTCCTCCGGGCAAATGATTTTCGTCTAGTACTAATACTTTTGCTCCAGCACTAGCTGCCATGTACGCTGCTGATAAACCAGCTGAACCAGCTCCAATTATTGCTATATCGGTGAAAATTGTTTTCATTATTCTTCCCCCTCTTTAGCAAAACCACCCAGGCCATTTTGAGTTTTTACGCGCATCCCGTCACGTACTGCAGTTACACATGTCCTCGTGTTTGGCACTTCGTCAACTATCATCATACAGTCTGTACAGCGGCCAATTGCGCAAAAAATACCGCGCGGTTCGCCTTTTTTATGCGTTCTTCTAAAAGATACTATCCCAGCGTTTACCAATGCGGCTGATATCATTTCGCCCTTTAGCGCTTGTATCGGTTTTTCATCAAAATATATCGTAATTGTATCTGATACATCTAATGTATCAAGTATCGGGTGTTCTATTACTCTCAATTTATTGCTCCATTCCGCCATAATAGGCAAATTTTTAGGCATTTTCATCATTTTCTATCTACGTGCTTGCCATCTCAGTTTACTATTTATATTGCTTCCTCATCCCATTCGCGTGTGCGAATTCTAAACGCACGCTCAATCGGACTTACAAAAATTTTACCGTCACCACATTTCCCTGTGAAGGCAGCATCGCACACTTTATCAATTAAAGTTTCGACTTCGTTATCGTGCACCACAACTTCAATTTTCACTTTCGCTGTGAGCATAACATCTCTTTTCATGTCAGGCGAATACACCAAACCCTCTATGTCAGGTAGTTCAGCAAAAGTTCCACAACCGCTCACATCGTATACAGTCATGCCACCTGCGCTATTTTCTATAATTGCTTTTTTTACTTCATTTAGCTTTTCTTTTCTCACAATAATATTTAACTGTTTCATAAAAACTCTCCTTAAAACAATGCATTTCTATATTTTAACATAAAATTCATATTTATGTATAGTATAAAATTCGCTGAAAAGATAGCTGAAATTTGTCGAAATTAGCTATTTTTTTGCAATCCCCTTTATAGCACACAAAAAAGCCAATGTGAGCACACATCGGCTTTTTCCCTTATATCTACTGTGACTGCATTAGCGTTTTACTTGTCTTCTGCGCATTTTTTTAATCCGTATTGCACAGCCTCATCAAGCAGTGCCTCAACGCTCGCTACGGGAGTATCTGGTGTTACATTATTCCCAAGCGCTAAGATAAATCTACCATCTTTCCTAAAGTAAGTATCGTACATAAATCGCACTTCTTCTCGCACATCTTCGGGCGTTCCATATGGAATTTTTTGTTGCACATCAAAACCAGCCCATATGCAAATTTTGTCTCCATACGCTTGTGCTACTTCTTTTTCTTCCATAGTATATTTTTGAATAGGGTGAAGTACATCAAGTCCTATTTCAATAAAATGTGGAATGAAATTTAGCACATTACCACATGTGTGCAACCAAAAATGCATGTCGAGCGAATGAGCATGGTCAAATAACTCCTTATAGTATGGCTTAAAGAACTCAGTGAAAATTTCTTCTGAGAAAAACGTACTAGTCTGTGTACCTATGTCATCACTCACCATCATTCCATCTAAATTGAGCTCTTTTTTCGCTCTAGTCATCACCGATTTGTAAAAGTCGGTAAGTGCTCTAAACAGTTTATGCACCTCATCAGGATATTCATAAAAATCACATAGTGCATTTTCCATTCCCCTAAGCGACCAGAAACGCTCAAACAATAAGTACCACCACGCGCCTAATCGGTATCTTCCGTCTGCCTGTGGAGGATTTTGTGGCATAATTCCATGATAATTCGGATCTGGAAAATCACTTAATATAGCATCGATATCATCATAATCGCTAATCGCACTAACCGCATCAAGCGCAACATTTGGCGGAAACGGATTATCGAAGTTCAGCCAGCGAAATGATGGGTCGTCGCTCGGTGCATCGAACACTTGTGGCATGGATAAAAATATTGCTTGTACGTCATTTGGATATTTCTCCTGAATACCTCTTACAATTTCCTCTTTATCTAGAAAAGCTTGGGGAGACATCCATTGGTGCACCGCTAATGGAATGCGCTTTGCCGCACCCTTCCCCTCTATAACATCGATTACCTCTTGTCTTGATAACGTATTTTCCACAAAAACTCCCCCTCTAATTTATTAGCAACAAAATACATTGCTTATCTTGCTTTTTTATGTTATTATACAAATATATACATCGTGTACTTTAAGCAATATAATTGTTAATTATTACTATTTAAATTTTATTTTATTATCATCATATGTATATATTAATATCAAATTCGCTAATTAACAATATACAATCTTGCTTTATACATGAACTATTTTGCTATCATTTACTTTGAGGTGTTATTATGTTTTGTGAGCATTTATTGAATATTTCACCCATCGCATACGAATATAAGATGAATTATGAGAATATTTTAGACGAGAATTTTCTCTATCCTGAGCGAATAGTTACACATTACGAGCTCGAGTATATTGAATATGTCAAGGATAGCGCTTTCATCATGGTGGATGGAAAAAAGGATTATTTGCAAGAAAACTGCATTCATTTTAGACGACCTGGAGCTATCGTTCAAGGTGGCGGTATTTACCACAGCAGATATTTCTGCTTTTCTTATAACGCTAACTCGGATACTAGCGATGCACTGAGCTCCATGCCAGGACTATACATTCTTGGTGATAGCTTTGCTATTAAGCAGGTTTTCAACGATATATTTAACGATTATTATACTGATTGTATTTCTATTCAACTAAACTTTAAGATTAATGTGCTTAAGATAATAAACTATATGATAAATCACTGGTATTTTAACACAAATAATAATGAAAATAGTGAGCGTGTTAAAAGCATTGCGCAGTCAGCAGCCTTTATCGCTGAGAATTTTTCATTAGAGCTTAGTGTCAATGATTTAGCGCAACAGACGGGCTACTCGCTTTATCATTACAGCAGATTATTCAAAGAGTATATGAACTACACTCCTATACAATATCTCATGCGCTGTCGTATAAATCACGCAAAAAAAGCTTTGGCTGAAACAACTCTATCAGCGCAGGAAATTATGCTAAACTGCGGGTTTAATAGCTATTCTTACTTTTTTAGAGTGTTCAAGAGTATGAACTCTATGACGCCAAATGAATACCGCCAAACCCATTCGCTTTTTAGAAAAAAGGAGTAATTATGCTAAAATTTGTCTATATTTCACCATATTAGTGTATAGATAAAGAAGCGTATTTATGATAAACTTATCACATTAATAAATATTTTGAGGAGGTAAATTCGTATGGATTTTAAACAAAGAGCAAAAGAACTCGTAGCAAAAATGACATTGGCAGAAAAGCTAACTCAAATGAAGTTTGATGCAGATGCTATCGAACGTTTGGGCGTACCCGCTTATAACTGGTGGAACGAATGCTTGCACGGAGTAGCAAGAGCAGGAGCGGCAACCGTTTTCCCTCAAGCTATCGGTATGGCAGCAAGCTTTAACACCGAACTTATGAACGAGGTTGCAACAGCAATTTCTGACGAAGCACGTGCTAAGTATAATAGATATAAAAAAGCTGGTTACACTGATATTTATCAAGGTTTGACTTATTGGTCACCTAATATTAATATTTTCCGCGATCCTCGTTGGGGCAGAGGACATGAAACATATGGAGAAGATCCATTTTTAACAGGTGAAATGGGTGTCGCTTTCATAAAAGGTCTACAAGAAGGCGATGATCCAAAATACAGAAAACTCGACGCAACTATCAAGCATTATGCTGTACATAGTGGTCCTGAAGCTGATAGGCATTCATTTGATGCTGTTGTTAACGAAAAAGATTTGTACGAGACTTATCTTTGGGCGTTTAAATATTGTATTGATAACGCTGATCCTTCCTCGGTTATGGGCGCTTATAACAGGATAAATGGCGAAGCTGCTTGTGCTAGTGAAACTTACCTTAAAAAGATTTTGTATGGCGATTTCGGCTTTAATGGCTATGTTGTTTCCGACTGTGGTGCTATTTGTGATATCCACGCGCATCATAAAATCACCGAAAATGCTGCTGAAAGTGCAGCATTAGCAGTAAATAATGGTTGTCAGCTCAACTGTGGAACAGCATATAGATGGCTAAAAACAGCAGTTGCAGGTGGACTTCTTTCCGAAGAAGTTGTTACAGAGGCTGTAGAAAAATTGTTTGAGGCAAGATTTAGACTTGGCATGTTTGATGACGACTGTATTTATGACAACATCCCATATGATGTGGTAGAGTGCGAAAAACATACTGAGCTTAACATTAAAATGGCGAACGAAAGCATCGTTTTGCTTAAAAATGACGGTATACTCCCACTAAAAGGCACAGAAAAAGTGGCAGTTATCGGGCCTTTGGCTGACGATAAATTAGTTTTGCTCGCAAACTATAGCGGTACTCCTTCAAAATACACAACACTACTAAAAGGAATACAAGACAATGCTGCTAGTGTACAATATGCTGTAGGTAGCGACCTGTACAAAGAGCTCCCAACAGATGCTGCGACAAACCCTTGCGAAATTCCAACTAATGAAGCAATTTACGCAGCTGAAAATGCTGATGTTGTAATTTTCTGCATGGGACTAAACGCTTCAATGGAAGGCGAAGAAGGCGACGGATACAATAAAGATGATGGTGGCGATAAAAAAGATATCGAAATTCCAAAAGCACAACAATACATCTTCAACAAAATAGCCGAGCTTGGCAAGCCTATGATATTCGCTAGCATCAGCGGTAGTTGTATGAACCTGACTGAGCAAGATGAAAAATGCGGAGCTGTGCTACAACTATTTTATCCAGGAGCTGAGGCAGGAGTTGCTTTTGCTAACATCTTGTATGGCAAGTGCTCACCGAGCGCAAGATTGCCAGTTACTTTTTACAAAAGCACAGATGATTTACCATCATTCAGCGATTATTCAATGGAAAACAGAACCTACAAATTCTTTAAAGGCAAACCTTTATATGAATTTGGTCACGGTCTAACTTATTCCGAAATCGTCGAAGAAAGAATAGATGAAAAGACTATTAAAGTTACCAATAAAGGTACCGTTGACACTGCGTACTCTGTGCTAAACTTTGAGTATATCCCACACAAAAATTTGTGCGGATTTAAGAAAATTTTCCTTAAAGCAGGAGAAAGCACAACTGTCACTTTTAAATAAATACAATTGTTGCTAAACAAATAACAAGCTGACACTTCTAAAGTGTCAGCTTGTTTTATTATCTGTATCTATTCCCTTACTTTTTCATAGCTTACGAAGCTAGAATTGTACTTACTTCTTTTAATGTGCTTACAACATCGTGCTGTTTATCCAGTTTTATTGTGATATATGGCTTAGTGGAGGCGTTCACGAGCACTCGTCCTTTCATATTTACCACAAGTTTATTTGCAAGCTCTGGATTTAGCGAAACTGGTATGAGCACCAACGCTTTCATTTTTTGGTTTATTTCCGCAAATCCGTATGAAGCTAAAATATTGCGAACTAGCCCAACTTCAAGCAGTGTAAGCACCGATTGTGGTACATCTCCAAAACGGTCGATTAGCTCATCAATCAAATCGCTTTTGTCCTCCTCGCTATTGATGGAGGCGATTTTTTTGTACACATCAATTCTCTGCGACAAATTCTCGATATAATATTCTGGAATATGCGCATCAATTCTTATATCAATTAGGCATTCATGAGCTTTTTGAGTTGGTGGCAAGCCCTTGTGCATATCAATTGCCTCGCTTAACAAGCGCACATACATATCATATCCAACCGATTCCATATGTCCATGTTGTCTTCCGCTCAGAATGCTACCTGCTCCCCTAATCTCTAAATCTCGCATTGCTATTCTAAAACCAGAACCAAATGCCGTAAACTCCCTAATAGCAGATAGTCGTTTTGTCGCTATTTCTGTTAATACTTTCGAGCGTGTGAAAGTAAAATACGCAAAGGCTCTCCTGTTTGAGCGGCCTACTCGTCCTCTCAACTGGTAAAGTTGAGATAGTCCCATATGGTCAGCATTTTCTATAATCAATGTGTTGCAGTTTTTAACGTCAACACCAGTTTCTATCAAGGTGGTGCACACAAGTACATCAATTTCTCGCTGTACAAGACGCTTCCACACTTCACTAAGCTCGCTTTCGCTCATTTTGCCATGCGCTACATCTACTATCGCTTCGGGCACCATGTTTTTAATCTTTCCAGCACATAACTCAATGCTCTCCACTCTGTTGTGTATATAGTAAACTTGCCCATTTCTACGCAGCTCTTTTTTAATAGCATCTGCAATTACACCCTCGTCGTATTCCATAACATACGACTGTACTGGATGTCTGTCCTGTGGTGCATTTTCAATTGTAGACATATCACGTATTCCACTCATCGCCATATTTAGCGTTCGTGGTATTGGTGTAGCGGATAATGTTAGCATATCAACACCAGTGAACATTTCTTTAAATTTTTCTTTATGCGCTACCCCAAAACGTTGTTCTTCATCGATAATCGCTAGCCCCAAATCATGGAACTCGACATCTTTTTGCACCAATCTATGTGTACCGATTACTATATCGACTTCACCTGTTTTAAGCCGTTTTATCGTTTCACGATTTTGTCTTGGCGACCTAAATCTTGATAGCAACTCTATCGTAATAGGATAATTTTCAAAGCGTTGTTTTGCGCTCTGATAATGCTGCCATGCCAAAATTGTAGTCGGGCAAAGTATCGCACATTGTTTTGAGTCTACCACAGCCTTAAACGCTGCTCTAAACGCTACTTCCGTTTTCCCAAATCCAACATCCCCACACAAAAGCCTATCCATCGGAGCAGTATTTTGCATATCGCTTTTGATTTCATAAGCACATCTTAGTTGGTCCTCTGTTTCCGTATACTCAAAATGGTCCTCAAATTCACGTTGCCAGTTATTATCCTCGCTGAACGCATGCCCTTTTATTTGCATACGCTTAGCATATAGCTTAATAAGCTCATCTGCCATGTCCATACAGGCTTTGCGCACTCGATTTTTTGTTTTTTGCCACTCGCCACTGTTTAAGCGATTGAGTTTTATGCTACTCTCATCTTTGGGACCAATGTATTTTGACACCAAATCAAGCTGAGTTACAGGCACATATAAAATATCCGCGCCTGAATACTTAATTTTGATATAATCTTTCGTTACGCCCTGTAGCTCCATTTTATTTATTCCGTCGAACACACCTATCCCGTGCGAAACATGAACAACTAAATCACCCACGGACAAATCGTTGATGTCTCTTATTTTACGACCCTTTTTGAATCGGGATTTTTTCGATGGAGCATTTGCAGCTCTTGTAGTAGAAATAGCGCAGAACTTGATATTCGCATACTCAAAACCACCAGAAATCATCCCGCTTAACACATAAACCTTCCCATAGCTTAAACTAGTTACATCAGTTTTGTATTCGCAATCAAGCCCCATTTTTTTCAAATCTTCAGCTAAATTTAGCGCAGATTTTTCATTCCCAGCAAAAACACAAACACAATAGTCGCTTTCAAGCAACGGTGTTATGTCCTCTTGCAAAATTTTAAGTTCCCCAGAAAAATTAGAGGTTTGTAGTGCATGAAGTGTAACTATTTCTTTGTACTTAACATGGGATGAGGTCCTTGCAAATGTGTCCATATAAGTACAATTATAGCTTTGGAGCGACTCATTTATTATCGAGAACTCCTTATAATAATTATCAAGACCTTTTGTCAATTCACCTTGCTCAAATAAAAATTTCAGATCCTCGCTATGCCTAAAGCTCACTGCACGTGCTCGTTCTTTTGCAGACACTGTCTCGCTAAAAAACACCGTGGTGTTTTCTGAAGCAAAATAATCAAGCAGTGTTTCAGATTTTTCATACGCAAGAGGCAAATATTTATCTGTAGAATAAAGCGCTGTATCCGACTCAAGTCTTGCTATATCCTCATTTAATATTACTTTTGCTTTTTCAAATTTTGTCTTTTTAACTAACTTTTCTATCTCAGCTTTTAAATGCGCATTATTCTCAAATAAGCATTCACTTGCAGGCGTTATTTTCACGCTCTTCATGCTATCAATTCTTCGCTGAGTTTCTACCTCAAATGTTGCAATCGAGTCAATCTCATCCCCCCAAAACTCTAACCTTACAGGGAAAAGCATGTTAGGTGGGTATACATCCAGTATCCCTCCCCTTTTAGAAAACTGCGCAACACCCTCTACCTGTGGGCGTGAAGTATACCCCGCAAGCAGTAATTTTTTTATTATTTCATCTAAAGTTAAGGTGCTGTTCAAGTCAATCTTAAAACTGTTTTCTTTTAGCTTAGCTTTAGGAATTGTTCTTTGCATTAATGCTTCAATCGATGCAAAGCAAATCTTCAAATTCGAGTTTACTAAGTTTGAGAGCACACCAATCCTAATATGTTCATACTCTTTTGACGCTGTCTGAACTTGCCTAAACGTAAAGTCTCTAGAAGGGTACACTGCCGAATAATTCTCGTCTTCGCCATGCATCGCATTGATATCCTCACACATATGTTTAGCGCTCATTTCATCATCTGTGATAACTAAAATTGGTGTATCAAGCTTACATGATGCCGCATAAATAAAATGCGCCTTGTGTATGTTTGATAGCCCCAACACTAATGTTGGGGTGCGATGCGCATCAATATTACTAAGCATCTGATTAAATTCAGGTAGCTTATTTGCTATATTTTCGTAAAGTTTTATCTCAACACACCTCTATTCTTCTAGCATCATTACCATGCGTTTTATATATGATGGCGGAGTCCCACAACAACCACCAATGTATATTTCACCCAAATCTGCAGCTTTAATCACATCTTTTGCAAAGTCCTCTTCATCAGTACCTGATGTGGATAGCCCGTCTTTAAATTTAGGAAGTCCTGCATTTGGCTTAAATATAATGGGCAAATTTGTATTTGCTCTGAATTCTTTTATTATCGCCAGTGATTTTTCTGGCTCAAGCGAGCAGTTCATGCCAATTGCAGCTACATTAAATTCTTTTAGCTCCTCAATCATATCGAGCACAGAGTTCCCCATCATTGTTTTGCCAATTTCCATAAACGACATCGAACAAAACAGTGGCACATCATAATTTGATGCTACTTTTGCTGCAATTTTCAGCATTTCTATATCCATGAAAGTCTGTAGAAAAATAATATCCGCTCCCGCTTTCATGCAAGCGTCTATTTGCTCTGTGTAAATTTCGTATGCGTCCTCTGTCGTCAAATCACCGTAAGGCTCAAGTAGCTCTGTTAGCGGTCCCACATCGCAAGCGATTAAAACATCCGTATCTCCAACAGCTTTTTTTGCAATCTCAACTGCAGCAGTAGCAACTTCGCTAACCGAATACTCTTCCCCTTTTAGCGACATGCGATTTGCTCCAAAAGTATTTGCGCATATAATATTTGAGCCCGCATTTATAAATTCACGGTGCAAATTTAATACAATATCAGGATTTGTCAGATTAAATTTCCACACAGGCGATTTATCCTCAGTCATATCCCATAAGCTTGTTCCGAGAGCTCCGTCAAGAATTGTGATTGTTTTATTCATGTAGTTCATCCTTTTCTATTTTATCGGAAGTGTAATCGGCTTTCTGTTCACAAAATATGTAACTTCATTAATACCGCAAGAACTCATTATATCATATGCTTCTTTAATTCCGTTACCAATGCGGTTTTCTTCATGCGCGTCCGAACCTACAGTTACGCGTTTTCCACCTAGTTTTGCATACATATCTACATAATACGCAATAGGCATTGGTGTTATATCTTCTTCATGTATTCTTGACGTGTTAATCTCAATCGCTTTATCCGCTTTGATTATTTCCATAAAAATATCTGTCACAATATCACTAAATTTTGTGATATCAATTTTTAAATGCGGGAAAGCAGTCATATATCTAAAAGCATAATTTATATGACTCAGCGAATCAAAATTTCCCCATTTACACATTTTAAGCATCTCGTCAAAATACATTGCAATGTATTTTTCCATCTCGCTGATAGTCATATTAGCATAATCCATGAAATAAAAATCTTCAATTCCTTGCAAATTATGCAGCGACCCTAATACAAAATCTATATCGTTATCTAAAATTTCGTTTGCAGCCGCTAAATCTTGTAGCGGTTGCCCTAGTTCAATCCCCGTACATATCGTGATGGGAAAATTCTCTTTTTTTAGTTCGTTTAAAGCATCTATCGAATTTTTCGTGTGGATTTTATAACTATACTCACCCTCATACCCATTGCACTCGCAGTGGTCTGTTATGGTAATGACGCTAAGTCCTACTTCAATCGCTTTTTTTATGTTGTCGATTTGCTTAGATTCGCTATCGGGCGAATATTCAGAATGATTGTGACAATCGACTAAATTTTTATATGGCATAGTACTCTCCAATTCATTTTATGCGATGACGAAAAAAATATTATCCCCACTTATATAAAGCGCTTGTACTACTCAATCCCATCGATGCAGTCTTTATACCATTCACGCGCATTTTTTAGCGCAGTGTTTGTCTTCATGCCTTTCCCCGCTAGAAAAACAATTTTTTGCACCGTGTCAGTTTGCGGCTTTTTATCAAGCTTTTTTACCGATGCAATATTCTGCACACAGTCCACTAAGTAATACTCGCCATCATTTAATTTTACAAAACCTTTTATTCTGTATGTTTCAAGTATAACCATTTCAAGGAATTTTTGCAAGGAATATGCAGAAAATTTTTCGTTTATCGTCACCAAGTATTTTTTCAGCGTAATATCCGCACCTGAATGAGCAGCTTCCACTTCTGCATTAGCAGAGAGCGATTTTATCAGTTGTAGCAAATCTTCGTCAATCTCTCCAAAGGAAGTAGCATGAAAATGCATATTGGGATGTTGGTCTAAAATTGCGCTTTTCACTTCATTAATTCCACTCGCATCCACCAAATCAGATTTGTTCAGCACTGCCAAATCACTTACTGACAGTTGTTTTCTACACACAACTGCTGTATTAATCACTTTTTTGAAATTGACTAAATCCACAAGGCAAATGCTACCTTTGTAGTTTATATCACTGTAATTTTTATTCGAGAGCAAAATTTTCTTGATATTCGTAGGATCTGACAATCCTGATGCTTCTATAATAATAACTTCAGGAGAAAGAGCGGTGATTTTACCCAACTCTTCCTCAAATTTATCCAGTCTACACGAGCAAAAAATCGAACCATTATTAATTTGTGCCATTGTAATCTCAAGTTCGCTTAAGAGTATCCCGTCCACGCCCTCTTTCCCAAACTCATTGATGATTAATGCCATTTTTTTATCCGAAAAAACATTAACAAAGTTTTTTAGAAAAGTCGTTTTTCCTGCACCTAAAAAACCAGTGATTAAATATAAATCCATAATTATTCTCCTATCATTAAAACTAAATTTACCCACCGTAAACGGTGGGTAAATATTGTATATATTATTATTTTACTGCATTAATTGCAGTTTCAAGCTCTTCTTTACTTGGGATAATCGATGCAAATTTCAGCTCGCCATTGATGTAAATTGATGGTAAGTTTTTAACTCCCATTTTTTTGCATCTAGCGATATTTTCTTTTTCTGTAAATTTATACTCGATAACATCGATTTCATCACCATAAGTTTCTTTTGCAACATTAGCCGCACCCATCATATACGTACACGCTGCACAAGTTTTTGAGTCTAATGTGAACACCTCAACAAACGGTTTTACCAGAGCATCATAATCAGGTAAAATAACTTCGATATCGTCTTCTACCGCTACATAATTTTCTACCATTTTGCGCACTTCATCAGTTTGTAAAACAGCTTGTGCTACTCCGATTGTGTTTTCAACAGGAACATCATATGGCATGTCACAACCAGGTGCTATAATTAGGTTTTTCTTGTTTTCAATTGAGTCCATTAAGTCTACAACATATTTCATATTATCTTGTTGTGTACCGTGAAGCATTACGGAAGTCAGTGGGATATTACCACCGATTGTAATGTTATATTTATCTGTGATTTGTTTTGCTGCAACTAAATCTACGTTTTCATCAACAGAAATAGAGTCAGGATTTGTTTTACACATAGCTTCGATATTTCTTGTAGCATCTCCACATACAAAGAATGATGAGTACACGCCCATATCTTTTATAGCTTTAAATAATTTTGAGAATGGTGCGTCCATAAATTCTTCGAAATGTGCAGGTGAAATTTGTGAAATCAGTGGGTCAACTACAGCGATAACATCCATTCCAGCTTCCACGAAATATTCGCTTAATTTAATACCAACATTTGTGCAGTAATCTAAAAGCTTCATAACGCCTTCTTCATCATCGAACATATCCATAAAGATATCGTTGCCTCTTAGGTGAGAAGCTAAAGTAAACGGTCCGCAAATTAGCCCATATAACGCAGTAGTTTCGCCAACTGCCGCTTTCATTCGTCTCATTACATCAAGCACCATCGGAATTCTAGCACTATCTTTAGTTGGGATTGTGCATTCGCAAGGTGTGCTAAGCTCATCGCTTAGTGGGTGAGAAGCTACCGACGGTGGTCCATCTTCGCTCCATAAAAGCTCGCATCCTAAAGCTTCTGCTTCAAGCTGCAAATCAAAAACTACTGGTTGCCCGTGAGGTTTATATAATTTATTAACCTCCATTAGCGCTTCAAATAATTTATCGCCATCTTTTAATATATCTGTAGCGTTAACATTTGTTAGTTTACCTGCATGTACGCCTGCAAACGGTACCCATGCAACACTTTCTGTCACCTCATGATTTAATGTTTTAAATAGTAACTCTTTCGGGGTCATAATAAATTCTCCTTTTTGTATTTAATAATTTGTTATAACCCTATTATATTGATTTGTATCTAAAAAATATATAAAAATATATTTTCTTTTGGTAAAAATTTATCCTCTTATAATGTGATTTTTTCTATTTCATTTAACCACATTTTAAAAGTAGCATCGCTTGGCATGCGCCAATCTCCTCGCGGTGATAGACAGATATTTCCGATTTTAACGCCGTCTGGCATACAGTTTCTTTTAAACTGCTGTGTGAAAAATCTACGATAAAACATCTTTTGCCATTTGATTATCGTTTCAGCGTCAAACTCGCCTGCAAACGCCTTTTTCGCTAGATGAAAGATTTTTTCAGGAGTGAAACCAAATCTCACTAAGTAGTATAAAAAGAAATCATGTAGTGAGTATGGCCCTATGATATTTTCAGTTTCTTGTGCTATTGCGCCTTTGCTGTCCGGTGGCAAAAGTTCTGGACTTATCGGTGTATCAATAATGTCCTTTAAAATTTCGGTACTATCTGCAAATGTATCATATTTTATTACGCTATCTATCAGCCATTTTATCAATGTTTTTGGGACACCTGCATTCACTCCATACATACTCATATGGTCAGCGTTATATGTGCAAAATCCTAACGCAAGCTCACTTAAGTCTCCCGTACCAACTACAAATGCACCAATCTCAGAAGCAAAATCCATTAGCACTTGTGTGCGCTCTCTTGCTTGTACATTCTCAAAAGTAACATCATGCACATTAATGTCGTGCCCGATATCCTCATAATGCTTGACACACGCCTCTTTTATGTCAATCTCCTTAGCGGAAATTTTTAGCGACTGCATCAGTTTAACTGCATTATTATATGTTCTACCTGATGTTCCAAAGCACGGCATTGTAATCCCATAAACATCTGTCATCGGTCTTCCTAATTCTTTTAACGCTTCGGTGCAAACTAGCAGTGCTAATGTGGAGTCCAGTCCTCCTGAAACGCCAATCACGAGCTTAGAATTCGTGGTGAGTATACGTTTTTTCAGTCCTGCTACTTGCATGTCAAATATGTTTTGACACCTTTTTAAGCGGTCTTTTTTATTGCTTGGTACAAACGGTAATTTGTACACATTATATTTCTCTGCCTTAGTGGTAAAATCATCAGTATTTTCTGTGTAGCAGTCGATAACTCTGCTCTCTTCTTTAGTGCCATATAGTGTAGCACTATCTTTAAAGCTTTTGTTCTTCTTCCTATCTGATCTGATTTTTCCCAAATCCACATCGCTAACTATCATATAGTCGCTATCCATAAAATTTTCGTTTTGCTTTAATAATACTCCATTTTCTGCTATCAGTGAATGTCCAGAAAATACTAAATCTGTAGTAGATTCGGTTTGCCCAGCTGAGCTATATACATATGCGCAAAAACTTCTAGCAGATTGGTGGCAAACTAGCTCTTTTCTGTATGCTCTTTTTGATATAGTTTCGTTACTCGCTGATAGATTTAAGATTACCTCTGCTCCGTTTAATGTTAAAAAGGTAGAAGGTGGCAGTGGTGACCATAAGTCCTCGCAGATTTCCACCGCGATTTTCACTTTGTCATTTATGTTAAAAATTAAGTTTCGTCCAACAGGAATATCATACTCTGCACATAGATTAAACGCTTTTGAGCTTATAGTTTTTTGTACTAAGTCCACCGAGGACGAAAACCAGCGTTTTTCGTAGTATTCGCTGTAATTAGGTAAAAAAGTCTTAGGTACTATTCCTAAAATTCTCCCACGATTTATAAGCACAGCACAGTTATATAGTTGTCCGTTAATGCATATTGGAGCACCTACAGCTAAAGTAATGTCCCATTCTGTGGATTTTTCCACTATGGTTTTTATCCCTTCTTTAACGTTGTTTAGCAATGTATCTTGAAAAAACAAATCTGCGCAAGTGTAGCCCGTTAAGCTAAGCTCAGGAAACGCTAAAACATCGACATTTCCCTCTTTTGCATCACTCGCCTTTTTAATTATTTGTTCCACATTAAACTCTACATTCCCAATTTCAATATCAGGGACTCCACTCCCCACACGCACAAAGTCAAACATATAAATCTCGCTTTCTAAAAATTTTATAAATATCCTTGCATGGAAAAGAAACAACTTTCATTATTTGATATAATCACATGGTCTATTAATTGCACGCCTACTAACTTTAGCGCATTTTTTACATATGTCGTCGCAATAACATCATCATTTGATATTTTTGCCTCGCCACATGGATGATTATGCGCAATAATCACGCCTGCAGCTTTGTTTTTGAGCACATAATCTATGAGTATTCTTGTGTCTATTGTGCTTGAATGCACACTGCCCTCGAACAAAAATTTTCCGTCAATAACTTTATTACTACTATCGACGCATAATACATATATTTTTTCTATTGTGACTGCAATATATTTGCTAACAAAGAACTCGTGCATTTGTGAGCGACTATTAAAAGTTACTTTGTCTTCTGTTTTTTCATTAAAGTAAACAGAACAAAGTGGTGCAATCATCTTAATCAAGGTTGCAGTATGCGCGCCGACCCCTTTTACAGTAATTAATTCCTCAAAATCTGCGCTGAAAACCTGATTAATACTGCCAAATCTTTTTAGCAATTCATGCGCTATTTCATTTGTATCTTTTCTTGGCACCGAATAAAACAAAAGTAGTTCTAATATATTATGTGGTTCAAAATTCTCGAAATTCCCCTGTTTTAAAAGTCTGTTTTTCAGTCTTTCTCGGTGTCCTTCATGCACATTAGTTGACATAAACACACCCTCAATCACAATAATCATACTTAATAGCTAATAAATAGTCCTTTGGATAATTTATTAAGCATTTACCTGTGTCGTCAGACACGGCGGTTGATTAATATTTCATAGTTAAAATATTGACTATATATTCATTATATAACAGATTTTATCATTTGAAAAGCAGATT
>CAYJII010000008.1:0-39644 GCA_964370225.1 uncultured Oscillospiraceae bacterium | reverse complement strand
ATTTTAATAATTTGTAATTTTCGTGAAATTTTGTTATAATTAAGCTATACTAATATGTTAAGAGGATGAATATGAAGAGTTTTACAGTGGGAATTAACGACTGCGGTCAACGACTTGACAACTTTATTAAGAAAGTTGTACCAAATTTACCAAAAAATTTACTATATAAATACATCAGGTTAAAGCGCATAAAAATTAATGGAAAAAAAAGCGAACTTGCCTACAGACTTTGTCAAGGGGATGTTTTAGAATTATACATTAACGACGAATTTTTCGAGGTTACACGCAAAAATGTAATCAATGAAAATCTCGGAGATATTGATGTTGTATACGAAGATGAAAATATTCTGCTAATCAACAAACCTCGTGGGCTTGTGGTACATGAGGACAGCCAAAATTCGCAGGATACATTAATTGCGCGCGCACTACTTTACCTTTACAGAAGCGGTGCGTATGACCCTTCAAACGAGCTATCTTTCACACCTGCTTTGTGCAACAGAATTGACAGAAACACCTGTGGTATTGTCATACTCGCTAAAAACGCAAAATCGCTTAAAGTAATGAACGAGGTAATCAAAAACAGGGAGATAAGTAAAAAATATCTCTGTATTTGTGTGGGCAATTTCTCGGAAAAAGCCGCTACTCTTAAGCATTACCACATCAAAGACGAAACGAACAATAAGGTGAAAATATACGACAAGCAAATCAAAGACAGCAAAACTATTATCACTAAATATGAAGTTTTGCGCACAAAAAATAATCTTTCTCTCGTTGAAGTAGACCTTATAACAGGTCGCACACATCAAATCAGGGCACATATGGCGTATATCGGACACCCTGTTTTAGGTGATGGTAAGTATGGAATTAACTCAGAAAACAAGTATTTTAAAATATATCATCAAGCATTGTGCTCATATAAACTAAAGTTTGAATTTATAAGCGAGAACGAACTTTCATATCTAAACGGTAAGGAATTTACCGTGAAAGATATTTGGTTTTCAAAAATAATGCTCAAATAAAACTTGATTTTTTTAGTATGTTTTACTATAATAGAATTATGTTAGTTATATTTAACGCAAATGGAATTGGAGGAAATATGAAAAAAATAGTTTTATTATGTGATGGTATGTCCGATTACAAAGTTAAGGAGCTTGATAACAAAACCCCCATGGCTACTGCTAAAAAGCCAAATATGGAAAATCTAGCAAAGCATGGCTATGTTGGACTTGTACAAACTGTTCCCGCTGGGCAAAAACCAGGTAGCGACGTTGCAAATTTGGCAGCGATGGGATATGACCCAAATGAATGCTACACTGGACGCTCGCCTCTTGAAGCAGCAAGTATCGGGATTGATATGTCACCTAGCGATGTTGCACTGCGCTGTAACCTAGTTACTTTAAGTGATGCAGAAAATTTTAAGGATAAGGTAATGCTTGATTACTGTGCAGATGATATATCCACTGCTTCTGCAAAAGAGATAATAAAAACGCTCAAGGAAAATTTTGATGATGAAGAATTTGAATTTTTCAGTGGAGTTTCCTATCGCCACTGCTTAATATGGCATGGGGGCACTACCGAACTTGGAAATTTAGTTCCACCACATGACATCAGTGGTAAAACTATTGGTGAATATCTCTCCAACCACCCAAATGCAGAAAAAATTCTTGCTATGATGGAGAAAAGCTATAATATTTTGTTAAATCATCCGATTAATATAAAAAGAGCAGAAAAAGGTAGACGTGCCGCAAATGCAATTTGGCTTTGGGGCGAAGGAAAAGCCGCAAGCTTAGAAAACTATAACGAAAAATATGGCGTAAAAGCAGCTGTTATTTCTGCTGTTGACCTTATAAAAGGTATCGGAAAACTTGCATCGATGGACGTTATCGAAGTTGAGGGTGCAACAGGTTATATCGATACTAACTTCGAAGGAAAAGCACAGGCATGCATTGACGCTTTAGAAAACGGCTGTGATTATGTGTATTTACATATAGAAGCTCCGGACGAATGCGGTCACAGGCACGAAATTCACGAAAAAGTACGTTCTATCGAAATAATTGACGAAAAAGTGCTCACACCAATACTAAAAGCGCTCGAAAAATATGATGATTACAAAATCATGATATTGCCCGACCACCCAACACCGGTTGAGCTTATGACACATACGAGCGATCCTGTACCGTTTTTAATTTACAGAAAGCAAAACGCAAAAGCGAATGATAAAATTTCAATGTTTGATGAAGATAATGCAAAAAACACTGAAGTATTTGTCGAAAACGGTCCTGATTTAATGAAAATATTCTTAGAGTATTAAACTTTAAGCCAAATAAAAAAACTGCGCAACGACAAGGAGTGTATAACATGTATGATGATTGCCCACAGCTACTAAAAGATTTCCTTTATTATATGGAAACTATAAAAGGGCGCTCGAAAACTACAGTAAACGCATATTATGTCGATTTGCGCACTTTTTTTCGCTTTTTAAAAGCTCATAAAAATGGTACGATAAAAAGAATGAGCAATGAAGATTTCGCACAAATAAAAATTAGCGATATCGATACCGATTTCATAAAAGCGATTAAAATTGATATTGTTTTTGAATTTTTGCACTACGCATTAAATAATAGAGAAAATAGTGCAAATACTAGAGCAAGGAAAGTTTCAGCGATTAGATCATTTTTTAAGTATTTAACAATTACGAAAAATGTTCTTAGCGAAAACCCTGTAAAAAATCTTGAGATGCCCAGTCTAAAAAAATCACTACCGAAACATTTGATGCTTGAAGATTGCTACACTTTACTAAAAAGTGTTGATGGTGTATACAAAGTACGCGATTTTTGTATTATCACCCTTTTCTTAAACTGTGGTATGCGCTTAAGCGAGCTTGTTTCGCTTAACACATATGACATTAAAGGTGACACCATATTACTGCACGGTAAAGGTAATAAGGAACGTATTGTCTACTTAAACGACGCTTGTAAGCTTGCACTAAAAAGCTACGACGAGTTTAGGCGAACGCATTATACTTCTATTAAAGCAACCGCTAAGTCTGCACTTTTCATTTCACGAAATGGTGCTAGAATTAGCAAGAGGCGTGTGCAGGAGATTGTGGAGGCAGCACTTGCAAGTTCGGGTTTATCGGGCAGAGGTTACTCTGTGCATAAATTAAGGCACACCGCAGCTACATTGATGTACCAACATGCAAATGTAGATATACGCGTGTTGCAAGAGATTTTAGGGCATGTAAACTTGGGAACAACACAGATATATACACATGTTTCAAACACACAAATGCAGAGTGCTTTACAAAGCACCCCGCTTGCAAAATTCAAGGAAATTAAGTGATTTGGAAGTATTGTACAAAATTTTTTCCATTCTCAAGAAGAATTATACATCAGATTTGTTATTTTTTTAACAAATATCTATTGACATTTAAGCGACATTGCATTATAATAGGATTTGTTAATAATTTAACAATTAAGATAATTTATATTATTGGAGGACTAACAATGGCTGAGAAAAAAAACACAGTTAATGCAACTGAGGTTGATGTTACATCAATGATTAATACTCTTGTTGATAACGCAAATGTTGCATTAAAAGAATTCATGAACCTTGACCAAGAGCAAGTTGATAAAATTGCTCACCAAATGGCACTAGCGGGAATTGACGAACACATGCCTTTAGCAAAAATGGCAATTGAAGAAACAAAACGTGGTGTTTACGAAGACAAAATCATCAAAAACTTATTTGCTACTGAGTACATTTGGCACAGTATCAAATACGACAAAACTGTTGGTATTATCAACGATAATGAACTTGAAGGTTACCTAGAAGTAGCTGAACCTATCGGTGTTATCGCTGGCGTTACTCCTGTAACTAACCCTACTTCTACTACTATGTTTAAAGCTATTATCGCCATCAAAGCAAGAAATCCGATAATCTTTGGTTTCCATCCATCAGCACAAAAATGCTCCGCTGAAGCAGCTAGAATAGTTCGCGATGCAGCTATCGCAGCAGGTGCACCAGAAAACTGTATCCAATGGATCGAACACCCTTCTATAGAAGCTACAAGCCAACTTATGAATCACCGTGGAGTTGCAATGATTCTTGCAACAGGTGGTGCTGGAATGGTTAGAAGCGCATACTCAGCTGGTAAACCAGCACTTGGCGTTGGCCCTGGTAACGTACCATGCTACATCAACAAATCAGCTAAAGTTGAGCAAGCTTGTAACGACTTAATGCTTTCAAAAAGCTTTGATAATGGCATGATCTGTGCTTCTGAACAAGCTGTTATCGTTGATAAAGAAATCTCTGCTCAATTTGAAAAAATTATGAGTGAAAATGGCTGTCACTTCTTAAGCGAAGATGAAATTAAAAAAGTTACAGAATACTGTATGCCTGCAGCTAAAAATCATAAACTAAATGCTGACATCGTTGGACAAAGCGCATTTAACATCGCAAAAGGCGCTGGTGTAAATGTTGCTCCAACTACAAAAATTCTTATCGCTAAAATACCTGATATCAGCGAAAAATATCCTCTTTCAAGAGAAAAACTATCCCCTGTTTTAGCTTACACTATCTCAAAAGATGATGTAGACGGATTTAATAAATCAAGAAAAATGCTAGAGCTTGGTGGTTTAGGACACTCCGCTGTTATCCATACTTCTAATGATGAGCAAGCAGCAGCATTTGGTAAAGAAATGAAAGTTGGACGTATCATCGTTAATGCTCCATCTTCTCATGGTGCTATCGGTGACATCTACAACACTAACATGCCTTCACTAACACTAGGCTGTGGTTCGTTTGGTCACAACTCAACTACATCTAATGTTTCTGCTACTAACTTAATAAATATCAAGCGTATTGCGAAAAGGAGAACTAATATGCAGTGGTTTAAAATTCCTCCTAAAATTTACTTTGAAGATAATGCTATCCAATACCTTGAAAAAATGCCTAATATAAATCGTGCATTTATCGTAACTGACCAAACTATGGTTGACTTAGGCAACGTTGATAAAATTCTATACTACCTCAGAAAACGTCTTGACTACTGTCACGCAGAAATTTTTGCTGACGTTGAGCCTGACCCATCTGTAGAAACTATCATGCGTGGTGTAAACGCTATGAACAACTTCAATCCTGATGTTATCATCGCTTTAGGTGGTGGTTCTGCTATGGATGCTGCTAAAGGTATGTGGTTATTCTACGAACACCCAGACACTTCATTCGATGATGTAAGACTAAAATTCATGGACATCAGAAAACGTTCGTTCTCATTCCCAAATCTTGGTGCGAAAGCTCAAATGGTGTGTATTCCTACTACTTCAGGTACAGGTTCAGAAGTTACTTCTTTCTCTGTTATCACTGATAAAGATCACAATATTAAATACCCACTAGCTGACTACGAGTTAACTCCTGATGTTGCTATCATCGACCCACAATTTGTAATGACAGTTCCTAAATCTATCGTTGCAGACACAGGTATGGACGTATTAACTCACGCAATTGAAGCGTATGTTTCTGTACTAGCTTCTGACTACACTGATGGTCTTGCACTACATGCGATTAAACTTACTTTTGAAAACCTAGTTAAATCATATGCAGAAGCTGATCCTGTTGCAAGAGAAAAAATGCACAACGCTTCTTGTATCGCTGGTATGGCGTTTACAAATGCATTCTTAGGCATCAACCACTCACTAGCACATAAATTAGGTGGTGAATTCCACATCGCTCATGGTCGTGCTAATGCAATCTTGCTACCTTTCGTTATCGAATACAACTCACAAAAACCAACTAAGTTTGCTACATTCCCTAAATACAACAAATTCATCGCAAACGAAAGATATGCTGAAATTGCTAAGCACTTAGGTCTACAAGGTAAAACTGTTGATGACAGTGTTAAAAACCTAGTGAAAGCTATCAGAGATTTAGCAAAAGCTCTAGGCTCACCTGCTACAATCAAAGAGTGCGGCATCGACGAAAAAGTATTCTTAGCTAAAGTAGACGCTCTTGCTGAAAATGCTCACGGCGACCAATGCACACCTTCAAATCCAAGATATCCTATGATTAACGAGCTTGCAGACATCTACAAAAAAGCTTACTACGGCGAGTAATTCCTTCCTTTTTACTCTATGCCTCGTTTTACCACAATTCCAACCTGATAAAACGGTAATCATACGGAACATTTAAAATACAGTGTGAATTAAATTCACACTGTATTTTTTGTGCATTTTAAAAGCTAGTAAAAAATAATAGCCATGGAGTTTTAAAACTCCATGGCTATTATAAATTCATTTATGCTTTATACTTCAAAGTTAACAGCTGTGTCGCCATGCTCGGTTGAACCGAAAACATATTCGTTGCCTGGTAAAACTGCGTTTAACAGTATACCCACAATTGAAGCTACCGCTAGTCCAGATAAGCTAATTGAGATGCCACCAATCGTAAATGCGATTGCGCCAATTGTACTAAATCTGATACCGATAGCAAGAACTAATATCATTGCTGCGATAACAACATTACGGCTTCTTGTAAAGTCAACTTTATTTTCTACGATATTTCTTACGCCAACAGCAGCAATCATACCGTATAGGATTAAGCTAACACCGCCAACTGTTGCAGCTGGTAATGATGCAATAATAGCAGCAAATTTTGGTGAGAATGAAAGTAGCATACTAAAAACTGCTGCGATACGGATAACTTTTGGGTCATATACTTTTGATAGCGCCATAACACCAGTGTTTTCACCATAAGTAGTGTTTGCTGGTGCACCGAATAGCGCAGCAATTGTAGTCGCAACACCGTCGCCTAATAATGTTCTGTGCAGTCCTGGTTTTTCTAGGTAGTTTTTACCTGTTGTTGAGCTGATTGCGCAAACATCGCCGATATGTTCCATCATTGTAGCTAGTGTAATCGGCAATATTGTGATGATAGCTGAAATCGCCATTGATGGATTAAAGTTCTCATCGAAAATAGATAGCGCTGTTTGGTCCCATGAAAAAGGAAGTCCTATCCATGCAGCACTATTCCAGTTGTTTACAAACACTTCGCGAGTCGCTGGGTCAATTACCATTGATAGCACATAACTTGATACTACCCCCAATAAAATAGGGATGATTTTCATCATTCCTTTGCCCCAAATATTAAAGCAGATTACTACAAGCACTGCTACTATAGAAACTATCCAGTTGCCCGATGCGCTGTCAACCGCTGTTTGTGATAGCGTAAGACCGATTGATATAATTACAGGACCTGTAACAATCGGTGGGAAATATCGCATAACACGATTTGTACCAAATGCTTTTACACAACCAGCTAGGATAAGATACATAACCCCTGCTATCGCTACACCTAAGCTAGAGTAGGTCAATGGGATTTCCAAACCAGTTGAAGTAACAAGACCATATGCACCTAAAAATGCGAATGAACTGCCTAAAAACGCTGGGACTTGTAATTTTGTGATAAAATGAAATAGTAATGTGCCCAATCCCGCAAACAATAATGTTGCACTTACCGAAAGTCCTGTGATTGCAGGAACTAGTACTGTAGCACCGAACATCGCAAATAGATGTTGTATGCCCAGCAAAGTCATTTTCGGAATACCTAATTTTCTAGCATCGAAAATTGCGGTATCGGGATATAAATGAAATTCTTTTTTTGACATTTGCTATACCTCTTTTCTTTTGTAACATTTATAAATATGTTAAGAATTATTTTAACATATTGTTATCTATTTATCAACAAATTTTTACTAAAATATATTTTTATTCTCCAAAATCTGCGTTGACAGCATATCGCAATCAATGTATAATAATTTTATAAGCACTTATTTTAGAAAAGCTTTTACATTTTCATACGCCACTAATGTAATTATTCAATGGAGGTAAGATTATGAAAAATTCAGACAAATTCTTTATATGCAAACATTGCGGAAACTTAATCGGATTTATTAAAAACCAAGGTGTGCCTATTATTTGTTGCGGTGAAAAAATGGAACTTTTAGCTGCTAACACCGTTGATGCTGCTGTGGAAAAACATTTGCCTGTTATAAAAAAAGGCACAAACGAAATTACTGTGACTGTGGGCGAAGTAGAACATCCTATGACAGATGCCCATTTTATCGAATTCATCTACGTTTTGACAGAAAAAGGCGGACAAAAGAAAATGTTATGTTCTACCGATGCTCCAATCGCAAAATTTGCTTTCGCAGACGATGCTCCTATCTCGGTATACGCTTATTGCAATTTACATGGTTTGTGGAAAACAGATGTATAAACTATAATTATTAAAGCTGTGTCAGTATATACTGACACAGCTTTTTGGTTTTATTCAGTTTCCTCAGTAGTAGGAGCAACATGCGATAAGCTGCATACTCCTGGCAGTGCATTTTCTTTGTATAGACCAGTTGCAGTTGAAGTACAGCTTGAACCAGCAAGTAGTCCCGAGCTTGTGCAATAAGTTCTGCTAACTACGCCCTCAGAAGAAATCGGGAAATCAGTGTTTGGTAGTCCCGCATGGAACTCTGTCATAATCTCATTCCAAGTATTGTAGATATTATTCCCTACTCTTGCTACGTTTAAATCCGCGTACTCAGTTTTTTGGTCATAAGCAGTCCTGATAGCAGCTGTGTAATATGGTGTTGAGCCTACGAATGATTTTTCCTTATCTTCATCCGATGTACCTGTTTTACCGATTGTATTCATCCCAGATATTCTCGCTCTTCCCCCTGTACCACCAGCAGCATTAACAACATTCCAAAGCATTTTATTCATGATATATGAGCTATCGGAATCAAGTGCTTGAATTGGGTCAAGTGCATTTTGTAGTACGATTTCGTTTTTCGCATTTAATACTCTGTTATAAGTCATTGGTTCGTAGTACAAACCGCCGTTTGCAAATATATTATATGATGCAGCTAGTTCATCTAGATACACACCTTCGCTCGTCATACCAAGTGTTAAGTTTTCTGACATATCTATCGAGTTTGGATCTAGAGATGTGAAGCCAAGAGTGTCTGTTAAAAAGTTAAAACAGTTTTCTATGCCGAGTTGTTGCATAATTTCAACTGGCACTGTGTTTTTGGATACTTTTAGTGCGTCTGCAACAGTTATCGGCTGATTTGACCAGCCACCACCGGAGTTGCTCGGCCAGTTTCTGCCATTGATTATCTTTTTAGGTCCATCAATATAAATTGTAGACCAGTTTATTAAATTGGACTGTATTCCAAGACCATAAACCGTAATTGGCTTCATAGTAGAACCCGCACTACGCGCATCTTGAGTAGCTCGGTTAAAGCTAAGCGATGATGTTTTCTCATCCCTACCGCCAACTAACGCTTGAATATTACCTTGCAAGTCCATGATAACCATTGCAGCCTCAGGCTGTGGATCCATACCAACTGTCCTTAAAAGTTCGTCACTTTTAAACATTTCTTCTAAGCGCTTTTGCATATCAATATCAACAGTAGTGTAAATGTCATACCCACCGCCTCTGATTTCTTCAAGCGCTTCTGATTCTGTGTAGCCATATTCTTCTGCAAAATGCTCGCTTACTTGCATAAGTGCAGCATCTACAAACCAGCTATATATACCTTCTGAAGCTTGACCAACTGCATTTGAAGGAGCAGATGGTAATGTAGCAATGTCCGCAACTAAAGCTTCTGTATATTGAGTTTCGTTTATAGCGCCAAACTCAAGCATTTTGCCTAAAGTATACTGTCTTCTCTCAGCATTTTCCTCAGCACCATCTCTTGGATTTAGTGAGTTTGGAGCTTGTGCGATACACGCTAGTGAAGCTGCTTGTGCAACGGTGAGCTGATTTAAATCAGTTATCCCGAAGTAGTAATGTGCGGCAGCTTTTACACCATAAACATTTGGTCCAAGCGTTACATAGTTAAGGTAAGCTTCAAGAATTTGCTCTTTAGTGTAGTGCATTTCCAGATTAATCGCACCTAGAATTTCTTGCATTTTCACCGTAGGCGTTCTGTTATAAAAATCGCCATTAATATTTTTGATTAGCTGTTGTGTGATAGTAGAACCACCACCAACTGAAATTTCTGGCCCTACCATGCTTATGAATGCAGCGATAGTTCTTAGCCAGTCAACCCCTGTATGCTCAAGATATTCCTCATCCTCGGTATAAACAAAAGCGTCAATAAGGATTTGAGGCATAGCCTCTAAATCGGACCACTCTCTATAACCGTCACCAGAAATTTTGAGCATCTCGACATCTTCGCCCGCTGAATTTTTACCATACAATGTGGTGGTATATCCAAGCTCGATATCTGTGATATCAAGCGGTGTAAGCGTGTCGATATACTGCATTAAAACGATAATCCCAGCTGTTCCAACAACGCATACTATCATTACAATTACCATGAATATGGTGAAAACACTTTTCACTATTCCTCTGATGGTCGCCGAAGTTGCTCTAACTGCAACATGTGATTTGTGCACTTTCGGCATTTGTGAGGCTCTCACTACTTTTTTATAGCTACCCTTTTTAGCACTAGAAGTTTTTGCTCGTGTACTCGTGCTTGTACTTTTATTTGTCGGTGTTGTTGGCTTTGTTCCACGCACAACAGACTTTTTACTATTTGATGGTTTTTGGTTTTTCCTATTATCCATAAAAAATATATGCTCCCTTAAAAAATATATATTACACTTCGAATTTCATGCTCGAAAACTCTGTCATAAAACTGCTAAAATATATTATACCACATTTTTCTTATTTTGTTAATGTTTATTATGTACGATACTTTGTTTATTTTAATATATTCTTTCGTACAGTTTGTGACTTTTTTGTTAAAACTCAAAAAACTCTTGTTTTTTAAGCAAATATTAATGGTTTTCCTATTTAAATATTAATAATAATAGTGTATAATCTAAAAAGAGAAAATATGCTTTAACGTATTAATATACTGGAGGAAAAAATATGAATAACTCTATTAAAATACTATTAACTGTAATTTTAATCTTTGCTTTGGGTATACTCATCACCTTTATTTTTTTAAATTTAAACTTAGTAAAACCGCTTGAAGACAGCGATACTAACCTTAGTGTTTCGGATTCTACTGTGATTGTAGATGATGATACCACATCATCAGAAGATGATATTTCTGATGATAATTTATCCGAGGTTGACGATACCGAAACCACTTCATCCGACGTAGTAGAAGAGGAGCCTGTTATGGACATCGATACTGATGCATGGAATTTAATTTTAGCTAGTGAAGCCAGTCCGACTGGCCCTGAATTTCCAGTAGAGCTTGCTACTCTATCAAGTGGATATCAAGTGGATGCGCGAATTGTGACAGAGCTTAACGCTATGATTGACGCAGCCGCACAGGACGGATACACAATAATGGTAGCCTCTGCTTATCGCTCATACGATTATCAAGCTGGGTTATTTGCAAATAAAGTCGAGCGACAAAAAGCGCTGGGGTATAACGATGAAGAAGCAGTAGCAACCGCAAAAATGGTAGTGGCGCAACCTGGAACAAGCGAGCATCAAACTGGGCTAGCATTAGACCTTGTAACGCCTGAGTTCCAACGCTTGGAAGAAGAAATTGAAACACGTCCTGAAATTCAGTGGCTATTTGAACATTGTTATGAATATGGTTTTGTATTGAGATATCCAAAAGAAAAAACTGAAATTACAGGTATCATTTACGAACCATGGCATTATAGATATGTCGGTGTAGAAGCCGCTACTTATATGACACAAAACAATTTAACGCTTGAGGAATACCTTGCGTTAGATGAGCAATAAATATTAAAAGAAAGAAGTGTAATTAATGGGAATGACGCAAACACAAAAAATTCTAGCAAAACATGCAGGGCTTGATAAAGTGACTGCTGGTGAGCTTATTAACGCTAAGCTTGATTTGGTATTAGGTAATGATATCACTTCACCTGTTGCGATTAATGAATTCGAAAAAGCAGGCTTTACTAAAGTATTTGACAAGGATAAAGTTTGTCTGGTAATGGACCACTTTACTCCTAATAAAGATATAAAGGCTGCTCAACAATGTAAACAAAGTCGTGCTTTTGCAAAAGCTATGCAAATCACCAATTACTTTGATGTCGGCGATATGGGAATTGAGCATGCTTTACTTCCAGAAAAGGGCTTGGTAGCACCTGGTGAACTTATCATCGGTGCTGATTCACATACATGCACATATGGTGCACTTGGTGCATTTTCTACTGGTATAGGTAGTACGGATATGGCAGCTGGTATGGCAATGGGTATGACATGGTTTAAAGTTCCGTCTGCTATAAAATTTAATGTTACAGGAAAACTTAATAAATGGGTTAGCGGTAAAGATGTTATCTTGCACATCATCGGCATGATTGGTGTTGACGGTGCATTATACAAATCCATGGAGTTTTCAGGCGAAGGACTTAAAAACCTTACGATAGATGATAGACTTTGTATTGCTAATATGGCGATTGAAGCTGGTGCTAAAAATGGGATTTTTGAAGTGGACGAGGTAACTCTTGATTACATTAAAGACAGAGTGACACGCGAATACGAAATATTCAAAGCTGATGATGATGCTATATATGACGAGGTTTTTGATATAAATTTATCTGAGATTAAATCTACAGTTTCTTTCCCTCATCTACCTGATAACACAAGAACAATCGATAATGTTGGTGAAGTAAAAATCGACCAAGTTGTAATCGGTTCTTGCACAAATGGTAGAATTTCCGATTTAGCAGCTGCTGCTAAAATCATGGAAGGCAAGCGTGTTCATGATGATGTGCGTGTTATTATCATTCCTGGAACTAACACTATTTATAAGGAAGCAATGAAACTTGGATACCTAGAAACATTTATAGATGCTGGCTGTGTGGTTTCAACACCTACATGTGGTCCATGCTTAGGCGGACATATGGGGATTTTAGCAGAGGGTGAACGCGCTGTTGCTACTACTAACCGTAACTTTGTTGGCAGAATGGGGCATGTAAACTCCGAAGTTTATCTTGCTAGCCCAGAAGTAGCAGCTGCTAGCGCAATTGCTGGAAAAATTGCTGACCCGAATGAAATTTGTAAATAAAAGGAGCATTTATAATGAAAGTAACTGGATTTGTACACAAATATGGAGATAACGTCGACACTGACGTAATTATACCAGCACGCCACTTGAACACCGCTGATCATAAGGAGCTTGCATCGCACTGTATGGAAGATATTGATGCTGATTTTGTAAATCGCGTAAAACCTTCTGACATTATGGTTGCAAACTATAACTTTGGTTGCGGCTCTTCAAGAGAGCATGCACCTATAGCTATAAAAGCTAGCGGAATTTCTTGCGTAATCGCAAAAAGCTTTGCAAGAATTTTTTATCGCAATTCTATTAATATTGGTCTTGCAATTTTAGAATGTGACGCTGCAGTTGATGGTATCGATGCTACAAATGAAGTAAGCATTGACTTTGATAGCGGTGTAATCACTAATATTACTAAAAACGAAACTTACCAGGCTCTACCTTTCCCTGAATTTATTAAAGATATTATTAATAGCAATGGTCTACTTAATAATATTAAAAGCAAAATGTAGTAAGCCAACTACGAGATATTTATTCTGCTGGGAGGAAATATGATTAGATTTTTAGAAGCAATCGATAAAGTTGAGTGCTTTAAAATGATGGAAGAATTTTACCGTACCGATGCTGTCGAACAAGATATACCAAAAGAGTTTATTGAAGGCACAATTGAATTAGCACTCACCGATAGCCCATATAATAAAATCATAATTTGCCTAGATGGAGATAATTATGCGGGATTTTGCCACATTTCTTTCACCTATTCGTGCGAAGCTGGTGGACTTGTTGTGATGATTGAAGAAATTTATATTAGAGATAGTTTCAAAGGCAACGGGCTTGGAACAGCTATCTTTGGTTTTCTTCGCGATTCGTATGACAATAAAATTAAGCGATATAGGCTTGAGGTTGTACATGATAATGTATCGGCTATAAAGCTATATGAACGCTTAGGATTTAAGGAATTGACATACAATCAAATGGTGCTAGATATTTAGTTTTATTATAAAAATAATCTTTTGATATGCCACAATGGAAAGGAAAATTTACATGCAAAAAAATATAGCGTTAATCAAAGGGGACGGAATTGGCCCCGAAATTATTGATGAAGCAGTAAAAGTTTTGTTTGCTATCGAAAAAAAATACGACTGCAAGTTTAATTTTACTAGAATATATATGGGCGGAGAGTCCATTGATAAATTTGATAATCCACTAACTGACGAAGCAGTTGACATCGCAAAAAAATCTGATGCTGTGCTTTTAGGATCTGTTGGAGGTCCAAAATGGGACACCCTACCAGGCGATAAACGCCCAGAAAAAGGTTTGCTTAAAATCCGCAAAGAGCTAAATTTATTTGCAAATTTACGCCCAGCTATTCTTTATAATGAGCTTAAAGGAGCTTGTCCGCTAAAAGACGAAATCATCGGGGACGGCTTTGACATGCTTGTTGTGCGCGAGCTCACTGGTGGGCTATATTTTGGTGCGCGTGAGACTTATGTAAAAGATGGCGTTAAAACTGCAAAAGATACTTTAGTTTATGATGAAAACGAAATAAGACGTATTGCAAAAGTCGCGTTTGAAACCGCAAGAAAAAGAAATAGCGATGTTATAAGTGTTGATAAAGCAAATGTGCTTGACTCGTCACGTCTTTGGAGAGAAATCGTGCATGAAGTGCATAAAGATTATCCTGATGTAAAACTTTCTGACATGCTTGTGGACAACTGCGCTATGCAACTTGTAAGAGATCCAAAACAGTTTGATGTAATTTTAACCGAAAATATGTTCGGTGACATATTATCCGATGAAGCTAGTATGATTACTGGTTCAATTGGCATGCTTGCTTCTGCTAGTTTAGGCGACACTTCACTTGGATTATACGAGCCAAGCCACGGTTCTGCTCCTGATATCGCAGGACAAAACAAAGCAAACCCAATCGCAACCATTTTATCTGCTTCTATGATGCTAAGATATTCGCTTGGAATGGCAAAGGAAGCTGATGATATTGACAATGCAGTGAAAAAAGCACTAGTTGCAGGATATAGAACAGGCGACATAATGAGCGAGGGCGATACTCTTGTTACTTGCTCGGAGATGGGCGATTATATCGCAAGCTTCATTTAATCGCAATACTCCCATTTTTATAAGATTAGCTTCACAGAAGTAAACATCGTGTATTATCTATTTTAACAAACTGTGAAGTTTATTGACTTTATTCTACTGAATTGGTATTATATTTAGTAGCAGTATACTCAGCACATAAAAAAATCTGGAGGAACATATGCTTCAAATCGGGATAGACATTGGTTCGACGACATTAAAATGTGTGGTCATTAACGAAAAAAACGACATTATATATAAAGATTATCAAAGACATTTCTCACAAATAACAGAAAAAGTCTACAATTTGCTTGATGTGATAGAAAAAGAGTTTCCAAATGAGGATACTTTTTCAATCAAAATATCAGGCTCAGCGGGCATGGGCTTTGCTAAAAATATGGACATACCTTTTGTTCAAGAAGTATACGCTACAAGCCTAGCTGTGAAAAACTTGCTACCCAATACCGATGTTGTAATTGAACTTGGGGGTGAAGATGCAAAAATTATCTTCACAACTGGAATTCCCGAAGTGCGCATGAACGGTTCTTGTGCTGGTGGAACAGGCGCATTCATCGACCAGATGTCTACGCTACTTGGTATTACTCCGATTGATATGAACGAACTCGCTAAAGATTACAGTAAAATATATAGCATCGCTTCGCGTTGTGGCGTATTTGCAAAATCGGATATACAGCCACTACTAAATCAAGGTGCTCAGAAAAATGATATCGCACAAAGTATTTTTTATGCTGTTGTAAACCAAACTATTGCAGGGTTAGCACAAGGCCGTGATATCGAGGGAAATGTGGTTTATTTAGGTGGACCACTTAGCTTTTTCACGCAGTTGCGCCAAGCTTTTGATGATACATTAAAGTTAAAAGGGGCTTGCCCAGAAAACTCGCTTTACTACGTAGCTTTAGGGGCTGCTTTTTCTAGCGATGTATCAAATTTCAAACTAAGCGATTTGATGAAAAAAATCAAGGAATACGCACCACAAAATCATTATGAGAGCTGTGAGCCTTTATTTAAAAACGAAGAAGAATACACAGAATTTAGACAACGACATAAATCTGGCGAAGATATTGCTTATGCGTCACTTTTGGGTAAGTCTTATATCGGTATAGATGCTGGTTCAACCACGTTAAAGGCAGTTGTAATAAATAGCAATGATGAAATTGTGTATAGCAAATACATGCAAAATGGCGGTACTCCTGTGCCTCTTGTAAAGGAATTTTTACTAGAAGTTTATGAAAAATTCCCAGATATACAAATTGGCGGATTTGCAACTACTGGATATGGCGAGGAAATAATAAAAAATGCATTTCATGCAGATATGGGCATTGTGGAAACAATTGCGCATTTTACTGCTGCAAAAAAATATAATCCCAAAGTTGACTTTATCATCGACATCGGCGGACAGGACATTAAATGTTTTAAAATCCGAAATGGTGCTATCGATAATATCTTTTTAAACGAAGCCTGCTCTTCTGGCTGCGGCTCATTTTTGCAGACTTTTGCAGAAACTTTAGGACAAAATATTGATGAATTCTCAAAGCTCGGACTTCTAGCTCAACACCCTGTTGACCTGGGCTCAAGATGTACTGTATTTATGAATTCATCTGTTAAACAAGCTCAAAAAGACGGTGCTGGAATTGAAAATATTTCAGCTGGTCTATCAATAAGCGTTGTAAAAAACGCACTATATAAAGTTATTCGTGTTGCTGATGCTTCTATGTTAGGTGAGCATATAGCAGTGCAAGGCGGTACATTCCTAAATGATGCTGTGCTAAGAACATTTGAAAAAGAAATTGGAAAAAATGTAATAAGACCAGTTATATCTGGACTTATGGGAGCTTATGGTGCTGCATTATACGTCAAAAAGCATAACAAGGCTGATATTAGCACGATTTTACCACACGAAAGACTTAAAACATTCAAGCATGAGGTTAAGGCGATTACTTGTAATCGATGTCAAAATAAATGTAAGCTGACACTCAATATTTTTGACACAGGTCGTAAATTTATTGGCGGAAATCGTTGCGAAAAACCGCTTGATTTGCCACATAATAAAACAGAGTACAATATGTATGAGCATAAAGCTAAACTTTTAGCCTCTTACGCTGATTTTACAGGAGAAAAAGAAACTATTGGTATCCCGATGGCGCTCAATAATTTTGAGTTACTTCCGTTTTGGCATACTTTCTTTAAACATTTAGGATTTGGATTTAAAAAGAGTGATCCTTCCACAAGAGAGCTTTACCTAAAAGGACAACACACAATCCCATCAGACACTGTGTGCTACCCTGCTAAAATTATCCACGGACATATTGAGCAGCTCATCGAAAAAGGTGTAGACGCAATTTTCTACCCTTGCATGAGCTATAACTTAAACGAAAATTTAGGCGATAACCACTACAACTGTCCTGTTGTAGCGTATTATCCTGAAGTTATCGGCGCTAATGTTACTGCGCTGAAATCAGTAAAGTATATAAATGATTATTTAGGACTCCATAGAAAAAAAGATTTCCCTAAAAAAATGTTTGATGTGCTTAATCGTAATTTTTCAGGCATAAACTTAAAGCAAGTGAAAATTGCATCGGACAAAGCATATGCTGAGTATGAGAATTTTATGAAGCAAATCCGCAAAAAAGGTGAAGAATTCCTAGCAATTGCTAAGAGCGAAAATCTGCCGATTATCGTGCTTGCCGGAAGACCATACCACCTAGACCCTGAAATTAATCACGGGATAGACAAGCTAGTTTGCGAACAAGGTGCTGTACTAATTACTGAGGATGGCATTAGCCATTTGTGCGAAAAATCGCCGACAACTGTACTAAATCAGTGGACTTATCACTCAAGATTGTATTCTGCTGCTCACTATATTGCAGAGAGCGACTATGATAATATTAATTTAGTTCAAATGGTGTCGTTTGGTTGCGGTGTTGACGCAATCACTACAGATGAAGTTCGACAAATTTTGGAAAATGCAAATAAAATTTATACGCAAATTAAAATAGACGAAATTACAAATCTGGGGGTTGTTAAAATTAGATTGAGAAGCTTATTTGCAGCAACTTTACAGGAGGAGCAAAATGCATAGGATAGAATTTACTAAGCAGATGAAAAAATCGTATAAAATTCTTTTCCCCAATATGTGCGATATACATTTTCACATATTAAGAAAAGTGTTTGAGTACTATGGATATGATGTGGATTTGCTGACAGATACAGGCCAAAATGTTATTGACGAGGGGTTAAAATATGTGCATAACGACACTTGCTACCCCGCACTTTTAACAATAGGACAAATGATTAGTGCTCTAAAAAGTGGACGCTACGACCTAGAAAATACAGCTTTAATGATGACTCAAACTGGCGGTGGTTGTCGTGCTTCTAACTACATCCATTTGCTGAGAAAAGCTTTAGCAAATGCAGGAATGGAGCAAATACCCGTTATCTCTGTTAACTTGTCGGGTATGGAGAAAAACAGCGGATTTAAGATTACTCTACCTTTACTAAGACGTGCTATCGCAGCGATAGTTTACGGCGATTTATTGATGCTTTTGAGCAATCAAGTTAAACCGTATGAAATAAATAAAGGTGATAGCAATAAACTAGTCGAGCGCTGGACTGATATTATATGCGATAATTTCGAGCACGGACGTGGATTTTCTGCAAGAAAAATCAAAGGTTACTTAAGCGAAATCGTAAAGGATTTCGAAAAAATACCAGTTGATAGTAAAACGCGAGTTAAGGTTGGTATTGTTGGAGAAATTTATGTTAAATACTCTGCACTCGCAAATAATAATTTGGAGAAATTCCTAGCAGAGCAAGACTGTGAAATTATGGTACCTGGGCTAATGGGATTTATGCTCTTTAAAGTTGATAATAGACTTGAAGACATAAAATTATATGGCGGTAGTACGCTTAAAAAGATTTTTGCTACCAAGCTATTTAACTATTTCACTGTGTTTGAAACTTATCTTATAGACTCGCTAAAAGGTAGCCGTTTCACGACTCCAGCAAGCTACGCACATTTAAAGGAAATCATCAAGCCTGTAATCGGTTATGGTTGCAAAATGGGCGAGGGCTGGTTACTCACTGCTGAAATTATGGAGCTTATCGAGCAAGGTTACGGAAATGTAGTTTGTGCGCAACCATTTGGTTGTTTGCCAAACCATATTGTAGGCAAAGGTATGATTCGCAAAATCAGAACCATTCACCAAGACGCAAATATTGTGTCTATAGATTATGACCCTAGCGCTACAAAAGTTAATCAGGAAAACAGAATAAAACTTATGCTTGCAGTCGCAAAAGAAAATAGCGATGTCATTTAAACAATAATAAAAGCTGTGTCGGAATAACCGACACAGCTTTTTAATTTATTTCTTTTTAATTTTTAAGCGGATAAATACTACCGTTGCGATTATTAGTAGCGCTCCCACTCCAATTAATATGTAAATAACTAGGTTTCTTTGCTCATCTGTAGTAATAAGCGCATCGCTCGCTTCTATGTCCTCATCATTGCTTCTGAGCAACAATACAGTCATGCTTTCCTCAAATTTTACACCTGCTGATAACATGTCGTCATTATCAAACTCATCGTCCAATAATACGAATTGTTCTTCCCCATCTTCGTCTGTGTAAATATATAACAGGTACAAATCATTAAAGTCAACACCGCTCACTTCAACAAAAATCTCAATCGGACAAATATTTTTTGCAACCTCATCCACATTAAATCCCGACAAATTAACATAATAGGCATACTCTGCTATATATTGGTCCGCCAATCTATGGCTAGTTTCTTCGGTTGTGATGATATTTGACATATACAAATCTATGTCTACTTGCTCCATCTTATTTAGCTCCATAGATTTCACATCATATGAGCCTGGAAATTTCACTCCAATGCTCAAAGCATTTTCTTCATCGGTTGCTTTCATCGTCGTCAATATCGGTGAGTATCTATATTTTTCTTCGTCCCAGTTTCCCATATGCTCAGAAAGTGTAGTGTATTTTTCTTCCAGCGCACCATATACCACTACATTATCACCGTCGCCGAGATTGTTAAACGCATTTGCACCCACGATAAAACCTCGATAAGGATAGTTAATTGTTATGTCGATAAGATTATCACATTCTGCGAATGCGCTCTCCCCTATTGTTGCGATATTTTCACCTAAGACAATATTATTGATAATATCATTATCATAAAACGCCATATCCCCTATGGCTATTACAGTAAAATCAAGTAATTTGTGGTTAATAATACTTGGGAAATCAGCCATATTCGCAGAATATCCAGGTGCAAATCCTAGAACTTCAACATTCCCACCTTTGTCGCTCAGCGATATGATTTTGTATGTATATCTACCCAAATCAAACTCTTCCCCCCCTACAGGCGGTATAAAATTATAAAAATAATACTCACTATCCCAATTTTCTTTGGTTGTATTTAAGTTATTATATTGATGTGCAGACGCCCCGAAAAAGAATACACCCTCACTCGCACTCCCAACTTGTGTAAAAGCTTGTGTTGCAATCGAAAGATTAATACTTTCGGCTGCTATGTATACATACTTCAGGCTTGCTGAATTAGAAAACGCATTAGTGTTTATCCTATCAACAGTATTTGGTATAAATAAAGTAATAATTTCGCTCTCAAAAAAAGCTTGTTCTTTAATCGTTCTAACTGAATAAATATCTGATTTATACACGATAGTATCCTCGATTAACAGCTTTTTTATCTCCTTATCACTCGCACCAATTAGCTCGACTTCATATGGATTAATATCTGTAATCTCATAGATTAGTCCGTTGTGCTCAATTTCTTCACCGACTACTGCATCACTCTCTATTACGTATCTTTCTGAGTCCCAGTTTGTCACATCACCTGCAAAACTATTTAAAAAAAGTGCATTACTTATACTGAAATATACTTTTATCCCCTGGGTATCCACCCCAATATTTTCAAACGCATGTGGTGCAATCGTGCAGTTATCCGAATTTATAATTACATCAGAAATTCTACTTGATCCACTAAAAGCTCCTACCCCGATGCTTCTGATTGACTGCGGAATTATTATTGATTCTAGCTTCATCATTGAAGAAAAGGCATTATCACCAATCGCTACTACTGCATAATCATTCTCATTAAATCTAATCTGTGTGGGTAATACTAACTCCTCAGCGATATCCGAAATCACGTTTGTGGTTATTACTGCTTCGAATGTTTCGTGGTTTAATCTGTATGAAACACCATTAATATACACATTGTTATCAAATTCATCGTTAACAACTATAATCTGCATCGCTGATTTATCTGCTTGACTCTCGTCTGATTGCAAAATCTGCATAGAAGCTGTATTGATTACAAATTCCGCTGTTTGCCAAACATTAACATCAAATGCTAAGTAGTATTCAAGCGGGCTTATGACATTAGCGACTTGCACCTGCTCAATAGCTGGGCATGACGAAAAGGCAGCATCTTCAATCGTGGTGATACTCTGCGGAAGATAGATGAATTTTAGCGATGGTGCATTCGCAAAAGCTAAAGTAGAGATAACTTCTACTGAGTAGGATATATGCACACTCTCAAGCAAAGGAGCATCCTCAAATGCATTTGCAGCAATCATCGTGACATCATATTCAAACCCCATATACTCGACAGTAGATGGGATAACTAAGTTTTTTAAATTTTCTTTATCACTATGTCCAATAACACTAACTTTCGTATCATCAATAACTGTAAAAATTAAACTATCCTCGCTCACAAACACTTCTCCAATATTAACAAGTGATTTGCTAAGAGCAATGACATCTATAGAAAAATATATTAATAACGTACTAATCGCAAGCAAGCTAAACACTGCTTTAAAATATGTTCTACCCATATAACATTCCTTTTAAGTTTATTGTCGTCTGATTTGTGCATATTGCATAAGTATTATACCATGTATCAGACAATTATTCAACCTAAATAATAAAAATATTTGTGAAATAAAAAATAATATTTATTTAAACTCCATTTTATAGCAAAATAAGGCAATTTTTCTACTTAGTCATTTGATCTAGATAGACCAATTAATGCACCTACACTGCCTGATATTATATCGCGAAACAGCGAAATAGTGACATTGTTTGAGGCATTGATTACAATCAGCTCACTAAAATTGCGCACTACTAACATTACAGCTAAACAAAAAACGCAGACAATAGTCAAAACGATAATCTGCACATTCACCGCTAGCGTTTTCTTCTTACTATCCACTAACTGTTCTTTTATGGGGTTTGGGATAATCTGAGCTTTGACTTCTTCTTTTTCTGCTTGCGAGGTAATTATATCCGACTTCCCATCAGCCTTAAATCCAATGATTGGTTGGGTGGTTGTAATAATATTGTGTTTTGATTTTATCACAAAATCACCTGTTGATACCATGCTCATAAGATATCCAAAAATTGAGCTTATCGATGTTCTAAAGACAATGTCAATTTGTGATAACTCTTCATACAGCATACCAACAAATAGCGATAGTGTTGACTGCAAAAGCAGGATTGAGAATATACTAATAATGCATGTGAATGCAACATTTTTGCTACTGACTTTAGATAGATTAAACTTTTTCACCGTAAACACCTCGTAATTATACTTACATCGCAAAAAATGGTAGAGGTAACCCTCCACCATTTTTATTTATTGTCATGACTTATACTGTGATGGCTACTAATTAAAACTATACAGTTGGCTCAACAGTTGTTTCAACAACAGGTACTTCTGTCACCATTTGAGCTAACTCAACTGTGTCTTCCATTTTCATGCCGATTAGCATTTGGTTTTTAATAACGTCACGCAACATTTTTTTCGCGGAACTATTAACTTTCATGATATCATCAAGTGAAGCAGCACCTTCCGCAGTTTCTAATGTGCCTAAAGCAAACTGGATTTTTTCAGCCTCTGCATTTAAAATATGTGCTAAGCTGAGTTCTTCCATACCGATTGATGACAAGATAATATTTACTGCATCATCTCTGTTGATATTAACCGTTGTGCTAATATCAGGAATATTTGGCATTGACATAGTGAATTTTCTCCTTAATACTTAATATTGTGGGTTTCACGTATTATTCTATTCGCCATGCGCTTATTGTGTTACTGCAAAGTCTTAAGCTGTGCTGAATATTTGCTCACTATTTTTTCTATCGCTATAATCTCGCTCTCCTCTACATAAGTATCTGTAACCATATCAAGTAGTTTTTGCTTAATATATTCGGTTTGAGACAAAAGCTCACTTTGCATAAGTGGATAACCTTTGTACAAAATTTCAAGCTCTTTTACTAGTATTTTTTCTCGCTCCAACAAACTTTCTTTTTTAGCCGATAGTTTTTTACCTAGCGAAATCATCATATTTTTTTTACCGTCCCAATCAATTGAAAGGCTGTATTTGCGTTGAAGTTCACTTACTGTATTGCTGTATTTAATTATATCGTTTGTCAGCGTACTTTCCTCTGCAAATAATGCTTGGCTCTCCTTAGTAGCTTTTTCAAAAGCTACTAAGAGTAGTTTGTACTGATTATAAAGCAGTTTTATTTCCTCATTCTCAAGAATTTTAGCAAAATTATTATTGAGTTTTTCCAGTATTTCCAATTCGTTACTAATGCTTGGAAAGTCTTCATAAAATTTTTCAAATGAATTAAATTTTTTATTGAAAGTATAATTTTTCATTTCCTCAACTTCGCTCACTAAATCTTTACTTAATTGCGCTGAAATCAATTTTGCTTTTTCATTTTTTGTTGTCTCCAAAAGCTTATTAACACATTTCTCATGCTCTTTTATACTATAATCCCCTCTAAACGCTAAACTTTTAATCTCCTGTGAGATATGCTTAGTACATTCAAAATGTGATAGGTCTTCTGCTATCTTCTCTACATTAAATTTTTCACTTATCGGAGTCAAAACTATATTTTCCTCAATATTTTTTACTTCTTTTTCAATACTTTGATTTTTCTTGTTCCCGAATAGTCCTGAAAATAGTTTCATTTTTATCGCCCCATTCAATAATTTTCAGATTAATATATTTATTATGGTATTTGTTTTGAAAAAATAAAATATATTATACTATATTATAATAAGGTAAATTATGATGTTACTATCATTATGTTCACATTTGTTTAGGAGGTTATGAATATGGGAATGCCACAGGTACCAGAAAGAGAGAATTTACCAGATATTGAAGCTGTTGTTATACAAATATTAGAAGCGGTCGCATTAGAAGAGCTTGCGATGGCGCATATCATAAATGCGGAAGGAGAAAAACTCCAAGCTTTAGTCAAACAATTAAACCAGTGCGATAATTTCAGTGACAACATACTAGACGCCTTCAAAGTCACCAATACTACAATAAATAGTCTCATCATGAAGGAGTGGATTATGCTCAATAAAATTAATACAGCACTTGAAATCTATAATAAAATCGATAAAAGGCGCCCATCTTCTGACTGTGAAAGTGAAAGTCGAAAACCAAAGAAATGTTTCTAACAATCCATCACTATAAATGTGAAAAAAGCTGTGATAGCAATATGCTATCACAGCTTTTAAAAATATTATTTTCTTGTTTGTTCGAATTCACGCAATTTTTTTAGCATTTCAATCGCATCGTTTTTACTTTTTGCATACTCACTTAACACTATATGTGCAGCTTTCGGTGCGTCTTGTGCCCATTTTGCTGGAATTAAAACTTCTTGTGGTGGTTTTGGCCCATACATTGACCAATAAGCGTAGTCCATCCCTAACTTAGAAATAGTTTTAGCTATAACATTTTCGGGCTGACTTAAATTTAAAAAGCGCAAGCCTTTGATGTCCTTAAAATTTTCCCACTGATGTTCTGAGTTAGCACAGCAGTGCAACCCACATCCACCATATCTTTCAGAGAGCTCATTGATGCTATCAAGACAAAACTCACGGAACATTTCTGAATTAAATTCACCAACTTCATCTTCTGAGAAGGTAAAGCCGCCTTCCATATAATAATTTGGGTAGTGAGCTATGTATTTTGTTCCAAATTCTTTAAACCACAAATCTAAAAATTCTGTTAAGAGCGTCTGTGTCTTTTTGACTAATATTTTTACTGCATCTGGGTCAGTGATAAGTGCCATTAAAAACTCAGATTTTTCCCATATCAAAGCCGCAATATCAAGTGGACTTTGTATGTCTGGCAGTGCTAAAATATTATCATTACCTACTTTTTGCCTAACTCTATGCGCAAATTCGAATAAATCAGCTAAAGGTGACTCCATTACTTTAGGAACCGCTATGTTCATAGCCTCCTCAGGTGTTGTTATAGCATGTAGTGCAAACGGCATATTATCGCCAGATTTATGCACTTTGCAGCCGAACGCTTGCGCAAATATTTCCGTTCCCGTATGCATTTCTATATGCGGTACAGAGTCATCGTGTAAATACTCAAGTCTCTCCATTTTTCTTAAGTATTCATCAGCATGCCAATCAATACGAGCATTAAAATTATCTTGATATGGCCATGGTTTTGGTGTTGGGTAGTATTCATTGTTTATCACAATAATCGTGTTAACATCACTACTGCAATCCATAAAATCAACCCATTTTTCACAGCGTTTGAGCACTCTACTATCCATATTTATTTTTACTCCTTTATAGTTTATTCTTTTCTGGAAATCATACTAACAGCCACTGCTGCCGCTATAGTAATAGCCAAATTTAAAATCAGCACAAAAATTGATATTGCTTTTTCAGGTGCATCTGCTGGCAATAAAATATATGATATTACGCTGAGCGCCAATAACACTAATCCTAATCTAAATATCATTTGTACAAATTTTAACATAATAAAGCTCCATTCTTTTCATCAAACATTAATCTTACTATATTTCGTAAATACTCCAGTCCCACTCTTTTACTCCCTCTGCATTGTGGCAGGCTACTTGTTGGTCTTTATACTCACGTAGCTCTGGAGAATTTTTTTCGCAAACATCAGTACAATAAATGCACCTAGGATGAAATCTACAACCATCCGGTGGCGATATTGCACTTGGCATATTAAGACTCCTAAGCGGAAGCTCAGGCATATTTCTGGAGAATTTCGGGTCAGGAATAGGCACTGCGCTAAGTAGCGCTTGCAGATACGGATGTCTTGGTTTGTTAACTACTTCGGTTAAATCGCCTTCTTCAACAATCTTCCCAAGATAAGTAACAACCATTCTTCCGTTATTTGCTATATATCTAGCAGTAGCAAGGTCGTGGGTGATGTACATGAATGCAATTCCCATTTCCTTATTCATTTTTGACATAAGGTCAAGTAGCGAAATCCTAAGCGAAACATCAACCATTGATACAGGCTCGTCCGCTACGATAACTTTTGGGCGTAATGAAAGCGCTCTGGCTAACAGCACCCTCTGTCTTTGTCCACCGCTCAATTGGTGAGGATATTTAAAGAGAAAATGCTCAACAGGTGTGAGTCCAACAAGCTCGAATATTCTAGCAAGCTCCTCGATGCCCTCTTTCCTGTTTTTGATAATTTTATGTCGTGCCATCGGTTGATATAGTGATTTGAAAATTATTTTCATCGGATTGAGTGCAGCATATGAATCTTGGTGCACCATTTGTACTGCTGTACGATAATTTTCAAAATTTGTTTTACCCATTTTATGGATATCTTTACCGTTGTATAAAATTTTACCGGAAGTTGGCTTGTGGATACCTACTATAGCTTTACCCAATGTAGTTTTCCCACAGCCGGATTCGCCAACTACAGCAACAATTTCGCCCGGCATAACATCCAGACTAACATCTACCAAAGCTCCGACTTTTTTATTTTTATCGCCACCTGCGCTAAAATAAATGCTCATATTCTCAACTTTAATAATCGGTTCCATTAGTCAAGCGTCTCCTCTCTGGATGTAAATTTGCAGTATACACTATGTCCTGGCGTCAGCTCTTTCATAGTTAGACCCTTGCCGTCACACTTACCTGATTTCGCCATATGACATCTCGCAAAAAATCTACAACTGTCATCTTTTATTGTTAAGTCAGGTGGTATACCCGGTATTGCTTTTCTTTGAGTCAAATCATCGACTAACGAAGGTGCTGCTTTTATTAAACCTATTGTATAAGGGTGAACTGAATCGTAAAAAATTTCATCAACAGTGCCACTTTCTACAATTTTACCACCATACATAACAGCCATTCTGTTAGCGATTTTTGTCATAACACATATATCGTGAGTCAAGAAAATCATTGTAATTTTCAGTTTGTTATGGATTTCTTTTAAGATATCGATGATATACGCTTGTGTGATAACATCGAGTGCAGTTGTCGGTTCGTCAAGCACTAGTACTTTTGGGTCAAGTATCAAACTGAGTGCTATAATTACTCTCTGCTTCATCCCGCCACTTAATTGATGTGGATATGCATCAATTACTTGCTCAGGATTAAGTCTAACATATCTAAGCAGTCTTGTTATTTTCTCTTCCCACTCTTTTTTGTCTATATTAGTTTCATGTGCTTCGATTGTTTCCATGAAAATCTGTCTTATAGTCAAAACAGGATTTAACGAGTTTTGCGCTGCTTGAAAAACATAAGCTACTTCTTTCCATCTATATTTAGTAAGCTCTTCTTGTGTGAAATCCAGTATGTTCTTGCCATCAAATACAATTTCCCCGTTACTAATTTTACCTGGGCTAGATACTAATTTTAGGACAGTGGAAGCCAAAGTGGATTTACCACTCCCGGATTCGCCAACAAAACCGATAATCTCGCCCTGTTTAATGTCCAAGCTAACATCATTAGTAGCAGTAAGTACTCTATCGTATAATTCAAAGTCTACAGTAACATTCTTGAAGCTTATAATATTATCACTCATTTCCTATCCTCCTTATGCATTTCGTAATCTAGGATTAAGTGCATCGTCTAAACCGCTTATTAGGAAGTATGACCCCATTTGGAAAATCATAAGACCAATAACTGGTACTAAGAAGAATACTATAGCACTTGAACCATATACCGCACCTGTTGTAGTCATCGCAAGGTTAATCATCATCCCCCAGTGATTTGAGGAGAACGGGATTAATCCTAAGTACATCAGACCAACTGTTGCATTTATCGCAATTCTTACATTACCAATCATAGTAATAGCGATAAATGAAGTTAGGTTTGGCAACATTTCTCTAAAAATAATATGATATGTAGGCATGCCCATAACTCTTGCAGCTTCGATAAAGTCGCGCTGCTTTAGGGATAAAATCTGCGCTCTTATCGACCTTGCTAGACCTGCCCAAGACCAAATACTAAGCACAACACCGCATAATACAGGATTTTCTACTTCGATAACCATGGATAACACCATCATTACTGGGAAGCTCGGTACTGTTAAAACAACGTTTGTAATTAGCATTAATATTTTGTCAGTTTTACCACCTAGCAAACCTGCTGTCATGCCGATGATAATTGCAATGAAAATCGAGAACACTGCGGCTAGACCAGCGATTAAAAGAACGTTTTGTGTTCCTAATACAAATTGGCCCAACGTGTCGCGTCCTGAATAATCAGTCCCCAACCAATGTTGTAGAGAAGGCCATTGTAATCTGTTTGCATAATCGGTTTTTAGCTCAGGAACTACAAAAGGTCCTATTATAGCCAATATTACATAAAAGCAAATAATTACAAAGCCAAATGCTGACTTTTTATTGTGAAAAATCGCTCTAAAAAATGATGTTACTGACTCTTTAAAAGCATTTTCGCTTTGTTTCATCAGTTTGTTCATATCGGATTTTTGAAGATTGCCTTTAGTTGCTTCGCTCATAAATTACACTCCCCTCTCTTATCTTTTTCTAATTCTTGGATCTAGTACAGAATATAAAAGTTCTGCCACAACATTTGCAATAACAACTACTACTGTTATCATCAAGAACAAGCCTTGCATCAAAGTATAGTCCCTACTTGCAATTGCTCTACCCATATAAAAACCTACTCCTGGGTAAACAAATATGTTTTCAACCAGAGCAGAACCACCAAACATTACACCAAATGTAATAGCAAGCGATGTAATTTGGGGCAATAGTGCGTTTCTACCAACATAAGCTGTGATAATTCTTTTGTCCGATAGACCTCTCGCACGAGCGGAAGTGATAAAGTCTTCTCCTAATATTGAAACCGCAACACCTTTCATACCCATTGCCCAAAATCCGAGCTGAGTTAATATGTAAGCCGAAATTGGCAAGACTGCATGATAACAGGCGCTGAGCATAAATTCCAAATTAAAACCAGGGGTTATAGCTGAGTCGTAAGGTCCTCTGGCAGGGAACCACCCCAAAACAACAGAGAACAGTATTACCAGTAAGTAACCGACCAAAAATTCTGGAATTGCACCAACTGCCGAGGCATAAACCGTAACCGCAGGGTCAACCCAAGTTTTTCGTTTCCACGCAATATACATCCCCAGAATTGTACCAAGGACAAATGCGACTGCTAACGAAATTGATAAAATAAACAAAGTCCAAGAAAGTCCACCTGCAATAACCTCTGTAACAGGGCGTTTAAACTGCATTGAATCTCCAAAGTCTCCTGTAACTACATTTTCTAGATAGTTAACATATTGTGTGAATATTGGAACATCTGGGTCATAGTTTAGCGTAGACTGCGCCCTAGCATATGCATCCTCTAAACTTATCCCGTATGAACGTTGCATTTCCATTGCTAGTGTTTGAACCGGATCCCCGGGCATTATCCTAATAAGTACAAACGTAATCGTCGATGAAAAGAACACAGTTAATACTATTAGCAATAATTGGTTTAAAATTTTCTTCATTTACACCAATCCTCCAAGCATTTTTTTACAATTCACTGCATTTACCATAATTATTATAACGGTGTTAAGCACAGATTTATAGCTTAACACCGTTAATCACTTAAACTTTATTTGTCAGTAGCAAACTAATTTGTGCTTGCGCCACCGTCTGCATAGTAAATTTGACCGTGTCTAATTAATCTAACGATACCAACCATGTTAGCAACGCAATACCATAGTGGGTTGCTTTGTGAATCTGTTGGATATCCTGTTAATTGTGTGTTGTGAATTTTAATTGGTGCCCATTTTTCGCCTATTGGCATAAATGGTACTGTATTGTTTGTAGCTAACATTGCGCTTTGAACTGCTTCTTTAGCTTCTTCGTTGTCAGCAGATGAGAACATTTGAGAAATTAAAGATCTCATGTCGTACTCGTTGCCATCAGCATCTTCAATCATAATTGGTGCATTTGGATCAGCATCACGTTCTTCTTGAGTTAAGAAACCAATTCTATTATTGGAGTCTAGATACAAGTTTTTGTAAGCTTCCCAGTAACCAAATGTATGTCCGCCGCCTCTAAAGTCAGCTGCGATCATATGCTCAGCATTGTCGATATAGTTCCAGTATGAAGATAATTCCATAGCGTTGTAGCTAGCTTCAAAACCGAAATCTTTTAGCATATTTGTGATAGCATCACCAGTAATGAAGTATATTGGCCAAGAGTTCATAGCAGAAACTTCGATTTCTACAACTTCGCCATTTTCATTTTTCCAGGTACCGCTGTCATTTGTCCAGCCAATGCCTTTTAGTAGCTCTTCTGCTTTTGCAGGGTCGTAGCTATAATCAACTAGTTCAGATTCTAATTCTTCATCCATAAATACGTCTCTCCAAAGTGGAGTTAGACCAGTTATGTAATCATCACCAGGCTCTGTTCCAGGTTCTGAAATTGGAATAAGCGCATCTCTGTCTATAGCATAAACGATAGCTTTTCTAACTTCTGGAATGTTCATAGGATATTTTTGTAGGTTAAACTCGTAAGCTGGTTGACCTAAGTCAGGTACCCACATAGTAACCATTTCTGGGTTATTGTTTTCTAGTTGTGTAAATACGTCAGGAGTAGCTCCATGAGGTTCAACATCGTAACCACCGCTCATAACTGTTGATAGCCATGCTTCGATAGAAACGTATCTTTGTAAAACAACGCTGTCAAAAGCAACTACGTCGTGATATGGATATTCTGGATTTCTTGTAGCAGTCATTTCAGAAGCATTTACACTTGTAACTGTGTAAATTGAGTTTGTAGGAACTTCTGTAACGTCAGGTAAGTATTGGAATACTTCTTCACGGATTTCAAGCATAGCATCGTTAGTAGCTTCAGTATTTTCATATTCACCTTTAGTTTCGTTAAATGTACGAGTAGCTTTAAAATCGTCAGCTTGGTCTGCCCATTTACCATAAACTGATGTAGGTGAGTCTATGAAGAATGCATTTGCCATAACAGCTAGATATTGACCTTCAACAGCCCAAGTAAGCTCAAGTGTAGTATCGTCAATTGCAACGATATCGTCTAGATATTTCCAAACTTGGTCATTGAATATAAATTTCATGTTAAAAGTAGTTACAACATCAGCAGCAGTAACAGATTCGCCATTGCTCCATTTGTAATCTGGATTTAAAGTAATTGTTGTAACTTTTCCTTCGTTTGTAAAGCCAGTTGCAAGCCAAGGAATAAATGTTTGTTCTGGTAGTGGTGCGTAGTCAAATAATTTTATGAAAGTAAATTCTTTCATATTGGTTGGGTAACCTGCTGTAGTTACATAGTGGTTACCACTCAATGCTGGGGGTGGATCATAATATCCACTAATAGTTAATGAACCGCCTGATACAAATCCTTCTGCAGGCTCTAGGTTAAGATCTGTTAAAGTAACATCGATACCATCTCCGCCGACTGTACCATCATCATCTTCTTCGTAACCTACGTCTACATTACTTTCAGAGTCAGTGTCTGCATCTCCGCCGCTATCAGCAGGAGCCGTACAGCTAGTTAGACCGATGATGCCAACCAAGAGTAAAGCCGCAAGTTTTGTGAGTTTGCTTCTTTTTTTCATTATAAATTCCTCCATCATTTTTTTTATTTAAACCAAAACTATTATGTCGTATTAGGTTTTGGTTTAGATACAGCGATTCAAAATAATAGTCTTTATGCAATATTTACATTTTATATTTTGTATGTATTTTCGTAAAGAACTATCCATATATTAATTTATACAAATAATACAATATTTATATTCTATTGTCAATATATTTTATTAATATTTTGTAATTTTTATAAATATGTTAAGAAAAGATAGTATTTGTTATGTTATTTCACATTGTTTGTCGTTTCATTCGCTAATGCAACAAGGTTTTGTTTGTGTATATTGACGAAGTTTATCAACTAAAATTTTCATATAATTCCCTATTTCATTGTTTCCACTTGCCATTTATTGCATTTTTATCGCCATTATTTTAATTTGTTTGTCTATTTTTTACATTTTTACAATTTTTTTGCTCAAAATTAATTTTTTTCAGTGTATTTTTTATGTAATAATTTTACATTTTAACCAGAGTTCACTTTTCCACTTTGAACAAAGCGCAATATTTGTCTAGAAAACACACAGTTTCCAGCTTGACAAGAAGAGCTAATCTGTCATAATGACACTTGAGTACTGTTGCACTTTTTTAAATGTTGCATCAATTAGAATACGAAAAGAGGTTAATACTATGGAGTACAAAATGCATCTAAGTCCTGATATTTCATCTCTCAACAGATTAGCGGCACATAGTCCGCTATTTTCGTACGAAAACGAAAAACAGGCGTTATCAGCAGGCGAGTCAAGCTATAAACTAAGCTTGACTGGCGAATATGAGTTTTATTTGCATCCAAATCCTGAGAGCGTAGACGAATTTTATCGCACAGATTATGTGGCAACTCCTAGCAAAATCATAGTACCAGGCAACTGGGAAACGCAAGGTTTTGATAAGCCAATTTACACAAATTACATTTATCCATGGTCTTATGAAACCAACGAGCCTCAAAGTATCAAACCCCATGCAAACGGTAACAATCGTGCTAACCCACCATATATCCCTTCTGACAACCCCACTGGTTGCTACCGCAAATGGTTTGACCTACCTAAAAATTTCGAGAACAGAAAAACTTACATATACTTTGAAGGAGTGGAAACTGCATACTATCTCTGGATAAACGGTAATTTTGTGGGCTATTCACAGGACAGCAAACTTCCATCCACTTTCGATATCAGCGAATTTTTGCAAGCAGGCAAAAATCTGTTAGCTGTGATGGTAGTGCGATTTGCTGATTCCACTTATTTGGAAGATCAGGACTACTGGCACATTTCAGGTATATACAGAAATGTTGAGTTAATCTCAAAACCTTGTATTTCCATCGAGGACTATAAAGTAGACGCTATCCCAAACCTGCACTATAACAGTGGTGAAGTTAATGTAGATATTCGTATCAGTCGCAAGGACGGTTTTGCAGATTATTCAGTTAGCGCAAAGCTATACGACAACAATACATTATTAGTAGAAGATTGTGCTAGCGTTAACGAGTTAGCTGACTATACACAAGAGTTTATACCCACTGCAAACACCGCAAGGGTCAAGTTGAATGCGCCCAAAATAGAGCTTTGGGACTGTGAAAACCCCAAATTATATAGACTTATTTTGTCTTTGTACGACACAAACAATAATCTTGTTGATGTTGAATCCTGCAATATCGGTTTTAAAGAAGTAAAAATTGAAAACGGTATTGTGTTCTTAAATGGCGAACGTTTAATCGTGCGCGGGGTTAATCGTCACGAGCATTATTTATTTGGACGTTCTGTCCCAAAAGAGCATATGACTGAAGAAATCAAGCAAATGAAACTCATGAACATTAACTCAGTGCGCACATGTCATTACCCTGACAGCAATGCTTGGTACGATTTATGTGACGAATACGGGATACTATTAGTATGCGAATGCAATCTTGAGACGCACGGCGTCATGGGCGCAATTTCTCATATGCCATCTTACGCGCGTGAATATGTCGATAGAGCCGCTCGAATGGTACAAAGCCATAAAAACCACACAAGTATTTACTCATGGTCACTCGGTAACGAAAGCGGCTACGGGGCAAATCATGCAGCTATGTATGGATTTATTAAAGAGTACGACAAATATAGACTTTGCCAGTACGAGGCTGGAAACCCAGGCAAAAACATTTCTGATATACGAGGACATATGTATGCACCTATTGCAACAATCGAAGATATGCTCGGCAACCCAACCGATATCAGGCCTATCATTTTAGTTGAGTACCTCTACCAAATCTCAAACAGTGGTGGTGGTATGGACAAATTCCTTGAGCTGACTAATAAATTCCCCCGCTTCCAAGGCGGTTATATATGGGATTGGCAAGATAAATGCCTACTCAATCGCACAGACGATGGAACCGAATATTTTGCTCATGGATATGATTTTGGCGAAAGCTATGGCGAAAGTGGCGAGCCCGAGTATATGACAAATAACGGTATCGTACTTGCTGACCTAAAATGGAAGCCAGTTGCTTACGAAGTAAAACAAGCCTATGCCCCTGTAAGAATTGATGCAATCCCTCGCACAAATCCATGGAAAAATGCACACGCAGCATTGGGTGAATTCACTTTTGTCAATGACACTCAATCATTATATGGTAAAGATTTCATATGTACAGCTAAAATTATCGAAAATGGTATAGCTATCAAAACATTTGATATTGAGCTACCTAATATAAAGCCAAAATCAACGCAAACAATCGAAGTTGCGCTTGATTATGTTAAAAAATTCGGCTGTGAGTACTTCATCGATTTTGAAATCGAGTACAAAAATGATAATTGGTACAATGAGCAAAACAAATCTATGTCATACACACAATATAAACTACCAGGAAATATTTATAAATTCTGTTTCCCTAAAACCACCGCAATCATCACTTCGAGCACAAATGACGAATTCATCACCGTGTCTGCTTGCGATAAAACATATGTATTCTCCAAAACCAAAGGCTGTATTGAGCGCATCACTAAAGGCGACATCGAATACATCTCACCATCACTTACCCCTTGCTTTAGTAGGCCTCGAACTGGTGCTGATTGTCGCAAAACATGGGGATGGTACGACGAGTATCACATATTTGATGATTCTCGCACTAATTTCACTTTCGAGAATTTCTACTGCATGGACAATCTAGCTGTTTGCACATTTTCGTACAAAGTCGAAAAAGCCGACTGCGAACTAGCCAGCGGGAAAATTGAGTATAGCATTACTGATAATGGAGTTTTGGATATTGATTTTTCTGCCGATGTAGCACCTGAGGTAGTTTCACGCGTGGGCTTAGAACTTATTTTGTCAGAAGATTTCGAAACTCTCAGTTACTACGCTCGTGGTGAAAACGAAAATTACTGCGATAGAATACTCAGCGCGCCGATTGGAATATATAACTCCACTGTGACAGATGAGCATAATGCATTTTATCCACCATCTGAAAATGGTGGACACGAGGATTGCAGATGGCTTACTTTAGGTGAAAACGACAGAGAAATTACAATCACCGCAGATAAAACTTTTCATTTTGATGTTGAGCATTACAAAATTTCTGACTACGACGTTTTACATGAGCACAAGCTACCAAAACGCAAAGAAGTTTATCTGCATCTAGACATTGCACATAGCCAAATCGGCGGCGAAATGAGCTGGAGCACAAAACTTGATGAAAGATTCAATATCGGTGGGAGATATCATAGAGCGAAATTCTCACTAATTATATAGTTTCAGTAACTAATAAAACATGCGCTATCAACAATTGATAGCGCATGTTTGTTTTTAATTGTAAAAAGCGTAATGCTTCCCTACTTATTTTATCTGTTTAATTAAATCACTCAAGTTTAACTCGTGCACATTTATAACTTCACTTGGATTATCCCCATGCTCAATAAGCGTTTTTTCGTACCATATCACATCACGCCATTTATCATGTTTATACCCAGCTTTGTGGTATACTCCGATAGGTGTAAAACCAAACTTTTTATGTAGCATTTCACTGCGCTCGTTAGGCTGCGTAATCCCTGAGTATACATTGTATATTCCCTGTCTAGTCAATATCTCAAAAATACAAGCGTATAATTTTGAACCAATCCCAAAACCTAAATATCCCTCATCTAAATACACCGATACCTCTACATCAAAACGATACGCCTGTCTTTCCTTATGCCTACTAGCATATGCATAGCCAACAGTTTTCCCGTCAATCACATACACTAAATATGGATAGAACTCACTGATAGTTTCAACCCTGTTTGAAAATTCTTGAATTGTTGGGATGACTATTTCAAAAGTTACCACTGTATTTTCAACATAATGTGCATATATATTTAGCAAATCAGCACTATCTTCTGTCGTCGCAAATCTAATATATTCCTTAGCCATTTTCGCTCCTTTACCTAATTAAAATTTATACGATTATTTTATCACAACTTAAATGTTTTTGCAAACATCAATATCTTAAAATTTCTATCGTCTTTATGTGCCTAAAGTAGGTTGTGTTATGCTATTATATATGCTATAATATAACTCGAATTTACAAGAGAACAATACGAGGTGAGTACTATGTATCATGTACTAATAGTAGACGATCAGCGAAGCTCAAGAGAGCTTATGAAATATGTCGTATCCGAAAGCCCCAAATACAAACTTGTAGGAACCCTAAGCGACGCCGACGAGAGCTACGCATTTTGCGAAAATAATCATGTCAACTTAGTTCTCATGGATATACATACAGCTGGAAAAGAAAACGGACTTAAATGTGCCGAAAGAATTAAAATAGATTTCCCATGTGTAAAAATAATCATGGTAACTTTCATGGTGCTACACGAGCATATCACAATTGCACAACAAGTGGGTTGTGAGGGATTTTGGTATAAAGACCACACAGCTACTGAGCTTATAGATGTTATGGACATTGCAATGAGCGGTAAGTTGTTTTATCCAGATGAACTTCCCGTACTCAATATCGGACTAGCAAAGACTTCTGAATTCACAAAACAAGAGCTAGCTGTTTTAAAGCTAATCGTGAACGGATATGGACAATTGGAAATATGCAAATCCCTCAACATCACTCGTAGCACATTAAACTATCATACAGCAAACCTAAAAAGCAAAACTGGATATGATAATTTACTAAAGCTAGCAGTGGATATTTCCTCAAAAAAATTCATTATTTCGAGCGAGAACTTTTTTGATAACAAATCCTAAATTTGCACCTTTATGTTCCACTCAAAATAATGAAATCTGATTTTCTATTATACTTTTACCACATTTATTTGTAATAATAGCTTTTTTATTCACCTCTCCTATTAAAACAGGGGAGGTTTTGTTATGCCTTTTGATATTGCTAGATGCAGTTTTTTCGCTATTCACAGCATAACAGTACACGCAACCGTTAGCACAGCAGTTGTACGTTCCAATTTCTGCACTTTCGATACACAGACATTCTTCGCGTTGATTTTTATCTCTTTTCACATTTATCGTAGCACCTAATATTTCTTCTATCATCGCTTTATCTATACAAGCACCATGATTTATCCCAAATTGTGATAAGTCATACTTTTCTGCGCAAGTGTATATCTGCATCCCATTTTCCTTTGCAATGTCTGAAAGAATTTTCGATACTGCTAATATATTATCGCTTGTCATCTGTGCTGCGTACCCTTCTCCCATTCGTACAGATAAACTTTTGTACTCATCTAAAAAGCTAATGACACATCTATTCGCGCTTTTCGATAGTATTTTCGCCATGTACGAAAACTTTTCCGCATGATACTGCAATGTATATACATCGTTAATGATAATTGGATCGTAGCGCCATACCATGCGCTTTTTACCAATTTTTTCGCTCATCGCAATAAATGCGCTCATCAGCTTATCTTTACTAGGCAAATTCTTTTCACACTCCCTACCATAAGAAGTTAATGTGAACTGAAAAAAATACTGATAACCCATTTCGTCAATTTGTGGCAGATATCTCAAAAATGGAATTGGATTTTTCGTCCAAAACGCGATTATATCCACCGCATCCAAGCTTAAGTCCACTTTAGTATAACGATTAGGATTATAAGGGTTTTGTACGAGGACATAGCCCTCTTTTAGCCTATTTACGAACCATTCGCCATATAACGAAGGTATATCCGTTCTCCTAGTAGCACTGATTATCATGATTAGCTCCTAAAACTATATAGATTCCCCAAAAATCATTTGAGTATTGTACTTCACATTATTTATGTCTTCTTTGTCCTTTATCGTTTTGCTTAAGTCAATATCGTAGCAATTAGCCAAGGCAATAGCGTAATATACCACATCCCAAAGCTCTTCATCAATCGTGTCTTTGACACCACTGCCATCTGTTCTGAGTAAATCTTTGCGCATTGCATTCGCAAGCTCGCCAACCTCTTCACTTAGCTTTAGGAAATACTCCTTTTTATGCTCAGGACTATAATCTTTCGCTTTAATATAACGTTGTAAGTACTCTATCGTTACCTTTTGAATAATAAACACACTCCTTATTTACTTTTGTCTTTATATGCGACAAATCCTGCTACAACTACAAGCACTGCTCCTATCGCAGAAGCAAACCCCACATTTTGGCCCAATAAGGCGTATCCCAGTATCATAGAGAAGATTATACCTGCGTAATTATAAATGCTCACGCTGGACGCTTTTGCGCATGTATACGCCGCTGTGATAAACAGCTGTCCCATTCCACCAAACACACCAATTAATATTAGTATGATGAAATCCTCAAGCGATGGTATTACAAAATCCATCAACATCATGGGGATAGTGAGCACCGTTGTGAATGCAGAAAAATAAAACACTATTGTGCTCGAATTTTCTTTCCCCTTAAGCAAACTTATCATCGTATACGCTACACCGCCAAAAACCGCCGATACTAGCGCTATAAACAGCGGGAATACATTAGAGTTCATCTGTGGATTAGCGACGATTACAGCGCCTGCAAAGGCGATTATAAGCGCAATAATTTGATACTTCGTGACTTTCTCTTTCAAAAAGATAACCGCTAGCACTGTCACTATAAAAGGTGACATCCGAGTTAATATTGAAACATCGCCCTGGTCGGCATTGCCACTTGCATAAAACGAAGTGATAATTCCGACAAAACCCGTCAAACTACGAGCAACCAAATAGGGTCTACTACTCTTTGCGCCAAATAGTGACGCCTTTTGCCTCTTAACTGTTACAAAAGCAATAATTGCAATTATGAAATTTCTAAAAAATAATTGCTCAAATAATGGTATTGTGTCCGCTGTTAGCGCTACCATCACACTCATCAAAGAAAAGCCAAGTGATGACAGCACCATGTAGATTATTCCCTTTAACTGATTACTCATAATTTTTACAGTTCCCCATTTCTTTAGGTATGCGCAAAAATATTTTATTTTAATTAGGAGGTCCGGTTAGTTTTGACTAATTTTCTACTAATTAAAAAAGACATCATCTAAATAGATGATGTCTTTAATTGGAGCAGATTACGAGGCTCGAACTCGCTACCTCCACCTTGGCAAGGTGGCGCTCTACCAGATGAG
>CAYJII010000007.1:0-65195 GCA_964370225.1 uncultured Oscillospiraceae bacterium | reverse complement strand
AGACTTTGTACAAATGATACTTAAAGCGCATTTGCTTGAGTACGGAAATTAGGAGAGTGATGTATAAATTTTACAATTATATATAAGACTATAAAAAAGGGAGTGAATATTTGAAAATTGATGTAAAAGACGATAAAAAAACGGTAAGCATTTGGCTTACAAATGAGGAAAAGAACGACCCGAGCGTAAGTGAAACCCTAAAACCACTTTTCAAACAGTACAAAGATAAAAACTATCTAGTGGCAGTTTTCAAATCGGGCGAGGGGAATATGAGTGATTTGACAAGCGATTTAATTTGCTACAACCGCAAAAAAATCGCTCAGCACGCAGTGAGGGCGGAAGTCCGTTAGGAGCTCGAAATGACAATGTTAACGTAAAAAAGCGTAGTGCGTAAAGTACTGCGCTACATATTTATGGGGTGGGTAATAAATGAAATTATTAATTTATAGCATGACACAGAAAAAGCAAGAGTTTTCCTCTTGCTTTTTCTGCGCACATATGCTACAATGTTATTAATAAATTTACATAATGAGGTGGTTATATTGACAGAAAGATTTGACATAGCAGGATACTGTCGTATCTCGGTGGACGAGGAGCAAGACCGTGACAATACCTCCATAGAAAACCAAAAGGGGATTATCGAGGATTTTGTGAAAAAGAACTTCCCGAATTCCACCCTAAGTTTTTATGAGGACAGGGATAAAAGCGGATATACCTTTGAACAGCGTGAGGGTTATCAGCTCATGCGACGTGAGCTAATGAGTCACAAAAAAGATATTCTCATTGTCAAGGATTTCTCTCGTTTCTCTCGCCGAAACTCTCGTGGACTTGTGGAGCTTGAGGACTTGCGTGACGCTGGCTGTCGCATTATCTCAATCGGGGATAATATCGACTTCCCCAACGATGATGATTGGCTAAAAATTCAGTTTCAGTTTCTCATTAACGAAATGCCCGTAACCGATACTTCCAAAAAGGTAAAATCGGTTATCAAGCGCCGTCAAGCCGATGCAAACTGGATTTGTGCCGTACCATATGGATACATTATCAATAAAAAAGGGGCATTTGAACTTGTTCCCGAGCAAGCGGAGGTTATCCGCAAAGTGTTCGAGCTGTATATTGAGGGTTGGGGTTATAAAAAAATTGCCAACTACCTCACCGATGAAAAAATCCCTACTCCACGAATGGCAGAGCGTGACCGCAAGGAGGCGGAGGGGGAGGAGTACAAGCATAAAGTCCGAGCGGAATGGAGCATTATCACCATACAAGGGATTTTGGACAATGATTTTTATATAGGCACACTTCGTCAAGGCAAGTACACACGCAAAAAAATTAACGGAGCCGATACGAAGCGTGAGGAGAGCGAGCATATTGTCTTTGAAAATCACCACCAAGCGATAATTGACTACAGAACTTTTCGCACTGCCAAAGCTCAAAGGGAGCAGAGGACAAAGAGCAATTACCGTGGTGTTAAGGTTTATGATAATGTTTACTCCGGCTCACTCACTTGCGGGGATTGTGGCTCGCCAATGTTTGCGATGAGTAGGAGCGATTTGCGTGATGCTTACCGTTGCGGAACATATCACAGGCGAGGGTTAAAGGGCTGCACCAGTCACCATATTAGGGTGGAAAAACTCGATGAACTGCTCAAAAATTATGTAGAGCTTGTAATGAAAAATTCGGCGGATATGCTTGAGCGTTTAAATAAGGATTTGGAGAACGAGCGAGAAGATATAAGAGAAACGGAAGTTTCTGCTGAAAATCTCGCCGCTATCCTTGCCGATTTGCAAGAGGAAATGAAAGCCACTAAGCGTCAGCGTATACGGGATATTATGAAACACCCCGAGCAAGAAGCGATACTCGAGGAAACATATGACGAGCTTGAAAGCGACCTTGCAAAACGAATTGAGGGGCTACAAAACCAAATCACCCTCACAGAAAATAAGCGCAACACCATCATCAAAGTTAACCGAGTAGCGAAAACTGCCATGGACGTGTTCGCAGATATTTTAGCTAAACCTAAACTCGATAAAACCGATTTGGAGCTTATCATTAAAGGTATTAAGGTTTTTGATGACCATATCGAAGTTGAACTACAAGCAGATATAGACGAAATAATTCGCTGTGGAGAAATGTGTGGCATCGTAAATTTTAATACAGGCACGAAGGATATCTCATATACCATAGTCCAATCGTCGAACAGACGGGGTGACAAGGTCTTTCGTGTCAATGTAATCAGTAACGGCGACCCTTTAGAAATATTCATTTCAAACGATGGTGAAGTAGTGTTCAAAAAATACTCACCAATCTACGAGATTAGCACATTTGCGCTACAAATTTGCGACATATTAAACAAGGTGACAAAACTGCCAGTAATCGTGTGCGACAAAGATAATGTCGTAGCAGTGAGTGGTATCCCTAAAAAGGAAATGCTAGAAAGACGAATTTCGCCACAACTCGAAGGACTTATCAAACAGCGCAAAAGCTATAGGAGTAGTGGTGGCGAAAAATATCTTGCACCAGTAGAAGGCGTTGACAGATATGCTGTATGCTCAAGCCCGATAATGTCATCGGGTGATGTGTATGGAAGTATCATCTTAATGTCAGGTGACAAAAGCACGACCCCAGACGACTTGCAGATAAAACTTATTGAAGTAGCCGCACAGTTTATTGGAAATCAAATGGATGAATAAAATTTTCATTGACATTTTTGTGTTTTTTTGCTAAAATGGAGTTAAATCGATGAAGAGAAGATATTGGCTAAAAAATGTTATTTCAGAGAAAGTTGCGATTGCTGAGAGCAACTATAATATTAAGCTAATATTACCACCTTGGAGAGTGCAATAGGCAGTATGCTAAATGCAACGTTTTATGCTCGTTACGCATAATTTAAGTGAGCCGTTTTCGGCTAATTTGGGTGGAACCGTGGAGTTATAACACTTCATCCCTTTTTATAGGGATGAAGTGTGTTTTTTTATACAAAAATATATGCTACAAAGAAAGGGTGGTGCATTATGAAACTGAATATAAAGATAAGCATTAGTTCGGTAATACTGGGTGCTACTACTTTTGTCGCAGCGTTTTATATTTCTGACAACGATAGCACCATATTTAAGATAATTCTTGCTATCATCTCGCTTGTTATTTTCTCGGCTTCTACTGCGCTAGCAACTGGCGCTGGGTACGCATTATCAAAGATAGCATATCAAATATATGGCACCATAACGGGAACGAGTGAGTACAATCCAGACAAACCAGGAATTCACATAAAGGTATTTGAGAGACGCTTTTTTATCGCGTTTTTACTGCTAACGACTGCAGTATTTCTCAAATTCTTGACCGACTTTTTGTTTTCGCAGCACACAGCACTTTATCTATTTTTCACAGGTGCGTGCGGAGTATTCAATTCGGGATTTGTCACGAACATTTTATCAAGGCATAAAAAGCCTGATGTAAATATACTAAAAAAATAATATTTAGGAGAGAAAACTATGATTAAGATTACTTTAAAAGGAAATGTTATCAAGGAATTTGACGATAACATAACTGCGGCAGAAGTCGCAAAAAGTCTGGGAAGCGGACTATATAAAGCTTCATGTGCATGTAAGATAAATGGAGAAGTTTGCGATTTGCGCACAAATATAAACGAAGACTGCGAGCTTGAAATATTGACTTTTGATAGCGAAGAAGGCAAAAAAGTATTTTGGCACACAGCTTCACACATTTTAGCACAAGCTGTGAAAAATTTATTCCCAGCAGCTAAACTTGCAATTGGTCCTGCTATTGACAATGGATTTTACTACGATGTTGATGTGGAAAAACCATTCTCGACTCAAGAAATGGAAAAAATCGAGCAAGAGATGAAAAAAATCGTGAAATCTGGACTTGAACTTAACCGCTTCGCTCTTCCTGCTGATGAGGCTATTGCTCTTATGGAAGAAAAAGGCGAAACTTATAAGGTTGAGATTATTCGTGAACATGCAGACAAAGGCGAAGAAATTAGCTTTTACAAACAAGCTGATTTTGTGGATTTATGTGCAGGCCCTCATCTTATGAGTGTGTCAGCGGTGAAAGCTGTGAAACTAACTCAAACTACTGGTGCTTACTGGCGTGGTGACGCTAAAAACGCACAACTTTGTCGTGTGTACGGAACTGCATTCCCAAAAGCGGCACAGCTTGAGGAATACTTGAAAATGGTGGAAGAAGCAAAAAATCGCGACCATAACAAAATTGGACGCGAACTCGAGATTTTCACTACTGCTGAAAGTATCGGACAAGGCTTACCGATTTTATTACCAAAAGGTGCGAAAATCATCCAAACACTACAAAGATTTGTTGAGGACGAAGAAGCTCGTCGCGGTTGGCAATTAACAAAAACACCATTTATGGGTAAAAGCGATATTTATAAAGTTTCAGGCCACTGGGATCACTATAGAGATGGCATGTTTGTAATGGGTGATGAAGAAAAGGGCGAAGAAATATTTGCATTGCGCCCGATGACTTGCCCATTCCAATACCAAGTTTTCTTGAACCGTGGACGTTCATATAGAGATTTACCAATGCGTTTAAATGAAACTTCGACTCTGTTTAGAAATGAATCCTCAGGTGAAATGCATGGACTTATCCGTGTTCGCCAGTTTACAATTTCAGAGGGACATTTAATTTGTACTCCTGCACAACTTGCAGATGAATTTAAAGGTTGTCTAGAGCTTGCTATTTTTATGCTAAAAACTTTGGGGTTATACGAAGATGTTTCCTACCGTTTTTCCATGTGGGATGAAAATGATAGGGATAGCTATGAGGGTACAGATGAGCAGTGGAATGAAGCACAGGGAGTTATGAGAAAAATTCTTGATGACTTAAAACTTGATTATAAAGATGGAATTGGAGAGGCGGCTTTTTATGGCCCGAAACTAGATATCCAAATCAAGAATGTACATGGCAAGGAAGATACTCTTATAACAATCCAAGTAGACCAAATGCTAGCAGAAAAATTTGGGATGGAATATGTTGACGCAGATGGGACTAAGAAAAACCCATACATTATACACAGAACTTCAATCGGTTGCTATGAAAGAACATTGGCACTGTTAATCGAGAAATATGCAGGTGCGTTCCCATTGTGGCTTGCACCACTTCAAGTGCAAATTTTGCCGATAGCTGACCGCCACCATGATTATGCTTATGAAATCAAACAAAGCCTATTTGAGAATGGAATCTCGGCAGAAGTAGACGACAGAGCAGAAAAAATCGGTTACAAAATCAGAGAAGCACAACTAGCAAAAACTCCATATATGCTTATCGTAGGCGACAAAGATATCGAGGATAATGTGGTATCTGTGCGCTCAAGAAAAGAAGGGGATTTAGGTCAAAAATCATTGGACTCACTATTGTTTATGCTTAAAAATGAAATTGAGAAAAAACTAATATAACGGAGGAAATACGATGGATAAACTATTGACACTACTTGAGCAAAATGCAAGACTGACTAACGAACAACTAGCTGTGATGTTGCAAATTTCCGAGCAAGAGATTGAAGCGAAAATCGAGAAATATAAAGAAGATGGCATCATTAAGGGATTTAAAACAATAATTGATAAAGACAAACTTGATGTAGAATATGTAGTAGCGATAATCGAGCTTAGAGTTACTCCAAAACGTGACGCTGGTTTTGATGAAATTGCAAAGCGTGTTTGCGAATTTGATGAAGTTGAAAGCGTATACTTGATGTCAGGCGGATTTGATCTTGCGCTAATTGTTAACGGTAGAGATTTTAAAGATATCGCGCTATTCGTAGCAAAAAAGGTGTCGCTTTTAGACTCAGTACTTTCGACAAAAACACATTTTATCCTATCTAAGTATAAAGACCAAAACTTCATGCTAATGGACGAGGAAATCGACGAAAGGAGAGTCTAAAACCATTATGGATTACAATAAAATTATATCTAAAAAGGTTTTGGATTTGAAGCCGTCGGGGATACGTCGCTTTTTTGATATCGCTAATGAAATGGAAGGCGTAATATCTCTAGGGGTGGGCGAGCCGGACTTTAAAACTCCGTTTTCTGTGCGTCAAGCAGGGATTGAAACTCTGGACAAAGGACGAACGTGGTACTCTGCAAATGCAGGGGTTTACGAGTTGCGTGAAGAAATTTGTGCGTACATAGAAAGAAAATTGGGGCTAAGCTATAGTCCAAAAGAAGAAACCATAGTCACAGTAGGGGGCTCAGAGGCGATAGATTTGTGCATACGTGCAATGATTGAGCCTGGGGATGAAGTGTTAATCCCCGAACCATGTTTTGTAGCATATGCGCCGATAGTAACGATATCTGGGGGCGTAGTAGTACCGATTGAAACTGTGGCTGAGCATAAATTCAAACTGACTAAAGAGGCGCTTTTAAACGCAATTACGGATAAAACAAAGCTATTAGTTTTACCTTTCCCTAACAATCCTACAGGGGCTGTCATGGACAAAGGTGATTTAGAAGAGATTGTATCTGTGCTCAAAGATAAAGACATCGTGGTACTATCTGACGAAATATATACAGAGCTTACTTATAATGGAGACCATGTGTCGATAGCACAGTTTGAGGGAATGCGCGAAAAAACCGTCGTGATAAACGGGTTTTCAAAAGCGTATGCGATGACTGGTTGGCGATTAGGATATGCGCTAGGTCCAGTAGAAATTATAACGCAGATGACTAAAATTCATCAATATGCGATAATGTGTGCGCCGACAACCAGCCAATATGCAGCAATCGAAGCGCTAAGAAACTGCGACGAATCTGTGCGCAAAATGGCTGATGAATATAAAATGCGCTCGAAACTGATATCAAAAGGGCTAAACGACATTGGCTTGCCATGTTTTGAGCCAGAAGGAGCGTTTTATGTGTTCCCAGATATTAGAGGCACAGGAATGAGTTCGGAGGAGTTCTGCGAAAAACTGCTGTTTTCACAAAAAGTAGCAATTGTACCAGGGAATGCATTCGGAGATTCGGGCGAGGGCTTTGTTAGAATTTCGTATTCATACTCAGTTGCCCATTTATTAGAAGCGTTAAAAAGAATAGAGATTTTCATGAAATCTCTAGAAGCATAGAAAAAAGTATGTACTGTATACGGTAATAGACCGTGGAATGGAGAACCAAGTTGAAAACTGTAAATGTCATAGCTCCTGCAAAAATTAATTTAGCACTGGACATAGTGGGGCTTGATGATAGAAACTATCATTTGATGAATATGATAATGCAAAGCATCACTGTTTATGATACGCTAGCAGTAGCGCTAAGCGAAAAGCGTGGGATAGCGATAAACAGCAATATTAGGTACATCCCCAATGATGAGAGGAATATTGCGCATAAGGTAGCAAGTGCATTTTTCACTGCAATGAATATCGCAGATTTTGGTGTAAAAATCGATATGAAAAAGCTTATTCCCTCGCAAGCGGGCATGGCTGGAGGAAGCGCGGATGGCGCAGCCGTACTGCTAGCACTAAACGAACTATATCAAACGAAACTCAGCATGAGCGAGCTTTGTGATATCGGTGAAAAAATCGGAGCAGATATTCCGTTTTGTTTAGTCGGTGGAACTGCGCATGTGACAGGATTTGGGGAGAAAATAAGAAAAATCGCTGACATGCCTCCGTGCACAATTGTCATCGCAAAACCCGCTAGAGGGATAAATACCAAGATGGCGTTTGAGCAAATCGACAAGAGAGGAATTAGTGGAGAATTTGATGAGATGGATTTTATCAAAGCGCTAGAGAGCAAAGATGTACCACAAATTTCTGCAAAGCTATATAACGCTTTTGAGCAGGTGTGCGATGTTCGTGACGTGTTTACGATAAAGAAAACTCTGATAGAACATGGAGCTCAAAATGCTGTGATGACTGGAAGCGGCTCGGCTGTGTTCGGGATATTTTCAGATATACTAAAGGCGAGAGAGTGTCTAGCAAGCATAAAAGATAGCTATGTTTTTTCTGCGCTCTGCCACCCGTGTAAGCACGGGGTTAAGATTGTGAAGAAAAATTTCAACTAGGTGATATACTACTGAATAATAATGTTAAATATTGGTAATTCTTTAAAAAGGGAATTACCAATATTTATTATGAAGGGGTAGTGAAAATGAAAAAGTTAACGGTTGCTTTTGCGATAAGCTTTATTTTGTCGGTGCTAATGACGTCCTTTAGCGAATTTTCATATGAATGCGAAGAAATACGTGATACTGTGCTAAGAATTCATGTGCTTGCAAACTCGGACAGTATAGAAGATCAGGCGCTAAAATTAAGGGTGCGTGACGAAATTTTAGCTAGCTCAGCTGAAATTTTTAACAATATGGAATTTGATGCAATGAACAAAGAGGGAGCAATAGCTCAAATAAAGATAGAGCTTGATGATATTGTGAGTGATGCGCAAAAATATGTATATGATGAGGGATATGATTATCATGTGAGCGCAGAGGTTGTGAATATGTTTTTTGATACGACTAAATATGGCGACTTTGTTATGCCCGCTGGACATTATGATGCACTGCGAGTATACATAGGAGAAGCCCAGGGCGCAAACTGGTGGTGTGTAATTTACCCTGCGCTCTGCATTCCAGCGGCACAAACGGAAACAGAGCTTGATGAAAACTTTACAAAAAATCAGTTAGAAGTTATTGAGAACTATGATGAATATGAGATAGAATTTGCTTTCTTAGAAATATTTGAAAAGGTAAAAGATTTATTTGAATAATGAGTACAAAATACTTGCTTTTTTATTTTAAATGGTATATAATTATTAAAACAGACGATAAAAAAATACGGGGAAGTCAGGTGAAAATCCTGCACGGTACCGCCACTGTAAAGTCAGATTACCGTTTTTATCGAGTGCTTTTATCCACGATTTATGGATGCTAGTGCAAAGTAGTGAATACTATTTTGTTTATTTGCGTCCATTTGATGGGGCGCATTTTTTAATGCGAATTTTTATTAATTATCACGGAGGAAAATATGAAGAAAAACACTAAAATTGCTATAGTCGTAGCGATATTCGTAGTAGTACTAGCAGCGGCTACTCTGCTTGCGATAGAGTTTATGCCAAAAGGAGTAGAGGGCGAAAAAACAATTACAGTTTCGGTAGTCACAGAAGAAGAGACTGCTGATTTTACGATAACTACAACAAAAGAATTTTTAGGCGAAGCTTTGACTGATGAAGAACTCGTAAAAGGTGATATGGGCGAGTTTGGACTTTACATAACAGAAGTTAACGGTGTAACTGCCGACGAGAGTTTACAGCAATGGTGGAGAATATCAAAAGATGGTGTAGACACTACAACATCTGCCGACGCTACTCCTATCGCTGATGGAGAAAAATATGAACTCACACTCTCAACGTGGTAATATGCCACTACGGGACATGATTTTAACATCGTTAATGGCAGCAATTGTCTTTGCTTTTCAGCTGGCACTTGCACCGCTACCGAACATAGAAATTGTGTCGTTTTTATTCATCATGTATACAATCTGCTTTTCGCCAAAGCAAGCGCTAATCGCTTCGTACATATTTTGTTTGCTCGAAGGGTTAATTTTTGGCTTTGGAATTTGGTGGGTAATGTATTTATATGTATGGCAAATCATGATTTTAGTTGCATGGATTTTCAGGAAAAACGATTCCATAATAATTTGGGCGGTTATTTCAGGTTCATTTGGACTATTTTTTGGAGCATTGTGTTCGGTACCATACATACTCACAGGAGGTCTCGCCGCTGGAATAGCTTGGTGGCTCTCTGGATTGCCCTTTGACATAATGCACTGTATTGGCAATATAGTGGTAATGCTAGTATTATATAAGCCTATTTCTGCTTTCTTTTATATAATAAACAGCAAAACATCCCTTCGATAAGCAAAAATCCTCTCAAAGTCTAGCTTTGAGAGGATTTTTGTGCTATAATTTAGATTATAACAGACAATAACTAACAAGTTGAAATGAGTGGTATTATGAGTCATTATTTTACAAATGACCAAAATTTAAAAGATAGTAAAAAAGAAATAGAGTTTTATTTTAAAGGCGAAAAATTTGTTTTTAGCACAAATGCTGGGATGTTTTCCCCCGACAATGTTGATGAGGGCACTATTATGCTTATCAGCAATTTGCGTGATATCTCTGGCGATATACTTGACTTGGGCTGTGCGTACGGGGTAGTGGGCGTGTCGATAGCAGCGACAAATAGCGATATTACTTCAGTGACGATGAGCGATGTGAACATAAATGCGCTAGAATATGCAAAAACGAACGCGAAACGAAACAATGTGAGCGTGAATACTGTGTTGTCAGATTCATTTGAGAGCATAGACAAAAGTTTTGATAATATTATATTAAATCCACCAATCCATGCTGGGAAAGCAAAAATGTACCAGATGTATGAAGAGAGCTATGGGCATTTAAACGCTGGTGGTAAATTACATATAGTGATACGCCAAAAGCATGGAGCACAGAGCACAAAACGCAAGCTTGAGGAGATTTTCTCCGAGGTGATTACAGTAGTAAAACAAAAGGGTGTCTTTGTCTTTTGTGCAGTAAAATAAATTATAAGAAAACAGCATTATCGGTTTTACCGATAATGCTGTTTTTATGTTGATTATCCGTTGCGGATAATTCGTGATTCTAAATAAAATCTTTTGTCGCTCGCATGTCCCATTGAGAAAGTTTTTCGTGGCAATGCTCCGTCTAAAATTACAGTTTTGAACAGTTGTGTTTTATGCATTGCAGGAAAAATAAAACCGATGGAGTCACTGTGTTTTTGTGTAATTTCTTCTACTACATCTTCGCCGTGAATATAGTCCACTTTGCCAGAAAATTCATATAAGTACTCGTTGATAAAAGAATCGACCGAACCTACACAAAGATTGCGTGATGGGGAAGATATAGTATAAGTGGTGGACACTCCGTCAACTACAGCGATAAAAGTTTGCTCGCCTTCATTACCTTCGACAATTTTAAGATTCTCTTTCATTTTCTTTAATAAATATTCAGGGTTAACATCAAATAAAACTCTATGAATAGCTTCAAACTCCAGAGAATTATCATGCAAATTCACAAGTTCGACTAAAGCGTAGCGCGCAGGGTGTTTTTTTGCTTTTTCACCAAGCTCGCTTTTGATTTTTTCGTAACATTCTTTTGCTGTAGCTAGCGAATGGTTGCCATCTCCAGCTGCAAAAAGCATGGGAGATTTATCTTCTACATCGTATTTTGCGTTAAAGTATTCCTTATCAGCGTATAAATTTAGAATTTCATGAATGCTGTCAACAGAGTTTTTATCAAGCTTGTAACCTTTGATACTACCACTGTCTTGCATTAATTCAAAGTCATAAACTAACTCAAAATCAGAAGTTTTTTCTGCTAATGGCTCAATCAAAGCGCAATGTTCATCGTCTACTAAAAGCATGATATGTGGGATTTCAAGCAGAGCGTTTTGACGTATTTTTACCCTAGGAGGAATGCGCTCAAGCACAGTACCCTCTGTTGCTCTAATGTAATTATCCGCACCACTTTTGTAGTCGTAATGTTCTAAGTCAATCGTGGCAATAACTCCGCGACGCACTTTTTTATTGTTCAGTGTGCGCTCGATATAAAACATACTGTCTGCAAAGGTCTTAAAAAAATTGTTTTGATGATAATTATCCATAGCTTGATTAATTTTTTCGATTTTTTGCTCAAAATCATCATGCTCTAAATAAATTTCGGGGAAAATAATATTGTACGAAGAAACGCAGCTGCCTATTTTATCTACGACCTCTTGCCAATATTCGGGTTGGGAAGTGTATTGATCACACGCTACAACAGAAAATTTAGTTAGGTTAATATTATCGCAGGGAAGAAGAATTGATGCTTCGTTTAAAAATTTCATTTATGTCACCCTTTATTTAATTTATTCTGAATATGGCTTTTAGCTGATAATCTCAACAGAGATACCATCAACAAACCTAATAGTAAGTACGGTTTCAACACTGTATTCACTAAACCATGATGCTGTAAATTCGCCTGAGGTAGCGCCCTCAAGAATGCTACCGTCGCCACCTATTATAGTGCTTATCTCTGCATAACTCATGCCTGTTCTGATTGCATCAATCTCATCAGGTGAAGCACCGTTTGGATATAAAGGCTCAGTGTTTGGCACAACTTCATGGTCGTCATCGCTACTAGAGTTATCATCTGGATTTGTGTAATAGTCATTTAAAAAATCATCAAAATTATCATAATCTTCATAATCAGTGAGGAAATCATCAAGATTTCCATTGAAATCATCATTATCGGAGCTGTTATACTCGTTATATAATCCGCTATGATTTAAAATAGTATTAATATCCATGATGGAAATCACTATAAAAAACTGCTGTATTAATATAATTATAACTGCAATTAATATCACAATTTGCATACCCTTTGATGCTTTAGGCTTTACGCTTTCATACATTGCTTGCCTAGAAGGATGTGGCCCATAATAATCTCTATCTTGCCATGAGTGAGAGTCGTTATATTGTGGTGGTCGATTTGGCGGAGGATTATGCACGGGGGTGCTCGCTGCAAACGGCGAAGCTTGCCTTAGTGGAGGTTCACTTTTTTGTGGTGCAGGTGGTACTGCTGTATAAATTGAAGTTGGTCGCTCTGCCACAGGATGAGCTGCTGGCGTAGTAGACACAGCCTCTTGGAAATCTTCATTGACAGGTTCAGGTTTGTTAGTAAAATCACCCGTAGCTGGATTTTCATTTTTGGGGGTATTATCAAAAGGATTGATATTATTGTTTTCAACAACATTGCTGTTATTGGTAAATACGTCATTAGCAGCTGTCTGCACATTCGGAGTCGAGATTTTAGTTTGTGGTGTAAAAGGATTATTGACATTTGTAGTATTTTCAGCAGGAGTCGCATTAGTTTGGCATAATGGACATCTATTTGCATTGAATTCTGTACCACATACGTTACATAACATTAGACATACCTCGTTTCGTAAAAATTTATGTAATGAGTTACATATTTTCATTATACCAAAAATAAGTGGAAAAGTAAATTTAATTTAAGACGCAAATATTAAAATAGTGTAAATATTAATATTTTTTGTGCATATTTAAGGTTTTTTGCAGAGATTTTGGGGTAAATTTCCTTTTCTCATATCAAAAAAATGCCGTAAAAGTATTGCAAATTTTATTTTTAGTGTTATAATAAAACTATATCTGTGGAGAGAAATGGATAAAATTCGGTTGAAATAGGTTAAAAAACCCAAGAAAAGAGGTGATGGGAAATGCTAATGGGCGAATACGGTTGCAATATCGATGCTAAAGGCAGGTTCAATTTCCCGTCAAAACTAAAAGATACCTTGGGTGACAGTTTTGTTATAGCAAAAGGCTTTAACGAAAAATGCTTATATGTCTATTCACTCAGTGAATGGGAAGCGCTTTCCCAAAAAATTAAAGAGATGCCAATTTCTAAAACTAGAGCAATGCGCAGACGCATTTTCCCTAGTGCAAATATAGTTTCGCCTGATAAACAAGGGCGAATTGTATTATCACAAGTGCTAAAGGAATACGCTGAAATTGAAAAAGAAATGGTAGTTGTGGGAATATCCGATAAATGCGAAATTTGGAGCAAAACAAATTGGGATATCACAATAGAAGCTATCGATAACGATGAGATGGCACAAACGATGGAAGAGCTTGGAATATAAGCTTTGGGAAGGTAAAAAAATTATGGAATTCAGTCATTTTTCGGTAATGCTAGATGAGTGCATAACAGGATTAAATATTGACCCAAACGGAATATATGTCGATGGAACAGCAGGCGGCGCTGGGCACTCAAGCGAAATTGCAAAACACCTAGTAGATGGGAAGTTATTTGCATTTGACCAAGATCCACACGCTGTAAAAGTTGCCACAGAGCGTTTAGCACAGTATAAGGGCGCGACAGTAGTAAAAGCGAATTTTTCTCAAATGGAGTACGAACTCGATAAAGCAGATGTTAATAAAGTTGACGGAATATTAATGGACTTAGGTGTATCTTCATATCAGCTAGATAATGGGGATAGAGGCTTTAGTTATAATTATAATGCTCCTTTGGACATGCGTATGAGCATGGAGGGGCTTAGTGCATATGATGTGGTAAACACATACGAAGTGCGTGACATCATGAAAATACTACGTGAATACGGAGAAGAGCGATTTGCAAAAAATATCGCTTACAATATCGTAAAAGCAAGACAGGTTAAACCGATTGAAACGACATTTGAGCTAGGAGACATAATAAAGGCATCAGTACCGGGGTTTGCAAGAGCGGAGAAAAATCCGTGCAAGCGCAGTTTCCAAGCAATCCGAATAGAGGTTAATGGAGAGCTTACAGTGCTAAAAAACGCATTGGAAAGTGGGTTTGAATTACTTAAACCAGGTGGAAGATTTGTAGTTATTACATTCCACTCATTGGAGGACAGGATAGTAAAACAACAATTTGCGTCATATTGCAAAGGTTGTACTTGCCCGTCTGATTTCCCACAATGTGTGTGTGGAAACGAACCAAAAGCAAAACTGATAAATAGAAAACCGATTACAGCATCTTTAGAGGAGTTGGACAAAAACAGTAGAAGTAAAAGTGCAAAGCTTAGGATATTGGAAAAGCTGTGATAAAAAGTAAAGGTGATATAAATGCAAAACGACAATTTGGCATATGCCATTAAGCGGTTTGAAGATATAGAGGAAACAAGCAACGAGAAAAAAGTTGAGATAGTAAAAGTAGCAAAAGCAAAGAAAAAACCTGCGCAAAAAAGTGCGTGGAAACTTTTGATGACAATGGTGTATATCACAGCGCTTTGTTCTGCGCTCATTTTCGCAAAAGTAGATTTGACCGAAGCAAATGCGAAGGTGCTTGATTTAGTAGAAGAAATGAGAGAAATTGAAAGCGAAACTGTAAGGCTTGATTTGGAATTGCAAGCGTTAATTTCGCTTAAAAATGTGGAAGAAATCGCAAAAAATGATATAGGACTCAGTGAAACCAACCAAAGTCAAATAGAATACATTTCAATAAAAGACGAAAACAAAGTACAAATAATTAACGACGAAAAGGATTATCTCGAATATATATCGCAATTTTTTGGAGAAGTAAAAGAATATATTATGGGATAAAACATATCATTATAATAGACTTAATGCAAGGGTCAAAAAATATGTATAATATTTTTTATCCTTGCATTTTACGTTAATACTGACAAAATATTTATAGCTTAAATATTTATGATTGGAGCAAAAATTTATGGCGAATCCTATGACAATAAAAATGAAAAAAAGGCTCAATATAGGGCTGGGGATTATATTTGCACTTTTTTTGGGGTATATTATTTTTAATCTGGTGAAAATCACGATTGTGGATGCAGATATGTATCAAGAATTTGCTGCAAATCAGCAATTATCTACGCAAGATATCAATGCAAATAGGGGCACAATTTATGACACTAATATGAATGTGTTGGCGCAAAGTGGACCGGTTTGGACGATAGTTATTTCGCCAAATGAGATTAAAGCAGAAGAAGAGCGAAGAATAGTTTATAACGAAAAAGCGAAAGCAAATGCTGAGGAAGGCGAAGAGGTTACGCTGAAAAATGAAGATGTTAGAGGCGAAGTAGCTGCAAATTTAGCTGAGATTTTGGAAGTAGATGCACAGATGATACTGGGTAAAATTGAGAGAGATAGCCAGTATGAAGTAATAAAAGAAGAGGTAGAAAAGGCTGAAGCTGACGAAGTTAGGCAGTACATGAGCGATAGCAAAATGTACGCTATTAGTTTAATTGAGGATACAAAAAGGTATTATCCTAACAATGAATTAGCTTCACAAGTTATAGGTTTTATTGGCAAGGATAATACGGGACTTTACGGAGTAGAGCTGTTTTACGATGAGATACTGCAAGGAACCTCAGGTAAAGTGTTGTCTGCAAAAGATGGTTGGGGCAACGAAATCCCAACTGATTATGAGCAGCGATTTGAACCAGTGAACGGTAAAAACATCGTGCTCACAATCGATGAAAGTATACAGCATTTCACTGAAAAAGCGCTAAATGAAGTAGTACAACAACATAAACCTGCTGAGGGTGCTACTGCAATTGTTATGGATATAAACACAGGTGCAATTTTAGCAATGGCAAATTCGTATACATATGACCTGAATAATCCATTTGATATTTACTCTGCTGATGCAAAAGCGCTTTATGATGCTAGTGCGGCTACTATGAGCGAAGAAGAGCTAGCAAATTTACGTGGAGAGCTTCAATTAGAGCAGTGGAGCAACAAGGCTATATCCGATGTACAAGAACCTGGTTCGGTGTTTAAAGTTATCACTGCTAGTGCAGCTTTGGAAGCGGGCACTTCTACATGGAATGATACATTTTATTGCACAGGGCATACCACTGTTTTAGATACAACAATGAACTGTAATAATAGAAGTGGACATGGATCGCTGAGCTTTACAGATGCGATTGTTTATTCATGTAACCCATCTTTTATAGAGATCGGTACAAGTTTGGGAGCAACTAATTTTTACAATTATTTTGAGATGTTCGGACTTACAGAAAAAACTGGTATAGATTTACCAGGTGAGGGCAACTCTGTTTATTTAAGTGAAAGTCAACTAAGACCAGTTGAACTAGCAAGCTCATCTTTTGGGCAAACAAATGCAGTTTCTGCACTACAAATGATAACAGCAGTGGCAGCTGTGGCAAACGGTGGCTATTTAGTCACCCCACATGTGCTACAAGAAGTGGTGGAAGACGACGGAACTATTATTGATAAAAACGAGCCTCAAATAAAAAGGCAAGTAATAAGTGAACAAGTTTCTGCTGAAATGGCGCTAGCGATGGAAAAAATGGTAGCGGCAAACGGTGGTAGTACAGCGTATGTGCAAGGCTATCGTATTGGTGGGAAATCAGGAACGTCGCAAAAAGCAAACCAAGATGGGATCTACATATCGACATTTGCTGCTTTTGCACCTGTTGATGACCCACAAATTGCAGTTATCGTAATTGTGGACGAACCGACACAGGGTAAATATTACGGTAGCGTTGTTGCGGGACCTGCTGTAGGAGCGATAATGGCGGACACCTTGCCTTATATCGGAGTATCACCTGAGTATAGTGAGGAAATACTGGATACACTAGAAACACAGGTAGACAACATGATTGCAAAAACTGTTGATGAAGCAAAACAAGAACTGACTGCAAAAGGACTCAATGTAGTCGTAATGGGTGAGGGCGCAACGGTTATTGACCAAATGCCTAGAGAAGGGCAGAGTGTTGCGGATGGTAGCAAAATAATTTTATACACACAAGAGGGGATTGAACAGCAACATGTGGCTGTTCCGAATGTTATTGGAATGACACCAACAGCAGCAAAAGCCGCTCTTGATGCGGTAGGGCTTAATATGAGTTTAAGTAGCGGAGAGAAAAATCCGCAGAATAAAGCGATAACGGAGCAAAATATCGCGCAGGACACTATGGTGCCTGTGGGAAGTGTCGTTGTTGTGGATTACACCAGAGAAGTCGCAGAAGGTCTGGGTTAATATACCCGAAAGGAGTAGCTTATTTTTAAGCGTATGATAGTATGGCTAAAATAAATTTATCAGTATTAATGAACGGTATTGATGTAAAAAACAAATATGAGGATATTGAGATTTGCAATGTGAAAAATGACTCTAGAGCTATAGAGCGTGGTGATGTTTATGTTGCAATAAAAGGGATAACCACTGATGGGCATAAATATGTTGATGCAGCGATAAAAAGTGGAGCAGTCGCTGTTGTCGTTGAGCAAGATATGGGGTGTAAAAGCCAGATTATCGTGGATGATACCATGAAAGCTTATGCTTTAATTTGTGCTAATTACTTTGATAATCCAGCTAAAAAGCTTAAGATTGTTGGGGTGACTGGAACTAATGGGAAAACTTCTGTTACAAGCATTGTGCATCAAATTTTAAAGAGTACTGGCATAAAATCGGGGCTTATAGGTACTATACAAAATGAGTATGGCGATGTTGTGGAAGAGAGCAAAAACACTACGCCAGATGCGTATGTATACCATGAAACTTTGGATAAAATGGTAAAAGCTGGTTGTGAATATTTGATTAGCGAGGTGTCCTCTCATGCTCTTGTGCAGGAGAGAGTATATGGCACTGAGTATTGTATTGCTGCATTCACAAATTTGTCTCGTGAACATTTGGATTATCATAGCGATATGGATGATTATTTCAGTGCGAAGAAAAAACTATTTTCCATGTGTGAAAATGCAGTAATTAATGTGAATAATGAATATGGAGTTGAGCTAGCGGCTGAGCTGAAAGATAAAAATGAGATTAAAACTTATACATTTGGTACAAATAAAACCGATGTTGATTTTAATGCGAAAAAAATAATAAATTCGCCTGATGGAGTGGAGTTTTGCGTTGAGTTTAACGACATCACAGGTAGAGTGCATTTTGCTATACCAGGAGATTATTCTGTGGAAAACGCGATGACAGCAGTATCGATTTGCTCGGTTATCGGACTTTGCATGGATAAAATAATCATGGGGCTATCCGCAATAAGCGGAGTTAAAGGCAGAAGCGAAATTATATATAAAAACGATAATTACACAGTAATCCGCGACTATGCGCACACCGCTGACGGGATTATAAATGTGCTATCAAGCATAAAAAAATATGCTATCGGCAGAGTAGTCGGTATATTCGGTTGCGGTGGAGATAGAGATAAAACCAAGCGCCCAATGATGGCACAAGCATGTGAAAAATACGCAGATGTCGTTATTGTAACCTCGGATAATCCGCGTAGTGAAGACCCAGCTATGATTATTGAGGACATAGTAAAAGGTTTTAACGAAAATAGCGTTTATGATATTTTTGTTGATAGAACCGAGGCTATTGAACATGCAATGGCAAATGCGAAAAAAGACGATATAATTGTGCTTTTAGGGAAAGGACATGAAACTTATCAAATCCTAAAAGATAAAACAATTCATTATGACGAGCTAGAAGTGGTAAATGAAATTGCACAAAAACTATATAAAAGCTAGTGGACAAAAAACATTTGGAGGAAAATCCCTTGGAAAAACTATTGTTAAGCGAAATAGTTAAAGCTTGCCAAAGCAAAACTATTATCCAAAATGACACTCAGATATGTGATATTAGTACCGATACCAGAAAAATTGAAAAAGGTAGTTTATTTATTCCGATTAAAGGCGAAAATTTTGATGGACATAATTTCATCGAAAAAGCGTTTGAGCTCGGTGCGAGTGCTTGCATTTCGCAAATAGAAGTAAATAGCGAAATGCCTGTAATCATGGTGGAGGACACAAAAATTGCATATGGCAAAATTGCTGAGTACTACAGGGATAAACTTGCTCCAACTGTGATTGGGGTAACAGGCTCCGTTGGTAAAACCTCCACTAAAGAGATGATAGCGCAAATTTTATCAAAAAAAGCAAAAACTCATAAGACTTATGGTAATTTTAATAATGAAATAGGATTGCCTAAAACATTGCTTGAAACTAGTGCTGAGGATAAATTTGCAGTTATCGAAATGGGTATGTCGGATTTGGGGGAGATAAGCTATTTATCAAAAATAGCAAAACCACAAATTGGAGTAATCACAAATATTGGTGTGTCGCATTTAGAAAACCTAAAAACTCGCGAAAACATCTTAAAAGCAAAGCTTGAAATTTTAGACGGTATGGATATTGCGTCTAAAATTATACTGAATGTAGATAATGATATGCTATCCACAGCAATAGAAGCTTTAGCTAATCGTGCAATAACTGTGGGGATAAATAATAGTGCTGACTTTACGGCAAAGAACATAGTAGAGCAAAACAATAAAACAAAATTTAGTATTTGTTATGCAAGCGAGTGCGTGGATGTCATCTTACCGTTAGTGGGAGAACATAATATTTATAATGCTTTAATCGGTTTTGCGATTGGAAAAGAACTTGGAGTGGAAACAAAAGATATAGTTTCTGCAATTTCTGAGTATCAAAACGCATATATGCGACAAAATACTTTTGAGCATGAGGGTATAATAATTATCGAGGACTGCTATAATGCAAGTCCTGATTCAATGAATTCTGCGATTGATATTATCAGCAAAGTTGACTGTGATGGAAAAAGATTTGCTGTGCTTGGAATGATGCTTGAGCTAGGCGAAAACTCAAAGCAAATGCACAGCCAAGTTGGGGAAGTAGTCGCGAATTCTAAAATTGACACTTTACTGACATATAAAAATGAAGCGGAGTATATTGCAAAAACTGCGACTGAGTTAGGTTTTGGCGAGGCAAAACATTTTGAGTGCAGTGTAGAGTTAGCGCAGTATATTAAGGCTAATGTAAAAAAAGGCGATGCTATAATATTTAAGGCAAGTCGTTCGATAAAATTAGAAGACGTGATTAAAGATGCTTTTGGCATAGAAAAATAAATTGACCAGTCGTAATAAAGCGACGGAACGGAGACGAAAATGGACGCATTCATAATAATCATAACAGCACTAGCTGCTTTTTTAGTGACACAATTATCAGGATATTTTATTATTCCGTATCTTAAAAAACTTAAGTACGGCCAAACTATAAAAGAAATCGGACCATCTTGGCATAAAAACAAACAAGGCACACCTACAATGGGGGGGCTGATGTTTATCGCTGGTATAGTAATAGCAGTGTTTGTCGGATACATAAGCATGTATATTAGCTCAGGTGCACAGGCGATGAATTTAATCGAGACAACAAAGCTGTTCGCTGGTCTATGCATGGCGCTAGCGTTTGCAATTATGGGATATTGGGATGACTACATAAAAGTAGCGAAAAAACGTAATCTGGGGCTGACGGCAAAACAGAAGCTTTTAATCCAAACGATAATTGCGGTGGGATATTTAGCGGCACTGCATTTTGTCGGAGCAATATCGACTATCGTAGATATTCCGTTCATCGGACAGTTTAATTTTGGTTTCATGTATTATCCATTTATGGTGTTTTTGATTGTCGGATTTGTTAATGCGACAAACCTTACCGATGGTGTAGATGGGCTTGCAAGCTCGGTAACTTGCGTAGTAGGAGTAGCTTTTTTTGTATTCATCCAAAAACTGCAAATAGAGTATATGGGGCTACTCGCATTAGCGCTATCCACAGCATGCATCGGATTTTTAATATGGAACTTTCACCCTGCAAAAGTGTTCATGGGTGACACGGGTTCAATGTTTTTAGGTGGAGTGGTAGTATCATTGGCGTTCGGCATTAACATGCCACTAATCCTATTGTTAGTGGGAATAATATATCTAATAGAGGCTTTTTCAGTAATACTACAAGTTATAAGCTTTAAAACAACGGGCAAGCGTATTTTTAAAATGAGCCCTATACATCACCATTTTGAAATGAGTGGATACAGCGAAAATAAAATTGTAGCACTTTTCTCATTTGTTACTGCTATATTTTGTGCAATAGCATATTTTGCAGTTCCTGTAGTATAATTTTATTAGACTAATATTTTAGAAAAAATAAATTTGTCAGGAGTGAAATGGTTGCAAACAACACATGCGGTGAAAAAAAGCAAAGTAAAACCTAAAAGAGAAATAAGAATAAAAAGAAGCTCAAATCCAATGGACACATCATTTTTGCTGATTGTGCTAATCCTGTTGGCGTTTGGGCTTATCATGGTTTTCTCTGCAAGCTATGCAAATGCACTTGCTTATAGGGGAGATAGTCTCACATATATTGCCGACCAAAGCATATTTGCAGTAGTTGGTGTAATAGCGATGCTTATAATCTCAAAAGTAAATTACAGGATATATAAAAAATTTGCGCCTGCGATATTTATAATTGGTTTTATCATGCTAATTTTATTGCCACTGCCACTACCGATATCAGAACCGCTCAACAATGCGCAAAGGTGGCTGAGGTTGGGGTTTGTAACTTTTCAACCATCTGAGTATATGAAATTTGCGATAGTAGTAACATTTGCAGCTTTGATTAATGCAAACTACGATAAAATGCGCACATTTAGGTATGGCGTACTCCCGTTTTCAATAATCATGGGAGGAGTAGCAGTGCTTATGATGCTGCAACCTCACCTATCAGGGACTATACTGCTTGGGTGTATTGGGCTTAGCATGATGTTTGTAGGCGGCACAAGGCTAAGGTGGTTTGTGCTCTTATTCATAATGGGGATACTCATGGTAGCGGCGATAGTGGCAGTTTTTGGGATAGATTATATCATGGATAGGATTAACGGATGGCTTGATCCGTTTTCAGATATACAAGATGGCACATTCCAAACAGTTCAGTCGCTTGTGGCAATTGGCTCAGGTGGAATAATGGGGTTGGGTATCGGTGGTTCGAGACAAAAATATCTATTTTTGCCTGAACCACAAAACGATTTCATATTTGCGATAGTTGTTGAAGAATTAGGGCTAATCGGCGCGATACTGATAATACTTTTATTTGTGCTATTGGTGTATCGTGGCTTTGCAATAGCAAATAAAGCTCCCGATAAATTTGCATCATTTTTGGTAATCGGCATAATTGTGCAAATAGCCACGCAGACTTTGTTTAACATCGGAGTTGTAACAAATAGTATACCTAACACGGGGATAAGCTTACCATTTTTCAGTTATGGAGGCACAGCGCTCATGATGCAGCTTGCGGAAATGGGGGTCGTCCTCAATGTATCAAGAGCTTCTTCGGTAGAGAAACTTTAGCTTTAGTAAGTTATAATCTACACAGTTGAGATAGAATTAACAGGCGAATAATAACATAAAGGAGTAAGCATTATGAGAGTACTTTTAGCAGCAGGAGGAACAGCTGGACATATTAACCCTGCAATAGCAATAGCAAAGCATATTGTGAAAGAACAACCGGATGCACAAATTTTGTTTGCAGGAGTTCCTAGCGGCATGGAGTTTGAGCTTGTGCAAAAAGCGGGATTTGATATAGTTCCGATAAAAGTAGGCGGTTTTAGACGAAGCTTTTCGCTTGAAAATATAAAGCATAATTTTAAATCTGCATACATGCTTTTAAGCTCTGATATGCAAGCGAAAAAAATAATCAAGGAATTTAATCCCGATATTGTGATTGGAGCGGGCGGTTATGTAAGTGGTCCGATAGTAAATGCCGCTACTTCGATGAAGATAAAAACTGCAATTCATGAGCAAAATGCATTCCCAGGAGTGACAAATAAAATTTTAGCAAAAAAAGCTGATATTGTATTTGTCGCAACTGAAGAGAGCATAGCTCAGTTTAAAAATCCTGATAAATGTATAGTGGTTGGAAATCCTGTAAGGGACAGCATTATCTTTAAAACGAAAGAAGAAGCAAGAAAAAATCTGGGGCTTGATGATAAAATTTGTATACTATCATTTGGCGGTAGCCTTGGCGCTAGGATAATTAATAGAGCTGCTGCCGATTTAATAGAGTGGAACGATGGTGAAAAAATTAACCATATTCATGGCTTTGGCAGACTTGGAAAAGAAATTTTCCCTGAAATGATAAAAGAGAGAAATATTGATTTAAGCAAAAGAAATTCCACACAAATAAATGAATACATCCACAATATGGAGGATACTTTAGTAGCAGCAGATATTGTAATATGTCGTTCTGGTGCAATCTCTATCAGTGAGCTTGAAGTTGCAGGGAAAGCATCAATTTTAATTCCGTCACCATATGTAGCGGAAAATCACCAGTATCACAATGCTATGGTCCTTGTGAAAAATGAAGCAGCACTCATAATTGAGGAGAAAGATTACGACAAAGATGAGTTTATTGCACAAATTGAAAAGTTATACAACTCACCAGAACTAATCAAAGCTATGGCTAAAAACGCATCTAAACTTGCGATACTTGACACAGCTAAGCGAATTTATGATGAGATAATCAGGTTATAAAAATCACAATCCCCACCCGCAAAGCATAGTATGTTCTACTATTGTAAAAAACTGCAAATTGTTTTGTGGAAAGGGAGTACATACGAAATGAGTAAGCTTGTGATAGATGGAATGAGGAAGCTTTGTGGCGAGCTTAAAGTGCAAGGCGCAAAAAACAGCTCATTACCAATTTTAGCTGCAACACTTTTAATTAAAGCTAAGAGTGTTATACATAATTGCCCTGAACTTTCAGATGTTGGGGCGGCGATAAAAATACTGGAATATTTAGGTTGTGTCGTAGTGAGAGAAGGAAACACAGTTACTGTGGATGCCAGAGAAGTTACGGCATATGATATACCAGAAAATTTGATGAGAGAAATGCGCTCATCAATCGTGTTTTTAGGTGCGATTATCGGGAGGATGTCAAAAGCTAAGCTGTCAACTCCAGGAGGTTGCGAGCTGGGTCCACGTCCAATTGATTTGCACTTATCTGCACTAGAAAAGCTAGGTGTGCAGATAGAAGATGAGTACGGATATTTAAACTGTAACGTTAAAAATGGGTTGACTGCTAAGAAAATCTCGCTAACTTTCCCCAGTGTGGGCGCAACTGAAAATATAATTTTAGCTGCTGTTTTAGCTAGTGGAACAACGATAATCACGAATGCGGCTCAGGAACCTGAGATTGTGGACTTATCCGAATTTTTAAATAAATGCGGTGCAAAGATTAAAGGAGCGGGTGAGAGTATCATAAAAATCGAAGGGGTAAATAAATTGTCCCCTTGCGAACATGCAGTGATGCCAGATAGAATAGTTACTGCAACATATATGTGTTGCGCTGTAATTACTGGTGGTGATGTCTACCTGAAAAATGCAAACGCTAATCATATTGATAGTATTATTCCAATATTTGAACAAATGGGCTCGGATATAAGATATGATAATAGTGGGATACATATAAAAGCTCCGAAGCGCATAAGAAGCGTTAAGGACATAAAAACCATGCCATACCCTGGTTTCCCTACAGATGCACAAGCGGAAATAATGGCTGTGCTGACAAAATCTGATGGGATAAGCGTTTTCGTGGAAAATATTTTCTCTAACAGGTATAAACATGTGGGCGAACTCAATAGATTGGGTGCAAAAATTATAGTTGAGGATAGGGTAGCTATAGTTAAAGGTGTTAACTCACTGACAGGCACAAATGTTTGTGCTCAAGATTTAAGAGGTGGAGCAGCACTTGTTATTGCGGGACTTGGCGCTGAGGGGAAAACTATAATAGACGACATATACCATATCGATAGAGGATATGAAGATATAGAAAAAAAGATAGCTCAAATTGGTGGTAAGATTACAAGAATAGGATAAAAAGGAGCAAAGATGGCTAGGGAAAAGCTCAAAAAAACTAGGATAGTTAAAGAAGATAGCTTGACTGAAAAAGTGAATAAGAAGAAAAGACGTCGCTTAAAAATATTTGCAAAACAGCAGAAGAAACCACAGGAAACTCCTGTGCAAGATGTGCTATCCGATGAGGATAAAGAGTATGAAAAATATGCAAGAGAGCACGCACAAGACAGTGATGATATAAGCGTTGAGAGCATGCAGCGAAGTACGATAAAGCTGAGCGGTAAAGAGCGAGCGCGCCAAAAAAAGCGAAGAAAACGCAACGAAGCGCGCCAAAAAAACAGTGCTAGGCACAAAAGAAAGCTTAAAAAAAATCGCTCGCTACAGATGATAATTTCTCTTATTTTCATTGCGGTTATTGGGGTTACATTGTCATTAACGGTATTTTTTAATATCGAGAATATTAATGTTGTGGCACCACAAACTTTTGATGAAAGCGAAATTGTTAGCAGCGCAGCGGTAGAAGTGAACCAAAATTTGTTTAGAACAAATCTAGCGCAAATTGAAGAAAATATTATTGCAGACTTCGTGCTTATCGATGAGGTTATTGCCAAAAGGGATTTGCCGAACACGCTAACGATTACGGTAAATGAGGCAGTGCCGTCACAGGCATATACATTTTCTGGGGATTATTACATAATTAGCGAAAACAAACGCATCATCGACAAAGTGACTGATTTAGCGGTTTATCCCAATATTCAGATTAATTCAGGACTCGATTTCGCAGAGTATGAAATTGGGGATTTTATAAATAACGACGATGACTTTGACACAATCAATATTGTGACAAACACATTGTTAGAAGTGGGTCTTGGTGATATAAATTCAATAGAAATTTATAACGAAACACAGATAAAACTAATTTATGATAATAGGATAACTATTGAGCTTGGAAACGTGTTAGATATTGAATATAAACTTGCTTTAGTAAAAGAAGTTATAGATGAAAAAATTGGTGTGACCGAGCAGGGAGTGATAGATGCTTCCTCTGATGGGACAGTTTATTTTAGACCAATTGCATTTTCTGAGCAGTAATTTTATGAACAAATTGTTAATTTTAATTTGTTTGAAAAAATTGGAGGCTTTTTTATAGTTTTTTTTCAAAAAAAGACTAGCATTTATGAGCAAAAGAATGTATAATGGGAACAGTAGTATTTTTTATATGATAAAATGGTTTATATAAAAAGAAAATCTCTTTAAAAATAGTTAATTAGATTGGAATTTCAAATATATAGGAGGAAGTATAAGTGAATTTTACAATTGAGAATAATGAGTTTGATGTAGTAAATATTAAAGTAATTGGTGTAGGCGGAGGTGGCGGTAATGCCATAAACCGCATGATTGAGTGTAATGTACAAAGCGTGGAGTTTATAGCTATAAATACAGACCAACAAGTTTTAAACTCTTCAAAAGCTACATATAAAATGCAAATCGGCGATAAACTAACAAAAGGCAGAGGTGCAGGCGGCGACCCAGAAAAAGGGGCTAGAGCAGCTGAAGAGAGCAGAGAAGAAATCGAAAACTTGCTTAAAGGCACACAAATGATATTTATCACTGCTGGTATGGGTGGCGGAACTGGTACAGGTGCTGCTCCGGTTATCGCAGAAATTGCAAGAGAAATGGGAATTTTAACAGTAGGGATTGTTACTAAGCCATTCCTATTTGAAGGTAAAAAAAGAATGCATAGTGCAGAAGTTGGCTTGACAGAGCTAAGTGCACGAGTGGATTCACTTGTAGTTATTCCTAATGAAAGATTAAAATTAATCACAGATAAATGCAAATCATTAAAAGATGCTTTTGCAGCAGCTGATGATGTATTAAGACAAGGTGTTCAGAGTATTTCTGACCTTATCAATATTTCTGGGTTTATCAACCTTGACTTTGCTGATGTTAGCTCCGTTATGAAGGATGCTGGCTACGCACATATGGGCGTTGGTACTGGAACAGGCAAAGACAAAGCACACGAAGCTGCAAGCATGGCTATTTCCAGCCCACTACTAGAAACTACAATCGATGGCGCAAGAGGTATCATCATCAACATCACTGCTCCTACGGATATGGGATTTGACGAAGCTGAAATCGCTTCTTCAATTATCGCAGACGCAGCACATCCAGATGCTAATATCTTCTGGGGTCTTGCATTTGACGAAAACTTAAATGATGAAATGAGAATTACAGTAATAGCTACCGGTTTTGACCCTCAAACTTCAATTATAAGTGATGAGCTAAAAGGTATCAGTGGTAAAAGTGAAGAAACAGATATGGACTTTGACGCTATAATGGGATTGTTTAACGGTAGAAACAAAAACTAAGCTAAAATTTAAGCACTTTGCTTTTAGCGAAGTGCTTTTTGTCTATTTGGTACTAATGATATTTGGAGGCAGTTTATATGAGCGAACTAGACATGAATAAAATCAATATAACTGTAATTGGAATAGGCAATAGCGGCATAAAAGCAGTAAATAGTATGATTGAGGCGAATATTGGAGATATAAACTACATAACTGTATCACTTTTTGAGCTTGAGCTAAACAAGTCAAATGCTCAAAAAAGATTACTGTTGGCAGAAAAAACTCTTAATCCAAAAATTAATCAGGACAAGGATTTGCTCACTGAGCTCATCTTGTCGAAAGAGGACGAACTGGCTTTGATGCTGGGCGATACACATATTGCGTTTTTAGTAGGCGGTATGGGTGGTGTCACGGCAACTACGGTTATGCCGTTAATTGCAGAGAATGTTAAAAAACGTAATATTTTGACTATAGCTATTACAACAAAGCCATATTCTTTTGAGGGAACTGTACGCGCTCGCACTGCTAAGCAAGGCATTGCAAAGCTTGCTGATTGCGTAGATACTTTGATTATGATTGCAAATGATAACCTCAAAAAATATAATGGTGGGATAAAAAATATAAAAGATGCCTTTTCTATCGTGGATAAGGTTATGATTGATTGCGTCAAAAACTTTACGGACATCATCGTCAAACCTGGATTTATTAAGCTAGACTTCTCTATTTTGGCTGATGCGTTGACTAATGCGGGTTACGCAAACATTGGTTTTGGTGAAGGTAAAGGCAGGGACAAAGCTAAACAAGCGGCGATGAATGCTGCTAACAGCCCGATTTTTGATTGCGATATTTCAAAAGCGAAAACTATAATAATTAATATAACTGCAAATTCTGAGATAGGTCTTAACGAAACTGAAATTGTAACAGCGCTCATTTCAAAGGATCTTGGCGAAAACACAAATATTTGTTTTAGTTTGGTGACTGACGATACTTATGAGGACAAGCTTGATGTTACAATTATCGCAATAAGCGAAACATCTCATATACTTATGCTTGATGAGGGATTAAAAGTTATTTATAACCAACCAAAAGCTAAAAGTGATAAGAGCTTTGAGTCGATACTGGAATTATTTAAAAATCCACAATAAATGGATTACTTAGGAGAATTACATGGGTTACAAATATTTGTTATTCGATTTAGACGGCACGATAACAGAGTCAGCTGAGGGAATTATCAACTCAGTTTACTACGCGCTTACAAAAGCGGGTATGAAAGTAGAGGACAAAAACGAGCTATACAAATTTATAGGCCCACCATTTCATGTTTCTTTGTCGGAGTACTTTAACTTTAATGAAGAGCAAGTACAGGAAACGATGGGGTATTATAGAGAACGATTTTCCACAATAGGGATATATGAAAACAAGCTTTACGACGGCATTGACACTTTGCTAAAAGAGCTACATGAGAATGGGAAAACTATAGTTTTGGCGACATCAAAACCTGAAATTTTCGCGAAAAGGATACTAGACTATTTTAATATAACACAATATTTCACTTTCGTTGCTGGCTCAAATTTGGATTACACTCGTGCGAAAAAAGCTGAAGTAATCGAATATGCTATGCAAAGTGCTGGTATAACGGATAAAGATGAAACGATAATGATAGGCGACAGACTTCACGATATCGAGGGCGCAAAGGCTCATGGAATTAAATGTATTGGCGTAAGTTACGGTTACGGAAGCCATGAAGAACTTGAAAAATATGGGGCGGACTTTGTCGCAGACACGATGGATGATATTAGAAGAATAGTGTTATAAAAATAAAATTGTAGTGAAAAGCGCAGTGTGTTTGATATTATACGCACTAAACTTTTCACTTTTTATTTTCGAAATAGTTAGTTTAAACTAACTGTGATTATAAACATTGGAGGGATAAGATGTTTACAACTGATGCGTTATTTGCGTTTTTACTCACATTAATGGCAGGGCTTGCTACGGGTATAGGTAGCATACTTTCTTTATTTACAAAGCGCAACTCAACAAAATTCCTAGCAATTTCTCTGGGTTTTTCTGCTGGAGTGATGATATATGTTTCGTTTATCGAGATTTTGCCCAAAGCTCAGGACTCGCTTACATCTTATATGGGCGAAGAAGCAGGAGCATGGGCGACAGCTGGTGGATTTTTCTTTGGGATTATTCTAATTGCACTTATCGACAGATTTGTGCCCGAATCGAGCAATCCCCATGAGGTGCGCAAAGTTTCACTCACAGATGTCGATGATAAGAAAAAAAGAGAGCTAATGCGCATGGGCGTAATAACTGCACTAGCTGTTGCGATACACAATTTTCCAGAAGGGATTGCGACATTCACAGCGGCACTAAATGACCCTGAACTCGGAGTGCCCATTGCAATTGCGATTGCGCTACATAATATTCCAGAAGGGGTTGCAGTTGCTGTGCCAATATATTTTGCGACTGGTGACAAAAAGCGAGCGTTTAAACTATCGTTTTTGTCGGGATTATCCGAGCCGATTGGTGCATTAATTGGATATGTGGTGCTATTCAATTTTCTTAATGATGCAGTATTTGGCTTTATCTTTGCGTCAGTTGCGGGGATAATGGTATTCATTAGTTTAGATGAACTCTTGCCTTCCGCTCGCGAATATGGCGAAAGCCATTTGTCGATATATGGGCTGATAGCAGGAATGATGGTGATGGCAACAAGCTTGTTGCTATTTTGAGGAAAGATATGATAATTTACGAAAATATTTTAGAAGAAGATTATAAAGTTTTAACAGATATAATGACAAGAGCGTTTGATGACGATACAAGGATGCACACAAATTTACAGGCGGATGGTCCTCGTGGTTACAATGATGGTTCACTTCTTAGGAAACTCAATGAAAACATAAAGTATATTTCGCGCAAAATAATACTTGACGGAGTGATTGTAGGAGGATATACAGTAGAAATTGCAGAAAATCACGCCGAGCTTATCATGCTCTTTTTAGACCCCGAAATAAAAAATATGGGGATTGGGCTTGCTGTGTGGAATGATATAGAGAAAACTTTCAACAAAGTGGAGCGATGGATTGTTGAAACTCCGTCGTATTCACAGCGAAATATTAGCTTCTACACAAAGAAATGTGGCTTTATTTTTATTGAAGAAAAAGTCTATGGCGATGAGGAAAAATCGGTAATAATGGAAAAGATAATGCGATAATAAAAGCTGTAACAGTTATAACTGTTACAGCTTTTTACATAAATCTAAATAATGTTATTAACTACATCGAGCGCAGCTTTTATTACTTTGTCCATGTCATAATATTTGTAGCTACCTAGTCTTCCACCGAAAATTACATTTTTTTCGCTCTCAGCAAGTTTTTGGTACTCCTCAAAAAGAGCAGTATTAATGTCATCATTAACAGGATAGTATGGCTCTTTTTCTATGTTCCACTCGTCGCTGTACTCGTAGCTGATAACGCTTTTTGCTTGTGTGCCAAATTCGAAATGCTTATGTTCTATCACTCGTGTATATGGAGTTTTTTCATCTGTGTAATTGACTACAGCATTGCCTTGCACATTTTCGCAATCAACAATCTCTGTATCAAACCTAACGCTACGATACTCAAGCGCGCCTAAACTATAGTTAAAATAAGCGTCAATTGAACCTGTGTAAACAACAGTTTGAGCGAGTGCATCTAAGCTTTCCTTCTCGGAAAAATAGTCACAACCAAGCTTAATCTCAGCTCCATCGAGCATTTTTTCGCATATTTGTGTGTACCCACCTATTGGCACACCTTGGTATGTATCATTAAAATAGTTATTGTCATAAGTAAAGCGAACGGGTAAACGCTTGATGATAAAGGCAGGTAGTTCGGTGCATTTTCGCCCCCATTGTTTTTGCGTATAGCCCTTAATTAACTTTTCGTATATATCATTGCCAACCAACGAAATTGCTTGCTCTTCAAGATTCTTTGGTTCAGCAGAAGATATGCTTTTTTGTTCGTTAATTTTTTCTTTTGCTTGCGCTGGAGTGATTACCCCCCACATTTTGTTAAAGGTGTTCATGTTAAAAGGTAGATTGTAAATCTCGCCATTATAGTTTGCAATTGGAGAATTTATGTAATTGTTAAAGTTAGCAAAACGATTGATATACTCCCAAATTTCGCAATCAGAAGTATGGAAAATATGTGCTCCGTATTTGTGTACATTTATGCCTTCGATTTCTTCGCAATAAATGTTGCCACCGATATGTTCTCTTTTATCGATTACGAGACATTTCTTGCCTTTTTGCATCATTTCATGTGCAAAAACACAGCCAAAAAGTCCTGCACCTACGATTAAATAATCATATTTTTTCATTTAATAACCTCATTTTTTCAGCCATTTTCTTACCGAAAAGACTGCTGTAAATTACAGGTATTAGTCCCGCGAGCAGTATAATGTAAAAGCTTATTCCGCGTGTCAATACCATTGATGCTGTGATGTACTGCGCTGTAAAAATTGCACTGAGCGCTTGTACGAAAATGAGCTCAGTTATGCCTTGTGCACCTGGAATTGGTAGCATGTCTACTGCTACATAAATTGCAGCTTGCACGAAAAATATGTTGAGTAAGCTGGCATTTTCAAGAGGTAAGCCCAAATATAAAAATACAGGCATTATCATAAGTAACGAGCGTTGTACAAAGGTAAGTAGCGTGTAGAGCAAAATTTGTAGCTTATTTGCAAATAGATATTTCACAGACTCTTTATATTGGTCGATGAAAGCATCAATCTTAGCTTCACGCTCAGGATTTGGCTTGAAAATTTTAATGCGCATTAATAAAGCTTCTCCTTTTTTTATCAGCCACTTAGCTTGGTTTGGCGTGAACATAAAAGATAGTATTACAGCAAGTGTGATGATATTTAGAGTTAAGCCAAGATAGTATACCCAAATATAGCTGCCGAAAAAAATGCTGATTTGCGGGAGCCAAAATATTAGTAGGAATAATCCGAATAGCACCATTACAAGCTTATAGTAAAATGCCATGGTGAGTAAAGCTACAGTGCTTTTTGAGGATTTGTGTCCATCACGTATCATGTAAAATAGTTGTGCTGGTTGTCCGCCAGTTGAAGAAGGCGTTATCGCAGAATAAAAGTATCCGATAAGCGAATATTTTACACACGATAATATCTTCAGCTTACCGCCTTTTTCTTTGAGCAGCATTGCAAAAATTATGCTCTCAATAAATACGAATAATACTGCTGCTACCACGCAAACACCAATCCAAATGGGTGAAACTTGGGTTAAACCATCGAGTAGAGCGTTTACATCATTTCCGTAAAAAATTGCATAGGCAGTGAGTCCGGCGATTAATATGAATAGTAGTAGATTGAAAAAAAGCTTGTATTTTTTAATAAAATTCACTATTAATACTCCCTTAAGCGAACATGTATATTTTCTTAGCCACGCGATAACCGGATACGCTAACAGGGTCACTGATAGCTTCTGGTAAAACTGTTACGGCGTTCAGTGAAGAGTATTTCACTTGATGATATAAAGCTTTGTCTTTAGATTTAATCCTAGCCCATAGTTTTGTACGCTCATTTTTTGCTTCGTCAGTACCGGCCAGTGAACATAGTATGGATGTAATACACATCAATATTGAAATTTTGCGAGCCATGTATTTTGCAAGTTTAGGTGATTGTTTTCTAATTTTGTTGATATCGTGGCAGTCAATAACTGCTTTTGTTACCCTAAACTGCTGATCAATTCTTCTTACCATAGATTTTTCGTTAACCGATTGGTCTTCGCGTCCAATGTAGTACTGATAAAAGTCAACATCTAGATATTTAAGTGATTTTACATATGGAAGTGGTTGATAAGCGAAAATATTATCTACGTAGAATGTGTGTTCAGGTAGCTTAACGCCTGATTTTCTTACAACTTCAGTTTTATAAGTTAGAGCGTGCATCATCAAATATTGTGATACTGTGAAAAATTTGATATCATCCCATGTGCAAACTTTATCTGTAGGGAATACATTTTTATAATGCACTTGATGAGTTAAGCCTTGATTTAAGCGGTTATAAACGTAGTTTGAAATAAATAAGTCAACTGGCTCTTTCTTCAAGTTTACGGTTTCTTTTATGCTGTTTAATAGTGTGAAGTATGCGCTTTTATCTACCCAGTCGTCTGAGTCAACTACTTTAAAGTATAAACCTTTAGCATTTTCGATACCAGCATTTACGCCTGAGCCATGTCCACCGTTTTCTTTGTGGATGACACGAACTATATTCGGATAAGCTAAAGCATATGCGTCTGCGATTTTTGCAGTATCGTCGCTTGAGCCATCATTAACAATGATGATTTCAATATCATCGCCGCCTGGCAAGAGTGAATCGATACAACGCTCCAAATAATCTTGTGAGTTATAGCTTGGTACAGCAAAAGTAAGATATTTCATAATAAATCTCCTTAAAAGTATAGATAAATAATTTTAACAACAATTAATTAGTGGAATTTGCCATGCGTAAGTAGTTATTAAATTATGTGACTACTTGCACATTGATATGATAACATATCAAATAAAATTTTTTCTTAGTTTTCTTGTAAGATTTTCGTAAGGAAAAGAAAAAAGACGATTTTTTTAAAGCAGCTGCTTTGTTTTTTATATTATAGCAGAAATTTTAGTTTAGTGCTTTATTAAAAGCGAAAGATTTTCTTAAGAAAAATTAAGGAATTGCCTAAAAGATAAAATACAGCGCTAATGCTACTAAAAACATACTAATAAAACCTGTTATCATGAATAGTAGCGTTTTAGAGTAACCTTTCGGATTGAGTTGCCCCATGGCATCAAGCTTTCGCATAATAGGGTTGAGCTTGATATAAAAAGTTGCAATGCAAGGAACTAAAACTATTACTGATAAAAGTTTTGTTAACTCGCTGCCTGTAAAAAATATCACCAGCAGTAGCGCGATAAAGATAAGCTTGCTTCCTGCTACCCAGTTAGCCATGTATTTTGCAAATAAAGAAGCAGCTTGGTCATCTTTTGATTTTGAGATAAACTTAAAAACTGCTACCCCGTTTCCATATTTAAATTCAGGGAAAAAATATATTATAGCGATATTCATTGTTTCCAAAATAATGAATATCATTAAAACGATATCTAATATCAACATTATAGTACTCCTTATTATTTCATTATTAACATCAAAATATTATAACATAAAAAAAATAAATAATATACTTTTTTATCATTAATATTTTGCAGGTCGAAATTTTTTACGATAATGCAAAAAATTAGAAGCTGCTAAGTAGTATTACTGTGCAATTTCTATCAAGAAAATTTTACAATTTGACGAAAAATGGCTTAAAATAGAACAAAGAGGAAATAATTTAGTATCTGATTGTGCACTAATTATAGAGTTTAAAGCAATTAACTCGCTATAATTGGCTTGATAAGCAAGAAATGTATCAAGTAAAGAAGAGATGGTAAAACTCTTGTGTCGCATGTGTTTTTTGCAGTCGACACTATTCGATAAAAAAATCAAATAAATTTGTTTTATTTTTGTAATTTACTTTAGCTTTGTTTTATGGTATAATCTAATTTAATGGTGAGATAACATAGATATAAAAAGAGAGGTTAACCAAGTGAATAAATCATTTTCAGGTTTTATTAAATATCGGTTTTTGTTATACAATTTAATTTCAAGAGATATAAAAGTTAAGTATCGTAGATCTGTGCTAGGCATATTATGGAGCGTATTAAATCCACTTCTTATGATGCTTGTAATGACAGCAGTTTTCTCAAATGTATTTAGATTTGATATTGAAAATTTCCCAGTATATTATTTGACTGGCTCAGTAATGTATGCTTTTTTTAACGAAGCTACAAATTCATCGATGTATTCAGTAATATCATCGAGCTCACTCATAAAAAAAGTATATATACCCAAATACATTTTTCCGCTAGAAAAAGTAATGTTCTCCTTTGTAAACATGCTATTTTCACTGATTGCGGTAATTTTTATTTTCCTAGTAACAGGGACACCAATACCAATAACAATATTGCTAACACCAATCCCGCTGATATATATTTTTGTGTTTGCACTCGGTTTTTCCATGTTGCTAGCGGCACTTTGCGTATATTTACGAGATGTGCTTCATCTATTTTCTGTTTTATTAACAGCTTGGATGTACTTTACCCCTATTTTTTATCCAGTAGAAACATTGGGGGATTTGGCTGTATTGTTAAACTTTAATCCACTATATCACTATATCACATACTTTAGAAATGTTGCTATGTATGGCGTTGTGCCCGGAATTAGCGCGAATTTAATCTGCATAGGCTTTTCGATAGCCTCGCTTATAATTGGGATTTTAGTGTTCAAAAAGCTACAAAAAAACTTCGTATTATACCTATAAAAGTTAAGGAGTAAAATTGTGTTTGCAGTAGAAGTAAAAGATGTCACGATGAGATTTAACCTTTCTAAGGAACGGTTAGACAGTATAAAAGAGTATATGATAAAATTTTTAAAGCGTGAGTTGAAATTTGAAAAATTTATAGCGCTCGAAGATGTTTCGTTTACTATAGAAAAAGGCGATGTTTTTGGCATCGTAGGATTTAATGGTGCGGGTAAAAGTACTGCACTAAAAGTAGTTTCGGGGATACTATCTCCATCAAAAGGTAGCGTAAAAATTAATGGAACGATTGCACCGTTAATCGAGCTGGGTGCAGGGTTTGACGTGGATTTAACAGCGCGTGAAAATGTGTTTTTAAACGGCACAGTTTTGGGGCTTACACCTAAATTTTTGCATGAGAAATATGATGAAATCATCGAATTTGCAGAGCTAGGTGATTTTCAGGATGTACCTATAAAAAACTTCTCATCTGGGATGGTGGCGAGACTAGGCTTTGCTATAGCAACAGTGGTTACGCCTGATATTTTGATAGTGGATGAGATTTTAGCAGTAGGTGACTTTAAATTCCAAGAAAAATGTGAGCAAAGAATAAGTCACATGATGGAAACGGGCACCACAATCATAATAGTATCGCATTCAATCGAGCAAATTGAAAAGCTTTGCAACAAAGTTTTGTGGCTAGAAAAAGGCAAAGTGAAAGCGTGTGGAGATACACAACCTGTGTGCACAGCATATAGAAATTCGACTCCAACATAAAACATAAATAAAAACTGCAGATTATTGCAATAAATTGGATAGATAATATGCAAAAATAGTAAAATAATCTTTACAATAATGATTAGATATTGTATTATTATATAAAGTAAATCTTTTAAATATGGAGGTATTTTGATGAGCTTAAAATATAAAAGAGTTTTGTTAAAATTAAGTGGCGAAGCTTTAGCAGGAGAAAGAGGCTTTGGGCTGGATTATAACATTATTAATGATATTTGCAAGAGAATAAAAACTTGTGTGGATATGGGCCTTGAAATGGCGATAGTTGTTGGCGGTGGAAACTTCTGGCGTGGACGCTCTAGCGGTTCGATGGATAGAACAAGAGCTGACCACATCGGTATGCTTGGCACTACGATGAATGCACTTGCAGTAGCTGATGCATTAGAAAATCTTGGCGTAGTGGTGCGTGTGCAAACTGCGATTGACATGAGAGCAGTGGCAGAGCCGTACATTAGAAACAGAGCGGTAAGACATCTAGAAAAAGGTAGAGTAGTTATTTTCGGTTGTGGAACAGGTAACCCATTTTTCTCAACTGACACAGCGTCTAGCTTAAGAGCGGCTGAAATCGAAGCGGACATCATATTCAAAGCGACTATGGTTGATGGCGTTTACGACAAAGATCCTAATAAATTTGATGATGCAGTAAAATTTGATACTGTTACTTTTGCTGATGTTTTAGCAAAAAATCTAAATGTTATGGATAGCACAGCAGCGTCAATGTGTAAAGATAATAATATTCCGATTTTAGTGTTCAGCTTAGAAAATTCAGATAATATTATTAAAGCAGCTGAAGGCGAAGATGTGGGAACTTTAGTAATTAACTAAATACGATTATATGCATCGCATGAAGTGCGATGTGCAAAATATTCTCTCACCATTCCTTGTTTTGGTGGGAGTAAAAACACAAAATATTATGCCGAAAATATGGCGGAATGGAGAATTTTTATGAAAGAAACAATCAAAAAAGCCGAAGAAAAAATGCAAAAAAGCATCCATGTCCTAGAAACTGAATATGCTGCAATTAGAGCAGGCAGAGCAAATCCTGCAGTTTTAGACAAAATAAATGTTGATTACTACGGAGTACCAACAAAACTACAACAAATGGCTGCTATTTCAGTAGCAGACGCGAGAATTTTAGTTATCCAACCATGGGATAAAACAGCATTAAAAGATATTGAAAAAGCAATACTAACTTCAGATTTAGGGATTAACCCAACAAATGACGGTAATGCTTTAAGAATTGCTTTCCCACAATTAACTGAGGAAAGAAGAAAAGACCTTGTAAAAGACATTCATAAAATGGGTGAAGAATGTAAAGTAGCTATAAGATCAATTAGACGTGATGCAAACGATAAATTTAAATCACTTAAAAAGAATTCAGAAATTACTGAAGATGATTTAAAAGATTCAGAAAAATCAGTACAAAATCTAACTGATAAATATTGCAAAGAAGTAGATGGCGTAGTTAAGAAAAAAGAAAAAGAATTAATGGAAATATAGTTGATATGAGCGATAAAATTTTACCAAAACATATCGGTATAATTATGGATGGTAATGGTAGATGGGCAAAACTGCGTGGTCTGCCAAGGCAAGCCGGACATAAAATTGGTGCGAAAACATTTCAAAAAATAGTGAGATATTGCAACAAAATCGGCGTGCAATATCTGACTGTTTATGCCTTTTCAACTGAAAACTGGAAACGCCCACAAGAAGAGATTAGAGCTTTAATCGAGATATTTCGAGAACAACTAAAAATGGTGCATGATAATTTGGGCGAAAATGTAAAAGTTAAATTTTTAGGGGATATGTCAGAGTTTGATGAAGACATAAGAGAAAAAATAGCAGACTGCGAAGAAAGCACCAAAGACTTTTTGGGACTACAGCTAAATGTTGCGATGAACTATGGTGGTAGAAACGAAATTATTCATGCTACTAAAAAGCTTGCACAAGCAGTAAAAGATGGTGAAATTTCTCCTGATGATATAAATGAGGATATGTTTTCTAATTATCTATTTACAAAAGGGCAACCTGATGTCGACTTGATTATTAGACCGAGTGGCGAGTACCGAACTTCTAATTTCTTGATATGGCAATCAGCGTATGCTGAGTATATCTTTATGAATAACGTACTCTGGCCGGATTTTACGGAAAATATTTTAGATAAGGCGATTGATGAATTTGCGAAAAGAAACCGCAGATTTGGAGCAGTGTAATATATTATGCACTAGTCATTTTTGAAAGGTAAAATTAAATTATGAAGACCAGAATTATATCTGCAAGTGTAGGTATTGTAATTTTTACGGTAATATTTTTCTTTTATGAAACATTTTTGTTTAACGCAGCGGTATCAGTAGCCGCGATGATTGCGGTATATGAGCTGTTGCACTCGACAAAATTTATTCAAAGTAAATTATTATTAGCGCTTAATATGGCTTTTTCTGCAACAATTCCATTTATTAATACTGATTTCCTTGAGGGGAAAATAATATTAATAGCGGGAATTTATGTGTTCTTACTATTTGTATCTATGTTCGTGAGAAAATGCAAATTTGAGCAAGTTACTATAATGTTCACGGTATCTCTTTTAGTGTCCTATGCTTTCTCAAGCTTAGTATTTATCAGAGATATTTATCTTGATAATGTAGTTGTGGGACTATACTATGTATTGCTTGTGTTTTTGTGCTCATGGATATCGGACACTGGCGCATACTTTACAGGAAGAGCGCTTGGTAAGCATAAGCTAGCACCTGTTATCAGCCCGAAAAAAACAATTGAGGGTGCAATTGGTGGAGTAGTTTTCTGCATAGTTTTTGGAATTGCTTTTACGTTTTTATTCTTTGAGATAGTAAAAATGATGACACCAGATTTTGTTTATTCTGTAAACATTATTGCATTGTTAGTCACAAGTTTAATTGCATCTTGTTTAAGCATTTTTGGAGATTTAACCGCATCATTTGTAAAAAGACAATGCTCGATAAAAGATTTTGGGCACTTAATTCCAGGGCATGGAGGAGTAATTGATAGATTTGACTCTGTGCTATTTGTAGCGGCTTTGATATATTCATCGCTACTTATCGGAGTAAACATAATAAATTAGTATAAATTTCAATTGAGTATAAGTTGCTAAAACTTATACTCAATGTAATATTATGGAGGTTTCATGAAAAACATCTCTATCTTAGGCTCAACTGGCTCTATCGGATTACAAGCGATAGAAGTGATTAAAAAGCATGGTATGAACATAGTGGGACTAGCGGCTCACAGTAATGTAGAAATATTAGCAGAGCAAGCTATAAGTCTTGGTGTGGAGCATATCGCTATATTTAACGAAAGTAAATATAGCCAGCTAAAGCAGCTTTTGTCTGGAAAAAATATTAATATCTACACTGGGCTGGATGGGCTCAATACTATAGCAACGCTACCACAAGCGGATACTGTATTAAACTCTGTTGTCGGCATGGTGGGAATGATACCGACAATCAATGCGATAAAAGCAAAAAAAGATATTGCACTTGCGAATAAGGAAACTTTAGTTGCGGGTGGGAAAATAGTAACAGATTTAGCGCGTGAAAATGGAGTAATGATTTACCCTGTAGATAGCGAACATTCTGCGATATTTCAGTGTTTACAAGGGAATAAGCGAGAGGAACTCAAAAAAATAATATTAACAGCTTCGGGCGGACCATTTTTTGGGAAGACCGCAGAAGAGTTGAGTGATATAACAAAAGTTCAAGCGCTTAAACATCCAAATTGGAGCATGGGTGCAAAAATAACCATTGACTCTGCTACACTGATGAATAAGGGGTTAGAATTCATCGAGGCTATGTGGCTTTTTGATTTGCCGCCTGAGCAAATTGAAATTATCGTGCATAAAGAGAGTGTAATACATTCACTAGTCGAGTATAACGACAATTCTGTAATTGCTCAACTTGGTGTGCCAGATATGAAAATTCCTATTCAGTACGCGTTAACATATCCGTCAAGATATGAATGTGATGTTAAACCGCTTGATTTAATTGAATATGGGTCATTACATTTTGCAAAACCAGATTTGGAAACATTTATTTGCCTAAAAGCATGTGTTACTGCCGCTAAAAAAGGTGGACTATATCCAGCTGCTGTAAATGGAGCAAATGAAGCTGCTGTAAGTTTATTTTTAGAGGATAAAATCAAGTTTAATCAAATCGGTGAACTGGTGTATAATGTTATGGAAATTATAGAAAATAAACATAATTTCACGATTGATGACATATTAAATACAGACAGAGTAGCAAGAGAATACGTGTTAAATTCAATATAGAAAATGGAGCAATGATATGGTATCAGTAATAGTAACAATAATAGTTTTTGGACTATTAATTTTTGTGCACGAGTTGGGGCATTTTTTGATGGCGAAAAAAGCAGGTGTTATTGTAAATGAGTTTGCAATGGGCATGGGACCCAAACTTTTTTCGTTAAATAGGGGTGGGACGCTTTATTCTATCAGGCTTTTTCCGATTGGTGGCTTTGTTAGCATGGAGGGAGAAGACACTGATAATTACACAGATGGTTCGTATAATAGCAAGCCAGTCTGGAAGCGCTTTCTCATAATAGTTGCAGGTGCTGTAATGAATATAGTGTTGGGCTTTGTGATGCTTGTCGCTGTTTTTGCGACTGATGAACAGCTTGCTACAAACACAATCGCTGAGTTTAAAGATGATGCAGTCTCAAATTCGGGTGGGCTTGAAGTTGGCGATGAAATTTTGAGCGTAAACGGCACTATAATATTTGCTGAAAATGATATTATATTTGAACTGCTCAACGACGATGACGGAATAATTGACTTTAGAGTAAGACGTGATGGTGAAAAAATTAATGTTGATGATGTTGAATTTACAACTGTGCAAACTGAAGAGGTGCGAGAGCTTTATGTTGACTTTTATGTGTCGGGCGAGGAAAACTCTGTCTTAAATACATTGGAATACAGCATGAAAAAATCGCTTTCTATGGCGCGACTTGTGTGGATTTCTTTAGCACAAATGGTGACAGGACAAATCGGATTTGATGAGCTATCTGGACCAGTTGGAGCTGGTGCTGTGCTTGGAGATGCAGCAGAGCTTGGTTTTTATTACCTAGCGACTTTAGTAGCGTTTTTGTCGATAAACATAGGTGTGTTTAATCTATTACCGCTGCCAGCGCTCGATGGGGGAAGGCTTATGTTTTTGATTATCGAAGCGATAAGACGCAAACCGATTAACCCTAAATATGAGGGATATGTTCACGCGGTAGGTATAGTGCTACTGCTAGGACTTATGGTAGTAATTACGTTTAATGATATCATGAATTTATTTTAAGGAAGTGGATATATGTCACGCCAAATAAAAAGAGTGAAGATTGGAAATATAGAGTATGGAAATGGACATATTTATGTGCAGTCAATGCTCAATAAACCTGATACTGATATAGCGGGAAATGTAGCGCAAGCTGTAGAGCTTGAGCAAAGCGGTTGCGAGCTTGTGAGAGTAGCAATTCCGAATATGAAAGCAGTAGAATTAATCGAAAAGATTAAAGAGAAAATAAATATCCCACTTGTAGCAGATATTCATTTTGATTACAAATTAGCTTTAGCATCAATTGAAGCAGGGGTGGACAAAATTAGGATTAACCCTGGGAATATTGGTGATGAGGAAAAAGTAAAAGCTGTTGCAAACGCGTGCTATAACAGCAATGTCCCAATTAGAATTGGTGTCAATTCTGGCAGCTTGGAAAAGGATATTCTAGCAAAACATGGTGCACCAACTGCGCAAGCTTTGGCAGAAAGTGCGATGTACCATGTGAAGCTTTTAGAGAAATATGATTTTGATAAAATTGTAGTTTCTATAAAATCATCTGATGTAAACACTATGATAAAAGCAAATGAAATTTTAGCTTTAGACTGTAACTATCCACTTCATTTAGGTGTGACAGAAGCGGGCACAAAAAAGCTTGGAATAATGAAGTCTGCTATCGGAATAGGAAGCTTGCTTGCTAAAGGAATTGGCGAAACTATTAGAGTTTCGCTAACGGACGATCCAAAAGAGGAGATAATCGCTGCGTTTGACATATTAAGAGCGCTTGAACTTAAAAACGACATACCAATGCTGATTTCATGTCCTACTTGCGGCAGGACCAAAATTGACTTAATCACGCTAGCTAAAGAAGTAGAGGAAAAGCTAGCACATGTGAAGAAAAACATTAAGGTAGCGGTAATGGGGTGCGTAGTCAACGGACCTGGTGAAGCTGCACATGCTGATATTGGTATAGCTGGTGGAGTAGGAAATGCGGTTTTATTCAAAAAAGGCGAAATAATTAAGAGGATAGACGAGGCAGATATTGTCACTGAGCTGTTAAATGAAATTGAGAAGATGTAATCGAAAAGAGGAAGTTAAATGGAAAAAAGCTTAAAATCAGTTTTAAGCGGATTAGTCGATTTTGAATATGGGATAGATGAAATCGCCGAGAAAAACGAAATCACGCAAATTGTGACCGATAAAGACAAGAATATCTTGGAAATAACAGCTTCTTTTAAGAAACCTGTTAAAAGAAAAGATATTCTTATTATACAAAAAAATATTGAGCAATCACTAAAACTGAAAAAATGCGTGCTTAATTCAGTTTATCCCTCTGACTCATTTACAAGCGATTATTTTCAAGAAATAATCGAAATATTAAAAGAAAAAACCAGGGTAGTAAATGGATATTTTGATAATGCGTATGCCTCGTTTAAAGATGAAGTGCTTGATATAACGCTCAGCAATGGTGGCATGATAATATTAAAAGAATTTAACATTGAAAAGGAAATCATTAAAGTAGTTAGAGCGCAGTTTAACAGAGAAATAACTATTAAATTTTCTGGAAAATTAGGGCTGACTGACGAGGATTTTGAACAGGTAATACCCGATTTACCAAAGATTACACCACAGGACATAGAAAATGCGTACAAAAATAGTTCGCAGGAAAAAGCGCAACCAAAGCAGCAATATAGAAGAGGAAACTCAGATAATGCGCCGACATCAAAGGAAGTATTAGGGGATGATTACCTTAAAACTCTTCCGATTAAATGCACATCAGCAAAAATAATTAAAGGCTCAGCAATTAAATCTCCAACAGTGCCTCTAAGCTCGCTATCGCAGGACGATTCTATGCGAGTAGTAGTATGGGGTGATGTTTTCGAAGTTACGAAAAAATACTCGAGAGACGAGACAAAGCTGATAATGTCCGTATCATTCACGGACTACTCAAACTCATCTGTGATTAAGATTATAGATGATGTAAAAAATGAAGAAAATTACAACGAGCTGAGCGAAGGCGTGACTATATTAGTCAGCGGTGAGGCAGCTTTTGATAAATATGATAAGGAAATTTCAATTAGGGCATATAATATTACAGTGCTAGAGCGTGAAAAGCGCAGCGACGATGCAGAAGTTAAGCGTGTTGAGCTCCACTGTCACACAAATATGTCTGCAATGGACGGGCTTACACCGACAAAAGAGCTTGTGAACACTGCGTTCAAATGGGGGCATAAAGCGATTGCAATAACAGACCATGGTGTCGTGCAAGCGTATCCTGATGCTATGAATGCTGCGGAGAAAATACAAAAAGACGGTGGGGACTTTAAGGTGATTTACGGAGTTGAAGCCTATCTGGTAGAAGATTCACAGCGCATGGTTATGGGTAATGCTGACTGTGATTTGGACGGCGAATTTATAGTATTTGACACGGAAACCACAGGTTTAAGTGCTGCTAGCGAAAGAATGACTGAAATCGGTGCAGTGAGGATAAGAAACAACGAAATTGTCGAGGAGTTTAACACATTTGTTAATCCGCAAAAGCCGATTTCTGCTAAAATTACACAGCTTACAGGCATTACTGATAGTATGGTGAAAGATGCACCGAGCGAAGGGGAAGCGCTAAATGCTTTCTTAGAGTTTTGTGGAGATGCACCTTTGATTGCGCATAACGCTCCATTTGATATGAGCTTTATCAATGCTGCGGCACAGCGAAATAATATCAATCGAAACTTTACTTCGATTGATACTGTGGATTTATGCAGAAAACTATTGCCTAAACTAAAAAAAGTGAAGCTAAACCTTGTAGCAGAGCATCTTGAGCTCGGGGAGTTTAATCACCACAGAGCGTCCGATGATGCTATGGTGTTAGCGAAAATATTTATGAAATTATCCGATATGATGAAAGCGGATTATGGGATAAAAAATATTTCTGAAATCAACTCAAAACTAGCAGATTTTGATGTGAAAAAATTAAGACCATACCATGTAATTATCCTTGTGAAAAATAAAGCTGGGCTTAAAAATTTATACAAGCTCATCTCATTTAGCCATCTTAACCACTATTTTAAAACACCGAGAATTCCAAAAAGTGAGCTATCTAAATACAGAGAAGGCTTGATTATCGGAAGCGCGTGTGAAGCTGGGGAGCTATATAAAGCGATTGTGAGCGCTAGACCATGGAAGGATTTATGTGATATAGCAAAATATTACGATTATCTAGAAATTCAACCAGTCGGGAATAACGAGTACATGGTGCGCGAGGGGATTGTTGACAGTTTAGAGAAAATTAAAGAATTTAATCGAACTGTTGTGAATTTAGGTAATACACTAAATATTCCAGTAGTTGCGACTTGTGACGTGCATTTTAAAGATGCGCATCACTCAACTTTCAGGGAAATAATTATGACTGGTCTCAAGTTTAAAGATGCCGCTAATCAAGCGCCACTTTTCTTTAGAACTACTGATGAAATGCTGAGTGAATTTACATATTTGGGCGAAGAAAAAGCGTATGAGGTTGTAGTCACTAACACGAATGTAATCGCAGACATGATAGAAAGTGACATTAGACCAATTCCAAAGGGAACATATACGCCAGAGATGCCTGGTGCTGAGGAAGAGCTAACTAACATAACACACGAAAAAGCAAAAGCTATGTATGGCGAACCGCTACCTGATATTATTAAAAAGCGCCTTGACAGGGAGCTTAGCTCAATAATTAAGCATGGTTTTGCGGGGCTTTATATGATATCGCAAAAGCTAGTGCAAAAATCAGAAGAAGACGGATACTTAGTTGGTTCGCGTGGTTCAGTAGGTTCATCATTTGTAGCAACAATGTCGGGAATTTCGGAAGTTAATCCGATTGAGCCGCATTATGTCTGCAAAAGCTGTAAATACAGCGAATTTATCGCAGATGGTTCGGTGGGCTCAGGTTTTGATTTGCCTGAAAAATCCTGCCCTAATTGTGGTACAGACCTATACCGAGACGGACATGATATCCCGTTTGAAACTTTCCTAGGTTTCGATGGGGACAAAGCGCCTGATATCGACCTTAACTTCTCGGGAGAATATCAAACAAGGGCGCATAGATACACCGAAGAACTTTTCGGAAAAGACAATGTATTTAAAGCGGGGACTATATCTACTGTAGCCTCAAAAACCGCATATGGATTTGCGATGAAATATCTTGAACAAAACGGAAAAACTGTGCATAGAGCAGAGGAAAATAGGCTTTCTATCGGCTGTACGGGTGTAAAAAGAACAACAGGGCAGCACCCTGGTGGAATGGTTGTAGTGCCACAAAGCTACGAGGTTTACGACTTCACACCAGTACAACACCCAGCAGATTCTGCCGACTCAGGAGTAATCACGACGCATTTTGACTTCCATTCGCTACATGATACAATATTAAAGCTCGACTTGCTCGGGCATGATGTGCCGACCATGTACAAACATCTGGAGGACATGACAAATACAAAAGTAACCGATGTGCCTATGAGTGACCCCAATATATATAAATTATTTACGTCAACAGAGCCACTTGGAGTTACCCCTGAGGAGATATTTAGCGAAACAGGCACATTTGCGCTACCTGAAATGGGTACGGCATTCGTGCGACAAATGCTAGTAGAAACGCAACCAAAATGCTTCTCAGACTTGCTTCAAATATCAGGGCTATCACATGGTACTGATGTTTGGCTAGGAAATGCACAAGAGCTTATCCGCAACAAAACTTGTACAATTAGTGAAGTTATTGGAACACGTGATAATATCATGGTTTACCTCATTCACAAAGGCTTAGAACCTGGTATGGCGTTTAAAATCACAGAGATTACCAGAAAAGGGCTTGCAAAAAAACTACTGACAGAAGAACATATAAATGCGATGAAAAGCCATGGTGTGCCTGACTGGTACATTGAGAGCTGCTTAAAGATTAAGTACATGTTCCCTAAAGCTCATGCTGCAGCTTATGATATTGCTGCGATTAGGTTAGGGTTTTATAAAATATACCATCCGCTAGAGTTTTATGCGACATATTTTACCGTGCGAAATGGTGATTTTGACTCGGAAAATGCGATAAAAGGCATACATGCGATAAAAATGCGTATAGGCGAATTAAATCAGCTTGGTAATGACAGGAGTACTAAGGAAGAGGATGAGCTTAGTACTAGTCTTATCATAAACGAAATGATGAGTAGAGGTTATGAGTTTTTGCCAGTGGATTTATACTCATCACATGCGACAAAATACAAAATCGAGGACGGAAAGATAAGGCTTCCATTCTTAGCTATAAAAGGGTTGGGAGAAACAGCGGCGAGAAACTTGCAAAAAGCCGCAAAAACACATAAATTTATCTCGGTTGACGAAGTGCAACAACGCTCAGGTGCATCGAAGACAATAGTAGAAAAACTTGCAGTTCTGGGAGCATTTGGGGATTTGCCGAGAACATCACAAACCACATTTTTCTAATTAAATGTTGAAAAATACTGTTAAATCCAACGATATAATACCGTTTTTCTTGACATATTCGATTTATCGTGGTAAAGTGATATTACAGTAAAGCGTACAGGAGAATTATATGAATAAAAATAAACTGATAACACCTGAGGGAACTAAGGATTATTTATTTGAAGAAGCGATATTAAGAAAAGACATCTCAAAAAAATTGTCTGAGCTTTTTGATTTGAGAGGATACCATGAAGTGGTGACACCAAGCTTAGAATTTTTAGATGTATATACAACAACGCAAAGAGTTATGCCTGTAGAAAATATGTACAAACTTTTTGATAATAAAGGGAGAATAATGGCACTGCGTCCAGACTCCACCATTCCGATTGCAAGGCTTTGCGCTACTCGTTTGAAAAACCAAATATTGCCAGCAAGGCTATATTATAATCAACAAAAGTTTTCTGTGAGCAAGTCGCTTAAAGGTTCGAGCGATGAGACTATGCAAGCGGGGATTGAGCTTATTGGAGTGTCTAATTTAAAAGCGGATGTTGAAGTGTTGACGACTGCTGTTGAAGTGATGAATGCATTTGGGATAACAGATTTTAGATTAGAAATCGGACATATTGAAGTGTTTAACACTTTGATAAATTCACTTGATATCAGCGATTGGGAAAAAGAGCAAATACGCGAGCATATCGAGTCGAAAAACTACCCAGCACTAAACGACTTCCTTGATGTTTTAGGCAAGGAACACGAAATTTCGGTAATAAAAGCATTGCCAAGACTTTTTGGAGATAACGAAGTTTTCACGAAAGCAAAAGAGCTTATTAAATGCGCAAAAACACTAGAGATATTAGCTTATCTTGAAAATATATATGAAAGCTTGGTTTTACTAGGGCTTAAAGATAAAATCACAGTGGATTTAGGAAATGTAAGCGAAAATGAATATTACACAGGCATTACTTTTAACGGTTATGTTGAAGGATATGGCGAAGTGATACTTTCGGGCGGAAGATACGATAAACTTCTAGCAGAATTTGGTGATGATTTGGGTGCAATAGGTTTTGGGGTGAATGTAGATTCGCTAGTGAAAACGCTAATTGCAAAAGTTGCACCAAAAGTGAATGCGCCACAGATTTTGTTTTTCTCAGAAGAAGAATATCAAATTAAAGCTATGCACCAGATGAGAGAGTTTAGAGATAATGGCGTAATTTGCGAGTATTCGCTTGCAGATAGTTTAGATGAAGCTAAAAATTATGCGGCGCAAAAAAATATCGCTGAAGTTTATGTTGTAAGCGAAAATGATTGCGTTAAAATAAAAGTGTAAAGGAGAAATAAATGAGACCGCTGAGAATTGCTCTGACTAAAGGAAGACTTGAAAAAGACACGGTAAATTTATTTGAAAAAATGGGCTATGATTGCTCTGAAATAAAAAATAAAGGTAGGCGCCTTATCCTAAAAATTGAAGACGCTAACTTAGAGGTGATACTAGCAAAAGCTGCTGATGTTATCACTTATATTGAACATGGGGTTTGCGACATTGGAATTGTTGGAAAGGATACTATTTTAGAATATGGCGGAACTTTCTTTGAAGTGCTAGACCTAGGATTTGGCAAATGCAGATTTGCACTTGCTGGTAAAGTTGGGGAAGACTTTTATGAAGGGTACGCTGAAAAAACTATTGCGACAAAATATCCGAATGTATCAAGACGCTTTTTTGAAGCTAAAGGCATGGATGTGCGCATAGTTAAAATAGAAGGCTCAGTTGAGCTAGCTCCACTACTTAACTTATCTGATGGGATAATAGATATAGTAGAAACAGGCTCAACTCTTAAGGAAAACGGGCTTGAAGTATACGAAGATGTGGTGAACATTTCCGCTAGAATGATTGTAAATACAGTTAGTCTTAAGATGCACCAAAAACGTATCGAGAGCTTAGTGGAAAAAATGGAAGAATCAATAAATTTATAAAGCGTGAATTTGGAGGTTAAGATGATTAATATAATAAAAGTTGATGGTAGTGCTGAAAAAGAATATATGAAACTACTTGAAGAGAGAAACACTCAAACTAGCAAAGAAATTGAAGATATAGTAGGCAAAATAATTGAAGATGTACGCGTGAACAAAGACGCAGCATTATTAAAATATACGGAAAAATTTGATGGAAAACTGCCAAAATTTATCGAAGTACCTAGAGATGAAATAAACGATGCTGTAACCGAAGCTGACGAAGATTATGTTGAAGCTTTACTTAATGCTATAGAAAATATTACTGATTTCCACCAAAGACAAAAGCAACAAAGCTTTATTGATACAAAAGATAATGGCATAATTTTAGGACAGCGCATAAGAGGCTTGCACCGCGTGGGAATATATGTTCCAGGTGGAACAGCGGCATACCCATCAAGCGTTTTGATGAACGCGATTCCTGCAAAAATCGCCGGAGTTAAAGAGATAATAATGGTAACACCACCGCTAAAAGATGGTACTGCTAACAAAGATATTTTGGTAGCGGCAGCACTTTGCGGAGTTGATAGAGTGTTCACGTTAGGTGGAGCACAAGCAGTAGCAGCATTGGCGTTCGGGACAGAGAGTGTACCGCGTGTTGATAAAATTGTAGGCCCTGGAAATATATATGTAGCCACTGCGAAAAAGCTATTGTATGGAGTTGTAGATATCGACATGATTGCTGGACCAAGCGAAGTATTGGTGCTTGCAGATGATAGTGCTAACGCAAAATATGTTGCGGCTGATTTGATGTCACAAGCGGAACATGATGTTTTAGCTTCATCAATATTAGTTACGACCTCACAAAGAGTAGCGGATGAAACTGTAAAAGAATTAGAGCGACAAATAAAAACTTTGTCCAGAGAAGATATAATAAAAACTTCACTTGAAGATTATGGTGTTATCATGGTTTGTGATGACATGGACTATGCGGTTAAATTAGCGAATGATTTTGCACCAGAACATTTAGAAGTTATGGTTGAAAATCCATTTGAATACTTAGGAAGACTTGATAATGCGGGTTCTATATTTTTAGGGCAATATTCACCTGAACCGCTAGGGGACTATTATGCAGGGCCAAACCACGTATTACCTACAAGCGGTACTGCAAGGTTTTTCTCCCCACTATCTGTTGATGCTTTTATTAAGAAAACAAGCTATATCTACTATACAAAAGAAGCCTTAAATGAAGCTCATGATGACATCGTGTTGCTAGCAAATAAAGAGGGACTTACTGCACATGCAAATTCAATTATTTTGCGAAAGGACACTGAGTAGATGAAATACGAGTTACCCAAACGTTTTGAGAAATTTTCGCCATACAAACCACTTGAGGGTGAGTATAAATATAGATTTGATGCAAATGAATCCCCTTTTGGATTGACAAAAGAGGATGTGAAAAACTACGCTAATAATTTGGATGTAGTTGACTTTAATAGATATCCAGACGCAGCAGCGACAGAAGTTATTAAAGCATTTGCAGCGATGTATGGCCTAAAAGAAGAATATATCGTAGCAGGAAATGGTTCTGATGAAATTATCGCATTAATAATGTCCTCTTTTTTTGAAAAAGAGCAGACAGTAGCGGTGTTTGATAATGATTTTTCGATGTATGGCATTTACGCTGAAATATATGGGGTTGACTGCAAAAAAATACCTAAAAATAAAGATTTAACGATAGATGTAGATGTTGCTATAAAATATATCAAAGAAAATTACATTTCTGCTGTGATTTTTTCAAATCCGGGTAACCCGACATCGCTTGGATTATGTAAAGCAGATGTGCAAAAACTCATCAAATCGACTGATGCGTTAGTGATTTTGGATGAGGCGTATATGGACTTTTGGGATCAGTCATTGTTAAGCGAACATGAAGATTATGAGAATTTGATAATACTTAAAACTTGCTCAAAAGCATTGGGTTTAGCTTCCATAAGACTTGGATTTGCGATTTCAAACATCAAAATTATCACAGCATTAAAAAGTGTTAAGTCACCATATAATCTTAATACATTGACACAAACAGTTGCGGTGGACATGCTTTCAAAAGTAGAAAAAGTAAAAGAGATTGCAGAGAAAATGGTAATGTTAACTCAAAAGCTTAGAGCGGATTTTGATGTACTAAAAGAAAAATATGGATTATTCGATGAAGTCTACGATAGCAAAACAAACTTCATATATGTTAAAACCGCGTACGCAACAGAAATTTACACGGCTCTGCTAAATGATAGCATTGCTGTACGAAATTTTAAGGAATACCTAAGAATATCTACTGGTACTGAAGTAGAAAACAGAGTTTTACTAGAGTGCGTAGAGAAAATATTAGCCAAGATAAAGTGAGGAGGAAAATTATGAGAAGTGCGACTGTAAACAGGAAAACTAAGGAAACAGATATAAGCTTAAAACTGAACATTGACGGTAATGGAGTACATAATATCAGCACGAATATTGGATTTTTCGACCACATGCTAACAGCATTATCGGTGCATGGTGGACTTGATTTAAACCTCACTACACAGGGAGATTTGTATGTCGACTGTCATCATACAATTGAAGATACTGGCATAGTTTTAGGGCTTGCGCTAAAAGAAGCGCTTATGGAGAAGGAAAATATCAAGCGCTATGGCACAGCATTTATCCCAATGGACGAAGCGTTGGGGTTTTGCTCACTTGATATAAGCTCGCGCCCATTCCTCGTTTTTACATGTGAATTTAAAAATGAGAGGGTAGGCGATATGGACACTGAAATGGTGGAAGAATTTTTTAGAGCAGTAGCGTTTAATGCGGGGATAACCTTGCATTTAAAATGCGAGTATGGTAGCAATGACCACCATAAAATAGAAGCGATGTTTAAAGCCTTTGCACACGCGCTAAAACAAGCGATGTCATATAATGATAGTGGCGAAATATTATCAACAAAAGGCGTACTATAAATTAGATTGGAGCAAACAAAATGATTGCTGTTATTGATTATGGAGCGGGGAATTTATTTAGCGTAGCAAATGCCCTTAAATATTTGGGTGTTGAGTATAAAATCACTGCAGATATTGCTGAAATTAAATCTGCTAGTGGATATATCTTGCCGGGGGTTGGCGCGTTTGGATACGCTATGGAAATGCTGGAAAAAACTGGTTTGATACAAACGATAAAAGAAGAGATTAACACTAAGCCACTGCTTGGCATTTGTCTTGGAATGCAAATGCTATTTGATAGTAGTAACGAGTTTGGGCAAACAACAGGATTAGGATTAATATCGGGCGAGATAAAAGAGATTGAAGATACAGGGCTTATTATACCGCATATGGGGTGGAATGAGCTTGTGATTAATGATGAAAAAAATCCTATGCTAAAGGGGATAAACAGTGGCGACTGCGTGTATTTTGTGCATTCGTTCATGGCATATACAGAGCCTGAAAATATTACAGCACATTGTGAATATGGGGTGAAAGTTCCTGCGATTGTACACAAAGGAAATGTTTTTGGAGCACAGTTTCATCCAGAAAAAAGTGGTGAAGTGGGGCTTTTGATGCTCAAAAATTTTTGTGAGCTTGTAGACTGATATTATGCCGACATATGGCAGAATGGAGAAAAAAATGATTATATTACCTGCAATTGATATAAAAGATGGAAACTGTGTGCGCCTTGTAAAAGGGGACTATAGCACAGCTCATAAAGTAGCAAGTGACCCATTTGAGACGGTGAAAAAATTTGAGCAAGCGGGTGCTGAGTTTTTGCATATGGTTGACTTAGATGGTGCAAAGGATGCAAAGCCAATAAATCGCGACTTATTCACGGAGATTGCAAAAAACACAACGCTTAAAATGGAGCTCGGTGGTGGAATTAGAAATTTTGATACAATCGAGTACTATGTTAAAAATGGAATTGATAAAATAATATTAGGTTCGGTTGCACTGAAAAATCCTGACTTTGTAAAAACAGCAATCAAGGAATATGGTGATAAAATCATCGTTGGAATTGATGCAAAAAACGAAATGGTTGCTACAGAAGGCTGGCTTGATACAAGTGATGTCAATTACATTGATTTTGCAAAGCAAATGGAAGCTGTCGGTGTAAAAAATATTATATTCACTGACATTTCTAAAGATGGAACGCTACAAGGACCTAATTTAGAACAACTAAAAGCTATAAATGACGCTGTTAGCTGCAATATCACTGCTAGTGGTGGAATTTCTAATATCGAAGATATTAAAGCACTTGTGAAAATAGGTGTATATGGCACGATTTGTGGAAAATCTATCTACGAGGGAACACTGGATTTAGCGCAAGCGGTTAAGGTTGCAAAGGAGTAGTATTATGCTTACAAAAAGAATAATTCCCTGCCTTGATGTGCGAAATGGCAGAGTGGTTAAAGGCGTGAACTTTGAGGGGATAAAAGATGTTGGTGACCCTGTTGAATGTGCGATTGAGTACAATAGACAAGGTGCAGATGAACTAGTTTTTTATGATATAACAGCTTCCCACGAGGGTAGAAAAGCGATTATTGACGTTGTAAAAAAGACTGCGGAAAATGTGTTTGTACCATTATGTGTAGGCGGTGGGATTTCCACAGTTGATGATTTTAGGGAGTACCTAAGAGCTGGTGCGGACAAAATTTCCATCAACTCGCAAGCAGTGAAAAACCCACAGCTTATTAAAGAAGCTGCTGATATTTTTGGAAGCCAGTGCGTGGTTGTGGGCATGGATGTTAAGCGCAATGAAAATGGGGATTTTACCGTTTTTATTAACGGTGGACGCCTTGACATGAAAATGGACGCAGTTGAGTGGGCGAAAAAAGTTGAGAAATTAGGGGCGGGAGAAATTTGCCTAAATTCAATGGATGCAGACGGTACGAAAGCAGGCTTTGACATAGAGATGCTAAATGCGATTTGTTCGGTGGTAAACATTCCGGTAATCGCAAGTGGTGGTTGTGGAAAACTTGAGGATTTTAGCGACGTGTTCAAGCAAACCAAAGCTAGTGCGGCATTGGCTGCATCACTTTTTCATTATAAGGAGCTTACAGTGGGACAGGTTAAAGAATACGTAAAAGCTGAAAACATTCCTACAAGATTAAGTAAATAGAGGTAGTATGTATGAATACAAATGTAGATTTAAGCGTATATTTTAAAAAGAGCGAGTTAATCCCAACGATTGTTGTAAGTGACGACGATGGTGAAGTGTTAATGCTTGCATACATGAATGAAGAAAGCTTAAACTTAAGTGTAAAAACTGGTTTCACTTGGTTTTATAGCCGTTCGCGTAACGAGCTTTGGAATAAAGGAGCTACTAGTGGACACACGCAAGAAATTGTTAGTATCATGGGAGACTGTGACACGGACACATTGTTAATTCGCGTTAAACAAATTGGTGTGGCGTGTCATACAGGAGAGCGCTCGTGCTTTTTTAATAAAATAGTTTAAAATAAAAAAACAAGCAATACCCACATTGAAGGAGAAAGTTATGGAAGTAGTAAAAGATTTATACGACATAGTAAAAGATAGAAAAGAAAATAAAGAAGAGGGATCATATACTTGCTATTTATTTGAGCAAGGAGTGGATAAAATCCTAAAAAAATGTGGTGAAGAATGCTCAGAAATGATAATCGCTGCAAAAAATGGTGATAACGATGAGCTAAAAAACGAAGTATGCGACCTGCTTTACCACATGCTTGTATTAATGGCTGAATGTGATTTGGACATAAAAGAAGTAGAAGAAATCCTTATAAAAAGACGTGAAAAAATCGGGAATTTAAAACAGTTTAAAGTAACCGATAAAAATACTTAATGTAAGGATATGGTTTCATGCAAGAAACATTGCTACATATCAATAAGCAAATAAACGAAATAGTATGGGGTCCCGCTGTCTTGATTTTATTCATAGCAGTGGGGGCCTATTTTAGCGTAAGGACGAATTTTTTTCAGCTCACTCAGATAAAAGTGATATGTAAAAATACTGTGGGGAGTATGTTTAAAGCAAAGGGAAGTAGTACAGACGGAATATCACCTTTTTCTGCGACTGCAACCGCACTTGCTGGGACTATGGGTACGGGCAATATAGTTGGAATTGCTACTGCGCTCACCTTTGGAGGAGTAGGAGCAATATTTTGGATGTGGGTTAGTGCTTTTTTTGGCATGATGACAAAGTACGCAGAAATAGTTCTTGCGATAAAATTTAGGGAAAAAAGCGAAAACGAAAACTTTATTGGAGGGCCGATGTATTATATTAAAAATGGCTTGAACAATGGTTTTCTAGCTATGCTTTTTTCGGTTTTTTGCATATTAGCCTCCTTCGGAATTGGCAATATGACGCAGATAAACTCAATAGCACAGTCGCTAAATGGGGCTTTTGGAGCGTCGAGTTTGCTTGTGGGGGTTGTAGTAGCAATAATAATCTTTGCTGTGATAATAGGTGGGGTAAAGCGTATTGCGAGCATTACCACTGCTATTATTCCACTGCTTTCACTATTTTACTTTGTGGGATGCATGGTAGCCCTCGCGGTAAATATTAGCGAGATACCAAATGCATTCGCACTAATAATAAACGATGCGTTTAATCTCAAATCTGTGGGAGGGGGCGTGCTTGGGTATGCTATGGTTACCTCCATGAAGTATGGGTTTTCGCGAGGAGTATTTTCAAATGAAGCAGGGTTGGGATCTGCTCCGATAATTCATGCTGCAGCAAATACTGACAGCGCAGTAAAACAAGGAATGTGGGGGGTATTCGAAGTTTTTATCGACACTATAGTTGTGTGTACATTGACAGCACTTGTGATAATTACATCCGGCGCATTGCAAAGTGGTGTTAGTGGCGCTATTCTTACAAGCGCTGCTTTTGAGAATACACTTGGGGAGTTTGCAGAAATTTTTATCGCACTGTCCATAACATTATTCGCTTTCTCTACGATTGTGAGCTGGTCATACTATGGAGAAAAGAGTATACAATATCTCACAAAGAAAAAAGGTGCAATAGTATTATACAGATGTATATATGTAGCAGCTATTATACCAGGAGCGATACTTGAGCTTAAAACTGTATGGGAAATAAGTGATACATTAAACGGATTGATGGCGCTACCAAATATGTACGCTGTAATTATGCTGAGCGGAGTGGTGATACAGTGTACTAAATCCTATTTTGCAGAGCAAAAGTGCACTTGAAAAAAAGCGCACAATGCGGTATAATCGAATGTAAAATGAAACGGAGAGTATAAATGAAAAAGATTGCGACAAATTTTACAGCTATAACAATGATAGTTGCATTAATTTTATTTGGTTTTTTAGCTAGTATATATGTAGTGTCGATGGACAGAGGTTTTTATGCAAATGAATATGAAAAAAACGCTACTAATGTGGTGACGAAAATGTCCATGGAGGACTTAAACTACGTGACGGATAATTTGCTACGATATCTCTCAGACGATATCGATACTTTGGATATGACAGCAGTAATAGATGGAGAAAACAGGGAGGTGTTTGACGAGCGTGAAAAAGCACATATGATTGATGTGAAGGATTTGTTTTTACTCTTGCGCAATATTATAGTATCGCTCGGTGCAGTAGCAGTTTTTGCGCTTATTTGTGGAATTTTCTTAGCAAAGTGGGACTTTTTAAAAAAGCTTTCTAAAAGCTTTTTTAAAACAGCTGTAGTTTTCATCATCGCTGTAGGTGCATTGGGTGGCATGGTTGCGCTCAATTTTAATAGCTTTTGGATTTCATTTCACGAAATCTTTTTTACAAATGATTTGTGGCAACTTGACCCAGATGTGAGTGTGATGATTAATATGTTTCCGCAAAATTTCTTTTTTACGGTATGTGTGCGCATATTAATCTATTTTGTGGTATACATGGTGCTACTGAGCACATTAGCAGTAGTCAAGAGGGTGCTTGATAAGCGAAGTTTAAGCAAAACTGCCTAAAATTTTAAAGTTTGACCCTTGATTTTTGAAAGCATATATAGCGCATTTTTATGGAAAAAGTAGTGAAAATGTGATATAATGGGATATTATAGAGTTTGCTGACAGCTTTATTGTAATGTTATGCCGTTATACGGCGGAATGGAGAAATAATATGACCAACAAATATGAAAGTCCTTTTAGCTCACGTTATGCCAGTGATGAAATGCAGTATATTTTTTCTGCAGACAAAAAATTCTCTACTTGGAGAAAATTATGGATATCGCTTGCGAAAGCGCAAATGAAATTGGGGTTACCGATAACTCAAGAACAAGTAAATGAGCTTGAGAGTAATGCGGATAATATCAATTACGATGTTGCAAATGCAAGAGAGAAACTTGTGCGACATGATGTAATGGCGCATGTTTTTGCATATGGGGAACAATGCCCAACTGCAAAAGGAATTATCCATCTAGGTGCAACTTCATGCTACGTTGGGGATAACACTGATATCATTATAATGAAAGATGCGATGCAAATTGTTCGTAGAAAGTTGATAAACATAATTGATTTGCTAGCAACATTTGCAGCAGAAAACAAAAATATTCCTGCACTAGCTTACACACATTTGCAACCAGCACAGCTAACAACTGTTGGTAAACGTGCAACACTTTGGATAAACGAACTATTGATGGATTTGGAAGAAGTAGATTATAGAATTGCAAACTTCCAGCTTTTAGGTTCAAAAGGTACAACTGGAACTCAAGCAAGCTTCATGGAGCTTTTTGAGGGTGACAGTGCTAAGATTAAAAAAGTGGATGAGTATATCTGTGAGGATATGGGATTTGCTTCAGTAGTACCTGTTTCTGGACAAACATATTCAAGAAAAGTGGATTCGCAAATTTTGGCTACACTTTCAGGAATTGCGCAAACAACGGCGAAATTTTCAAACGATATAAGAATTTTACAAAATTTTAAAGAGCTAGAAGAACCATTTGAGAAAAATCAAATTGGCTCATCAGCTATGCCATATAAAAGAAATCCTATGCGTTCGGAGCGCATAACATCAATTTCTAGATATGTAATAAACAATAGCTTAAACCCAGCGTTTACTGCTGCAACTCAGTGGTTTGAAAGAACACTTGATGACAGCGCAAACAAAAGGATTGCTGTAGCTGAGTCATTCCTTGCAATAGACTCTATACTTAATATTATGCTTAATATTTGCGATGGCATCGTGGTTTATCCAAAAGTTATAGAGGGTAGAGTTTTAAAAGAACTACCATTTATGGCGACTGAAAACATTATGATGACTGCGGTAAAAAAAGGTGGAGACAGACAAGAGCTACATGAAAGACTAAGACTTCATTCGATTGCTGCTGCGAAGGTAGTAAAAGAAGAGGGGCTTGAAAACGACCTCATCGACAGAATTTGTGCAGATGAAACATTTATGCTGACTAAAGAAGAAATTAGCGCGATACTAAAACCTATTAACTTCGTTGGCAGAAGTGTTGAGCAAGTGGAAGAATATATAAATGAGCATATAAAACCAATTAGGGAAAATAACGCAGACATCCTAAACGAAAAAGCTGAATTATCAGTATAAATATATAATATCGGAGGGGAAATAATGAGAGCGGTTATTACTGTAATAGGAAAAGATACTGTAGGAATACTAGCAAAAGTCAGCACGATTTGCGCTGATTATTCTGCTAATGTAATTGACGTGTCACAAACTGTAATGCAAGATTTGTTTGCGATGATAATGTTAGTTGAAATTGATAAAATGACAGTGGGGCTTAAAGTGCTAAAAGAAAAACTCCATGCTATGGGAGATGAAAACTCCTTGCAAATTCATGTAATGCATGAGGATTTATTCAATTCTATGCACAGAATATAGTTTGGAGGGAATTATGCTTAATAGTAACGATATACTCGAAACGATACAGATGATACAGGACGAAAACCTTGATATCAGAACGATAACAATGGGAATCTCACTTTTAGACTGTATCGATAGCGACATTGACAAGGCGTGCAAAAACGTTTATGCAAAAATATATTCATATGCTAAAAACCTAGTTAAAGTTGGCGAAGACATTGAAAAGGAATATGGTATTCCTATTATAAACAAAAGAATTTCCGTAACGCCTATTTCTATTATTAGCGCAGCGTGTCATGGCGACCCTGTTTTATTTGCGCAAACACTGGACAGAGTAGCGGCGGACTGCGGTGTAAACTTTATCGGTGGATATTCTGCTTTAGTGCAAAAAGGCTTTAACTCAAATGACATCAAATTCTTGCAGTCCATCCCAAAAGCGCTGAGCGTTACAGAAAGAGTATGTTCTTCTGTAAACATTGGTTCGACTAAATCAGGGATAAATCTTGATGCGTGCAAACTTATGGGCGAAATCGTTAAAGAATGCGCTGAGCTCACAAAAGATAATAACTGTATTGGTAGCGCTAAACTCGTAGTATTTTGCAACTCAGTGGACGATAATCCGTTCATGGCGGGTGCATATCATGGGGTGGGCGAGGGCGACTGTGTCCTAAATGTAGGGGTTTCAGGTCCTGGAGTTGTACGAGCTGCACTGAAAAAAGCTCCTGATGCAAATATTGCTGAGGTAGCTGATATTATTAAGAAAACTGCATTTAAAATAACAAGAATGGGCCAACTCGTAGGAAGTATCGCTTCTGAGCGTTTAGGCGTACCATTTGGTATAGTGGATTTATCGTTAGCGCCGACTCCTGCAATCGGGGACTCAGTAGCGTATATCTTGGAGGAAATCGGGCTTGAAAAATGCGGGACACACGGAACTACTGCTGCACTAGCGCTATTAAATGATGCAGTGAAAAAAGGTGGAGTAATGGCATCGTCTCGCGTAGGTGGCTTGTCGGGTGCATTCATCCCAGTTACCGAGGATGCTGGTATGATTGATGCTGCAAGAAAAGGCGCATTATCTTTAGAAAAACTTGAAGCAATGACAGCAGTTTGTAGCGTAGGGTTAGATATGATAGTTGTTCCAGGTGATATTAAGCCTACGACAATAGCAGCAATTATCGCAGATGAAGCAGCAATAGGAATGGTAAACAGCAAAACTACTGCGGTTAGAATTATCCCTGCTATAGGCAAAAAAGAAGGGGAAGAGCTTGACTTTGGTGGGCTTCTTGGATATGGACCAATTATGAAGATTAATCCAAATTCCTCAGCTGTATTTATAAACAGGGGTGGACAAATCCCACCGACTCTACAAAGTCTAAAAAACTAATATTTGCCGATAAAGGCGGAATGGAGTAAAATATATGCTTAAAAATAGCGAAAAAACAATGGATAAAATCGTAAGCCTTTGTAAAAACAGAGGTTTTGTATACGCTGGTAGCGAAATTTATGGCGGTCTTTCAAACACTTGGGATTACGGTCCTTTAGGCGTTGAATTTAAGAATAACGTAAAAAAAGCATGGTGGAAAAAATTTGTGCAAGAATCTCGCTTTAACGTGGGTCTTGACTCAGCACTTTTGATGAATCCACAAGTTTGGGTGGCATCAGGACATGTGGGCGGCTTTTCTGACCCATTAATGGACTGTAAAGAATGTAAAACTCGTCACAGAGCAGACCAACTAATCGAAACGCAAACTGAAACTAATCCAGCTGGTTGGAGCAATGAACAAATGAGTGAGTTTATCGAGAATAACGGAATAACTTGCCCAGATTGCGGTAAAGCTAATTTTACAGATATCAGAAAATTTAATCTGATGTTTAAAACTTTCCAAGGTGTAACAGAAGATAGCAAAAACGAAATTTTCTTGCGCCCTGAAACTGCACAAGGTATCTTTGTAAACTTCGCTAATATTCAGCGCACTACAAGAAAAAAACTGCCATTTGGTGTCGGTCAAGTAGGTAAATCATTTAGAAACGAAATTACACCAGGTAACTTCGTATTTAGAACACGCGAATTCGAACAAATGGAACTTGAATTTTTCTGCAAACCCGGAACTGATCTAGAATGGTTCACATACTGGAAAGATTTCTGCAAAAATTGGTTATTATCACTTGGCATGCAAGATGAAAACATTAAAATGCGTGACCATGAAGCGGACGAGCTTTCCCATTACTCAAATGCAACTACAGATATCGAGTTTATGTTCCCATTTGGTTGGGGCGAGCTTTGGGGTATAGCGGACAGAACAGATTTCGACTTAAAACAACATATCGAGCATTCAACTAAATCGCTTGATTATTTTGATCCTGATACAAACGAGAGATACGTTCCTTACGTTATTGAGCCATCTCTTGGCGCAGACAGGGTAGCCCTAGCGTTCTTATGCGACGCATATGATGAAGAAACTATCGACGAGAAAGATACAAGAGTGGTACTAAGACTTCATCCGGCACTGGCGCCTATTAAAGCGGCTATTCTACCTCTATCGAAAAAACTTAGCGAAAATGCGCTTGAAGTTTACGATAGTTTAGCTAAGCATTTTAGCATTGACTTCGATGAAGCTGGTTCAATCGGTAAAAGATATAGAAGACAGGACGAAATTGGTACTCCATATTGTATTACTGTGGACTTTGACACACTAGAAGACAATTGTGTTACAATTAGAGATAGGGACAGTATGACGCAAGAAAGAGTAAAAATTGCAGAATTGAAAACTTACCTAGAAAATAAAATAGAATTTTAGTTTATGTTAAAGCACACAAATTTTCAATAAATTTGTGTGCTTTTCCACGAAAAGAAAACAATAGTCCATGAAGCGAAAACAAAACTATATAATTAACATTTTTTAAACTACAAAATGAGTTTTTACTAATTCATCATATTTTGTGATAATTTTGCATAATTCATGCATGGCAGTAAAAAAAAATTAGGTAATAATAAATATAAATGCGTTTTTTTACTTTACAAATATTTTGTTTTATGGTAACATTTTAGAGTATAAAGCGCTCGAGGGAAAACTGAGTGCCTAAATTTTTTTGAGGAGAATAAAAATGAAAAAACTATTAGCATTATTATTAGCATCAGTACTATGTACTATGACAGTAGCTTCTTGTGCACCTGCAGAAGATTCAGGCGACACTACTGGCGACGATGCAAACACTTCTTCAGAAGGGGATACTTCTGGCGACGATGCAGAAGTAACTGAAGTTGCTTTGGACACTTTATTGGTAGGAACACCTGAAATGAACGGTGACTTTATCAATGACTTTGGTAACAGCTCATATGACCTTGCAGTAAAAACACTAACTGGTGGTTATGCAGACACATATTACCAAACAGATGCAGGCGAACTAGCTCTAAATGAAACAGTTGTTACTAATTTAGATGTTGCTACAGACGACGCTGGAAACAAAACTTATACTTTTACATTAAATGAATCACTAAAATGGAATAACGGCGATCCTATTATGGCAAGCGACTATGTTGGTGCTGTACTATGGAAAGCTTCACCTGAGTGGGCTACTGCTGGTGCTTCAAGCACATTGGCAGAAGGTATTCTAGGATATAGTGCATACCTAGATGCTAGCACAACAACACTTGCTGGTATCCAATTACTAGGTGACTACCAATTCTCAGTTACAATTGCTGCTGAAAAACTTCCATACTACTGGGAATCATCATATGTAATGATTTCACCAATCCATATGGCAACATATGCTCCTGGTGCTACAGTAACTAGTGATGCTAACGGTGCTTCATTCACATATACAGAAGGCGACCTTGCTTCAGATACAGCTCGTATAGCTGAAACTGAGCGTTTCGCTCCAACTGTAACTTGCGGACCTTACACTTTTGTAAGCTACGAAAACCAAACTGTAACTTTAGAACTTAACGAAAACTTTATTGGTGATGTTAATGGCGAAGTTCCAACACTTAAAAACATCGTAGTCAAAGCTATTCCTCAAGATACTGACGTTGACTGGGTTATTAATGGCGAAGTTGACTTAGTTTCTGGTGTTGTTGAAGGCGAAAAAATCGAAAAAGCTAAAGCTAGCGAAACAGCACAACTACACAGCTACCTACGTGCAGGTTTTGGTAACCTTGCAATGCATACAGACTTCGGCGCAACTGCTGATGTAAACGTACGTTGGGCACTTGCTTCACTAATCGACCGTAACGAAGTTGTTGACTACGTTCTAGGTGGATACGGATCAACTGTTGATGGCGCTTTCGGTGCTGCGCAATGGATGTACCAAGATAAACAAGCTGACCTACAAGCTGAACTAAAACCAATCTCATTTAACTTAGATGCTGCTAATGACTACTTAGATCAATCTGAGTGGAAATTCGAAGCTGACGGAACAACTGCTTTTGATGCTACAAAAGCTCAAGAAGATGGTTCTTACCTACGTCACAACGCTGCAGGTGAAAAACTAGTTATCAACCACTTAGGTACTACTGATAACACAGTTACTGACATCATCGAAATCCAATATGCTGCAAACGCTCCTCTAGCTGGTATTGAATTTAACGTTACAAAAAGTGACTTTAATGCACTTTTAGACGCTTACTACTACGGTTATGATATCCCAGAAGACGAACGTGTATATAACACATTCAACCTTGCAACTAACTTTACTGCAGTTGATGACAAATTCTTAGCTTACCATTCATCATTACTAGGTACTTGGCAAAATTCAACACAATTAAACGATGCTGAACTTGATGAAATCATGGTTAGAATGCGCGAAACAGACCCATCTGACGATGAAGCATACCTACAAGCTTGGTTCGAATTCCAAATTCGTTGGAACGAATTAATGCCTGAAGTTCCACTATACTCAAATGAATATTTTGATATTTCACATGTGAATGTAGATAATCTAAACACTACTCCATACGCTTCTTGGTATGAAATTATTTGTCAAATCAGCAAAAGCGAAAAATAATTAACACTTTAGAATAATCATTAAGGGGAATGTACTTTACACATTCCCCTTTTTTGAAATTTTTGCAGATAAGGAGTGAAGAAGTTGATTAAATATATCTTAAAACGCATATTAATATTAATACCTGTTGTAATAGCTATTTCAATTATACTATTCGCAACAGTAAAAATAATGCCGGGTGACCAAGTTCGCGCAATGCTTCCGACTACATTGACGGAAGAACAATATGAAATACAAGCTACTGCTTTGCGTGAAAAACTAGGACTGGATAAATCCATTGTTGAGCAATATTTCCGTTGGATGATTAACATTTTCCAAGGCGATTTTGGATATTCATCAATGTTTAATAAACCGGTATCAGAAGCGATTGCAGAACCGCTCAAAAATACGGTAATCTTGAATGTGGGTGTAAATATTTTATACCTCTTAATAGCCATACCGGTAGGGATAAAATGTGCGACAAAGCGTATGTCACTTTTTGACAACGGTTGGCAAGTTTTTTCTCTAGTAACTTACTCCATGCCATCATTCTTTTTAGCTATCTCATTGATATATATTTTTGCGATAAATTTAAAGTGGTTGCCTATGGGTGGTATGCCAAACTCCGCTATGCTTGAGGGCACGGATTTAATGATAGAATGGGCAAGAACGCTAGCACTACCGACACTTACTTTAACAATTGTAAGTTTGGCGGGAGCTATCAGATATATTAGAAATGCTATGATTGAAGCATTAAGCCAAGACTTTATTAGGACAGCTAGAGCAAAAGGTCTAAACGAGAAAGTAGTAATCTACTCTCACGCATTTAGAAATGCGCTTATTCCTGTTTCTTTTATCATCGTTTGTACATTATTCTCACTATTCGCAGGTGCGTCTATTACAGAGACTGTATTCCAAT
>CAYJII010000006.1:0-68316 GCA_964370225.1 uncultured Oscillospiraceae bacterium | reverse complement strand
ATGGACGTGTAATTTTCAACAAATCAGCAATTTGTGAAGATGTATACTCGTTAGGATGTGCCTCGATGATATTGAGATAGAGTGTGTCATGGTATGAAAGAACACTCTTTTTATCATGAGAATAAAGACGCTTAAGCTCATATAATGCTGTATCATGTGTTATTTTATTTAGTGCTTTTGTTAATTTTCCACTCATTTTGGTTGCTCCTTTAATTGATATTTTGAATTAAGTATATTTAACTAACTACTTTATACTAACTATTAGTTTTTGTCAAGAGGCTTTTGGAAATTTTTTATGCATTAATTATTAGTGTATGGGAATACTTATATCAAAATCAACTTCTCCGAGCACTCGATTTCCACTTTTCTTCTTTCGATTTTGCTAATTTATTGTTATTTACCATCATAGCTATTTCCTTTCAATTGAATATAAAAAAAGCGAGGAAAATCAGGTGTTTCCTCGCTTTTTCTGTACATATTTAGTTATCTATACTCTCCGCACTCTCAAGCATATTTTCAATAAAAATCCCGTAACCACGGGTAGGATCATTCACAAAAACATGAGTCACAGCTCCAATAAGTTTCCCGTTTTGGACTATGGGACTTCCTGACATCCCCTGAACTATCCCGCCTGTTTTTTCGATAAGTTCAGGGTCTGTTATTCTTATCACCATGTTTTTGATGATGTTCTCTTCGCTATAATCTACCTCTTCAATAATAATATCAAATTCTGTCACTTTGTCTGTGTGCAGATTGCTTCGTATTGTGGCGGGACCAGTTACGATGTCTTGCTTATACGCTACTGGGATAGCATTCTCGTCGCTCGCATCATAGGAAAGCTTGCCATAAAGCCCTGTTTGGTCGTTGATAGCAATATTACCAAGTGCTGCTTCTTGGGAAAAAACGCCTGATAGCTCACCGGGGTTGCCAGAAACTCCCTTGGTGACAGAGCTTATCTCTACTTTGCAGATTTCCCCAGAGCTTACTGACATGATTAAACCGGTGTCTACATCGCAAATCGGATGTCCGAGACCACCGAAGGTGTCGTCCTCTGGATTGATGTATGTGAGCGTGCCAATTCCAGCTGCGCTATCTCGCACCCAAAGTCCACTTTTATACTTATTATCAACTACTGACAAAGCTGGAGTTAGCGTGGTGTTAATAATCTCCCCATCACGTTCAAGTGTAAACTTCATCATTTCGCCTGTGTTTTCTTGTAACGCTTTTACAATGTCTTCGTTTCCAGTCATTTTAACATCGTTAATATGTGTCACGATATCCCCACTTGAAATTCCAGCTTCGTCAGCGGGGGAGTAATGTCCATTTTTTGTCTGGATAATCGCAGTTTCGACGACAATTGGACCATCTGTAAACATCTTTACACCAAATGCACTTCCGCTAGGAATTAGTTTAATCTCAGCGACTTCACTTACACTGATTTGCTTAATCGGTATGATGTTAAAAAGTTTTAGCTGGTTTTGCATGATAGCACCATTAGAGGAAGTTTGTGTTACTAAAGTGTGGCTATCGGAGCTTACAATCCCACTGCGAAAATAAAAACTATCCGCTTGTTTTACATAAAAATCATTGGGTAAGGATATATTATATTGTATAACCGCCGCAAAAGTCAGTGCGCAAATTGCAGTTAAAACAGCGGTGAAACTTCTTATTATTTTTTTCAAAATATTACCTCTTTCATCAAATTTATTTCTTTGTCTAATAATAATATTTGATGATAATGAAATTTTATAGTAGGAAAATAATACTGTGAAAAACCAAAAAAATCTTTAATAATTTTAGATTTTGTGTTATTATAAAATTAGAAAGATTACAAAAAATTGAAGTTTGCGGTGATAATATGAGAGTAGGAATAATTGGCTCAAGGGATATAGAAAACTTGGATTTAAACTTAATAATAAAGGAGCTTCCTGACAACTGCACCGAGATAGTTTCAGGCGGTGCAAAAGGTGTGGACAAGTATGCAGAAGTTATAGCAAAACAGCTAGAGCTTCCTGTTAAAATCTTTTTACCAGAATATGAAAAATACGGTAAGAGCGCAACGCTTAAGCGCAATAAAAAAATTGTTGATTATTCAGATTTAGTGATTGCGGTTTGGGATTATGAGTCAAAAGGAACTAGAAACTCCATACTAGAAAGCATAAAATCGAATAAGAAAGTACGAATTATTATTGTGTGATTACATAAGATAATAATGATAGGAGTCTTATATGAATAATAAAACGGTACTTATTACAGGTGCTTCGCATGGAATAGGGAATGCCATTGCAAAAAAATTTGCAGAGGAAAAATACAATGTTGTCTTAAACTATTTTTCGTCACAGGAAAATGCGATGAAAACTTTAAGCGAAATTAGAGAAAACTGCGCTAATGCAGTTGCAATAAAAGCCGATGTGAGTAAATCTGATGAAGTTAATGCTATGATGCACGAGATAGAAAGTGTTTATGGTGGGGTGGATATACTCATCAACAATGCAGGTATATCACAGTTTTCACTGCTTAGCGATGTTTCCGAGGAAGAATGGGACAGAGTTTTTGCGGTGAATATGAAATCTGCGTTTTTGTGCTCTAAAGCAGTGATTTCGCATATGGTCCGAGAAAAATGGGGGAAGATTATCAATATTTCCTCTATATGGGGTATCGAGGGCGCATCTTGTGAAGTTTGCTACTCGGCTAGTAAAGCAGCTTTAATCGGATTTACAAAAGCATTAGCAAAAGAGCTTGCTCCTACTAATATTAATGTAAACTGCATAGCTCCCGGCATGGTGGATACTAAAATGAACGCTAATTTTACTGAGGCTGAATTAGTGCAGATTACCGAAGAAATTCCATTGGGTCGTATAGCTACAAGTGAAGAGATTGCACAAATTGTTAGCTTTATAGCAAGCGAAAATGCATCCTATATCACAGGACAAGTTATCAGCCCTAACGGTGGCATGGTGGTTTGATTTTGGAGTGTTGACTGACTGCAGTAAAATTAATCTAATTATAACAAAAGACACTGCTTATATAAGCAGTGTCTTTTTATCGGTGGAATTATTCTCACACCGTAATGTACTAGTTGTTTTTGTGAACTATCTTGGGCGCTTGAATGATTTTGGCATTTCTACGTTAAACTCAAATTCTTTTTTAGTCACTGGGTGTAAAAATGTTAGTTTACCTGCATGAAGCCCTAGCCTTTTAATTGGATTTGTTTGCGCCCCATATTTTTTATCACCGACAATCGGGTGACCGAGCTCTTTTAGATGCACTCTGATTTGGTTTTTGCGCCCTGTTTTAATGTTGATATCGAGCAGTGAATAATTTTCGTTTTGCGAAATTACCTTGTACTGAGTAACTGCTTTATCACCACTATTATCCCAGGAAGAGTACACTAATAGCGTGTTGGTTTCTTTAAGATAAGAGGTTATAGTTTTTTCTTGCTCCTCCACTTTTCCTTCTACAACAGCGGTATAACCACGATATTTTACGATATCATTCCATTTTTCTTGTAAAGCTGTTTTCATAACTGGAGTTTTAGCAAAAATAATTATCCCAGAAGTATCTCTATCCAGTCTGTGTACGATGAACACACGATTATTTTTATTTCGCAGCTTAACATATTCGGTAACATAATGGTATGCAGTGTGCTCGCGCTCTTTATCTGTGGACATGGATAATAACCCATGTGGCTTATTTATGACGATTATTTCATGATCTTCATGTAAAATCTCAAGTAGTGGGTTGATTTCAAAATACTTAGGTTTGTTTTCACCGATAGATACGGTATCGCCCTTTTTTAGCATGAAATCATGTTTTTTGCGCACGATATTATTAACACTCACATCACCACGAGTGAGTGCAGATTTTATGTTATTGCGCGATTTAGAAGTCAGGTTATTACGCAAAAAATCCAAGAGAAGGATTTTTTCGCTGACTTCAAATGAAGTATTATTCTTTTTCAATTTATTCCTCTTTTCCGATAACTGACAGTAAATTACATGTCTATTCATTTTCATTATATCAAAATATTAAGAGTTTTTCAACTTGAAACTAAGATATTTGTGTGATATAATTTTATTATCTTAAATATAAGGGGAAATAACATGAAAAAATTAAAATTTACTATAGTGTTAACATTAATCTTTACTTTTTCTCTTGTGTTTACATCTTGTGATGAAGTGGGTTTTAACTCTGAATATAGCGCAAAACAAATGGCTGATATTATAGTGGGCAGCCAAGAAAACATTACGCAGATGACAGCATATTTACCTGAAGATGAAAATTTTTCAGACATACTGATGGGGTATTATGGTGTTGAGGCTGACATGGTCGAAGATGCTGTGATTTATCAAGCGGTCGATAGAGCCATTGCGGACGAAATCGTATTATTAAAACTTAGTGATAGCGACAATGCTAAAATCTCGGCGACTGCACTGGCGGATTACAAACATAATAGAACTGGGGATTTCACAGGCTATGCACCCGAGGAAGAGGCTGTAGCAGAAGCAGGTGTAGTGCTACAAAATGGAGATTATGCAGTTTTGATAATATGTGATGATATAGAGTTTGCTGAAGAACAGTATCTAGCATGTTTTACTAATGACCCACCACTAGTGCCAAGTACAGATGCATTATTTGATGATACACAAACGTCTACTGTAGAAAATGACAACACCAACGATGTGGATGTTAGCGATATAGACGCAGATAATGTGGTGCTAGATGACGGAGGTTATAGTCACGATGCCGTGCTCTCAGCGTGGGAGAGTGGGGATAGCTCAAATTTAAATGAGGTTAACAAAACAGTGCTTGACATTTGCACTAGTGCTATAAATTCGCAGATTACAAGCGGTATGAGCGAGCTTGAAAAAGAGCGTGCAATACATGATTTTATCGTACGTACAACAGATTACGACCGCTCAGCAATAGGTGCGACAGAGGAAACTGTTACAAGCCCCGACCACGACAATCCATACGGAACATTGGTGCATGGCAAAGCTATTTGCAGTGGGTACACTTCTACATTCCAGCTGATGATGGATATGGTGGGAATCGAGTGTATCACCGTCGAAGGTACTGCGCATAGTGGCACGGACGAACATGCGTGGAATATGGTTAATATCGACGATACATGGTACTGTGTCGACGTTACATGGGATGATCCCACTGCAGCTGGGCAACAATCTGAGCAGGTGTGGCATACATATTTTAACGTGAGTAGTGAGAAGATGAGACAAAGTGATCATCAATGGGATGAGGCGAATTATCCTGTTGCGAATTAATGAATGAAAAAAGTGAGTATTTGTAAATAGAGTGAAGAAAAGCTCTGAAATAACATATTTCCGACAAAATCGACAGGTTTTTCAAGCTATATTTTGGCTTATTAACAAGGTTAATTTGCTTGATTTTATGCGCATAATGTGATAAAATATACTTATACCGATAAAGTTTTTCTAAAAAAGGTGAGATGCATCGCATCCACCTTTTTTTACAGACATTTGCTTGTCTTAACATTGTCATGCGTTAAGGCGGCTATTAAAATTTAAGGAGATATATGAGCAATACTACTTTTTATGAATTAGCAATCCATCATAATATGATGAGGGCGATTGACGAAATGGGTTTCGTTAATGCAACAACTGTGCAGGCGCAAACTATTCCAATTATCCGTGAGGGTGTGGATATTTTAGCGCAATCACAAACAGGTACAGGGAAAACAATGGCATTTGCCATTCCTGCAGTAGAGTGTGTAAAAGAAGATGAATTAAACGTACAAGTATTAATTTTATCGCCAACACGTGAATTGGCGCAACAATGTGGGACGGAAGTACGCAAACTGACGCAGTACATGTCACATATTAAAACAGCGGATATTTTCGGCGGAGCTGACTATAACTCGCAGTTTAGAGCGCTTAAAAAAGCCAATATTGTTATTGGTACTCCAGGTCGTATCATGGACCATATGAAGCGCAAAACATTAAAACTCGACAATCTGAAAATGATTGTTTTAGATGAAGCTGACGAAATGCTAAACATGGGATTTAAAGAGGATATCGAAACTATTCTTAAAGGGACATCTGGCGGACATCAAACACTTTTATTCTCAGCGACTGTTCCTAAAGAAATCTTAGACATAACGCACCAATTTTTAAACAATCCTAAAAGAGTTAATCTTGTGCGCGATGAAGCGACACTTAAAGAGATTAGCCAGGTGTTTATTGAGGTGCCTAGAAACCAAAAAATTAACGTGCTTAAGCTGTTGATGCTTTACTACAGACCACGTCGCTCCATTATTTTTGCTAACACAAAGAGTATGGTAGATGAATTGACTGATGTGCTGAGCAAAGCTGGGTTGTCCGCAAGAGGACTGCATGGAGACATGCGCCAAAACCAACGCTCAAATGTTATGGGTGATTTTAAAAATGGCAAAACAAAAATTCTTATCGCTACAGATGTTGCGGCGAGAGGAATTGATGTTAGCGATGTAGATTACGTATTCAACTTTGATATTCCACAGATGACTGAATATTATGTTCACCGTATTGGAAGAACAGGTAGAGCGGGTCGTACGGGTACAGCTATTACATTATGTTGTGGTAGACAACAAATTTCTGTGATGAAGCAACTTGCAAGAAAACTACAATGTGAAATCAACGAAATTCCAATTCCTACAGTTGAGAGCATTCAAATGAATGATCTTGAAGTGAATGTGAAAATTGTATCAGAAAGACTTGATAAAGGCAAAGAGCCTAGTTCTGCGCAAAAACTACTAGTAGAAAAACTGATGGAAAGCGGATATACAGCCGAACAAATCGCTGTAACTCTTGCTGGTATCGCATTTAAAGCAAGTACAAAAGGTTTAGTTGACCTACAAGTAGAAAAATCAGGTAAAATTAAAGCAGCGAAGAAAAATGAACGTGGAAACATTAGTTTTTGCAATATCGTTTTAGACATCGGTCGCTCTTCTCGTTGCCGTCCAAACCATATCGTTGGCGCGATAACTGAGCGCACTGGGATTTCTTCAGAGCATATTGGCAAGATTATTCTTGAAGAAGATTGCTCAATCGTTGGAGTACCAGTTGAAATGGCAGAGGACATCTTAGTTGAGATGCAAAACATCAAAATTTGTGGAAGACCTGTTAAAAGTTCATTAATGGGGGATCGCAAAAAGAGCAAAAAACCACATTTTTCGAAACATGGTAAACGCTCAGATGATAACTCGCACAACTCAAGACATAAATACAGCAAGAGAAGACACAAAAAATAATAATTCTAGCGACATATCAAATTAATTTTGGTATGTCGCTATTTTATATTGTACATAGTATGATATGAATTTGCCATGTGGGGGCGACCTTGTACCGCTACAGAAAATAAAAAACACAGTGCGAATAAATTCGCGCTGTGTTTTTAGTCTACATATTCAAATTTAGTGGGTATATTTAATAGAAGTATAGCGTCGGAAAAACGACATCTTTGACAATCGTGTAACGATAATTGCAGCGATTGTAATTTTAATAGCATCCCCAATTAGATATGGTACAACGCATAAGAGTAATGCGGAGAGCAAATCAACTTGTTGTTGATACATAAACCAAGCAGTGCCTATAGCATAGCATGCAAAAAGTCCAATAATCATGAAGAGCACATGGTGGTATATCTTGACGTCTTTGCATAAATTTTTGAGTAGTCCGATTACGAGAGCGGCTAGGGCATAGCCGATAATGTAGCCGCCTGTAGGACCTAGTAATACGCCGAAACCTCCACGCAACCCAGCGAAAACAGGTAATCCGACAAGCCCCAAAGCGATGTAGATTAGCATTGATGTGAGCGATATTTTATAGTCGAATAGTCCAGCGACTAAGAAAACTGCGAGTGTCGCTAAATTTATGGGAACCATTGAAGGCATCGGTATTGCAATTTGTGAAAAAAGTGCAGTCAGCGCGGAAAAAAGCGCTACTATTGTGATGTTTAATGTTTTGTTGTTTATCATTTTAACTCTCCTTTAATTTTGCTAGGTTAATCTTACCATGATATTTTTCTATTGTCAACTAAATATGAGAAAATAAGTTTACAATAGAAAAATATCATGAATTTTATGTAAAAACACTTCTAAAAACTACAAATTTATGTTAGAATTACATTAATTTAGTGAAAATAAATAATAGTGAATGGAGAATTATTATGTTACAACAAATTATGAAATCCCCAGGAGTAATCGAGTTTGTAGAAATCGACATGCCACAAATAGCCGAAAACGAAGTGCTAGTTAAGATAATGCGCATCGGGATTTGTGGCTCGGACATCCATGTTTATCACGGCAAACATCCATTTACCTCATACCCAATCACACAAGGACACGAAGTTTCGGGCGAAATTGCGTTAGTAGGAAGCGCAGTCACGGAATTTTGCGTTGGGCAAAAAGTTACTATAGAACCACAAGTTGTGTGTGGGAAATGCCACCCATGTAGGAACGGTAAGTACAATCTCTGCGAAGAACTAAAGGTTATGGGTTTTCAGACTACTGGGACTGCGAGCGAGTTTTTTGCAGTGGATGCAAAAAAAATTACGCCATTACCTGACAGCATATCATTTGATGAAGGTGCGATGATTGAACCATTAGCGGTGACAGTCCATGCTGCACTCAGATTTAATGAGCTTGATGGTGCAAATGTTATCGTGCTAGGATGCGGACCAATCGGAATATTACTTGCGCAAACATGCAAGGCGCTCGGAGCGAAGGCTGTAATGATAACGGATATCTCTCAAAAGAGGCTGGAAATTGCAAAAGAATGTGGAATTGACTACACAGTTAACACTGCAAGCTGTGATTTGAATGAGGAGATAGTTAAATGCTTTGGTGCAGATAGGGCGGATGTAATATACGATTGCGCTGGCAATGATATTACGATGGAGCAAGCGATAAAACTATCTCGTAAGGGTAGCACTATCGTACTAGTTGCGGTGTTTGCGGATATGGCGAATGTAAATCTAGCTGTGCTCAATGATAAGGAGTTAACGTTAGATTGCTCGATGATGTACCGTCACGAGGATTATGTAAAAGCAATTGAGTTGGTAGAAAATAAGAGCGTTAAACTAAAGCCACTGATGAGCAAGCATTTTGCTTTTAGGGATTTTTTAGCTGCGTATGAATATATCGAAGAGAACAAAGAAAGCACGATGAAAGTGCTGATTGATGTTAATTGATAGAAATAAAATTATTGGAGGAAATAGGATGAAATTATCATTTAGGTGGTATGGGCAGGACGACCCTGTATCGCTAGAATATATCAGGCAAATTCCAAATATGCGTAGTATTGTTACAGCAATTTACGACACAGCAGTGGGCGAGGTTTGGAGCAAAGAGAGCATAACTGCGCTGAAAAATCAAGTCGAACGTTCGGGGCTTGTTTTCGACATTATCGAGAGTGTGCCTGTGCATGAGGACATAAAACTTGGCTTGCCGACTAGAGATAAATACATCGACAATTATATCGAGAATATAAAAAATCTTGCACAAGCTGGGATAAAATGTATTTGCTACAATTTTATGCCTGTGTTCGACTGGACGAGAACCCAGCTAGATATGCCACTTGACGACGGGTCGAATACTCTGGTATACTATAAATCGCATTTGGAAAAAATGGACCCGCTTACGGGCGAACTCAGCCTACCTGGTTGGGATAGTTCATATGCGAAAGAGGATATGCAAAAACTATTTGAAGCGTATAAAAATGTCGATGAAGAGAAATTGTGGAAAAACTTAGAGTATTTTTTAAGTCGAATTATACCAATTGCTGAGGAAAATGATGTGAATATGGCAATTCATCCCGACGATCCCCCCTATTCAATTTTTGGATTGCCGAGGATAATTACTTGTGAGGAAAACCTTGATAGATTTTTGAGTCTTTATGATTCAAAGAATAATGGATTGACTTTTTGTACAGGCTCACTAGGTTGTGCAGATTTTAATGACATACCAAAATTAGTGGACAAATACGCAAAAATGGGTCGTATACATTTTCTGCATTTCAGGAATGTAAAACTCATGGGTGGGCTCGATTTTGAGGAGAGCGCGCATTTTTCTGCTTGTGGAAGCCTCGATATGGTGGAGATACTCAAAAATCTGCACAAAAGTGGGTTTGATGGATATATAAGACCGGATCACGGGCGCATGATTTGGGGCGAAAGTGGGAAAGCTGGATATGGGCTTTATGATAGAGCGCTTGGTGCGACATATATCAACGGCATTTGGGAAACGCTCGAAAAATTAGGATAAGGACGTGTAATAATGAAAGTGACTCCGCTTATTGTAGGATCATATCAGGTGAATTGTTTAATCATCGAAACTGAAAATAAAAATGCAGTTATAATTGATCCTGGGAGTGATGTAGAGAAAATTAGTAACTATTTAAGCGCACATGGGCTAACGCCGAAAATTGTGCTTTTGACACATGGGCATTTCGACCATGTATCGGCTTTGTTTGAACTGAAAAAGAAATATGATTTAGTGGTGTATGCCTCGGAATTTGAGGAGGACTTATTAACAAGAAAAGATTTATTTTTTTGTAATAGTTCACCTGTTGCTGAGTATGCGCTTTGTAAATTCACTCCAATTGAAGATTTTGTCAAATTAAGCGACAATGACGAAGTCAAGCTGGATGACTTGACATTTACTTTTGTGCACACACCAGGTCACACAAAGGGTTCAGGAGTATATCTACTTGAGGACAAAATGTTTTCAGGAGATACATTGTTTAGTGGAAACTGTGGTAGGTGCGACCTATATGGTGGAGACTATAAAACTATGTTAAATAGCTTAGAGAAACTCGCCCAACTTGAGGGGGATTATCAAGTTTATCCTGGTCATGGCGGTTTTACAAACCTTGAAAGAGAGCGCCAAATAAATCCATATATGAGAAATGAAGATTATGACGATTATATTTAACTCCCATAAATTTAAGTACGAGATTGAAAGTTTGTGCAAAATGTTTTTTTCCGTGGAGCGTTTTGTGCATGAATATGACAGCGAGATTAATGGTCGTGATGATGTGATACTCACTGAGATAGAAAAAGGCGAGGAGTGCACTAAGCTTTTGTGCACTGCTGTTATAGGAGATAAGAACGAAAGTGAGAGTATCACGCTATTAAACTCCGATAAAAACTATGATAATGAGTGCGAGAGATTGCTTGCACTCAGCGTGTTCAATGTCCTAACAAAGCTGACTGGACTGCATTTAAGCTGGGGGATAATGACTGGGATTAAACCTGTTAAGTACATTAATTCCATGCAAAAGAAAAATTATACAAAAAGTCAAATTATGTCGGATTTTACCGAGCGTTATTTGGTAGATGCAAAAAAATATGAGTTGTGCATGGATATTGCAGGTGTACAGCGACCGATATTAGAAGCGATTACGCCGAAGGACTATAGCCTTTATGTGTCAATTCCATTTTGTCCTACACGCTGTTCATATTGTTCATTTGTTTCGAGCATGGTATCTTCGCATAAAGCGAAACTGTTAATGAGCGAGTATCTTGAGAAATTAAAAGTGGAGATTGAATTTGTAGGCAAAATTTTGCGGGAGAAGGACAGGGTACTCAAAACAATTTATATTGGCGGGGGCACGCCTACTACGCTTGATGAAAATGAGCTAGAGGTTTTATTAGCGGTCATTGCGGAAAATTTTGATATGTCCAATGTGGTGGAGTATACGGTGGAAGCTGGTCGCCCCGACACGATAACAAGAGGAAAACTGGAAACGCTGAAGCGTCATGGAGTCGGGAGAATTAGCATCAACCCACAAAGCTTTAATGACGAGGTGCTGAAGGCGATTGGTAGACATCACAGTACCGAAGACTTTTTTAGGGTGTACTCGCTTGCAAAGGAAATTGGATTTGATAGCATAAATGCTGATTTGATTGCAGGGCTTGAGGCGGACACTCTTGAGAGCTTTGTCGATACTGTGGATAGGATAATCGCGTTACAGCCAGAGAACATCACGGTTCATGCTCTGACAGTAAAACGCTCCTCTTCGCTATATTTAAAGGATTGGAACAAACTTTTGCAAACGCCTGAAAATGCGAGGATGATAGAGTATTCCCAAAAAGCAATGGCGGAAAATGGTTATATACCATATTATTTATATCGCCAGAAAAATACAATACAAAACCTTGAAAATGTCGGATATACAAAGAAAAATCATGAGTGTTTATATAATATTTTCATCATGGATGAAGTGCATGATATCATATCTGTAGGAGCTGGAGGCGTGACAAAAATAACTGATTTTTCATACAGTGATGTACAGCGATCCTTTAATTTTAAGTATCCACATGAATATGTGAGTAGATTTAACGAAATATTAACAAGAAAAGAATTATTATTTAATTTATAGAATTATAGTTGTTTTTTTAGTGAATATTAGTTATAATATATTTACAGCGGTAAACCAGCATATCCAAAAGGGATGTGCCCAATAATTGAAAAGGTGATGATAATATGAATTTTGATCAAATCGTAGGAAAAGCAAAGGAAATTTATGATGTTGCCGCAAAAAAAACAGGCGACGTTGTGGAAGTATCAAAACTTAAAATTGATACAATGAAAATAAACGGACAAATTAAAGAATTATATGAAAAACTGGGTCAAGCGACTTATAGTGCAATTAAAGATAACACTGATAATTCTGAGATTGTTCAAACAGTTTGCGAGCAAATCGATAGCTTAAACGAAAAACTTACAGACCTATATTCTGAAATAGCAGATAGACAAAACGTGATTATTTGCGCTGATTGTGGACTGAAAAACCCTATGGATAATACATTTTGTGGCAAATGCGGTTCGAAAATGCAACAAGAGTTCAAAGACTATAGCTACTCACAAAATGTAGCAGAAGAGCAAGAAGAGCCAGTTCAAGCTGATGTTGTAGAAGAACCAATTGAGGCAGAGTTTGTAGAAACTGAAACTGTGGAAGAAAACCCTGAGTTTTAGTAAAGTTAAAAGTGAATAATAAGGTGATAAGCATTTTTATACACCTTAAAAAAGAGCGATGTGTTTTTTTCACATCGCTTTTTATTTTGTGCGATGTTAGAGATTAGAATGAAGAAAATTTAACTTGAAAATAAATCATCTATATTGTATAATGAAAGTAGATAAAACCGAATCAACCCATATTTAACACAATCCGATACTACGTGCTTTTTTCTTGAAGTTTGGGGGAGTCAGTATGAATGCTACTAAAAAAATTATCTGTATTTTTCTTGTAATTATCACAACATTTGCGATGTCCGCTTGCAAGAGTGTCGACCCTAATGAAGATTTTGGGATAGAAGACACTGAGGGGATAAGTCGCGAAAATGCTGCTGAGGTATATGGTGAAGTCACTGCGCTAGAGGGAAATATGGACTTTTACGGAGATGGTTCTTCTGCGCTATTTTATGATTTTACGGGACTTAATACGTTTAAGACGAAAAACAGCGAATATAATCTGCTTAATATAAAAGTTGGTGATCTGGCAAATGTTATGTTTGACGAGCTGGAAAAACCTGACTTTTTGAGTTACCCTTTGCAGGAAGAGGGCGAGCTAATCGAAGATATTCAAGTAGTGGCACATTATTTTGTCGAATATGAGCGAATATTTTTTGAGTTTTCGATAAATCAAAATGGTGGGGATATCACAGAGATAACTTTTTCGAATATTTCGTTTTTGGGCGATAATGTATCATCAGGGCTAGTAGGCGAGTTTGCGGACACGGAAAATGGCGACATAATGCGCTTTGACCCAAAAGGTATGTTGACCATGTTGAGTGCTGACGGATTGGTAATAGCACAGGGACAGTATGTTGTATATGATGATTACCTTGGAATAAATGTGCTAACAGGAGAAAATGTTCGTGAAGAATATGTCTTTGAAATGACGAAAAATGAAGAGGATATATTGCTACTTAATTTATCGGCGAACGGTCAAAATACCGAAACGGGCGAAGTAGTGGATATGGGATTTACTGCAAATCATACGCGTGTGATAAAGCCAGTAGACGAAGCACAGTTTAAAGATGTGAAGATTGAGAAAGCTTATAAAACTGAGATAACACAAAATCATGAGATTGATGAAGCTAGGGAAGTAGTAAGTGAGTATCAAGAAATTGAAAATGTAGTGACAAGCAAAACGCAGATTGACTATATGGGTGAGCGTCATGAAGTGGTTGTAATTGGCGTTACCGAACCAACGGGTGGTTTTTTCACGACTTATGCGATTAGTGAAGACGGAGAAGTGTATTTGCTTGATATATTTAATATAGAAAACTATAGGATAAGTGATAGCTACTGGACGAAAATATCATAATCTGTTATAAAAAAACAAACTGACATTTCATTGAAATGTCAGTTTGTTTTTGCGTATTCGCATTTGCACAAAAATTATTTTGCTTTATTTATTATTGCCCTCATTGTCAATATTATCTGAGTTGTCATTTTTGTTTTCAGTATCTTCGCTTTCCTTTTTCTTCTTGTTTATCTCTTTGCGAGCGAGCAAAAGCGCACCGACTATGACCTTTGGCATTGGAGTGCCACATTCATATAAGTTTTCGCAAATAGAAACAGATTCGTTAATCACAATATATATCCCCACCACTAGCCCAAATGGAAGCGAAACTCCAAGCTCGATGTCAATGCCGGTTTCTATAAGCATTGGGATAAAAGTATCAAGATATATCCCAAAAAATAGCGCCAACATCAGCGACAGCTTTTTCCATATACCGTTGAAGCTTACTTTGCTACTGAGCGATTTGGTGATTTTTGCTTTGAGAAGCCCTGTTACTAAATCAAATACTATTGCTGCGAGAACTAGTATTATCACTAGTAAATACTGTTGAAAAAAATTAAGTAAAAACCCTGAGAAAATTGTTAAATATATTTTTGCGTTGCCCATACAACCCCTTCTTCCTACTGATAAAAAATGTATAAAACAACACCCTTTCACTTACCGCTAAAAATGTATGTTAGTTGCACGGAAGAATGCAACAAAAACAAGAAGTAACATTTGTTATAAAGATTTCATAATATAGTATACATAACTTTATGTACCCGCAGTTTTTTATGAAAGGTTTTTGATATTATGGAGTTTTTATTTGGGCAAAGTCCTGTGCTTTTGGCATTTTTGGCGACAATGTTTACATATACGATGACTGCCCTGGGTGCGGCGTTAGTATTTTTCTTTAAAGATGTCAATAGACGTGTGCTTGACTGCATGCTGGGGTTTGGAGCTGGCGTTATGATAGCTGCGTCGTTTTGGTCGCTACTTAGTCCCGCTATCGAAATGTGCGAGGAATTAGGGCAAAACGAGTGGCTAGTCCCAGCGCTTGGGTTTATGTTTGGGGGCGCTTTTATTGTAGTTGGGGATAGGCTGTTAAGCAAGGTTTCGTTTAACGATTTGGCGCATTTTGAGCACCACAACCATAAAAGTTTGAGGCGCTCAATTTTGCTAGTCACTGCGGTCACTTTACACAATATACCAGAGGGCTTGGCGGTTGGAGTAGCATTTGCTAGCGCATCCTTAGCGACATTTGGCTCAGATATCACAGGTGCTGTGATGCTAGCTGTTGGTATAGGGCTACAAAATTTCCCAGAAGGTGCTGGCGTTTCGCTACCGTTACGACGTGAAAATTTCTCGCGCAAAAAATGCTTCATGTTCGGACAATTTTCGGGAATGGTAGAGCCGATTGCTGGAGTTTTAGGTGCGCTATTGGTGTTTTTTATGCAAACATATTTGCCTTTTTTACTTTCGTTTTCGGCAGGAGCTATGATTGCAGTTGTTGCAAGCGAGCTAATTCCAGAGGCATCTAAGTTGAGCAAAAACATTGCAACAGTTGGCGTAGTGGGCGGATTTATTGTGATGATGATGCTTGATGTAGCTTTAGGATAGTAGTGCGCTAAAAGATGAGAGTTTTATTGTGGGAAATGTCAATAACATGTAAAAAAATGACGGATTTTCTATATTTCTAAGTATTGATTTTTTACAAAAAATACGATAAAATATTATAGTAAACTTTATTTTTTAAGTGGGTGAATTTGCGCATGACCTTTGCGTGGAATGCAATCGACAATAAAATATTTCACATGAACCGTTGCAATAGACAGGTTGGGATTTTTGCGGTCAATTTCGCAAAAACAAAAACAAACGGGATAAGTGCAACTAAAAATTGATATGTAGATAAGCTGTGATTAATCACAGCTTATTTTAATTTTTACTAATTGGAGGATGTATAAAATGAATGCAATCAAAAAAGTAGCGGTGATAATGGGTAGCGACAGCGATATGCCAGTATTGACAAAAGCTATAAAAACATTGGAGGATTTCGGTATTCAAAGCGAAGTGCATATCATGAGTGCACACAGAACGCCAGAAAGAGCTTGCGGTTTTGCTACAAATGCAAAAGAAAACGGGTTTGGTGTAATCATCGCAGCAGCAGGGAAAGCAGCGCATTTAGCTGGAGTTTTAGCGGCTCACACAACCTTGCCTGTAATCGGACTTCCGATAAAATCTTCTACAATGGATGGGCTTGATTCATTGCTATCTACTGTGCAAATGCCAAAAGGTATACCTGTGGCAACAGTTGCGATTGATGGAGCTGAAAATGCTGCAATTTTAGCAGCACAAATCATGAGTGTGTATAACGATGAATTAGCACAAAAACTTTCTAAAATGAAAGAAGACATGGCTAATGAAGTTATCGCAAAAGACAACGCGCTTAATAATAAATAATATAACTGGCAAAAAGGAAGGGAATGTTTAGCATGGAAAAATTAAATTTACTTTACGAGGGAAAAGCAAAAAAAGTTTGGACGACAACCGACCCAGAAGCATTAATGGTTGACTACAAAGATGATGCAACAGCATTTAATGGCGAGAAAAAAGGCACTATCTTAAACAAAGGTGTAATCAACAACAGAGTTACAAATCACCTTATGAAAATTCTTGAAAAAGAAGGCGTGCCAACTCATTTAATCGAAGAAATTTCTGACAGAGAAACTATTGTAAAAAAAGTTACAATCGTTCCGCTAGAAGTTATTGTTAGAAACATCGCAGCAGGTTCACTATCAAAACGTTTAGGCCTTGAAGAAGGTTATAAAATGGGCAAAACTGTACTTGAGTACTGCTACAAAGACGATGAATTAGGCGATCCTATGATAAACGAATATCACATTTTTGCTATGGAATACGCTACAAAAGAAGAATTAGATTTAATTGCTAAATACTCACTAAAAGTTAACGAAGTGTTGACTGCTTATCTAAAAGACTTGAATATTGAGCTTATCGACTTTAAATTGGAGTTTGGTAAACTTTCAGATGGCACTATCGTATTGGCTGACGAAATTTCCCCTGACACATGTAGATTTTGGGATAGCATCACAAAAGAAAAACTTGACAAAGACCGCTTTAGACGCGATATGGGCGGCGAAGTAGATGCGTACAACGAAATTTTAAAACGTCTACTTGGCGAATAATTTTCATACAACGCGCACTTAGCGTTGGAGCAAAACTTAAAAGCAACACCATTTTCAGTGAATAATATGCTAAGTTCACTTGAAAATATAAATGCGACCATTTATACGGTCGCCTGAAAAATAAATTTAATGCAAAGCGAATGAAACGGAGATAATAATCATTATGGTGAATTCAAACGGAAAAGCAATCCCAGTTCCTGTAGGACCACTAGGGATAGTAGGAATGGCTGGAAGCAAGGAATTAACAGCGAAAGTAGACTCATATATTAGTTCATGGAGAAAAGAAAGAGAGCTTAAAGAGGAAAATAAAAAGCTTTATATGGGCTATTTAAGAGACTCATACCAAGTAAAAACTTCGTGCCCAAGATTTGGTACGGGTGAAGCAAAAGGTATGTTCAAAGAAACAGTACGTGGCGACGATTTATACATCATTGTAGACGTGTTCAACTATGGGGTAACCTATAAAATGTACGGACAAGAAGTGCCAATGAGCCCAGATGACCACTACTGCGACCTTAAGCGTATTATTGCTGCAGCAGCGTCGAAACCGAGAAGAATTTCGGTTATCATGCCTATGCTTTATGAAGGACGTCAACACAGAAGAAGCTCGAGAGAGTCACTTGACTGTGCGCTGTTTTTACAAGAATTAGTGTCAATGGGTGTAGATAATATCATCACATTTGATGCGCATGACCCACGTGTTCAAAACGCGGTTCCATGGAGTAGCTTTGAGGATATCAAACCTACTTACCAATTCTTGAAAGCGCTAAAAAGAAATATCGAAAATTTCAATATAGATAAAGATCATCTAATGATAATTTCTCCTGATGAGGGTGGCATGTCTAGGTGTATGTACTACTCCTCAGTTTTAGGTGTAGAGCTTGGTATGTTCTACAAACGCAGAGATTACTCTGTGATTGAAAACGGCAGGAACCCAATTGTTGCGCATGAATTTTTGGGTACTAGCGTAAAAGGCAAAGATTTAATCATCGTAGACGACATGATTTCATCAGGCGATTCTGTGCTTGATATTGCGCAAAAACTAAAAGCTAAAGGTGCTAATAGAATATTTATTTGCACAACATTTGGTTTGTTTGTTGAAGGTCTTGAAAGCTTTGATAAAGCTTATGAAGATGGAACTATCTCAAAAGTTTTCACAACAAACTTAGTGTATAGAACAGAAGAGCTACTTAATAGAGAGTGGTACTGCGAAGTTGATATGTCAAAATATATCGCATACATCATCGATTTCTTAAATCACGATGAATCGATAAGCGGACTTTTAAACCCTGTGCATAGAATTAATGCATTATTAGGGAAATAAATTTAAGTGAAACGGAGAAAAATATGGACAACAGTTTTTCACAAAGCTATAAAGCTGCAGGAGTTGATGTTACTGCGGGGTACAAAGCGGTTGAGCTTATGAAATCGCATATCGCTAAAACTATGACAAGCGGTGTATTGTCAGGGATTGGCGGTTTTGGCGGTCTGTTCGAACTAGATATCACTGATATAAAAAAACCAGTTTTAGTTGGCGGAACAGATGGCGTTGGCACAAAATTAAAGCTTGCATTTTTACTTGATAAGCACGACACTGTGGGGATTGACTGCGTAGCGATGTGCGTTAATGATATCATATGCTGTGGCGCAAAACCACAATTTTTCTTAGATTATATTGCGTGTGGGAAAAACTTCCCAGAAAAAATTGAGCAAATCGTAGCAGGTGTAGCAGAGGGTTGTGTGCAATCTGGATGTGCGCTAATCGGCGGTGAAACAGCAGAGATGCCAGGTTTTTACCCTGAGGATGAGTATGATTTAGCTGGTTTTTCCGTTGGAGTGGTGGACAAAGATAAAATCTTAGACCCGAATTCCCAAGGTGAGGGCGATGTACTAATCGCGCTACCTTCTAGCGGAGTGCATTCAAACGGCTTTTCGCTTATTAGAAAAGTTTTAGGGATTAACGAGATTGATCCTAACAATTTGGGCGAAAAAGAAGAACTATTAAAAAGCTTAATCACTCCTACAAAAATTTATGTAAAACCAATCTTATCTCTACTGGAAAAAGTTAGTGTAAAATCGATTTCACATATTACTGGTGGTGGATTTTATGAAAATATTCCACGTTCACTACCACAAGGATTAGCTGCTAAGATTAATATGAGTGATGTGAAAGTGCTTGAAGTATTTGAAACTATCGCAAAAATAGGAAATATTCCGCAAAGAGATATGTTTAACACCTTTAATATGGGAGTTGGCATGGTGGTTTGTGTAGCAAAAGAAGATGTGCAAACTGCTATTGATACGCTAAAATCTTGCGGTGAAGAAGCATATGAACTCGGAGTTTTAGTTAAATCCGAGGAGGGAATTATCCTATGCTAAAAATTGCAGTATTAGTGTCAGGCGGAGGCTCAAATTTGCAAGCGCTGATTGATGCTGAGAAAAAAGGCGAGTTTACAAACGGCAAACTAAGCTTAGTTTTAGCGAGCAAGGACGACGCATATGCGCTTACTAGAGCAGAAAATGCTGGGATAAAAACGCTAGTGCATAAAAGAAAAGATTATAGTAGCGTTGAAGAATATAGCGAAGTTTTGCTGAGTATATTAAAAGAAGAAGAGATTGATTTTATTGTTTTGGCAGGGTTTATGACAATATTCACGGAAGTTGTGACACAACATTATGCCAACAAAATTATCAATGTTCACCCTGCTTTAATCCCATCTTTTTGTGGTAAGAGTTATTATGGCTTGCATGTGCACGAAGCTGCGCTAGAGCGAGGTGTAAAGCTATCGGGTGCAACTGTGCATTTTGTTAATGAAGAATGCGATGGAGGACCGATTATACTGCAAAAAGCGGTGGAAGTTAAAGACGATGACACTGCGCAAACATTGCAAAAACGCATCATGGAAGAGGCAGAGTGGGTATTGTTACCACAGGCTGTCAAACTGTACTGTGAAGGAAAAATTGCAGTAAAAGACAATAAAGTTTGCATATTATAATTTAAGGAGGCAAAAAGGTGGAAGTTAAAAAAATTGAAGAATTACTAGTAGATAATACATATCCAGGACGCGGAATTATTGTAGGTAAACACACAACAGGAAATATTGCGGTAATCGCATATTTTATTATGGGTCGTAGCGAAAATTCACAAAACAGAGTTTTTGTAAGCGAAGGCGAAGCGCTTAAAACAAAAGCGTTTGATAAAGATAAGCTATCAGACCCATCTCTGGTAATTTATTCACCTGTGAGAATTCTTGATAATACTGTTATCGTGACTAATGGCGACCAAACTGATACGATTTATAATTACATGTCCGATGGGAAAACTTTTGAAGATGCACTGAGAAGTAGAACATTCGAACCAGACCCACCAATTTTAACTCCTAGGATTTCCGCAGCATTAAGAATTGGCGTGAATTTTTCCTATAAAATGTCAATCTTAAAAAGTGCATACGGTGACGAAGGTGGAGCTCTAAAATATTTCTGGGAATATCCAATGCCAATAAGTGGTCAAGGCCATTTTATCCACACATATGTTGGGATGAACGGTAGCGTTGCTTCGTTTGAGGGTGAACCTAAAGCGGTCGAATTAACTGAGGATATTGACACTTTTACAGAGAATTTGTGGAACAATCTAAATCAGGATAATAAAGTGTCACTTTTTGTTAGATATATAGACATCAAAACAAAAGTGTCAGATACGAGAATAGTCAATAAAAACAAATAAGGTTTTGCTGGTATGAGTTGCGCAATATAATTGGGGATTATATTGCGCAATTATAGTAGTAGAGAAATTTTGGGGTTAGTTTATGCATCATATTTATTTAGTTATCGTTTTTTGCGCTGTGTTTTTCGTGCACAACGTGTTTTACTTGCGCTTGACAGAGACAATATTCGATGTAAAATGCACTAAGCTAAAAGCTTTTATTTTTAGCTTAGGGAGTGGCGTTATAGGGACAGTATTCCTTGAAGGTTTTGGGAGTATGTCCTCGCTTGGCTATACCATAATGCTTGGGGTTTACACTGTAACAGTTATGCTTTACTTTAGAAAAGAAAGCAAAATTGCTCGCATTGCCTGCATTTTAACTTTTAATATACATATAATGGTTGCAAGGGCGATAGTATCTTCGGCGACATCGCTACTTATGGGAAAAAGCATATTCGAGATTTCGGATGATCCAATTTGGTTTTGGCGAGTTTTGATAATGACGAGTATGCTGAGTGCTATATTTACACTTGCACTGATAAAAATTGTGCCAAAAAAATATTTGAGGGCACTGACTCAAAAGACAGAGCAAATGTACGCATATGTGGCTATCACAGCGATTGCGAACACTCATTTAATTGCAAATGGTATGGTGTATGTAGAGAAAAATGATTATATCTACTTAATTCCAAGCCAGATTATCACAGCTTTTGCATGGCTTTTGGTCATGTACGTGGGCATGTTTATGCTTGTCGGATTTGACATATTACGCGACAAAAAAGAATCTCTCGAAAAAGATTCTTTTTATAAGAATATGCTGATAAATCAAGCTGTTTTTGTAGCAGAAATTGATTGCAATAAAAACGTAGTAGTGCGAGCGTTTAGATATGGCAAGCTAATGGAAAATTTCGTTGATACCCCACTAGTTGAGCTTGTATTTGAATATATTAAAGAAAAAATTCATCCGAGTGATGTGAAGATTGTTGATGAATATTCAAAATCTGAGTATATCTTATCACAGCGTAGCAAGGGGATTTACGAGTTTACTTACAATCTCCGAGTGCTAAAAGACGATGGCGAGTATAGATGGATGAGGGCATATGTTATCACAAATCTGTATGAGGATACTGATGATGTTGTAGCTATATATACGATTATTGATGATATTCACGACAATATAATGAAAGAAAAAGAATTAAAAGCTCATGCTCAAATTGATTCGCTTGTGGGATTGTACAATAAAGCGACGACAGAGGAACTTATTAAAAAGCATCTAAAAATCGAACAAGTGGGCGCATTAATTTTAATTGACTTAGATAATTTCAAGGGTATTAATGACAATATGGGGCATGCTTATGGCGACAATGTGCTAAGAGAAATCGCTATGAAAATTTCTCATAATTTTAGGAAAGAAGACATCGTCGGCAGAATTGGCGGAGACGAGTTTTTAGTATATATTACAAGCAGACTTTCTAAAGAATCAATAATGCAAAAGGTTGAGAAAATCTGCACCGATGTTTACAAAACTTATGAGGGTGAAAACGATGTGCGCATTACAGTAAGCTGCAGTATTGGGATAGCTTTAGTACCAGAGCACGGCGACAACTTTTTGGCGCTTTACAATGCTTCTGATCGTGCGATGTACTCAAGCAAAAATAGCGGTAAAAATGCATACACAATTTATGATGTGAGTAAGCATGTGGATTATCGAGTTCATGACTAATATAAATATATAGAAAAAGGAAATATCAGCATAGCTGATATTTCCTTTTATTTTGCTTATAATTAGTGCATTCGTTTTCTATATGTACGTCGATCTGCTTTTCTAATATTGGTGTAATACTCTTGTTTTGCTTTGTACATGGCTTGATCCGCCTCGTCAAGCTTATCATCTAAATCTTGTGGAGAGCTACTAATTGCTGTGCCGATAGAAACCACTAAGTCGGGTTCTTTTTCAAGTAGCAAATGCAAACTAGAAATTTTGATATTAAAGGTAGCTTCATTTGCGCTAGAATCCATAATAATAAATTCGTCGCCACCAATACGATATGCGTTGCCACCAAAGACCTTTTTAAGTAAATCAGCACAAGTAATTATTAATGTATCGCCAAAAGAATGCCCCCTAATGTCGTTAGCTTCTTTAAGCCCATTAATATCAATATAGGCAATCCCAATGATACCTGGATGAGTTTCACGGAATTTAGCTATAGCTAAATGGTAGCAGTATCTATTGTTTAAGCCAGTTAAATCATCGTATAAGCTTAGTTTTTTAAATTTGTTGAGTAGATAATGCTTACAGTTATTCTTATTATTATGCCCTAGTGCTAAGTCATAAGCGAAATCACGACAATTTCCATAACCACAGCTAAAGCAGTTAATATTTCTATCCGCTTTTGTAATTTTACCAAGCGATATAAAAGCTTTTTCCAAATCAACAGTTTCATCTATTTTATAGTCAAAACTTCTATCCATATATTTTCTAATGAAGTCATCGAGAACAAAATTATCATCAAAAAACTTCATAAGCTTGTCCGTGTTATCTTGTGTTACAGCAGATTTGCTCGAGTTTAGTGCATGATCAATAGAGTTTAATCGTGCTGTCTGCAATGTGCCTGTACCAAGATTGCATCCATGCTCGCAGTTTAGTGCGTCAACAATTACAGGTACAGGATTACCATCTTTCAAATCAAGCGTATATTCTTCAAAATATTCTTTGATTTTGCCAATGCCCTCAATTTGCTTAATCCAAATATCCTGCCCTAGATGCAGTTTAATGTTTTCGCTTAGTCCTCCAGGACGTGGGAAAGTGAAACCGATTGAGCCCTTTGCATTGTCAAATTCGCTTTCTGAATAAGATTCTAAATCGACATTTGCGGATTTCATAACATCTATAAATTTAGTAAAAGATACGTTGTATTCGAGTACTCCATGGGTATGCTCAGACGTACATTCACGTTTTTTGCCAATACATGGGGATAAAAACATCAACTTATCCTCAAGTTTTGCATATTTTTTGAGATAAGTTGCAAGACATAAAACTGGGCTGTGGATGGGCGAAAGTCTGCTAATCAGCGATGGCTTGTATTTTTCGATATAGCTAACAACAACAGGACAGGGTTGTGCGATAAGTCCAGATAAGTTCTGCTCATTTATCGCTTTTACATGCCCCCATGTACAAATATCTGCACCAAAAGAAACGTCATAAACTTGATTAACACCGATGGATTTTAGGTATGAAATTAGCTTTTTAGTCGAGGGAAAATTAAACCTCGCAGCAGGCGCGATAACGACAGAGATTTTCTCGCCATTTTTGAGGTCATCTAAAAATTTATTTGTGTCATCTATAAAATCCCGTGCACCATGATCGCAAATATTGATGCATTCACCACATGAAATACAAAAACCAGGTTTAATAAATACTTTTCCTTCATCAGCTTCAAAAAAAGCTTCATTTGCATTGGTTGGACACATAAAAATACATTTATTGCATCCCATGCAACTGCTCTCCTTGGTGTAGACAAAACTAGTTTTATCCATATTTTTCTCCCTATCTTGTCATACGAAAATTAGTAATATATATAAAATTATACACAAAATTTCCCATATAGTCAAACAATTTAATGGATAGTCGCACTCAATACGAAATTTGTTAAATGTGATAGAAATTACATGTTTTTTTGGGGTAAGTGCTAAAAATCGCGGAGGTTTATCATAATTATATCAATGAATAATTATGCGCATCATCTGCATTAATGCAGATAATTTGCATAAAAAACCATATCAATCATAATATGACCAACCTTGTGCCTTTATATTTTCATCTCGAGTTTGATTATATTTTTCTAAGATTTCATCCATCGAATTATCATAAGCATAATCGATAAGATGTTCTACTAGCGTATCATATTCTTCGCTGTTTTCCGCCATTACAATTTGAGGGAGAATTTTGGCAATTTCATCCTCAATAAGCTGGCGCGAAATCCCAAGCTCAGTTGTTGGGTCGATTGATGGAATGATACCCACATGTTCGTCGGTAATGTACTTCTGTCCGGACGCCACAGTGTCGCCTAGTTGGGTGCCTGCTGGTGCTGAAAAAAAGTTTGCTTGTAGCGAAGTTGTGAAGTCTTGTTCAGATGGAGCTAGGGTAGCGTTTACCGCAAATTTTGTCCTATCGACATGATCAGCTTGGGCTGGATATGCCCAAAACCAAGCACCGAGTTCGTTTAACTCGCTAGAGGTGAATGCGTTTTCTGATTTAAGCAAAATTGGATTTCCATTTTCATCAAGCTCTTCCCACATTCCTGCTCCCTGCGCGCTATACATCATGTTGATAGCCCCTTCTTGTGTCAGCATCCAAGAAAATACGTCAAAAATCCTCTGCGGATTTTCTGCATTTTTAGTGATAACCATACCGGATGTGCCAAGAGTCGAACTTTCATCACCGTATGTGTAGTCTACTCCGCTTGCTGGGGGATAAATTGGGTCGACTAAAACTTCGTAAGAGTTGGTGTTTTCGCTACTTTCAATCAAAATTTTCCTAAAGCGATTTGACTGATCTTGCGAGAAATCGTAGTATAAGATAGCTCCACGACCAGTTGTTATTTTTTCAAGTGACTGCTCTCTAGTATCAGTGAAAACACTTTGGGAGATGAGTCCGTCGTTAAACCACTTATTTGCAGTTTCCAGCGCTTGGAGCATTATTGGATCTTCTAAGAAAAATTTAATCTCACCAGTAGATATCCCATACCAATCCGCCACTGGATTTGGTCCGCCATATGAGCGATTGAACGCCTCTAGTATTAAAGAAGCATCGTCATTTTCGATAGTGAGCATCGGGAAAACGCTCTCACCCCTGTGATTAACAAAGTCGAGCTCTTTAAAGACCATGAGATAATCGTATATATCTTCGAGCGTGCTTAAATCTGGAGAACCAGCAGCTTCCCATGCGCTTTGATTTATTATCCAAGCGTTATTTCCACCAGTAGCTTCCATCCTCGACCAGTTTGTAATCATATAAACTTTGCCATCCACACGAGAAAGGTCGATGGTGGACTCGAAAGTATTTGCTTCAAAGTCGTTACCCTCGTACATATATGTGTCGAGGGGTAGGAGGTGGTTTTCTGCAACTAATTTTTTGTAGTCAGCGTCCTTGTCCATGTAGATTACCTCGGGATAATTCCCAGTAGCTGCCATCAAATTTAGCTTAGTAGATGCGTCAGTGTTTGGTTTCTCCCAAATAATGTTCACGTTAAATTTGTCTGCTATATATTTTGATGAGGCATCTGCACCCCATTCTCTGACGGTAAACCACTCATAGTTTGCGTACACCGTGAATTCGTATGGTTGGGTGGTATCATCAGCTCCAGTACTCATGCCGTTTTGAGCGTTCGGTGCAGCGGAAATTTCTGTATTAGTACAGCTAAATGTCAATGTCGCAAGCATAATAGCGACTAACATTAAAGTGAATATAGTTTTAATTTTTCTCATACAAGCCTCCTATGATATTGCTGTGCCCAAGCTAAAACTTAAAGCAAATTAGGCAAGAAAATCATATAAATAACCGACGGTTATCTTAATAGTAGTTATACTTTTATTTTACCATAAAAAAGAGGCGGTGTCATATATTTTTTGCTATTCTGTAAAAAATAGACATCTTATATTAATAATCAGTTCATAATTTGTCGCAATTTTCAAATTTTTTTTACGCAAGTTTTGTATATTCTCAAGAGTTTTAGCAAGTAGCATTAACGAAGAAAGCTTTAATTAAAGGCTTAAAAAGTTACGCTAGCAAATCGACGAATTATTGCATGGATAGTCGCAAAATAAACAGCAATATGTACAAATACGCTTGATTATATCCTTTTTTAAAACAAAAATAGTGACAGTAGACAGATAATTGCAGCTACATGAATTGCCACCCACTTTACAAATAGAGAAATTTGGTATACTATATATATGTACATTTTTTACAACTGATTAAATATTTAAGGAGAACTACAATGAAAAAAATTATTGCATTACTTATGGCTACAACTATCTTGGCGTTTGGTCTTGTAGGATGTTCGGAAAACCAAGCGGGTGGCGACACTGATGTTCAAATGCCGAGCGATGGTATGATTGACGACGACATGGGCGTAGACGCTAATGATGATACTCAAGACGGAGGAGTTTTGAGAGTTGGTATGGATTTAAAATTTCCACCATTTTCATACATTGGAGATGACGGCGAGCCAGAAGGGCTTGAGCCAATTATCGCACAGGCATTCGCAGATTACATGGGCATGGAGCTTGAAATAGTTGACACAGACTTCTCGCTACTAATTCCAGCATTGCAAACAGGTGATGTAGATATATTGATACCTGATATGTCAAAAACTGAAGAACGCGCACAACAAGTTGATTTTTCTGACACGTATAGATACACACAATCATTAGCTCTCGTGAATAAAGATTTTGCAACTGAGCATAATATCACAGATGATATGTCACCGGAAGATTTTTTTGCTATAACCGAGCAATCTTTTACAGGGTTAGCAGGAACAATGGGCGTGCTTGTACCACAAGAATATGGCGTTGACGTAACAGAGGTTACAGAAATAGGTACTGCTATATTAGAAGTAGCAGATGGACAGGCTTCTGCACTAGTAGCATCGAATGAAGTGCATCAATTTCATGCACAAAATCCAGATACTACAATAGTATATAGCAATATCGGCAACTGGACAGGTTCAAGCTTTGTTGTTAACAAAGGCGACACTGAAATGTTAGAAAAATCCAACGAATTCATTGCAACTATGTATGAAGAAGGTGGATTGTTCGATCAAATTAGAGAAGAATATGACGCTGTAATCTCGGAGTTTTTACAAAATGAAGAGTACGGCTTAGACTACATAGTACAAAAACCAGAAGGTTTTATGGAGTAATATGAAAAAATCAGAAGTTATTCAGTATATATTGGTTATACTGCTCTTTGTGGCAGGGATAATCGGGGCACTTTTATTTTCATCAGAAGATCCGCAATATATGATGATATTACAGGAGCATAACCTGCTTTTAGATGCTTTTTTCGGCACAATTTATGTTAGTGTGCTGACATTGCTAGGTTCGCTTGTATTAGGGTTTGTGCTATTTATGATGATGCGTTCAAAAATAGTAATATTAAGAGCGATATCAAATGTGTTTAACGAAATCATCATGGGAACACCGCTACTAGTAATGATATTTTTGATAGTATACGTGTTCGGGAGAGTAATTGGCTATAACGATAAATTGGTGCTAGGGATATTTGCGCTAGTGCTTTATAATAGTCCGTATATTGCCAATGCGTACGAAACTACAGCAGCGGTAGTGGATGTTGACCAGTACACTGTAATGGATTTATACCGCTTTAAGTGGTACCAAAAATACATTTACATCATCATTCCACAAATGGTGAAGCCGTTTATCCCATCGCTCATTAACAACCTTTCAAGCGCAATAAAAAGTTCCTCATTGCTCAATGTAATTTCTATAACTGAGATAACATATATTACTACCGCGATTTCCACGAGGAACTTTGCATTTATCGAGGGGTATTATGTGATGTGGATTATGTATTTAATAGTCACAATACCACTTTCGTTAATTGCAAAATATATCGGGAAGAAGGTGGCGTAGTGGAGCTTAAAATTAATAATTTGACTAAAAATTATGGTGTGCATGGGGTGCTGAAAAATTTGAATCTTGATGTGAAAGAGTGCAGTTCCATCGGGATTATAGGGGAGTCGGGTTGTGGCAAATCGACACTATTGCGACAATTGTCGGGGATAGAAGACCCAGACAGTGGAGACATATCCATAAATGGTGTGTCACCTACTACGCAAAAAAAGGAGTTTTTGCCAAGGATTAGCGTAGTGTTCCAAAAGCATAATTTATTCCCGCACCTTAGTATAAAAAAGAACATCTCTTTAATTTTGCGAAAAATTAAAAAGCGTGATAAAGCCGAAGCGGAAGAAACAGCAATGGCGTTACTAAAAAGACTTAGCATAGATGAGCAAGCAGACAAGCGACCAAGCGAAGTTTCAGGTGGGCAAGCGCAAAGAGCATCTATCGCCAGAGCGCTCGCGACTAATCCAGAGATATTATTTTTGGACGAACCAACAGCCGCACTCGACCCAATCTTAACACAAGAGGTGCTTGATGCGGTAATTTCGCTGAAAAATGATGGGCGTGACTTCATTTTTGTTACGCATGAAATGTCATTTTTAAAAGAATTTGCAGATTATGTTATATTCATGAAAAATGGCGAAATCCTAGAGCATGGCAATAGAGAGTGCTTAGTATCTCCAAAAACAAGTGAATTAGCGCAATTTTTAAAAATAGAAAGCAAGTAATAAAACAGGCATTATCAGTTTTGCTGATAATGCCTGTGTTGTTTTATCTTGGCGTAAAATACGTGAAAATTTACGCAGATATGTCATCTGCCATTGAATTGGTTGCTATAGCATGGTATAATGTAGAAAAATAAGAAGACGAGGGAAATTTTATGCTCATTTGTCCGAATTGCAGAAAAATTCTTAATAAAACCGAGGGGAAATATGTCTGTAAGAAAAATCATAGTTTTGACATATCAAAATCCTCGCATATAAATTTGTTGATTACGAATAAGCACGGTGATAATATCGGAGACAGTAAAGAAATGGTGAGAGCAAGAGCAGAGTTTTTGGATAAAGGCTACTATAGACCGCTTGCTGAAAAAATATGCAAACTACTACCACAAAAGGAGAATATCACCTACTTGGATTGCGGTTGTGGGCAGGGTTTTTATAGCAAAATCATTTCAAATAACCTAAAAAACTCTATCGCTTATGCTACCGACATTTCAAAGCACGCAGTCATCCACGCCTCAAAACGCGATAAAAACACGCAGTACTTTGTAGGGAATGTGTTTGACTTGCCAATACTAGAAGCGTCTGTAGATTTGCTCACATGCATTTTTGCGCCACTTGCAAATGTTGAGTTTGAGCGAGTGCTAAAGCATAGAGGGAGCGCGATTATCGTTGTAGCTGGCTCGGAACATTTGTTTGAGCTAAAAGAGGCAGTTTATGCTACGCCATATAAAAATGACGAGGATAAGCATGATTTTCATGGGTTGCAGATTGTAAAAAAAGAGAAGCTGAGTTATAAAGCTACAATCGAAACTAACGAAGACATAAAAAATTTATTTTCGATGACACCATATGCAATGAAAACTTCAAAAGAGGATATGAAGAAGCTCGATAGCTTGAGTGATTTTGAGGTAACGCTAGATTTTGTGATTTATATTTTGCAAAAGCAGTCGAAAAAAAGTACAAAGTCGAATAAAAAATAATATCATCACTGTAAAAACCGCTTTGGCATTGTGCCAAAGCGGTTTTATTATAAGGGCACAAACTAAACTTATTGAAACGAAATATCGATATCAGCGAGACTGTCATTGGCAAGCAAATCATTTTTTTCAAAGCTTACTTGATATAATTTGCTACCATAGCGTATAGATTTCATGCTAGCGAGGATGCTATAAAGTTTATGCTTTTTTGTGAGTCCTATCATTAAAATTTCGGCTTTGATATAATGTGCGAGAATTTGCGAGAAAAAATATTTTAGCGCATCCACATCTGCATTTTTATCACTATAGATAGCAACGCCCCCCATGCTTACAACTTCATTCAGCTTTGGGAAGGCGGGATACCCCAGAAGTTTTGTGGGCAAAAATCGTAATACTGCAACAGCACCAGCGTATTTTTTTACTACATATTGCTTATCCATGCGCCTGTCTGACACGCTCGCTATTGCCAAGAGCAAACCATCTTTGTACAAGCCATAATAGTCAGCATTTTGCAAGAAATTTTGATTTAAGTGAGCTGTAGAAAATTCGCCTTTTTGTAGCTTTGCATAAAAATTGGAAGCATCTGATAGGCTGCAAGGCGCTACAGATAAAGAGCCGCGCGCAAATTTCTTTCCACCGGTTTTGAATATAAAGGTGTCGTATTCATCTAAGTAGTGGTAGATGGGCATAGACTTGCGCTTTTTTTCTAACATTTTTTGCACTGCTACATTCTCAGATAAAATGGTAGTATAAAAGTAGTCGACTTTGTCTTTGCAGTTGTCATATAGCCACTGATACGACGCAGCAATTCCAGTGAATTTTTTTTGATAAAGCGAGTGAATTTTAAGTCCAGTGAGATAGCCGACATTACAAACTTTGCCACGGATATAACCTTTGCGGATGATACAACAACCAATCCCCACCAGTTTGTTTTCTGCATGAGTATCACGCACGACTAAGCAAATATAGCTATCACCGTCGTGTAAAAATGAGTCTATCGGGTTATCACCGCGCAGATATTGTACACCTATATTCCCGTCAAAGCTTTGTGAAGCAAACAGCTTGTGAATATCCATAGCATCACTTTTTGTGGCATTTGTGAAGCTGTATCTATTTTGGTAACTCATCTAAATTTTCTCCAATTGGAATATTCATTTTCTGGTCAACCTCGCCACCAATGCGTAAATTCATCGCCCAAAATAGCGACCAAATAGCGGGTGAAGCATGCTTCATAGCTTGGAGACCACGTGGCATAACATTGTGCATTTTTGAAAATTCACGGCGCGCGTTAAGACAAGCTTTGCTGAGCTCTTGTGCGCTGAGTTTTTTTGGTTTAAACGCAAGCTCACCATAATTATAGTTGTCTTGCAACCACCATTTATCAAAGAGAAGCCTGTCCTGTTGCTTTAACCTGTCATAAAGCTCAGTACCTGGAAAAGGTAGGAGATGGTTAAAAGCTGCGGTATAAAATTTATGCTTTTCCGAAAAGCGCAAAGCCTCTAGTACCGTGTCCTCGTCGTCCTCGTCATATCCGAATACAAAGGTCGCATAAATCCCAAGACCAGCGTCGTGTATACGCTGGACAAGCTCGTCACGTTGTGTCTTAGAGATGTTGACCTTCTTGTGCATTTGCAAAAGATTTGCCTCGTTAAGGCTCTCGAATCCTACCAAGATAAGTTCGCAACCGCTATCCTTCATCATCTTTAGCAGTTTAGGGTCATTTGCTATGGTAAGCGTGCCTTGGCTTGCCCATTTTACACCGCATTCCTTAATTTTTGGGAGCAGTTCGTATAAATGTGCACGATCAGCAAAAAGATTATCGTCTACAAGGAAATAATATTTGTGTCGGTGAAGTTTGATATCTCTTATGATATCCTCGACAGGTCGCTTGTGATATTTGCAGCCATAGTAGCTGGAGATTGCGCAAAACTCACAGTTATAGCAACATCCTCTACCAGTTTCGACTAAGGAAACGGGCAGATATTTCTTCCCTTCAAAAATTGAGTGGTCGGGGAGTTTGTTAGTGTACATGGTCACACCATTATAGCGTTTTTGTGGCCTACCATTTTTGTAATCCTCGATAACCTCTGTCATAATCCCCTCGGCATTGCCAGTGATTATCGTATCCGCGAAGAGGGATGCTTCATCCGGCATCAACGTCACATGATATCCGCCTAGCGCAACTGGTATACCCATAGATTTGTACTTTGCTGCAATTTTATACGCGCGTTTTGCTGTGTATGTTTCAACTGTGATAAGCACCAAATCAGCCTTTTTGTTATAGTCAATAAGCTCGACTCTATCATCATAGAAAGTTAGGTTTACATACTGTGGCATAACGGATTTTATCACCGCAATAGTGAGCGGTTCCATCTTCCAAGTACCAATATATTTCTCGTTTTGTTTTTTACCTATCGCTGGCAAAATTATCGTAATATCCATATTTATACCTCTGTCGGAATATCTGAGTTATCGCACATAACCTCGGGTGTGAAATGCTCAAATCTATCCGCATATTTTTTATATCCCAAATTAACAGGGAAAGATAGCCACGGACTATGTCTAAAAGGAGCTAATCTTTTTAAGATATTCTTAGTTTTATAGCTCTCTTTAAAACTATAAGTAATGCCATCCATTAGCTGCTGTTCGGTCATTTTCGCAGGTTTAAATACAACGTGCTCAACATCATAAAGTGCCCAGTTATGCTGAGTAATCCTGTCTTGTGCGAGGAGGTCATTATATAGTTGAGTTTTGGGGAATGGGGTTAAAATGCTAAATCTCGGTAGGTCTATCTTGGTTTCGAGCACAAGTTCAACTGTTCGCTCAAACACGGTAGCATCTTCTTCGTCGCCACCAAAAGCAAAACAACCTTGCACTAAAATACCACTCGCATGCAATTTATTCATCAAATCTTTGTAATCCAAAAATCTGTTGCTCACTTTTTTCACATAGCTTTGGGATTCTGCTACTATCGATTCAAAGCCGATTAAAAGGCCTTTGCAGCCGCTTTTTTTAAATAGCGCTATAAGTTCGTCGTCAAGCCCAATTGTGGAAGTAACAAGACCAAGCCAATATTTTTTTAATGGGATAAGTGCTTTAAAAAATTTTTTAGCGTACTCGACATCTGCGATTAAATTAACATCGGGGAAGACTAAAACTTTATTGCTAATATTTGCAATTTCGCGCACAACATCTTCGACTGGTCTGGGGTAAGTGCGGCTGCCAAATGCAGCAGGATACGCACAAAATGTGCATGGGTGAGCACAACCACGTATAACTTCGACAGTTGCAGTGGTGATATACTTGTCCTTTTTGAGCAGCTCTCTGAGAGGCTCAGGTTTTTTGGCAATGCTATAATCACTGTTTTGCACATACAGCTTTTTTAGGGAGTTATTTTTAAAGTCCCACAGCATTTGAGGAAAAGTCTGTTCGCCAAACCCAGTCATTACAGCGTCGGCGTGCAGGCTTGCTTCTTCTGGCATAAGCGAGGGGTGAACTCCACCCATAACAACAGTAATGCCTCTTTTTCGGAAATAATCTGCATAGGCATAACAGCGAGGTGCTGTGCCTGTAATGCAGGTGATACCTACGATATCACAGTCTAAATTAAGTGGTATAGGCTCAACCATTTCATCATAAATTGCTACTTCTGCGCCTAACTCTTCTGGTACGAGTGCAGCTAAACTGGTCAAAGTTAGTGGGGCATATTGCAAATTTTTTGTAAATGAGCCGTTGTAGCGGTGCATAGCGCCAGCAGGTGAAATCAGTGCTATCTTCATATATTTCCTCCGTCTTTAAAAGCATTTAACCAACCGCTTTGGAGCGATAAAAGTTCAGGTTTAATGTCTCCTAATTTTTTTCCTTTATCCACATAAAAATTAAGATATGCTTGTTTTAAATCCCCACGCACCACACAAATTCTTAGCGGTTTTAGTTGGGATAAGTCACGGCATAGTTTATAGTGGTAGCTCTCGCACAAAAGCGTTTCTATCCTATGCTCAAGCTCAGTGATAAAGTCAATATTATCATTTTTATCTTCTTGCAAAAAGAGCATGTAGCGTGAATTTTCATACGCTATTAATTTAAATCTATCATTTAAATTATGCTCGTTTGCATATTTTTCGTTTGCATAAATTGTCTCAAAAATTTCTCGTAAAAAAAGCTCGTTTAACTTTTCTCCATGATAGTCAGCGGTTTTATCGTTTTTTCCTACAAACTTAAGTAGTGGGAGCGAGTTACTTTCAAAATCAGCTACCATAACAGTATCGTTGATTTTGTAGCGGTAAAAACCACCTGAAGTCGTGAAGATTATCTCGTATTTTTTTCCTAAAATCAGATTGGTATAGCTTAAAATTTCGCCATTTTCGCAATCGATAAACTCGAAATAATGCGATTTGTAGCTTAGGATTGAGTGGGAACTATCAAAGTAGGGAAGTGTCATAAACGCCTCAGTTGCAAGTATTCCTTTTGGTTGGACATACACATTCGTAAAGAGCGACCTTATCTCGTCGCTACCGCTTTTTGCTAGTCCGTCACACCAACAGCTTATAACGGTGAGATTGTGCCAAATTTTTTGCCAATCACAGTTTTTTATATAGCCTGAGATTTCAGCTTTTCGCTTTTTGGGCAATGCTTGGATTAATGCATCAGAATTTTCTGTGATATAACGCAAAAGTATAAGCAGATAACTTGGGTTCCAAACGGAAATTAAGCTTAAATTTTTCTCTTTAAGCAGACAAAGACAGGTCTTAAAATAAAATTTATCCATATCTTTTTCTGCGTGAAGATTTTTGTCTCTCGCAAAAATAAGGTCGGTAAGAAATTGCTCAATTTTCCCAAAATATGCAGTGTCATCCTCAAAACCAATGGGGATGCCAGCAGGAGTGAACTTTTTTTCAAAAGCGGGTGGAGTAATCGACCAATAGCTTTTACCGCGTCTAACAGCGGGATAGGCCTTGTATAAAGAGTAAATCCAAGGCTTTATACCTTGCAAAAACTCTGACTTAAGCTCGGCGGTGTAAGGGATTAGCTTAACATGTCCACCAGAGCCGCCAGTTACTTCAAACATATTAATCTTTGAGCTTGTGAGTATATTTTCGCCACCATTTGCAATGTCATCGATATAAGCTTTATAATCGCCATATGTGGTAATTGGTACAGTTTTGCGGTAATCATCAATACTTTTTACACTAGCAAAATTATGTTTTTTTCCATAGACAGTGTCCTTGTTACGGTTTATAATGTCCATGAGCAGTTTTTCTTGCACGCTATCTACTTTATTTAAATCGGAATAAAATTCTGTCGCACTCTTCTTGTAGAGCATCATCATGAGCTTGTTTACAAGGCTGACAATTATCCCCATAAAATCGCCTCTTTATTTTTTTGATAATTGTGCTTGTGCAGACTGGTGATGCACACCATGTCATGCCCTGCTGTGTGAAAGGGGTTTTGCTTTACAAAAAAGGCTGTGTGCTTATTTTTGAGTTGGCGCTCGTCAATATCTGCGACCCCAAGCTTTAGCTTATCTTTAGTCGCACTATATTCGATTACACCACTTTTTTCATTATAGTCTTTGCTATAGCTTTTGCCGAATGCATGCATAATCTTCTGTTCATATTCCGGGGTCGTAGCGGAGCAGTTGGGATAAAACTCGTTGAAAAATGTCGGTAGAATTTTGTAGGTCTTATATCCCTTGCAAATCAAAAACCAGTAAAAATCTTCATAATCACGACTGTATTCTTCGAAAAAGTTAGCGAAAATCGAAAAAAGTGGGTGACGTGTCGCCCAAAAATTTTTGTGTACAATGGTATCGCCTGAAAACACCCCGTAAACGGTTTTTTCAGGCAGTACTACCGATATTATTTGTTGCGTGGAAAACCCTTGTATCACATTGTTTTTGTCATACAAAATGATACAATAATCTTTTTTTAACAGATCGCTTTCAAACACTTCCCACGCCATATTTTCATAAAACTCATCCATTAGCGAGAACATTCTTCGCTTTTGCCCCTCGCTTAAAAGTTCTACTTTAACAATTTTTCCGTCTAAAGCTGTCATGTATTTGCACCTCTCATTTAAGCTTCGTCCTTTTCGCTTAATCCAAACTGCATACCCTGTTTTTTAAAAACTTCCTTGCGAAATAGTGGGTTATATAGTAAATAGGTTATAAAGCGATATGGCGAGCGCATATTTGTCTTGATGTCGAGTGCGCGCTTGAAAATGGAAGACCTGCTGTTGAATTTCGCTCTTGCGCCGAATGAAACTTCGGTTAACTCGTCGGCTGTCATGTTTTTTGGCAGGAAAGAAGCGTAGTTAAAGCGATAATTCTCGTTTAGCCACCATTTTCCACCATATAAAAGTCTGCCTTCGGACTCCATTTTTTCATAAAGTGGGGTGTTTGGATAGGGCATGAGTATATTAAATGCAGCAAAAGTAAATTTGTTATTAACAGCAAACTCGCAAGTTTTTTTGATGCTTTCGAGCGTGTCCTCGTCATGTCCAACGGTAAAAGCTGCCCATGTTTGCAGTCCCCAGCTTCTCAGCTTAGCAATTTCGTCCTTATATTCATTTAAAACCCTTTTTTTGTTTGCTTCCTTGCTCATGCTAGATATATTGTTAGGGTTAATCGACTCAAACCCAATTACATGCCCTAAACAGCCGCTTTTTACCATCAAACGCATGAGTTCATCGTCCTCGAGCATATCAATGCTACCCTGACTAACCCATCGCACTTTCAGTGGAATTAGTGCACGAAATAGCTGCTTTGCCTTCTCTTTATCCGATACTATATTGTCATCGACAAAAAATAAAAGCTTTCTCTTTTGCGATTTTATTTCCTTTACAACATCTTCGACTTCTCTGCAATACTGTGTCGCTTTAAAATATGCGCTAGATGCACAAAATTTACAACCATAGCGACAACCGCGCGAAAACTGCAATAGGGTAATCGGAAGATAACCTTTTCCCTCAAACAAGTCGCGCCTTGTTATCACGCCCTCCTGTGGTATGGCGTGTGGTTTTGCATCATATCTACGTTTGAGCTTGCCGTTTTCAGCATCAGAAATCATGCCAGCCCACACATCTTCTGCATCACCAGTGATGATGCTATCGGCTATTTCTAGCGCTTCCTCAGGGATGAGCGTGATATGCATTCCGCCCATGATAACCTTCACGCCTCTTTTTTGATACTCGCGACAAATCTCGTAAGCACGCCTAGCAGTAAAAGTTTCCACAGTAATTGCAACCAAATCAGTCTTTTCATCATACGGGATTTCTTCGCACCTGTCGTCGTATAGCTTAACTGTAACATGGGCTGGTGTCAAAGCCGCAAGTATACCAAGTTGCAAAGGCTCCATGCGCCCTTCATCAACATACATGCTATGGCCTTTTCGCCCAATATTAGGCTTTATCAGTGTTAACGTCATCTTTATCCTCCCCTAATAATACGCCTTGCTTACGGCGTATTTCGATGCCTGAAATTATATTCATAAGTAGAAAATACCATGCGCTTTTAAATCCCATGCGAATGTGTAATGAAAAGTATCTTTTTAAGATGCTTTTAAAACCATAGAATTGATAGCGGGCATTTTTGCAGGAAATTTCTAGTTCTTTTGCTGTCATCTTTGATGGAATAAATGCTGTATCGCCATAATGATAGTTTTCATCAAGCCACCAAACTGAGTTGTAAAGCATACGACCTTGTGACTGCAATCTATCATAAAGCGGGGTGCCTGGAAATGGTATAAGCGGGTTGAAATTTGCGACGGATAAATTGTTTTTTAGAGCAAAATCCATGATTGCGCCAGCAGAGTTTTTATCATCGTCATCATACCCGATTACAAAAGTCGCGTAAATCATCAGCTTATGTGACTGTAGTTTTCGTATTGCACTCTCGTAGTCGTCAATCTTTAAATTTGCACTTTTACCCATAGTTTTGAGGTTTTTGGTATTGAGGCTTTCAAAGCCGATAAGAACGCAAATACAACCGCTTTCCCTCATGAGTTTTAGGAGTTTATCGTTGTTTGATACCTCAATGCTAATTTGGCACGCCCATTTTTTCTTAAGCGGTTTAATTGCATTAAACAGCTCTATTGCGCTTTTTTCGTCGTATAAAATATTGTCGTCTATAAAGAAAATGAAATTTTCCTTAGTAGCTTTAATTTCCTCCACGACATCAGCAACACTTTTTTGCACGACTTTGCCTGGGTACATGGTTTTAACACTACAAAAGTCGCAGTCAAACTTGCAACCTCTGGAAAATTGCACCAAACCCAGTGGTAAATATTTTGATTTGTACGGATTTTTTCTGCTTTTATCAAGCTTTGCAATTGGTGCAGATTTTTCCCTACCGTCGTACAGCCCCTTAATGTTTCCTTTTGTATAATCGGCAAAAAAATCGGGCAATATCCCTTCAGCATCTCCGCAAATTACCACATCGCAGTACTCTTTTGCCTCATCAGGGCACACAGTTGGGTGAAAGCCACCCATTACAATTAAATTATCCGCACATTTGTATTTTTGTGCCAATAAATATGCACGCCTACACGAAAATGTATCAAACGAAAGTATGATAATGTCGCTATCGATACTTTGTGGTAGCTCTTCTTTTCTGTCGTCTATAAAATCGACAGTGGAATTTATTGGCAAAAGCTCATTTGCAATTTCAAAAAATATTGGTTTTAGTGCATCTGCGCTTTTTCCATTAAACATGGCGACTTTTATGATTGTTATCTTCATTGATTATCTCCGATTATACTGTATTAAATTTAAATCCGACATTGCCTCCAAACAAAATAGCTTTCTCAATGAAAGATTTATTTTTTGAGTTCCTCGCTCTTTGCAGTACTCGTTTCCAGCTGTATGACTCACGCCACACAATTCTATAAATTTCCTCTAATCGCTCAGGTGTCATATGCGCTGGCTTGAATACCGCACAGTTTTGGTTATACTTTGTCCAGTCTTTTGTAATAAGCCTACCTTGCGCCTCTAAATCATTGTAAATCTTCGAGCCAGGGAGTGGTGTGAGTATAGCAAATCTAGTGATGTCAAGTCCTAGATAATCGATTTTTTCGGGCATTTGTAGGAGTTGCTCTTCCGTGTCATGGTCAAACCCTAGCACGAAACAACCGTTTACAGATATATTATAATTATGAAATCTATCAACAATTTCCTTATATTTCTCAGTGTTATGATAACGCTTGTTCACAGCAACTAAGCTGTCTTCGCTTAAAGATTCAAAGCCGATTAAAACACCTGTGCAATTGCTTTTTTGAGCGGCTGCGAGCAATTCGTCGTCGAATGCAGTGTCAGCAGTGGAGTTGCATGCCCAGCGCACTTTAAGCTTTCTGAGCTCCTCCATGAGCTCTAAGGCGTAGGACTTTGGTCTAAAGAAATTTGGGTCAAAGAATATTAGCTTATCTGTTTTAAGCGATTTTATTTCTGCCACTACATTTTCGATAGGGCGGGGGTTGCTGCACCACATGTGGCTGATAGCACAGAATTCACAGCGATTATTACAACCTCTATCTGCAATAATTGTAGGGATATTCAGACTTTTTGCTTTCGATTGTAAATCACGTCGAGGTATCTCAATGTGACTAGCATTATAATTAGGGTTATCGTAGACTTTTTTGGGAGTACCATTTACAAAATCGTAAAAAAATTCTGGCAGAGAAATTTCGCCAGCTCCAATAATTACAGAATCAGCGTGCAAGCTACCCTCTTCGGGTAAAGAGCTAACATGATATCCGCCAAAAATAATGTACGCACCTCTTTTTTTAAACTCTGCTGCATGTTTATACGCTTGTGTGGAGGAAGCAGTGTCAAAAGATAATCCGACAACGTCATATTTTACTTTGTCATAATGTACTTTTTGCGACATTTCATCGCATAAAGTTATATTTGCCCCGATATCTTTGGGGACTAAGGTTGCTAGTGTAGGCAGTGTGAGCGATGGGTATGATAACAATTTGCTAAAAGTACCGCGATAGCTAGTATCATCAGGATTCCAAACATGGATAAACAATACATTCATAATGACTCCTTTTAGTTGCACTAACAACTATTCATTTTGCATATAAAAAAACAATATACCTTAATTATACTAAAAAAAATGATAAAAATCAATATATTGTATAATGATAAGATATATTATTATATAATGTCACATCACGGTTTATCAACTATCGACTTATGTGATTGTTGATAAACTGCTTGTAGCATTTTTCCGTGATGGCTATACTTCCTCTTTTTTGCGAATATTTCTGCCCTAGGGTAAGTTCACTTGCATCAAAACTTGCATAATCTTCATAACTATACTCATCAAGCTCATCTCCAAAATCGAGCGTAAGATATCCGAGTGAGTGGAATTTATCGATTATTTGCGCGTATGAAGATATCTGTAAAGCTGAGCTTTCGCTGCATGATTTGTAGATGATTATTTTCTCTTCACCCAATTCAATATACACAAAAGGAAGAAAACTACGCTCGAGTAAAGTCAGCAAAAACTCCCTCTCAAGCTCATTTGATTTAGAGGAACATTGCCCCTGACAACAGCGACCGCAACCATCGGATTTGCAATCGCTTGGTTTGTTTTTCTTAGAACAGCCATCACAGCTATGTGAGTTGTAATGGCAAGTGATTGCGTCTAATTTCATGGAATTTGTTCCAGTATATCTAGGATTTTTTCAATAGGCTTTTTGCCGAAATGCACATGCTCGTCATCAATTATCATGCAAGGAACACTCATGATGCTATGCTTTGTTTTAAGTGCTTCAAACTGCGATAAATCATAAATGTCAAGCGAAATATTATCGTTAAGCAAGGCGATTTTCTCAGCTGCAATCACTAAATCAGGACAATTTGTGCATGAAAGCGTTACTGCAAGTTTAATATTTATTTGCTTTTTGATTGCGTTTATGCGAGCTAAATTTCCATCTGAAATTTTTTGCCCCTCACCTTGGGCGTTATAAAGCCCAATAATGAACGAGTTAAATTCATGCCCACCCGGTACACCGTGGAAAGACACATTTTTGCTCACGCCATCTTCGCTATAAATTGAGATGCATGGCAAGTCACTTTGCAGACTATCATCATTTTGACAAATCACTTTTGGCGTAATCTCTGAAAATTCTTTGATAAAACCTGCTACTTCTTTAGATATGTCACTATCGTCTAGTTTGTATTTTAAGATTAAGTTGTTCTCAAATCGCTCAAATACAGGCATAAGCCCTTCGATTATATCTTGTGAAATAAAGCTATCGTCGTTTTGATTATGTGTTTTTTCCTCGACTACAGTAGTGGCTTTTTTTACGTATTCTCTGCGTGGCAAATGAAGAGTTTCGTATTTTCCAGCAACATATTTTTCCAAGGAAGTTGCAGCTGTAGCGCCGTCTGACACAGCGGTTACAACTTGTCGCAAGTTTTTTATACAGATGTCGCCAGCAGCATACACGCCATCAAGATTTGTCTTTTGATTTTCGTCTGTGATAATGTATTTTTGCTCGTTTAGCTCGACTAAATTCGCAAACTTTTCGCTAGCTGGAGCATATCCTGCAAAAACGAACACACCAATTCCTTCTGATGATGAAAAAGTCATTTCTGCCCCGTCTTTGTTTACACTGATCCCCTCAACAAAATTATCACCATAAACTTTGTTCACCTTAGTTTTATAGTGGATTTCGATATTTTCATTTGCCTTAACTTCATTTACTATACTGCCTGTACAAGTGAAATCATCACCGATAATAAGCATGTGGACTTTGCTTGCAAATCTAGTTAAAAATATCCCCTCTTCACAAGCTGCAAACCCACTACCAATTACGAAAATTTCTTTACCTGTGAAAAACTCTCCGTCACAAGTAGCGCAATATGCGACACCACGCCCTTTAAATTCTTCTTCACCCTCAAAGCCAACCATGCGAGGTGACGCACCGCTAGCGATGATTACACCGAGAGTTTTAAAGTCGCCTCGGTCAGTTTTCACAGTGTAAAGCTCCTCGCTTTTTTCAAAGGAGTTTACTTCGCAAAGCAAAAATTCTGCCCCGAAGCTTTCTGCTTGTTTTTGCATTTCTTTTGTTAATTTTTCGCCACTGGTTTTGTACACACCAGGGTAGTTTACAACCTCAGAAGTGATGGTTATCTGTCCACCGAATTTTTCTTTTTCCAAAACTAAAGTTTTATACTTCGCACGTGCCATATAAATAGCAGAGGAGAGCCCAGCAGGCCCTCCTCCTATTACTACGGCGTCATAGAAGTCGGTTAAGTTTCTATTATCCATAAAATATTCTCCTTATAGCATTCCTACTAAATCAAGGCTAGGTTTTAGAGTTTTTGCGCCTGGTTGCCATTTTGCTGGGCAAACTTCGTCGCCATGTTCTGCTACGAACTGCAAGGCTTGTACTCTGCGGAAAAGTTCGTCCGCATTTCTTCCAACATTGCCTGCAATCACTTCGTAAGCAACAATTTTACCCTCAGGGTTAACGATAAAAGTTCCTCTCTCAGTAATTCCAGCATCCTCAATCATAACATCAAAGTCACGTGCAAGTTTTGCTGTTGGGTCTGCAAGCATTGGGTAATTTATTTTTTTGATAGTATCAGATGCGTCATGCCATGCTTTATGCACAAAATGAGTGTCGCATGATACTGAGTAAATCTCGCAATTAACTGCTTTAAATTCTTCGTATTTATTCGCTAAATCTTCAAGTTCTGTCGGGCATACAAAAGTAAAATCTGCAGGGTAGAAGAAAAATACACTCCATTTCCCTAAAATATCTTCTTTCGTAATAGTTTTAAAATTGTTGTCTAAATATGCTTCTGCTTTGAAATCGCTTATTTCTTTTCCTATCATTGACATAATGTTTCCCTCCTAATTGTAGTTAGTTAAATCTAACTTACTTATAAGTGTACAATATTAGTTCACTTTTGTCAATAGAATAGATGTGAAATTTTTTAGTTTTTTATAAAGAGAGTGAATTAAATAAAAAGCGCTCACCATTATTTGGTGAACACTTTTTTAAAAGTTTATTCGACTGGTGCTTCTATTTCTTCATAAATACAAAATTTACTTTTGCCATCTAACTTCGCTTGTTCTAAAGCGACAAGTGACTTTTTATAAAGAATTTGGAAATCATCACCATGTTCTGGATATAAGGATATACCTATATTGGGTATAATCTCAAGTGTGTTTCCGTCTTGTCCATATTCGATATTTAGGTTTTTACACAGAGCTTCTGCTTTCTTTTGCACAAATTCAACTGCCTTGTAATTAGTGATGAACACGTAAAATTCATCCCCATGCATTCTGCCGATGATATCAGAACTTCTAAACATATTTCTGAAAATATTACCGATATCTTTAAGGCAAGTGTAGCCGTATTCATCACCGAAAACTTCGGTAATTTTGCTGAAATGCTCTAAGTTCACAACAAAGAATGCACCGGTTTGTGTATCTGCGCTAGAAGTACGAAGATAATTGTGGATGTAGCGCTCAGTGGCACTTTTATCGTAAACATTAATCAGTGGATTAGTATCGGATTTTAGTTTGAGTATATCCATTTCCAGCTTATGCGCAATAGCCTCAGACATTTTGCCGACAACCCTATATTTACGCTCAGCTTCGTCATAAATTTCCCTACAGCTGTATATGTACCACACAGGCTCGCCATTAGGTAGTCTCATATAAAATTCGCCATCCATAACAGAATTTGTATATCGAGGAGAATTATTCACCGCAGTGTAGCGATCGGGAAAGAGAGTTTTTGCGATTTCTGATTCAGTGAAATTCTCGATAGTATCGGGTATGTTGAATTTGTCCGCAAAGCTCTTTGAGAAACGCATAGTTTTGCTACTCGTATCAAAATCGAAGAAAACGCTATTAGTGAGAAATGCTATCTTGGAATTGAAATCCCTTTCTTTGGACAATGTGTTTGAGATTTCTGAGTACGAGGTTATATCGCTGAGTGAGAAGTATAGTCTGTGGACACCTTTTTCGTTCGCCGTAACTTTACCGCTAATTTGTGCAGTGATATATCCATTTTTTTTAGTTTTTAGTCGGAGAACATAGTCTAGCTGAATATCAGGTCCCGACTCAATTTTTTCATAGAAGTATTTTAGTACATCTGCTTGATCGTCAGGATGGATAAGTGCAATACCACGATTTTTAAACTCATCACGAATTTCTTCTCTACTGTAACCCATGATGTCAAAGTAGCCAGCATTTGCTTCAAGGATGGTGAAGTATTTATCTAGCTCGGACACAATAATGCCACAAGGGACAAACGAGTTTGCAAATTTTGCATCGTTAATACTTTGGATGAGCGCGACCTTGTCTTTAGTGTCCGATTGGTTACCAGGCATGTGCTGCTGATATTTTTCTTCAAACATCTCAATAGGCATAGGTTTTGCATAAAAATAGCCTTGTACAGCATCGCAGTTCATTGTTTTTAACAGTTCGATTTGATCAGCGGTTTCAATGCCTTCCGCCACGACATACATCCCCAAGCTATGAGATAGCTTGACAATGCCGTCGATGAGCATGCCGTCGCGTCTTTGTGATTTGCCATCAACAAAGAAGCTTCTGTCCATTTTAAGTGTGTGTACATTTAAAGTTTTGAGCATTGCAAGTGATGAATACCCAGAACCAAAATCATCAATGGAAGTCTTAAAACCTGTTGCGTGCAGTTTTGCATACAGCATTTCTAGCGCATCATTATGCTCTAATGATGCAGACTCAGTGAGTTCTATTTCGATTAATTCATGTGGGAGATCATATTTATCAACTATATCAGCAATATCCTCTACAATTCGTGGATTGGTTAAGTTAACGCGAGATAGATTGACGGAAATACATATAGCGCCAAGCCCACTGTCAATCCATTTTCGAAGAGCCATACATGTATGCTCTAGTACATATCTATCAAGCTCTACGATGAAACCGCTTTTTTCGAACAGCGGTATAAAATCGTTAGGATAAATCATTGTTCCATCTGCTTCAACCCAGCGAACTAAAGCCTCAGCACCTATCAAAACATCGTCGTGTATGCCAAATTTTGGTTGTAGGAATACTTTAAACTCTTCGTTTTGTATTGCTGCATTTTTCTTGTTAGAAATTTCAGTGCTTCGCAGCGCATCTTGCCTGAAATTATTATTGTAATCCCAAGTTTTTCTTTGGGGGTTCTTCTTAGCTTTGCTATGCGCTAGTGAAGTTTTATTTATTATGTCGATGATGTCATTTTCGCCTTTTGCGATGAAATAGCGACCGTATCTAAAGATGAATTCGTGATCGCTAAGGACTGTAACTTTTTCTTTAAATAGTTGTTCTGCATAATCTCTTGCGTTTTCGTCTTTGTCCAAGAAACCGTTGCCAGCAAACATCAAAAATTCATCAACGCCGACTCTTGCGCACACGAAAGTTTCCTCTTCGTTTTCCTTGATAGTCTCAGCAATTTTTTTAAGCACTAAGTTGCCGCTTTCAAAGCCATAAACTTCATTGATAGCATGGAATTTAGCCAAATCCATTTTCTGCATGGTAAAGTCCATATCAGGATTATTTTTAATCAAGTCTGCCACTAATTGCTTGAATTTTTCAAGGTTTGGTAAACCAGTCAATGTGTCATAATGTGCAGTTTTTTCTAATTTTCTAATCGAACGACGATGATAGAGTGTAGTGTAGCAAATGAGAACGATTAAAAACCAGTAGATAGTTTGGCATATAAACTGAAGTTGGTTGACTGCCTCAGCTAATTCGCTGTTTATAAGAGCGGACTCAACATTGACAGCTAAGGCCCAATTTGTCATATTTATCGGGGTGTACGCCATAACCTTATCCACACCGTGATAGTTATAGTAAAAACCACCGTTTGTATTGTTGGAAACATTACTTTGCGCGGCTAATACATTCTCATACCCCATTTCGCTAATGTCGCTTTCTGGGATAGATACTGAGCCAGTGTGTCCTTCGCTAGAAGAAAATAAAAATTTTAGGTCTTGGTCAACGATGAAAATATCACCTTTGCCATAAGTTTCATCAAGGTAGCTTTTGAAAAATTTATCAATGCTTACTTCACTATATAGCACAGCAGTAATCACTCCGTCCTCTTTAACGGGGACAGAAACATTGAACACAATCTCTTGGGTTTCGTCATGGATAATGGGTTGAGATATGTATTCGCCATTATGTAGAGCCTCAAGAAAAGCTTCATTATTAGAAAAATCACGACTTATATTTGTAGAGGAGATACCATCTCCGTCAAGGCCGATATAAAAAAGAGCAGTATATTGCTGTGCGTTAGCTTGAGTAGAGAAAAAATCTGAGATATTATCCTGTGTAATATCATTCTCGGCAATAAAAGATGCCATGGGATTTAAGTAGCCTAGAACCTCTTCTATTTTTCCTTCGAAAACATACTCGTATTGTTCGCTGATTTCTTCTAATTCACTCAGAGCAGAATTAACAACAGCTTCCTCTGCTGCAAACTGGAACCAGTTTGCAAGCAAAGCAATGATAATGGTCACTAATACCACACTCAATGTCGTTAATAGTTTTGCTTTGCTTTTTTGCGTTTTCATGTATCCTCCTGTAAACTTGTAGTTTTTTGTGAATTATAGAATAAAACTAATGTATCACTTTCAGGTTACTTTTTTTAAAAAGTTAGTGTGTGGGGGCACTGTTACATACCTGCGAGAAAAACTAAAGTTTTCAATTTGCAATAAAGTGTGTGAATTGCTAGTATAACTATAACAAATATCATTTAAAAAGTCAACTTGATGTCATGAAAATTGCATTGTAAGTTTCGTAGAATATTAGAGTTGCATCATGTTTTTATGTGTAAAAAACACGAAAGGTTACATTTGAGAGGTGTATATTTGTTGCTAAGGATAAAAACAAGGCTCGAATTTAAGTGAATTGTCACAAAGAGCCTTGTTGTCATCTAAAATATTTGCTAATCTTTTTTTAGCGCCTGTATAACCCTAGCGTTTAGTCTGGATTGTTTGCTAGCGCTTTTATGTTCGTACATTTTTTTATCTACAACTTTAAAGAAGTCATTGTAATCCGCGATAGTGTTTCCCTCAAATTTGTCATATCCGAAAGCAAGTGAATACTGATACTCGCCATTTGTATTTGCTTTGCTTATTTGGTTGGTTATAGTTTCAATCATTTGAGTGAGTTGCTCTTCTGTGCAACCTTTTAGCAACGAAACGAATTCATCGCCTCCAACGCGGAAAGTTTTACCGTATGATTTAAATGTTTCGTTTAAGGAGTAATAAGAATTCCTGATAGCGTTGTCGCCTTCCATATGCCCTAAAATGTCGTTTATCAGTTTTAGGTTGTTCATATCAGCTATGACACAGAATATCTCTTTGTTTTGGCGTGTATCCGAAAAGATATCAAATAATTCTTCGTGATATGCCTTAGCGTTAAGACCGCCAGTCAATGTATCGTTAAATGAATATTCAAGCAACATAGTTTTCATTTTATTTGCGACATACGCTATGCGTCCAACTTCATCTTGTGAGTAAAGTGTACTTGGGATTTCAATTTTCATATTGCCTGTTTCAGCGATTTTGGACATTGATTTTTCAAGCTTAACCAAGCTGAAGCTCATGTTTTTTGAGAAGAATTTTATGAATAAAACCACTGCTATTATTAGGATGATATTCAAAATTATGCCAGATATAAATATTGTCAAAACTAAAGTATCATTATGCATGAGCGCTTCGTTTAGTAGCCTCTCTTCTTCTTCGGAAAAGTCATCTATACTACCGAAAAACTCATTAGCAATCGGGGTAACTACTTGCAAAGCATAAAGTGCATCTTCATATGCGCCACCATCAATTCTAATGTCGGCGGATAGTATCATGCTATCTTTGTAAACATTTTTTTCATCGATGATATCTTCAAAAACTTCAAGTTGCGAACCGCTTAAAACTAGAGAAAATTCATGCATTTTGCTGTCAAGTGTGTCGAAAGCTTCGATGTATTCTTCATACAAATCATTCCTGATATTTTCGTCCTCTTGCAATAAAATATCACGACCTAAGACACGACAAACGTACATTGTTCGAATAATGTTACTTAGCTGTTCTTTATTTCTGACATTGTCATTAATGATGTTTTCTGAGGAATCATTAACGATGTAAACCGAAAAAAGAGAAAATACGCTAATGAAAATAACGCTGACAATAATAAAAAACTGCAAAGGAACAAATTTCTTCTGGATAGGCGCATTATTGAGCCAAGCTATAAGTTTATTCATAAACTCCACCTCATAAAGTAAGTAATTTTGTTAAATATTTTGAATGATTTTGCCATGATTTAGTTCATGTCAATGTGATATTTTTCTTCAAATTCGTGTATTGGCATTGGTTTTGCATAATAAAACCCTTGTACTGCATTGCAATTAAGTCTACGCAAAACATCAATTTGCTCTTTAACTTCGATACCTTCTGCTACAACGTACATTTCAAGGTTATGCGCTAATTTAATAAATCCGTCTACGACATGCTCGCCGCGAATAGACTCTTTTATTCCAGTGAAGAAACTTCTGTCCATTTTCAAAGTGTCAACTTTTAGGTTTTTTAATAAACCAAGCGAAGAATATCCCGCGCCAAAATCATCAATAGATATTTTAAAACCGTTGTTTCTCAAATCTGCAAACAATTCATCCATTATCTCTTCATTTTCAATCGTAATAGTTTCAGTCAATTCTATTTCGATATATCCATGTGGGATATTATGTGCGCCCACAATCTTAGTGATGTTTTTCACGAAGTTAGGATCGTTTAAATTAAGCCTAGAACAGTTAACGGATATGGGCACAGGCTTTATACCGCTTTTAATCCATTTGCTTATTGTGCTACAAACATTATCTAAAACGTATTTATCTAGCTCAACAATAAACCCATTTTTCTCGAAAAGTGGAATGAAAGAGTTAGGATAAATCATGTTGCCGTCCTTCTCTTTCCAGCGCACAAGCGCCTCTGCTCCGATGATAGATTCATCTGTCAGGCTAAATTTTGGTTGCAAATACACTTCAAACTCGTGATTTGAGAGAGCATCATTCATCTTACTTGTGAGTTCAGCTTCTTCCAAAAGTTTTCTTGTATGATTTTCATCATAATCATAGATTATAGTATCCTTGTTATCCTTGGACATTCTATGCGCTAGGTTTAATTTATTTATAATATCATCTACATTTGTATCGCCAAGGGCAATATGATATCTTCCATATTTAAATGAAATCTGGTATTTTCCAATCTCTGGTATTAGTTTTTGATAGAAAGATTCATACATGTTTGTACGTTTTTCCATATCATCTAAAAATCCATTGCCTGAAAATAAGATGAATTCATCCACACCAGTTCTTGAAATAATCAAAGATGGTTCATCAACAGTTTCGCGTATTAACTTAAATGTTTTAAGCACGCGATTTCCTATATCAAATCCAAACATTTCGTTTATTGCTTTAAAATTTGCTATATCTATTTTTACTACAGAATAGCGCTTGTTTTTATTGTTGCTCAAAATATTATGCATATCTTTTTTAAGCTTAGTTAAATTTGGAAGCTCTGTTAAACTATCGTAATAAGCTGTTTTTTCCAAAGAACGCAAAGTGTAAATTCTATAAAGCCATATATAAACTACAAAAAACAGTATTATAAGCAAAATAAGCATGCTAATATTTGTGATTTGTTTAAGTGCAGTCTCCAAATCAATGTTGATAGCGTTTTCTTCGATAGAAATAGCCAAAATCCAATTTGTCATTTCTATAGGAGAGTAAACAAGGATTTTTTGCGTATTCCCTGAACCATAATTTGCGACATATGTGAAGCTGCCGCTATTGTGGTTTTTTACATTATCTAAGGCGGCAGTGACATTATCCATACCTAAAGTCTCAATGTCGTTTGAAGGAACTGCTTTGTCGTCTGTGTGACCTAAACTAGTGGTAAAAAAGATGTTAAGATCATAATCTATAAGAAAAATCCAACCACCTTGTGCGGTGCTATCCATAAGCTCGTATAAATCATTAATATGCACTTCGCTAAGTAATACACCGTTAACTTCACCATCTTTGATGATAGGCACAGCAACATCAAAAACATAGTCACCCGTCTCGAGTGAAATATGTGGTTGAGTGATAAAAAAATCGCTATTTAGCGTGTTGGTAAACTCCTCATTTTGCGAAAAGTCGTATGTAATATTATCTGCAGAAACACCATGTCCATGCATATCAATATAAAACAAAGAGTCGAACTCTTCAGCTTGTGATTGTGTGTTGAAGAAATCTACTGCGTTGTCTAAATTTATATCAGCGTTTGCTGCATATTCAGCAAGCAAAGACAAATCATCTTCACTTTCGTTAATGCTTCGTTCGATTTCGATACCCATTTGCACACCGATGTCTTGCATTTTTTGTCGTGTTACCTCAAGAATTTCGTCGTCAACTGTTATTGAATACAAAACTACGAGTGCAGCGATTGCAAGAAAAATTACAGTAATCACTATAATTGATAGCTTACTAAAATTAAGTCTTTTTAGTATCATAATAAACATTCCTTCGTGTGTTAATATAGATGCATGATACGTGTATCTGGGGAAATAAAAGTATATTAAAAAAATGCGAGCAAACTTAGTGGGCTTACTCGCATTAGGGATGAAAACAATAATATTATTTTTATGATAGTTATTATACCCAATTTAATTATATCAAAAGCGGTCAAATAAGTCAATGAATAAAGAGATGCAATTACCAAAATATGACTATTAATACAATGTTTTAGTTTGGGGTTTGGCAGTTTTTTTATTCGTATTTACTTTTACTGCTATACATATATTTGTGCTTATACTTTCGAATAAAGTAAAATGAAAGGAATATAACTAAAAATTCTGCTATAGGAACTGCGAGCCACACGCCATTTATTCCGATGAGATATGGCAAAATTAAAATTGCGGCAGCGATGAAGAAAAATGTGCGCAAAAAAGAAATAATTGCAGAGACTCTACCGTTTGAATATGCGGTGAACATTGCAGAAGCGTATATGTTAAAGCCTGAGAATAGAAAGCTTGTGGCAAAAATTGCCATCCCACTCATAGCTAGTGCGTGTGCATTTGTGCCCTCTTCCAAAAAGAAGCTTGATATAGGTTTACTGAGCAAAAATGCAACTGCGAGCATTATAATGGAAGCTGCAGCTAAAAATTTGACGCTTATTTTAAATATCGCACATAAATTCTTACTATGGCTGTTTCCGTAGTTAAAACTTATTACTGGTGCTATTCCCATGGAGTAGCCAGTGTAGACAGCGTTTGAAAAAAACTGCGCGTATAGTATAACTGTGATTGCAGCAACGCCATCGTTTCCAGCAATTGCGAATGTAGCTTGGTTAAATAGCAGTGTGATAACAGCGCTTGATAGGTTAGCTACCATTTCAGAAGAACCGTTACTGGACATAGCAATAAGAGCAGAGACGTCCATTTTGGGCCATTTGAAGGAGAGAATTTTATTTTTTTTGTTAGTTAAAAAGAAGATTACACCGATAATCGTACCCAATATATTACCAATACCGGTAGCGAGTGCTGCGCCGCTGATACCCATACTAAAAGTTTCGATGAATACGTAATCTAAAATGATATTGCTAAACCCGCCGATAAGCATAGAAATCAAGGATAAATTTGGTTTGCCTGCTGTTATTAGCGCAGTTTGCATCACGATTTGTAGCATAACAAATGGTGTGAATAGCACGTAGACATTCAGATAGTCGTATGCGTATTGATAGACATTTTCATCTGCTCCTAAAAAAGAGATGATAGAGTCGGAAAAAATCAATATCAGCACAGTGAAGATTATGCTAAGCACAACTGTAGATATAGAAAACAAGGTGAACTTTTCCCTTGCCTGATCTGTTTTTCCCTCGCCTAATAGCTTAGCATAAATTGCGTTGCCACCCACGCCGATCATGGTAGCGGCAGCTATTACAATCATTACTACGGGCAAAGTGATGTTTATGGCTGAAAGTGCATCTTGGTTTACCAGGTTTGCGACAAAAGCACCGTCGACCATCGTATAAAACGATGTAAACACCATAGCAATTATGCTTGGTAATGTAAATAATAAGACAGATTTATAATTAACTTTTTTTATCATAATATAACCCTTTTCTTTTCCGTTTCTATGTGATACAATCAAGTATATAGTATGACACAATGTCAGAGTCAAGAGGGGGTTAGTGAAGTTCATGAAAAATTTATTTTCTATCGGAGAAGTGTCCAAAATCAAAGGGGTAAGCCACAGAATGTTGCGACATTATGACAAGATTGGGATATTGGTGCCGACACTTGTGAATGAAGAAACAGGGTACCGTTACTACTCAAAAAGCCAAATGATGATATTAGAGCTTATAATTATATGCACAGACTTAGGTATTCCACTTAAGCAAATCAATAGCTATATCTCAGAAGATGGTTCGTATGATACGAAAAAAATATTGGAAGATGGGCAAAAACTTGCAGATGAAAAGCAAAAACAGCTAAACAAAACGGTCTACAAGCTGGATACGATGCGAGAACATTTTGAGCGTGCAGATAATACATTAAATGGTGATAGGGTAAAGGAGATTGACAAGCGATATTTCATCACTAAGCTTGCGATAAATCATGATTATAGCATAGAGGAGTATTGGAGGAATTTACATGAGCTAAGCAATAAATCTGATAAATACAATTTATCTCAATCTGTAAATCAAGGAGCTGTTTATATTTTTTTTGAAAACGGATATGAAGTGAGATTTTTTATTGAAGTCGCAAAACCATCTAAAAAATTAGGGAAAATAGAAGATTTATTTGTAATACCAAAAGGGGAGTTTGTATGCGAAATATTTGAGGACGATGACTACGAAAAAGCGCTAGAAAAATATAGTAAGCCGTATAATGCAGGTTCATATCTAGTCATAGCAGATGTTATTGAGGAAAAAATTAGTCATAAAATTTTGCCGTTTGAAGTTCAGCTTTTAAGCGTATAGTAACGCAATAAAACCCCCACTTGGCTTTAATTAAAGCCAAGTGGGGGGAGTGGTAGTTATTCACTTCTAAGTGCTAAAACAGGGTCTTTGTTTGCAGCTTTTTTAGCTGGTAGCAAGCCACCGATAATAGTGATTACTACGCTTATCACAAGCAGAACAATAGAAGAAGTTAACGGAAGTGATGCGTTTACAGAACTGTCGTTTAATAGCGATTGTATTATTAAATTAATCGGGATATTGATTAATAAAGTAGATGCTATACCGATGATACCTGAGCATAATCCGATAATGAATGTTTCCGCATTAAATACTTGTGAGATATTTTGTTTTGATGCACCAAGAGCACGTAAAACACCAATTTCTTTAGTTCTCTCGATAACAGAGATATGAGTGATGATACCAACCATTATGCATGAAACTACTAGCGATACAGCAACAAATGCTATTAGTACATAGGATATAGTATCAATCATTGTAGTCATGGAAGTGGTTAAAGCTTCCACATAGTCTACATAGACGATTTGATTTTCTTCAGAAGCGGTTTCGTTATAGTTTGCAATGCTTATAGTCACGCCTTCTTTATCTTCAAAGCTATCTGTGTAAATATTAATTGAGCTAGGTGTATCGTAGCTGATTTTGCCGAAGTTTTTGATATTTTCTTCATATGACACTCCACCGATGAATTCATCGTATAAAGTTAAAAGAATATCGTTATCAGGAGTTTCTGCCAACCAGTTATCAAGCATCATAGCGGTAGTTTCGTCATCAGTCGCCTGTGATGAGCCAGTCATTTGCATAGGTGGTTGTGCGGTTGTGCTTGCTGTTTCTTCGCCTTCTGCAGCGTCTTCTTCACTGCTACTATTAGCAGAAATATACATGATAAGTGAGTACATTTCAGCTTTTTCTGAAACAGTCAGTGCAGATAAATAATCTTTTGTTTGGCTAATTTGATCATCTTCGCTTAAAGCTTCAAATTCAACGCCTGTTAAAACATTTATCTCAGGAGTTTCATCCTGTGCTAGCACTAATGCGCTATCATTGCTATTTGTGATGATATAATCAGTAAGTAGAGTGAGGTATGCTACACTTGTTGACAAAGTGATGTCTGCAGACTCTGCATTTTGCGTAACGATACCGACAACTTTTAATTCTAAAGCTCTATCCATTACTTCGTCATTTTGTGCTAATTCTTCTTCATCCACAACGCTGAAAGTGCCGTTTTCGTTCTCTAGATATTTGTCGCTATTTGTGAGCAGGTGGAAACTTTGACCTATCATGTCATCATAGCTCCAAGTTAGTTCTGGTGGAGTTTCGTCATTTTCGATTTGCTCTGCATATTCCTCATACTCGCTAGCAGTAACAAAGCCTAATTGATATAAAGTTTCTACAGAAATGCTATTGTTTTCATCCATAACGAGGACAACCTCATCATAATTTTCAGGCCAAGAACCATGCACAACATCGTAGCTATTTAAAATTGTGTCATTAATTAGCTCGCCATTATTACCAGGGTACATTTCTGAAAAATTTGATGCGCCATTTGTTGAGGAGCTTCCACCCATCATAGTTAAAATGTCCATCGAGCCACTCATGCCCATCATATTGCTTGAGGTATCAAGCAACTCAGCAGGGTCACTGTCCGTGTTTATAAGTTTGTCATTATTGTCATATGCATAGACTGAAAAAGAAGTATCATAGGAATAATGAACTCCATCTTCACCTAAGTATGTGTTAATCTCGCTTGAAGGGTCATCAATATATTGTTTAAAATCAGTTAGATTATTGGTGACAGAGATATTATTTGCATTTTCAAGCTGGCTAAAATCGGAGTGTATTTCATCAGTAGGAGCGACCTCTTCAGCTTCTTCTGATGAGGAAGTGGTAGGAGTAGGTGGTCCCATTTGAACTGTCATGGTTTCGTCGGAAATTGTGAGCGGATACGATGCCATTGTATCTTTTTGCAAATCATCGATATATGTGCTAACCCCGTTTGATAGCGATAGTATAAGCGCTATACCAACGATACCGATAGAGCCTGCAAATGCAGTTAAGAAAGTACGTCTTTTTTTAGTGCTTAGGTTGCTAAGGCTTAATGATAGCGAGGTCATAAAGTTCATTTTCGCTTTTTTAATATTATTTCTTGCACCAGTTTCTGCTATGATTTTATCCGCTACAAATTCATTAGTATCACCGACAATTTTGCCGTCCTTTAGCTTGATAATTCTAGTGGAATATTCCTCTGCAAGCTCTGGGTTATGCGTAACCATAACTACTAGCTTATCTTTTGCAATCTTCTTTAGTAGCTCCATAATTTGAATGCTTGTTTCAGTGTCAAGAGCTCCCGTGGGTTCGTCTGCGAGTAGGATGTCAGGGTTATTAACTAATGCCCTTGCGATTGCAACCCTTTGCATTTGGCCACCAGATAGCTGGTTTGGCTTTTTGTGGATATGCTCTGCAAGTCCCACTTCTTCGAGTGCAATCTTAGCGCGTTTTTTACGCTCTTTTTTAGAGATACCACCAATTGTAAGAGCAAGCTCAACATTGGATAGCACGGACTGGTGAGCGATTAAATTATAGCTTTGGAACACGAAACCGATTGTGTGGTTACGGTATGTATCCCAATCTCTGTTTTTATAGTTTTTGGTGGACACTCCGTTGATGATTAGGTCACCATCATCATATTGGTCTAAACCACCGATGATATTAAGTAGGGTAGTTTTACCAGATCCACTTGGCCCTAAGATTGATACGAATTCATTATCTCTAAGATCCAAGCTTACATTATTTAGTGCAGTTTGTGTGAGTTCACCCACCGTATATTTTTTGTGAATATTTTTTACCTGTAACATTTTTTCCTCCAAGTTATTTTTTAGTATGTATGAATTTTAACATATACTTTTCAAATTAACATCAAAACAACTTCAACTAAACTTCAAGTTATTTAAACTAAGTAAGTTTTATTGAATTTATTATTAAGTAGTGATATAATCAAACAAAAGGAAAAGGAGAATAGTTATGGTAAATATAATGATAGTCGAAGACGATGAGCAACTAAGAGAGCTGTTTAAATCAGTTGTTTTGGATAGAGGATATAATGTATATACTGCAAAAGATGGTATTGAAGCATTTGATGTATTGGACGAAACTCAAATTGACCTTGTCATTTCAGATGTGATGATGCCACGTATGAATGGGTTTGAGTTGGTAGAAAATCTGCGTGAAATAGGGTATAGTATGCCGGTGTTACTCATAACAGCAAAGGATAGCTTAGCGGATAAACAAAAAGGTTTTCGCATGGGAACTGATGATTACATGGTAAAACCAGTTGATGTTAACGAAATGATTTGGCGAGTGGATGCTTTGTTGCGCAGAAGCATGATAATAAAAGAAGATATAATAAAAATTGGCAGTACTAGCTTCAATAAAGAAGCATATACCGTAAACGATGGAAAAGAAGAGTCACAGCTCACCCAAAAGGAGTTCAATTTGCTTTATTTATTAGTATCTACACCTAATAAAGTATTTACTAGAAGGAAGCTAATGGACACAATTTGGGGTGCAGATACTGAGTCTGAATTCCATACACTTGATGTGCATATAAGTAAGCTGCGACAAAAGTTTAAAGACAACAAAGACTTTAATATAGTCACAGTGAAGGGGCTTGGATTTAAGGTGGTAGAGAATGAAAAAGACTAAAAGATTTAAAATTGCAACAGGATTTACAATTGTAATCTTAGCTGTGCAAATTATAGTAATTCCTGCTTCTGTAATTTTTAGGGACATCATCCCAAATCCTGTTATTTTCGATAAAATGACACCACTATTCAGACTGTTTTTCATCAGTTTAGTAGGGATAACGATAGGAACTGTAATAATAAGGTTAACCTCAAAGAAAACGCTTGATTTAATAGCGGACATCGATAGTGCTACAAAAGAAATTGCAAACGGTAACTACAATATCAGATTAGAGGAGAAAAGTAGATTGTACGAGCTTAATGATATGGCACAAAACTTTAATTTAATGGCAAAAGATTTAGCAGCATCTGAGATTATGAAAAACGATTTTATTTCAAATGTATCACATGAGTTTAAGACACCACTTGCTGCGATTGAGGGATATGCAACATTGCTACAAAAAGATAATTTGAGTGAAGAAAAAATAAAAAATTACGCAAAAAACATTGCACTAAACTCAAAGCGATTATCAAAAATGACTAGCAATATTTTGCTTTTATCCTCGCTTGATAATGGTAAAAAGGAAATAGACAAAGTTGAGTTTTGTTTAGATGAACAAATACGAGAGATAGTGCTATTATTTGAAAAAGAGTGGAATGAAAAAAATGTCACGCTAGATTTAGAACTCGAAGATTGCTTCTTTTTTGGGCACAAAGAGCTGTTGAGCCACATTTGGCAAAATTTATTTGGCAATGCTATAAAGTTTTCTGATAAAGACGATACGATTGAAATTAAGTTAATTAGTAGTGAAGATAGCATAAAGATTATATTTAAAGATTATGGCTGTGGAATGAGTGAAGAAGAAACAAAACGTGTTTTCGATAGATTTTATCAAGCGGAAAATTCAAGAGCCTCCGAGGGAAATGGGTTGGGGCTTGCAATTGTAAAAAGAATAATTGATGTGCACAAAGGGGAAATAAACGTGTTTAGCAATGCAGGCGAAGGAAGCACATTTACGATAATATTGCCTATAACAAATAAATTTTAAGGATGAGAAAAATGAAAAGATGTAGTTGGCCAAATTTAGAAAACTCGCAAATTTATATGGACTATCATGACAATGAGTGGGGCGTGGCATCTCGAGACGACGCACATTTATTTGAGATGTTTATTTTAGAAAGTTTTCACTGTGGTTTATCCTGGTTATTAATACTTAAAAAGAGAGAAGCTTTTAGAAAAGCGTTTGATAATTTTGATGCGGATAAAATAGCAAATTATGGGGAAGAAAAAATTGCAGAATTACTTTTAAATCAAGATATAGTAAGGAATAAAGCGAAAATTTTAGCGACCATACAAAATGCAAAAGCATATCTAAATGTTGTTAAAGAATTCGGCAGTTTTGCAAATTATTTGTGGGGTTTTACAGACAATAAAGTGATGTATTACCCTTTTGACGGAGTGACTACAAAAAATGAGCTATCCGACAAGGTTTCAAAAGACTTGAAAAAACGAGGGTTTAAATTCATGGGTACTGTCACTTGCTTTTCTTATTTAGAGGCAGTCGGTATTATGAACGACCATTCGTGCGACTGCTATAAATTTGTAAAAGAAGAAGATAGGTAGTCCCGGTAATAAAACTATATAAAAGAGATGGTGAAGGGGAGTATAAACAAAATTGCAAACAAGATAGAGCCATCATTTATTTTCACTGTGAGGAATAAGAGTGCTATTAATATGATTTGAGGAAGTTGTTTTTGTCTAACTTTAACATATACAATATTTTGAAAACGTGGTAGAATATAATTACAGAGGGGACATTAGATAGTGATTATCATTTGAGATGAAGGGAGTGCTATAGCATGAAATTTATCAAGAGGAAGAAAAAACCACTTATTGCATTATTGATTATTTTTGCAATTCAATTAATATTTGCTGTCATTATTATATTATTAGAGCAACACTATTATTTCGGAGAAGCTCTGACAAAAGATTGGACGCAACAAATTATACGGCTTTGTGAAGTTGTAATTTGCTTGCTATTTATTGCAGAGACAGTTGCGATGGCGGCTATATTGTGGAATGACGACATGGTGGTGCGATGAAACATAGCATTAGAAATATTGTGTAATGAATGTATCCGTAAGGGGATGATTCTTATGAAAAAGTTAATGTTATCTTTTTCACCTTTGCTTTTGTTCTTGTTTATTGTATCGTGTACGCTACAGGCAGTTTCAAACAACGGGGATGTAGTATCAAGCGCTATAATTAATGAGAATGTATCTGTACAGCCAATTCAAAAACGAGAGGAAGTAGAAAAAAATAAGGATGTAGGTGCGGTGGACGCAATAGTGACAATGGTTAATTATTACAGAGACTTAGACTCGCTCAATAATGACACAGAAGTAGCAGTAAGGGGCACAGTGATTGAAAATGAGTACGTCGAGTATGGTGATATGATATTCACATTATCAAAAGTAGAAGTTAAGAATGTGATAAAAGGCGAAATTCTTACAGACATTATTACTGTTATGCAAACTGGTGGAATTGGTGAGTATAGTTTTGATAATTCTAATAATGTAAAAGAATTTGACGACCCTCATGTTGTGGCAGAAAATATAGAAAAATATGATGGGCAAAAATACGAAGCCACTTTTGATGGTGTAAACGTATTAAAAGAAAACGATGAAGTTATCTTGTTCTTACAAAAATATGAAGGGCCTATTTCGAATAGTGCTTATGTAGGCATAGGGGGGTTCCAAGGCCATTTCATAATCGAAGAATTGGATGATATAAATATATTAGTAAAACCTCAAAGTCCGTACTATACAAGCGAAATAACATATGAAGATTTGATAAATATAAATTAATAAAAAGTCTATTAATTTATATTTATCAACAAAAAACTATCGATTTTATGAAATCGATAGTTTTTTTGTTGAATGGTGGTTATTCTTATTTTACGTATTGATTTTGATATGCTTCATTATATAAGCGAACCATTTCTTCTAAGCCTAGATTATCAAGCTCTTTTAAGTAATCATCCCATTCAGACAAATCTCTTTGTCCTGTAATAAATAGAGTGCGTTGTTCTTCTGCAAATCTCCTAATCTCAACTTCAAGTTCAGACACTCTTGGAGCAATATCATCAGTAAATACAACTGGTGGAAGTGTTTGCTCTGGTTCATATCCATCATATGGCCAAGTTTGTTCGATAAGTAGTTGCTCGATACCGGCTAGTGAGCGGATATCAAAACTGTCATCAACTGCCCAAGCTCCGATAAATTGATCGTTAGTTTCTCTAAATACGCCAGAGTTACCCCAGTGGCTATTTTGGTAGCCGTCTGTTACTAATGGAGTTAAACGAGCAAATTCAGCAGGTTTATCATCAAAAGTAGTTTCACCTTCTTCAGCATATCTCCAGTCAGTGCCTTGTACGCCTTGTCTTAATGTCACAGATGAAATTTCTGATAACATAAAGTCGCCTAATTTAAACGCCGCTTCTGGGTTTTCGCATGATGAAGTTATCATGTATGCGCCGTCACGTAGGTTGCCGTATTCATAAAAACCAGCAGTTTGATGTCCATCTGGACCTTCTAGAGGAGGAACTACTACTGCAGTTTGGTATAGTTCAGCTTGAGCATCGACAACACCCATAGGTGCACCTGCTGCAAAACCGCCAACTATATTTGGTGATTGTGCTGTTAATGATTTTAATTGTGAGCTATCTTGTGCATATGATTCTGAATATAGTAGCCCCTCGTCGTATAATTTGTTGATAAAAGTTAAGCCATCTTTATACGCTTCTTGGTTAATGATGCTTTCTACATTATCGTCATTTACCATCAACAGTTTATCACCATCGTCGTAAATGAATGCGTTCATAAGGAAGTCAGATGGGTCGCCATGCCAGGCATCTGTTGAACCAGCTAGAGGAATTTCGTCGCTAGGATCACCATTCCCGTTAGCATCTTCTTCTTTGAATGCTTTTAGAACATCGTAATACTCATCAGTAGTAGTTGGCATTTCAAGGTCTAGATTATCAAGCCAAGTTTGATCAATCCATACTTTTTGAGAATATTTAACGTGATATATTTCTGAATATGATGGTAATGCATAGATGTTTCCATCAGGCATAGTTATACCGTCTTCAACCCAAGCTACATCATTGAATAATTCTTTGGTGTTTGTGCCGTGCTCTTCGATTAAATCATTTAATGGAATAAACACGCTATCACCATATTGCATTAATATCGAATTTTTTAGAGTAGAGTTCATGTCCTGAATTTGTGCTGCAAAATAAATGTCAGGCTGTGTTGAGCTTGCTAGTGATAAGTTGAATTTTTGCAGTGAACCATCAAATGAAACTTGTTCAAAATCTAGTTTTACATTAGTTTCATTTTGTAGCCATTCGATATAGCTATTTGTTGCGATGTCTTCGATAGTAGTTTCACGCACTGACCATACTTTTAATGATACTTCAGTATCGCTCACCCAGTTTTCTCCAGCGGTAACTGGTGTGTTAGTATCATCTGCTGTACCAGCGTCGTCATTACCTCCTGTTGTCGGTGTGGTACATGCTGACAGTGGCATGGCTAAAGCTAATAATAGCGATATTGTTACAAATAAATTCTTTTTCATATTTACCTCCTAATAATTATATTGTTTTATAATGTTGTGCATAATTAGCATTATTTTATTTCCATAATATAAAGGCACATGGATGCATCTACATGTACTTTTTTAGATGAATTAACTATGCGAACATTTTAATACTAAAATTATCCTTTGACTGAACCAATCATAACGCCTTTAACAAAGTGTTTTTGTACAAATGGGTATAAAATCAACATTGGAACACTTGCCACAACTATTACTGCGTATCGAAGTAATTCGTACACACCAATCCTTGCAGCTAAACTTGCAGCAGATTGTGAGATTTGCCTTTCCAGATTATTTAATATTAAAAGCTCACGAAGCACAAGTTGCAGTGGTGATAGATTGGGGTCAGATGTGTATATCATAGCATTGAAAAAACCATTCCAATGTCCTACCGCGTAGTAAAGCATGATAACAGCTATAATTGATTTTGACAACGGTAATACTATTTTATATAATGCTCTAATATCTCCACAACCATCTAGGTGCGCTGCTTCATACAGCTCTTCAGGGATTGCTGTTGAGAAATAAGTCCTCATGATTATCATGTTGTAAATTGAGATACCACCAGATAATACTACTGCCCACAATGTGTTTATGAGCTTGATATTGTCCATTAACAGATATGTGGGGATTAACCCGCCATTAAAAAACATTGTGATTAGGAAGTACCATGTGACAATCCCTCTTCCAAACAGCTTTTTGCGTGATAGTGAATATGCTGCGAGAACTGTTAGTATCAGGTTAAAACATGTTCCCAAAATTGTGTACATAAATGAGTTTAAGTATCCACGCACTATAAGTGGAGTGGTGAAAATGGTTTGGTACGCCTTTAAGTCAAACCCCACTGGTAAAAGCCATACATCACCTCTTGTTACCGCAAAAGAGTCACTCACAGAGGCGCTTACTACAAAAATTAACGGGTATGCTACTAGCAATAAACATATAGATAAGAATAATGTTACTAATATACTAAATATAAAATCCACTCTTGTTTGCTTAATCTTCATTTCTCAATCTCCTTACCATAAGCTACTTTCGCTAACACGCCTTGCAACTAGGTTTACAAGTGATAATAATATAATATTTACAAATGAGTTAAATAAACCGATTGCTGTTGAATATGAGAAGTTTAGCTCCAGCAAACCAATTTTGTACGTGTAAGTGGAGATAATCTCAGATACTTGCGTGTTTAAATCGTTTTGCATTAAGTACACCTTATCAAATCCAACATTCATTATTTGCCCACAACCTAAAATCAACAAGATTATGAAAGTAGGAAGTAATGATGGCAAATCGATATGCCAAATTTTTTGCATTTTGTTTGCGCCATCAACTTTTGCTGCTTCATATAATCCGACATCTACTGATGACAATGCAGCCAGATAAATGATTGAGTTAAACCCTGTAAACTGCCATATATTAGATAAAATATATGTAGGCATAAAGTACTCGGCTTTACCAAATAAGTTAACAGGCTCAAATCCAAATAAACCAATAATATTATTGAATAAGCCACCATTGATAGATGACCACTGCATTAATAAGGCAACCATAATTACTGTTGAGATAAAATATGGTGCATAAGTTACCATTTGCACTGTTTTTGTAAAACGTTTGCCTGTGCTTTCGTTTAATGCGATTGCTAGCATAATTGGAAATGGTAAACTGATGATAAGATTTAGTATGCTAAGAGAAAATGTATTTCTGATTATCGACCAGCTTGATGGGGTTTTGAAAAACCTGATGAAATAATCAAATCCAGTCCAGGGGCTTCCCAAAATTCCAAGCGCTGGGTCAAATTCTTTAAAAGCTAGTGTTGCGCCATACATCGGTATATAGTGGAAAATAAACAAATAAATGACCGGTAATATTAATAGTATGTATAACTGCTTACTTTCCTTAAAGCGTTTAATGATGTACTTCTTTTTTGACTTTTTGTTAGCGTTCTGATTAATGATATTACCACCACTTTCATTCAAAGCATTTAAAGTTATGTTTTTCTTTACTCCCACATCACTGTTCATTGGCAAAACCTCACAAAATTTTATTGTTATATCGTCGAAAATCATACTAATATAATATCAAAGCTAAGTCTGCATATCAATTCACAAATCAGTTTTTTTATTACATTATTGCATTATTTGTGTAATATTTGTGATGAAAACTATTAAATAGCACTATTTTACATATCACATATTGGGGATAATGCGACAATTTATGGTGAATATACAAATAATGTGAATGTTATACGCTAAAAAAGCAGAATTTCTACTATAGTAGAAATTCTGCTTTCTATATCATGTTCGCCTATACTCACCGGGGGTGATTTTTTCTTTTTCTTTGAATATTCGCGAGAAATAAAATTCGTTTGCGAAACCACATTGTGTTGCAATGCTATTAAGTTTTAAACTAGTTGATAATAATAGATTTTTGGCTTTATCTATTCGCATTAAAATCAAGTCCTCATTTGGACTAATTTTAAAGCGGTCTTTATATATTACAGAAAATCTGCTATTGCTCAAACCCATCTTAGCAGCCATCTCTCCAACTGTCCAGTTTTTTTGCAGATCACCTCTAATCTCTCGTCGCAACTGTAATAGCTCATTGCTTACTGGATGTGAATAGTTCCCACTTTGCTCCGCATATACACGTGCAATTCTTATAAGCATATCATCTACGATATTATCAATAACGTCCTTGTAAAATGGTCGTAAATTTTCTTTTTCTACGATAATTCTATGAATATGTGGCCTGATGAACTCGCAACGATTAGTTTTGATAATGCGGTTAATCGGTATATTATACTTTTGTACTTTCTCATAAATAGCTGTCGACTTAATATGTAGCCAGTCGTTGACGAATCCCTCCTGGCTCAGCGGTGGTGCATAGTGATGTTCGATAAAATCAGGTGACTTAATAAATACATCTCCGGGTTGTGCAAGCTCAAATTTGTCCGCTGTTTGCACAATGCATTCGCTAGAAAAACACATTATTACCCATAAATTATCGTTTTCATTATGTATTCGTTTTACTACATGCCCTATCTCGTGATGAGTCTTAATCTCTGCGCAGTCAATATAGTACATTCTTGCCTCCAAATCTACAAGTCAATATAGCTAATTATATTGATATTTTTAGCATCATTATAACACAATTGTATAAAAAGTCAAGCGTTTTGTAGATTGTTGATTATAAGTTTAGATGGTACTATTATTATGGTTAATAGTACGATAACAGTGCTATAAATAGATTATTTGCCATATTAACGGCGGAATGGAGAATTAGATGGACAAAATGAAAGCTTGGGTGATTTTAGAAGAAAAAAATCTTAGCCTAGTGACTGTGGATACTCCCAAAATCACTGAAAACGACGTGCTAATTAAAGTTAAAGTTTCTTGCCTGTGTAACGGCTCAGACCCCGGTATGTACAACGGACATGAAGCTTATACACCACCATTTATTTTTGGGCACGAAGCTAGTGGTGTGATTATTGAAAAAGGCGCAAATGTCACAGATTTTGAGATTGGCGATAATATTTTTTGCTGGTGTGCTGTTGGTGCATTTGCAGAGTATCAGGTTATCCCTTGTGACAATATTTCTGTGTTTAAGGTGCCTGAAAATGTCACATTGGAAGAAAGTCCCGTGTTAGAACTAGTAATTGCTGCTTGTCGTGCGCTGATGAATTTACCTGGTGACATAAAAAAAGATAGTATCACAATATGTGGAATGGGTCCTAGCGGTTTAACTTTGGTGCAATACGCAAAACTATTAGGATTTAAGAAAATTGTAGCTTGGGACTTATACTCATCTCGTCGTGAACTAGCGTTATCACTTGGCGCGACAGAAGCGTATGACCCAGCACAACTTGATAAGGAGATTATTGAAAAAATGGATAAGACGGATGTTAGTGTTGACATGTATGGGGATGATTTATTAGTGGGAGATCCGACTTTCACCCTATTATTACGCGCAACAGTTCCATACGGTACAATAATTTCTTATGGTCACCCAGAACATGGCAGACAATTTTCACCTTTTGTATTCCAATCACGAAACTTAAAAATGATGCCACCAGAAAATGACCACAACATTATTCGCAAAGAGGGGAAAGTGGTACTTGATTATGTGAAAAATGGCGATATTAAAGTGAAACCACTTATTACACATGTTAATACTTTTGCGGATATTGGCGATTGCTTCCAAAAAATGCTTGAAAAACCAGAAGAGCAAATTAAAGTAGTATTCATACACGAATAAAATAAATATAAAGGAGATATTATTATGTTAGCAGCAGTTGTAGAAAGACCTCATAAACTCGTTATAAAAGATATTCCAAAACCAGTTCCAGGACCAAAACAGGTGCTGATTAAAGCGCTTGCTACCTCCATTTGTAATGCAACAGATAACCATATTGTAGAGGGGATATTCGATGGATATCATGATCATTACCCACAAATATTAGGGCATGAAATTTGTGGCGAAGTTGTTGAGTGTGGTGCCGAAGTTACTAGCACAAAACTAGGAGATAGGATAGTGTTATATACTCCAAATGGTGCTTTTGCTGAGTATGTTTTGGTAGATGCTGACCCTGGATATTTTGCCATAGTTCCAGAAAATATCAGCAACGAAGAAGCGGCGCTATGCGAAATGTTTGATGGCGCATACAAAGGCACTATTGCGCCGGCAGAAGTTAAACCCGGCGAGAAGATTATAGTTATCGGTGCAGGACCGATAGGGCTTACTGCTATAGCTTGTGCGGTTGCACATGGCGGTGACGTTTATGTAGTTGATTTCTTCCAAAACAGACTGGATAAAGCATTGGAGCTTGGAGCAAAAGCTGTGTATAACCACAGTGATTTGACTGCTGACGAAATCATAGAAAAAGTTAAAAGTGAAGTTGGGGAAATGGATTTAGCTGTAATGTGTATGGCGCTTGATCGCTCAGAAGAGTTAGATGCATTTTATATGCCAATTGAGCTTCTTCGCACGAACGGTAGAATGACTAGTGTTAATGTTGAGGTGCAACTTGACAAACATAACCACAAAATGAATCCATTTCACTTAAACAGAAAAAACATTAAGTATCGCCATAATTTAGAGCGTTCTGGGGAAATGGATGACTTTAAATATGCAATACAAATGGTGAGTGAAGGTAAAGTTCCGCTAGGTAAGTTAATTACGCACAAAGTTACCTTTGATGACCTAGAGCATGCACTGGATTTATGCCATAATCATCTCGACGAGTGCATTAAAATTATTGTTTACCCAACTGTAAAAGACCCTTCAATTATCAAATCATAGCATTAAATTATAGTAAAGGAATGATATTTATGGAACTTGGAATATCAGGGCAAGCACTTGCATCTGTTAATACACTTGAGGAAATTATGCAAATATTAAGAAAGTTCAACGTCGACAATATTGAGCTTTGGGGACAAAATGTGCCGTTTTGTGTAGGTGAAATTGGTAATGAGGATGGCTACATAGGCAAGGATAGTGATTTTGTTTTAACGCTACTTAACAAATATAATATCACGCCTGCGTGTGTAACTTTCGGAGGTGCGTTTTCACAACAATATTTCGATAATGATACATATGCAGATGAGCTTGTTGCTGCGGTGAAATTTGCTGCTGCCATTGGAGCTAAACGTGTAAATCATTACTGTTTCCACATTTCGATGAACGAGATTGACTTTGATAGACTAGAAAAATATATGCGTCCTGCTTTGTTAGAGGCGGAGAAACTTGGAATTATAATGGTGCTCGAGAACGAGGCTCACGATTCTACTTTTACCCCTGAGAACATGCTAAAAGTGCTAACTTATATGAATTCTCCAAACTTTAAAACAAATTTTGATGCAACTAATTACTATCATGCAGGTGTTGAAGGTTTTCCATATGCATATGATACGTTAAAAAAATTCATTGGTTATGTGCATATTAAAAATGGCTGTATCTATAATGATGCTGTACATGCAGGGCTTGATGGAAAAGGTGCTCCAATGAGCGGAATTTTAACTGGGAAAGACTATTTCTATCCTACTATAGGCGAGGGTGCTGTAAATATGACAGGACTGCTCAATAGATTGCGTGCTGAAGGGTATGATGGTTTTATCACTTTAGAGCCGCATGTTTCTCCAGCCTCTGTTGAGAGTTATTATGAGAAAGAAATCAAGTTTTTGAGGGATAATAAATTAGTATAGTAATATGTGAAATAAATGATAGTATTTTATTTTCATTATATTTTTAAAGCAAATTAAGAAAAAGCCCCTAGTGATTTAATAGTCACTAGGGGCTTGTTGTATGTGTATTGCCTACTATATATGGGAAAATGGTTCCACTATAATCGAATAGGTTTAGCTTAAAGCACATAACTCACCGCCGACAAGGTGTAGCTGTATCCTACCATGT